>CAZNGS010000035.1:0-45182 GCA_964572825.1 uncultured candidatus Brocadiaceae bacterium
AACTGTCAACTGACAACTGGCAACTTACAGCGCCCATGTACACGAATCGACCACAGGACATGGAGCCGCGTTCGGGGACGGGGGATGTGGCGCAAGCGCCAGGTGTTGGCGGGCGGTGTCGGCCGGATGGCGGCCCGTGGCGGGCGGCTGTCGCGGAGTGGCCGGGCAGTGTCCCGTGTTCGTCCACGCGGTCCAGCGCGGTCCAGCCCGGTGCACGAGCGTCGGTCCGCGCGCGATCGGGGGACGGAGACCCCGAAATCGGCCCGATTACGAAACGAACCGAAATTGGCAGAAGAGATGTTTTCAAAAGTGTTTAGGTCACATAACAGCAGTGATTCGTGCCGCTCAGACTGTCGGAGGGCGTTGCGTGTGCCGCAGCGCGGCGAGACGGCGGGTGTCCGCGCGATGCCCGTGTTCGTCCGTGTCCGTCCACGCACGACTCACGCCGGGCGCCCCGTGGATGCGACCTGCAGAGGTCCAGAGCCCGAATCTGGCCCGATTACGCGACGGGTCGAATCTGTCAGAAGTGCTTGTTTCAATATGTGTAGTGACATGCACATTTCCACATATGCCGGGGCACTTTCTGTAGGTACGAACCTTTTGCTACAATACCAGCCCGGAATTCTACAGGAGGACGCAGGGCATGGCCGGTTCGATAAAGGCGGTCGTTTTCGACCTGGATGATACGCTTTACGACTGCAGCGGTACGCTCCTGGAGGCGTCACGGCAGCGAGCCGCACAGGCGCTGGTCGATGCGGGCCTGCCGATGACCGTGGATCAGGCGCTGGAGCTGCAGGCGCAACTGGCGGAGCAGTACGGACCACACTTCCTGGTGTTCGACGAGATCGCACGCCGCTACGACCTCTCCCAGGAGGCCGTGGACCGGGCCTTCCGGGCCTACAATCGGGACGAGGTGGAGGCAATCGAGCCTTTTCCGGACGTGCTTCCCACGCTGGCATACCTGCGCGAAGAGGGCATCCTGTGCTTCCTGTTGACCTCGGGCATTCACCGCCGACAGTCATCCAAGATCGAGCGACTGGGCCTTGAAGATGCGTTTGACGAGGTGGTGATCAACGACGTGGACCGCGGCGGGCTGATGAGCGAATGCATGCGCTACCTGATGGACAAGCATCACCTGCGACCGGAGGAGACGATGATTGTCGGCGACCGGCCGCAGGAGGAGATAAGGGTGGGCAATGACCTGGGGATGCTGACCGTCCAGATGATGCACGGCCGGTTCAGCGAGTTCGAGCCCCGGGACGAGGGCGAGAGGCCGCAGGTGCATATCGCGCGCATCTTCCAGGTGCCCACGCTGGTGTCCCTGATCAACATGGGCAAGCCGCCCCGCGTGCTGCGCATCGTGGCGATCGGCGGGGGGACGGGCCTGCCCATCGTGCTGGAGGGCTGCAAATCGTACTGCGACGAGCCCGCCGGGGTCGTGACGGTGACCGACAGCGGTCGCTCCTCGGGCAGGCTGAGGGAGGAGCTGGGCGTGCTCCCTCCCGGCGACGCACGGAACTGCCTGGTGGCGCTCAGCGAAACGGGGGAGCGGGAACGGCTGCTCAACGAGCTGTTCCAGTACCGCTTCAGCCAGGGATCGTTCGAGGGTATGAGCCTGGGGAACCTGGTGATCGCCGCCATGACGAACCTGCGAAGGAACTTCATGGAGGGCATTGGAGTGCTGAGCAAGCTGCTCAACATCCGGGGAAGGGTGCTGCCGCCCACCACGGAGGACTGCCACATCTGCGCGGAGCTGGAGGACGGCACGCACCGCACCGGCGAGGTGCACGTGCGCGAACTGAACAAGCCGCGCATCAAGAGACTGTATCTGAAACCCGAGGCGCCGGCCGCCTGCGAGCAGACGGTCCGGGAGATACTGAACGCCGACCTCGTCTTGATCGGCCCGGGCAGCCTGTTCACCAGCGTGGTCGCCAACCTGCTGGTGCCGGGCATCCGGCAGGCGCTGGCCGAGACGAGGGCGGTGAAGATATATGTCGCCAACATCGTGACGCAACCGGGGCAGACGGACGGTTTTGGAGCGGCCGACCACCTCCGGGCGATCCTCCAGGTCACCGGCGACGCCGTGGTGGATTACGCCCTGTTCAACTCGCAGTTCCCGTCGGAGGACATTCTGGAACGCTACCGGCGGGAGGGCGCCGCGCCCGTGGTGCCGGGTCCCGATCTGGACGAAGGCGCAGTGCAGGTGCTGACCGCGAACCTGGTGGAGGACCTGGACAAGAAGCGGGTACTCTGGGAGAAGCAGGACCTGCTGCGGCATCATCCCGACAAGCTGGCGGACGCGGTGTGCCGGATATACGCGGGGCTGCCGCTGGAGACGGACGGGACCGCAGGCGCCGGAGGCCGGAGCGTCAGTGAGTGACGTGCCAGAGCTGCTCCCGCATGTCAGCGGCGGCGGCGCCGACAGCCCGGCGCCAGTGATCCCCGCCGAACTGCTCGTCGTAGGGTGCCCGCTGCCAAGCGAAGATTATGCCCCGTGAGGAGTTGACCACGGCGCCCAGGCCCTGCGAATCGAAGGCGGGCGCCACGTCTTCGGCTCCGGCGCCCTGCGCTCCGAAACCGGGCACGAGGAGGGGCGCGTGGGGCATGAGCGCGCGCAGGCGGCGCAGTTGCTCGGGGAATGTGGCGCCCACGACGGCGCCCAGAAAGCTGTAGCCGCAATCGCCCCGGTATGCGCCGCCCCACCGGGCCGTAAGCGCGGCGACGCGCTCGTAGAGCGGGCGCCCCTCGCACCGGACATCCTGCACCTCGACCGAGGAGGGATTGCTGGTCTTGACCAGGGCGAAAACGCCCTTGCCGCGCCGCCCGGCGGCTTCGAGGAAAGGCAGCACCCCGTCGGCTCCGAGGTAGGGATTGATGGTGATGGCATCGGCGAGGAAATCGGATGCATGCATGGGATGCTGGTTGTCGGCTCCGAGGTGCGCGGAAGCATAGGCCTGCGCCGTGCTGGCGATGTCATTGCGCTTGACGTCGCCGATGACGATGAGGCAGCGGTCCCGGGCGGCGGCTATGGTCTCCGCGTAGGCGCGCATGCCCTCGACGCCATAGCATTCGTAAAAGGCGATCTGCGGTTTGACGGCCACCGCGTGGGGCTCGACGGCGTCCAGGACAGCGCGGTTGAACTCCACGATGGCCGCGGCGGCCCCGCGTGGAGTGCGGCCGTGCGCCCGGAAGGCCCTCTGTGTGACCTCCTGGGGCATCCGCTCCAATCTGGGATCAAGGCCAACCACCACCTGAGAGCTCTTGGCCGAGACCGCGCGCATCAACCTGTCGGCAAAATGTTCCACGGGACCCTTCCTCAGTTTCGGCAGGGCGAGGCATCCCGATTGACAGCCGGGGCGCCGCGCAATACCATAAAAGGCTGTCTCCGAACCCCGTTCGTGACGAGGGCCAGCGAGGAGTCCGAGGGCAGGGCGGCAGGCGCGAAACGCGCGGAGGCGTGGCTGGACGTCACGCTGAGCACCTTTCGTGCCGATAATGCAGCCGCCCGCAGTAGTTCCGGGTTTTCAAATGTGATTGAACCGAATTTGCGAGGTCCGCAATGCCTCTGTACGAATATACCTGTCAGGACTGCGGTTTCCAGGAGGAGTACCTGGAAACTGCGGGCGGCACCGTAAACCACACGTGCGACGCCTGCGGCAGCAACCGCATGCGCAAGGGCTTCTCGCTGTTTGCCGCGCGCTCGAAGAACCCGGCAGACAGCGGACAGAGCCGCGCTTCCTCGCCTTGTTCCTCGTGCAGCACGGGAACATGCGCCACCTGTCGGCGTTGATCAATCCCCCGTCGCGCGCACGCGCATCTGCACATCAACTTCGGCAGCAAGCGAGCGCGTGACAAGACACGCGTCGGCCGCCCGGTTCATGGGCCGTTGGGCCTTCGGCACGTCTTCCTGGTCACCCACCAGGGCGTCCGCCTGGACCTTGAACGACGTAAATGCCATCCCTGCGCGGCCGGCGTCGAGCTGTCCCTCCGCTTCGGAAGAGTATTCCACCAACTTGATATCAGCCCGGTCGGCGTAATACAGGAATGTCAGCATCACACAGGCTTCCAGCGCTCCAACAAGCATGTTTTCCGGGGTCCAGACATCTTCGTGGCCCCTGAACTCCGGCGGCGTGGCCACCTGCAGGTCGGGTTTACCGGGGGAGGCCAGCGTTCCCCGTCGCTCTCCGGTCCATCGGCAAGCTGTCCGGTATGTGTACTGCCTGCCTTCGCTCATTCAACCGCTCCCCCGCAGGTAGCCGGTGCGTCTTTACCGAGCCGCACGAGCAGCCATGAAAGCTGGCCCCGGGGCTCGGTCAGCCCAGACCCAGCGAGCTCTGGTCGCCGACGATGAGTGCCCATTCCTTCCACAGGAACCACTGATCGTTGCTGTTCATGTATTCCAGCGTGTTCTCCAGCATTTCGTAGTGCTGGTTCTCCTCGTGGGCCAGGCGCTGGAAAAGTTGCCGCGTCGCCTCATCACCGGCATTCTCGGTGGCATCGGTATAGAGCTGGAAGCTCTTCGTCTCCATCTGCATGGCCTTGCTGACGGCCTGCTTCTCGTCTTCGGTGGCTCGGGCGGTTTCGGCGCCCGTCTCAGATGCCTCGCTGAACAGGGTGCGGATCTCATCGCGCGGCATCGGCAACGACTCGACGTCAACGCCCACCCCTTCCGCCAGGTCTTTGACGATCTTTAGATGGCGCTTTTCATCGCCCGCGAAGGAATGGAACATGCTGGCTGCCGCCTCGGACTCACAACTCTTCGCCAGTTGCGTGTAATAATCCGCTCCGTCGATTTCAAGCTTGCGCGCCTGCTGCACGGCCTCCTTGATCTCTTCCTGCATGCCCGCGACCTCCCTTGCTGTTCTCAGTGAGCCGATTCTTTTCCTTATCGAGCGTACACGTTCCCTCCCCACGTGTCAAAGACCCGAGCTTACTCGGTCCGGGCAGACCACCCGCCCGCCGCACCATCGGGACAAGTGTTGAAAAACGAGCGACGGCCGGGCACCGGCCAGGGATCGATTCGGAGATAATCGAGGGTGAAATCATCGCGCCGGGAGGGTATCATGTCCGGGCAAATACTGCTCGGGGACTTCTCATCAGACGCTGTCGCTTGCCCGTGCCGGAGTTGTGGTCAAAGCGCGGCGCAGCTTACTGGACGATGATCGGTTCCCAACTCTGAGGATGGACATGTTCGACCTGCACACGCATACGTTCTGGAGCGATGGCGTTCTGGCGCCGGCCGAAATGGCCCGGCGCTGTCAGGCAATGGGCTATCGGGGGCTGGCGATCGCGGATCACTGCGACCACTCCAATATCGAGGCGGTGGTCGGGGCAGCGGTGGCATTCTGCGAGGCATGCGACGGCTATTACGGAGAGATGCAGTTGCTGCCGGGGTGCGAGGTGACGCACGTGCCGCCCCCGCTGATCCGGGGACTGGTGGTTCTGGCCCGCGAGCTGGGGGCGGAGGTCGTGCTGGTCCACGGGGAGACCATCGCCGAGCCCGTGGCCGAAGGCACGAACCGGGCCGCGATCGAGGCGGACTGCGACGTGCTGGCCCATCCGGGCCTCATCTGTCCGGAGGATGCGGCCCTGGCCGCCCGGCGCGGCGTTCTGCTGGAGATCAGCGGACGCAAGGGACACTCTCTGACCAACGGCCGGGTGGCCCGGCTGGCCCGCGAACACGGGGCGAGGTTGAGCTTCGGGTCGGACGGACACGCCCCGGGCGATTACCCGGACCGCGCCTTCGCGGAGGCCGTCCTGCGGGGCGCCGGGCTGAGCGACGAAGGGGTAACGCGGGTCTTCGGCAACAACGCCGGCTTCTTCACCGCCTGAGCGTCCTACCACCCGGCGGCAGCCTGCTCGATGGCCAGCACGGCGTAAGCCGTCACGAGTTCCGGCATGCTCTCCATCCACCGGCCGCTGATGTTCACCCAGGAGCCGTTGCCGTTCTGGACTTCCAGCAGACGGGCGATCAGCTCCCGCCGCCAATCGTGCTTGCGGCCGTCGGCGTCCACGATCACCTCGACCCCGTACGCGTTTAACGCGCGGGCGAGCGTGAGGTAGTAGTAGTAGAGCCCCTGCTGGCCCAGACCGGGGTTCTCCTGCAGCGTCCAGTGGCGCCTGGCCCACTCATATGCCGCGCGCACCCGGGGATCGTTCCTGTCCAGCCCGGCGTAGATCATACTCTTCAGGCCGGCATAGGTCATGCCGCCGTAGCTGCGCAGACCGCCCGCCGGTGTGCTGCCGGCCTTGCTCTCGCCGGGGCGATAGACGAAGCCGCCGTCGTTCGAGGCCCAATCCTGATCGTTGGTAGCCTGGAGGTTCTGGCAGCGTTCCAGGAAAACCATGGCGCGACCGTAAGCCAGCTCAGTTCGGGTCTTGGAGCCCTGACCGGACTCAGCCTCCGGCCTGTCCTCCGGGCCGATGCCCTCCAGGATGTGCAGGGCTTCCAGGGCGAACTGGGTGTTGGACATGTCCGCCCGGTGCATACCCTCACCGGAGTGATGCTTCTCGTAGCCCCAACCTCCGTACTGGACGTCGTCGGAGCTGAACTGCTCGCCTTCGTCCGCCTGTCCATCCAGCAGGGATTCCCGGGCCCGGCGAATCAGGAGCCTGTCCTGTGGCAGGCCGGCCTCAACCAGGGCCATGGCGCAGATGCTGGTGCTGTAGGAGGCGTAGAAGCGGTCGTATATTCGGCCGTCCGGCCTGGCATGGCCGCGGATGAACTCCAACCCCTCCGAGACGACCTCGCTGGACGGTCCGAAGTCCTCCTGGCCGCTGCCCACCATCGCGGTGACGACCAGCGCCGTGACGGCCGGATGATCCTGCCAGGAGCCGTTCGCCTTCTGCTGTCCTTTCAGGAAGCGCAATCCCCGCCTGACGGCCGCTTTTCCCTCCAGCAGCAGGGACGCGTCCCGCGCCGGGGCCCTGGTCTGTGCTGCACTCAGCTCGGGCGCTGCGGCGACCAGCAGCAGCGTCACGGCCACCGCCGCGGGCAGACCAGCGTGGAAGCTCAAGCTATTTCGTCGAGGCCCTGTCGTCTTCTTCGTTTTCACCGTTTCCGTTCTCTCCTTCTTTGTCCTTCTCGGGCGGCACCTGGATGACCAGGTCCACCGGCGTGCCCACCGGCGGGCAAATCTGTCCGTTCACGTCGTAGAAGATGTCGTCCCGCACGGTCTCGTGCTGCAACTCCAGGATGGCGAGCGGATCGTGGTACGTGCTGATGAGGCTTCCGTCCAGGTCAGCGCCGAAGCCTTTCTGCAGCAGCCGGCTCCCCAGGAAGACCCATTTCGCCTCCTTAAGGGCCTCTTTTGACTGCACGTTGTAGAGAAACTGTTCTGCCGGCACCCGGACCGGCTCTGCCTCGGCGGCTTCCCCGTCCGGAGCGCCCTGATCCTCGGGCACGTCTTCCTCCTGTGAGGGCCGTGGCGGTTGCCATTCAACCCACATCCGCAGGCTGTCCCCGGGGGGACGGTCGGCGTCAGGGTTGTTCTCCGGATACTCATAGGAAGGGTTACGGCCGGACCGGAGGTCCAGCAGCAACAGGGCGAGCTGCAGGTCGAGCGGCACCACGTCCAGCACGAAGACCGTCTCGTGAGTCTTGCCCCGGGGCAGGCAGGCCAGCAGTTCGATAGGGCCGCCGGTGTCCATGTTCACCTTGCCGCGACAGCGCACGGTTTTTTTCTCGGCATCCAGCAGAACCGTCCCCACCTGATAGAGGTGAGGCCCAACTTTGCGGATGCGCGGCTGCTTCAGTTCGTCTTCTTCTGCGGCGCGCGCGAAGCCCAGGGGCAGGAGGGCGGCGAGAGCCAGCGCGAGGACCACGTGCAGCCACAGGGAGGATGCCACGGCTCGCGGTGCCTCGGAGGTAGAGACGTTCACTCCTCCGCTATAGCCTCCACGGGGCATTCGTCGAGGCAGGTCAAACATTCCGTGCACTCCTCCTGGTCGATCACGGCGACACCGTCGACCAGTTCAATGGCCTCGACCGGGCAGACGTCGACGCAGGTTTCGCATCCGGTGCACTCTTCCTCAATCACGAAGACCATGACACTCCTCCGATTGGATGAAGCCGCACGAGCGATCAGACGCGAGAGATGTTACCAAACCTGCCTCAGAACTCAAGCAAAGCCCCCGCGAACAGCTCCGCGGGCTACCCGGCGGTCACGCCCTGGGGCGTCTGTTCGCGGGCCGGCGCCGTCTCGACCACAAAGCAGTCCATTGGGCATACCTCGGCGGCCACACTGAAGTCACCGTCGGCCTTTTCGTGATCCAGCACGGGCAACTGGTCTTCCATCACGATGGCCTCGTTCGGGTCCTTCTTCTCGCACAGGCGGCAGGCTATGCACCCCACGGAACAGACGTCTTTGACCGCCTTGCCCCTGTAATGGGAGGAGCAGCCCAGGTATATCTTGGAACGAGCGGGCAGCAGGGTGATCAGGTCCCTGGGGCAGGTTTCCACGCAGATACCGCAGGCCGTGCATTTATCGGGGTTGATGACGGGCAGCCGCCGGTCATTCATCGTGATGGCGTCGAATGGGCACGCCCGCGCGCACGAGCCGAATCCGAGACAGCCGTAGATGCAGCCTTTCGGGCCGCCGGACGTGAGATGGGCGGCGTGGCAGTCCGCCTCGCCGTGGTACTCGAAGCGGTCGGGGCATCGTTCGGTGCCTCCCTGGCAGTGCACGACGGCCCTCTTCTTGACCAGGTCGGCCACCTCGACGCCCATAATATCGGCCAGGTGCCGGGTTACTTCTTCCCCGCCGGGCAGGCACAGGTTCACGTCCTCTCCCGCACACACGGACTCCGCGTAACCTCTGCATCCGGCGTAGCCGCAGGCGCCGCAGTTGATGCCGGGGAGGGCCTGCATGACCTGCTGCAGGCGCGGGTTCTCATCCGTGCGGAAGGCCCGGGCGGCCAGCACCAGACCCACGCCGAACAGCAATCCCAGCGCGGTCATGGAGGCGGCCGCAGTCAGCGCCGGCGATATAGCAAGCATAGATGAAAAGCCTGAAACGGGAATGCTCTGGCCGGAGTGGGCCTCACCGGCCCAGCCCCAGCCGGTAACCCAGCATCTGGAACTCCTCGCCCAGCTTCTGAATCTTCTCCATCGTGCGGCGGTAGTCGTAGGGGACGCGCGTGTAGCGCACGCTGCCGTTCTCGAGCGTCGCGAAGCAGGCGCGGTTGTCGCCGTCTCGCGGCTGGCCCACGGATCCGATGTTGATGATTCTCTTCCGGTCGTCGAGTTCGATGTTATAGTTGTCCTGGCGGATGAGCGTCAGCTCCAGGTCTTCGGTGATGGAGCAGGGGACGTGCGAATGCCCCACCACGCACAGGTGGTCGACCATGGAGAATATGTCGTCGAATTTCTCCGGCTCGTGGGAGACATCGGAAGGCAGGATGTATTCGCTCAACTCATAACGAGGCGAAGCGTGGACCAGGAAAGTGCCGTCCGATTCTGCGCTGAGCGGGAGCTGGGACAGGAAATTCCACCGTTCCTTGTCCTCCTCGGTGGACTCGTCGGTGATGCGCATCCACTCCTTGGTCTTGTAGATCATCGCCGTTGCGAGCGTATTGAAGCCCACGGGGCTGTTGAGCACCGCCCAGTCGTGGTTGCCCATCAGCACCAGGGAGCAGTTCTTCTTGACCAGGTCCGTGCAGGTGACCGGGTCGGGCCCGTAGCCGACCACATCGCCGATGCACCACACCTCGTCCACGCCCTGGTGGCGGATCTCCCGCAGCACCGCCTCCAGGGCCTCCAGGTTGCCGTGGATGTCCGATATCAGCGCCCGCTTCATCGAGTCCCTTTGCCAGTGGTTCGCAGGCCGATGGATTAGGCCGGCCCGCGGGGAACGCCCGCGGCTCGTGAAGATTCACAGGACTTTAATCTTCTCATTATCCCATTCCGCCGTGCACGCTGCAACCTGCCGGACGTCTCCGAACCTTGCCCGGCCGACCGCGGTTGGATTAAAATACGGCACCGACGCATGAAAAAGCTACAGACATACGTGCTCAAAGAAACGTTTCAGGCCCTCATCCCGGCGTTTTTCGCGCTGGTCCTCATCATGGTGGTGGGCTTTTGCATGCAGTTGCTGCACGAGGGGCTGGACGTTGTGAGGCTCCACCGGCTGCTGCCGCCGCTGCTGGGCTACTGCGTGCCCATCGTGCTGCCATCGGCCTTTCTCACGGCGGTCATCATGGCCTTCGGGCGGCTTTCGGCCGACAACGAGCTGATGGCCATGCGGGCGGCCGGAGTTCATCTTTTCAGCGTCGTGTACCCGGTGCTGGTGGTCGCCCTGCTGCTGGGCGGTCTCGCCACCTACTTCCAGTTCGAACTGGTGCCGCGCTGCCGCGCCAGCATCGAGACACTGAAGTACGAGGCGCTCAAACAGATACTGCTGGACAAAGCAGCCCTGAGTGCTCGGCGCCAGTTCAAATTCGGCGCCGCGTTCATCATGTACGACGATTTCTCCAGGGGGAAGCTCCGCGAGCTGCTGGTCCTGGAGATACCGGACCGGCATCCCCGCCGGATCGCAACCGCCCAGTCGTGCGTCATCCGGACGGCCCCGGAAAGGCCCGGGGAGATTCTGTTCGAGATGGAAGACGCGTCTCTGTACCACTTTGGTCCCAACGACTACCCCAAGGGAGAGCCGGGGACCTCCGAACGGATGACGCTGCGGGTCGCCGTGGCTCCCGAGAGGCGTGATATCCGCACTGATGAGAAGCACCTGCCCACCCTGAGGTTGCTGAAGCGCCTGCGTCGGCTCAAGCGACGCGTGGCGGACCAACGCCGTTTCGAGCACCCCGACCGTGTACGACGGGAGACGCGCAAGAAGCTACGGGTGTTGAGCGCAGAAATCGCCAATATCAACGATCACATCGAAAGCAACCAGGCGGACTACCACAAGTACGCCGTCGTGGAGGTCCAGAGCCACAACGAGACCATCGAGCACCACGGGGAGCGAATCGAGACCCTCCGTCGAGAGCTGGACAGTCTGCAGCAGCAACGACGCGAAGTGGTGGAGAAACTCAACCAGATCGATACCACGGCCTCGGGAGAGGGGGCACATACCGATTACGAACGGTGGGTCGAGCTCGACAACCAGCTCGCCGTCCTGCGCTCGCAAATCGAGACACACGAGAAGGAAATCGAGAAACTGGAGGCCGAAATCGCGCAGGGCAGGCAGGCGATTGATGCGTCGGCCTCCAAGGCTGAGCAACTGAAGACGGAAACGGCCGAACTGAAGGCGCACAAGGAAGCACTGGTCCGCCGGAGCGAGGCCCTACGGGCAGTGCAATCCTGGGCTGACGATCAGCATGATCTCATATCGGTCCGTCTGCGCATCCACAAGCGGCTGGCCCAGGCCGTCTCCCTGGTGGTCTTCGCCCTGCTGGGCATCCTCCTGGGCATCATGGCCGGCGGTCGCAGCATTATGGTGGCGTTCGGGATAAGCTTCGCGATCGTTCTGATCGTCTTCTACCCCTTTCTGATCGTGGGCCAGATCGCCGCCAAGGCCGCCGTCCTCCCCGTCGTCCCCGCCATGTGGGCCGGCAATGTCTTCGTGGGCATGATCGGACTGGTGGTGATGGTAAAGGTCGTCCGGCGCTGAGGGACACGGGCATGCGACCACCTGCAACGATACGGGAACAACAGGCATGAGCGACCCGGCGCCCGGGCCAGCAGACGGGACGGCGAGACCGGAGGAACCGACCCGGTCGGCGACAGGGCCTCGCCGCATGGTTCTGTGCGGTCTGTCGGCACTCACGGGGCTGCTTGTTTTCCTCTCGTTCCCCCCCGTCGATCTCGCTCCCCTGGCGTTCATCGCGTTCGTGCCGCTGCTGGTGGCCGTTCAAAAGGCCCGGAGCACGGCCTCGGCAGCGCTGTGTGGGGGCGTGGCTGCCGCTTTCGCGTACGTGCCGGCGTTTGCCTGGGTGGCGTCCGTCACCATCGGTGGATGGCTGGCCCTGTCGCTCTACGTCGGCCTCTATCTCGTGCTGGCCGCTGTGGCGGCGCGCCATCTCTCCAGGCTTTCACCCCTGCTGTGGCCGCTGCTGGTCGCCATGGTGTGGACCGGGCTGGAGCTGTTCCGGGCCCGGCTGGGACCGGGTTTTCCCTGGCTTTTCCTGGGCTACACTCAGTATCGTTTCCGCTCCCTGGTCCAGGTTTCCGCGTGGACGGGCGTCTACGGCGTCAGCTTTCTGGTCTTCTGGTGCAGTGCGGGGCTCGCTTCAGTGCTGCACGACATAGCCCGGCCCTCTCGGCGGCGTGGGCGTGCGGTCTGGCTGCACGCAATTCTGCCGGTGCTTGCAATCGGGTTGAGCGCACTGCTGGGGCCCCACGCGGGAAAAAACGTGCGCATCCACGAGGGCCCCGTCGTGGGAGCCGTGCAGCAGAACATCCCCCGCCGGCGGGCGAAGATATTCAACAGGACGGTGGAAGAGAGCTGCGCCGCAGCGGCGGAAGAGCTGGAACGGGTCGCTCGACTGACGCGGCCCCTGGCCGATCACTCGCCCCACATGGTGGTGTGGCCGGAGACGACGATAGGCGTCCCCCTGAATGCCCATCTGCACTCGCTGGTGGCCCCCGCCCGCCGGCTGCTGACACTGACTTTTCAGCGCCTGCGGGAGACGGGCGCCGCCCTGAACTGCCCCCTCCTGGTCGGCACCTCGATGCTGACGGAAAGGGCGGCGCGGGGCAGGGAGGTCGGGCTCTACGGTCCCACGGTCACCGACAGAACCAACAGCGCCTTGCTCATTTCGCCCCGGGGCGAGATAAGGGGGCGCTACGACAAGGTGCACCTGGTGCCCTTCGGCGAATACGTCCCGTGGGTGGACATCCTGCCGTTCCTGCAGGCCTTCACGCCCTTCACCCGCAACCTGAGGCCGGGGGAAGAGCTGGTGCTTTTCCCCCTGCCTGACGCCGAGGGGCAGGAGATTCCTTTCGGTGCGCTCATTTGCTACGAAGACGTCTTCCCCGGGCTGGTGCGGGATTTCCGCCGGCAGGGGGCCCGGTTCTTCGTCAACCTTACGGACGAAGGCTGGTATTTCATCCCCGGCGAACTGCGCCAGCACCTGGCCATGGCGGTGTTCCGGGCCGTGGAGACACGGACCACGGTGGTGCGCGCCGCCAACACGGGCGTCACCTGTTTCATCGGTCCCCGGGGGGAGGTCTATGCCCGCCTCCAGCCCGGCCGCCAGGGAACGCTCGCGGCGCCCGTGCGACTTTGCGACTACCGGACGCCGTACATGCGGTTCGGCGACGCGTTTGCCGTCGGTTGCCTCATGCTGGCCATAGCCCTTCCCGGCGTGCTGGCGGCCCTCCGGGCCCGTTGAGGCATGCTACCGTTGCTTTCAGCCGTCCTCGAGCAACTGCACGGCCATCTCCCGTGCGGCCCGCAGATACTCCGGGTGAGCTTTGGCGTCACCCCGGTCGTCAAGCCCCGGGAAGAAGCGGGCCAGGGAACATCCGACGTTCAGAACCGAGAGCCACGTTTTCACGGTTGTCAGGCAGCTGCGGTAATACCGCTCCCGGTCCATGGCCCCCACGCAGAGAAACATCCCCCGGCGGCGCGGCTCGGGCCGGTCCTCCAGCAGATAGCTGCGCGCCCAGAAGCACTGGAACCGATCGATCAGCACTTTGAAATGTCCGGGAAGGGACGTGAAGTAGATCGGAGAGGCGACCACGATATGATCCACGGTGCAGAAGCGCGGATAGAGGTCTTTCATCGCGTCGTGCTGAACGCAGGCGCCGGTTTCGAAGCAGGCGTTGCAGCTCATACACGGGGAGATGGACAGTTCCCGTGGTATGACCTTCTCCACCTCCGCTCCCTTCTGGCGGCAGACCTCCAGGGCGGCCTCCAGGAGCGTGTCGCTGTTGCCGCCTCGCCTCGCGCTGGCCGCCACTGCCAGTATCTGGGTCATGCCGGTCAATCCTCCGGCCTTTCGGCCTGGTAGTGAGTGGGATCGGTGATGCTGGCCTGCTCGAAGCCCTTTCTGCGCAGCAGGCAGCTATCGCACCTGGCGCAGGCACGGCCTTCCGCGTCCGGATCGTAGCAGCTCACCGTCAGGGAATAGTCCACCCCCAGCTCCACGCCGGTCCGGATGATCCGGGCCTTGCTGAGGTTGAGCAGCGGCGCCGCGATCCGGGGCGGGTTGCCCTGCACGGCGCGTCGGGTCGCCAGGTTGGCCACCCCACGGAATGCCTCGATGAACTCCGGGCGGCAGTCCGGGTATCCGCTGTAATCAACGGCGTTGACGCCGATGTAGACGGCGTCGGATTCGGTCACTTCGGCGTAGGCCAGCCCGAAGGCCAGGAATATCGTATTCCGCGCCGGCACGTAGGTGCTGGGGATGTCTCTGCGGTCTTCCCGGCCCGGGGGTACCCGGATGCGACCATCCGTCAGGGCGGAGCCTCCGATGCGGCCCAGCGGCAGGTCCAGCACCCGGTGCTGGGCCGCCCGCAACGATTCGGCCACCCGGCGGGCGGCCTGCACTTCGACCTCGTGGCGCTGGCCGTACCGGAACGTCAGGCACAGGCACCGGTAGCCGTCCCGCCGGGCAACAGCCAGGGCAGTGGCGGAGTCTATCCCTCCGCTCAGCAGAACCACCGCCTTTTCGCCGTCCCGCGCCGCTGCGGCCATAGTAACCCCTTCTGGTGCACCGGGAAGTACGATAGCCGTGGCGAGGTCCCGTTGCAACGTTCCGCTCCGGTCATTCTGCGCTTTCCGTCGTTGACAAACCGGCCATGTTCTGCCAGAATGATTTGCTTCACTGTGTCGATCGGTCGGCCGCTCAGGAGCATCCGCATGTCATCCAGAGAGCCCGCTGACATAGCGGCCACATTCGCGCTGGTAGGCCAGTTGGGCCTCATCATGGCCGGCAGCATCCTGGCGGGCCTTCTGGTGGGCCTATACGTGGACCGCCTGCTCGGCACAGGTTACGTGATGAGCGTTGTCCTGCTTCTGATCGGCATAGGCGGAGGCATGGTGGCCGTGTATCGGCTGGTCATGAAGGCGATCACGGCCAGAAGCAACGAAGAGGAACAGACCCGCGATCAAGGCGACTCGCGCTGAGGGGAGATTCCGCCAGTGGAACGCGGCCGGAGCGAACTGGAGGCATTCTGGGGGCATTCAACTCGCATTGCGCAGGTCCTGGCCCTCGTGGGAGCGGGCGGCCTTTACCTGTTGGCGGGGCGGGAACTTGCCCTGGGTCTGCTTCTTGGCGCCATCGTCAGCATGCTCCGATTCTGGCTGCGCTATCGCGCCATGCGCCGGGGAACCTCGCCAGGAGCGCTCATCCGCATCCGCCTGTTCGCCTACGCCTTGAGTGGCGCGGCGCTGGGGTTGGCTTTCTCTTGCCCCGGCGTGTTCAGCCCCTGGGCGGCGATTCCGGGACTGCTGGTGATGAACATCGCAGTGGTGGCCGCCGAACTGCTGGACCGCCCCCGGGATGCAGGTGTGGAGACGTCGACCGGTCGATAGCCTCCGGGAGGCATCATGGACATACTGCCCAATGCACCGGTCAAGGTCTGGGGGTTGCCCTTCGAGGGCTTCAACCTGGCCACGCTCTACAACACGTGGATTGTGATGGCCGTCTTGATCGCGTTGTCCCTGCTGGCGGTGCGCCGGCTCGATGCCGTGCCCGGACGACTGCAGGCGGCCTTTGAAGGCCTGGCGGAGTTCTTCGAGGACATCTGCAACAACACGCTGGGTAAGGAGCACGGGCGCAGGTACATGCCGTTCATCGGGACGTTGTTCATCTTCGTGCTTCTGTCGAATCTGATTGGGGTTCTGCCCAATTTCCTGGAACCCTTCGGCTGGCCCGGGTTCCTGTGTCCCACCCAGGACCTGAACACGCCCCTGGGGCTGGCGCTGATCGTACTGTTCGTCGTCCATATATCCGCCATCCGGGTCAAGGGCTTTCGAAGCTGGCTCTGGAGTTTCTACGAGCCCAGCTTCCCGGGCCACCTGGGAATCACCAGGGTGGTGGGAGCGATCATGCTGGGGGGCGGAGTGCTGCTGAATTACGTGCTCCTTTCGAAGTACGTGGACGCCTTCCCGGAGATGGAGACAGGGAGCCGGGTGGCGGCCGGCCTCCTGCTCGCCGCGCTGGTGGCCAACACGATACTGGTAGCGGTCTATTCGGTGCAGCTCGGCCGCGTCCCCAACGTTGCTATGGCCCCGCTGAACTTCGTGGGCGAGATCGGCAAGGCCATCTCCCATCCCTTTCGTCTTTTCGGCAACATTTTTGGCGGATTCGTCATCCTGACGGTGATTTCGCACCTGATACTGCACATCGGACTGCCGCCGCTTCTGAATGCGTTTTTCGGCTTGTTCATTGGACTGGTGCACGCGTTTGTGTTCGCCATGCTGGCACTGGCGTACACGGCGGTGCAGATAAGAGACTGAGAGGTTGAATCGTGGCAGGCGGCCTGGTCGAGATGTTCGGCGAGGGCGCGGGCTGGCAGAACTTGGTGCCCGCCAGCCAGTACCTGGCCGGCGGCATTGCCATGGGCTTCGGCGCCATCGGAGCCGGCGTAGGCGAGGGCTACAACGCCGCTGAAGCCGTGGATTCGATCGCCCGGCAGCCCTCGGCGGCTGGCTCGTTGACCCGGACCATGCTGGTGGGCCAGGCGGTGGCCGAGACCAGCGGAATCTTCGCCCTTGTGGTGGCCTTCGTCCTGATGTTTATGAGCCCCATGGCCAGCCTGGAGGTGATGGGCGCAATGGTCGGAGCCGGGCTGGCCATGGGCCTGGGAGCCATCGGCTCCGGGGTGGGTGCCGGCCTCGCCGGGGCCCGGGCGGCGGACAGTATCGGGCGCAACCCCGAGACGCGGGGCGACACGACCATCACCATGCTGCTGGGGCAGGCCCTGGCCACCAGCCCGGCGGTCTTCGCACTGGTGGTCTCGGTTATACTGGCCTTCGCCCAGCAGGCTCAAAAGTTCACGGGCAATGACTTTGTGATCGCTGTCAGCGCCCTCTCGGCGGGGCTGTGCATGGGCGCCGGCGCCATCGGCCCGGGGTTCGGCACCGGCATGGCGGCAGCGGGCGCCTGCCACGCCGTGGGACGGCGCCCGGAGGCGGGCACCACCATCACCCGGGTCATGCTGGTGGGCGGCGCGGTGAGCCAGTCGACCAGCATCTATGCCTTCGTGATCGCGTTCATTCTGATTTTCTTTGTTTCCTGATAAAGGACCCTACATTCACCGGAGGAGAGCAGGACCATGGAAGAAGCCATCATTAAGGCGGCCGCCCTGCTGGGCGCGGGGCTGGCCATGGGTTTCGGAGCCATCGGGCCGGGCATCGGCGAGGGCTTTGCCGCCGGCAAGGCCTGCGAGGGTATCTCCAAGCGGCCGGACGAGTCCGCCCTCTTGACCAGGACCATGCTCATCGGGCAGGCCGTCAGCGAATCCACCGGCATTTACTCGCTCGTGATCGCATTTCTCTTGATCTTCGCCGTCTGACCTCCGCTGTCGACGGCTGAACCGCAAAGCGCTGGCACCGCAGCACAGGAAGGATAGAGCGAATCCATGAAACCCGGCGCCAAAAAGGGGCTGATCGTCATTGCGGTGCTCTACGCCATCACGGTGGGCGTGACGATCGTCAACTTCGCTTACGAGTCAGAGCTGGAAAACCCGGAACAGGTCACCATGCTTATCCGGGAGTACCTCAACCGCGCTCGAGAGGCTGTCCATCAACTGGAACCCGAGAAAATCCGCACCGCGGAGTTCTCCGACCAGGAGGCCGGCGCGCTGCTGGACATGTTCCGGCGGCGGGGCTCGATTATCAACATAAACTACACCCTGATCATGCAGTGCCTGAACTTCGGTATCCTGCTGCTGATCCTGTACGGCTGGCTTTGGGATCCGCTCATGCAGTTCCTGGACGAGCGGCGCAGCCGGGTGAAGGACAAACTGGAGGGCGCCGAGCGCCGCAAGCAGGAGGCCCGCCAATTGGTCCAGCAGCGCCGGGAGGAACTTGCCGACCTCAAAGAAGAGCGCACGGGCATCCTCGAACAGGCCCGCCAGACCGCCGAACAGCAACGGGACCAGATCATCGAGCGCGCACGGCGTGAGGCGGACCGAATCATGCGGGCGACCGAGGAAAGGCTGCAGGAAGAGTTCCGACGGGCCAGGACGAGCCTGCGGGAAGAAGTGGGCGACCTGGTTAAGCAGGTGGCGGCGCGCCTGCTGCAGCGGGAGCTGGACAGCGAAGACCACAGACGGTACATCGACGAAATGATCGACCAGATGGCGCAGGAGTCAGCCGAGGCCACGGCAGAGGAATGAAGCAGACGGTACTGAGCAGAAGATACGCGGAAGCGCTGGCCGACGCCGCCGAGCAACGCGGAAAACTGGAGACCGTGCGCTCCGAGTTGAACGTCCTGGCCGAAGTCCTGGCGCAGGACGCCCGGTTCCGCACCTTTGCCAGAACGGCCCGCCAGAGCCGCGGGGACAAGAAGGAGTTCTTCCGCCGGCTGAGCGACAGGGTCGGCCTCTGCCCCCTGACCCGGCAACTGCTGCTGTACCTGGTGGACAAAAAACGGCTGGGCATTCTGGGTGAGCTGGCGGAAGCTTTCGGAGAGGCGGCGGACCGGCGGCTGGGCATCGTAACCGCCCGGGTGACCAGCGCGATTCCCCTGGATGACCGCCAGCGGGGCCGCATCCTGGCCGTGCTGGAAACCAGGGCCGACAAGAAGGTCCGTCTCGTCGAACGGACCGACCCGTCCCTGGTGGGTGGCTTCCGGGTGAACCTGGACGGCAGCTTCTACGAAGGTAGCCTCCGGGGCGAGTTGAGCAGAATCAGGGAGAGAATAGCCCATGGCGGATGAGACCTCCATTCGGCCGGAAGAAGTCAGCTCGATCATCAGGAAGGCGCTCGAGGGGGAGAAAGTCGCGGCCGACTTCACCACCGTCGGCACCGTCCTGGAAGTGGGCGACGGCATCGCGCGGGTCTATGGCATCACCGAATGCAAGGCCATGGAGCTTTTGGAGTTTCCCCACGATGTCATCGGCATTGCGATGAACCTGGAAGAGGACAACATCGGCTGCGTGCTCATGGGCGACGATGAACTGATCGGGGAAGGCGACCAGGTCCGCCGCACCGAGCGCATCGCCAGCGTCCCCGTCGGCGAAGCCCTGCTGGGGCGGGTCGTGGACGCAACAGGGCGGGCCCTGGACGGACGAGGCCCCGTGGAAACCGACAGATACCGGCAGGTCGAACGCGTCGCCCCGGGCATCGTCAAACGCCAGCCGGTCAAGGAGCCCTTGCACACCGGCTACAAGATCGTCGATGCCCTCACGCCCATCGGCCGCGGCCAGCGCGAGTTGATTGTGGGGGACCGCCAGACCGGGAAGACCGCCCTGGTCGTGGACACCATCCTGAACCAGCGGGAGACGGACGTCGTCTGTATCTACGTGGCGATCGGGCAGAAGATGGCCACGATCGCCCGCATCATCGAGACCTTCGAGCAGGAAGGCGTGATGGGCCAGACCGTCGTGGTGGCCGCACCGGCTACTTCTCCCGCCCCGCAGTGGTACCTGGCGCCCTACGCGGGCTGTGCGCTGGGGGAGGACGTGATGGAGCGCGGCGGCCACGCGCTGGTCGTCTACGACGATCTTTCGAAGCATGCCGAAGCCTACCGGCAGATTTCCCTGCTGCTGCGCCGACCGCCGGGACGGGAGGCATACCCCGGGGATATCTTCTACCTGCACAGCCGCCTGCTGGAACGAGCCATGAAATCCAGCGACGGCAAGGTCTGCGGTTCCTGCGGGCTGCTCACCCCGCTGCCGCCTGCCGAAGAGAACGTAGAGGACCTGAAGCCGGCCAGGCTCTGCACTCACTGCGGCGCCGACGTCAGCAACCGCGAAATCGTCAACGGCGGCTCCCTGACCGCCCTGCCCATCGTCGAGACCAAGGCGGGGGACATCTCCACCTACATCCCCACGAACCTGATCTCCATCACGGACGGCCAGATATTCCTGGAGACGGACCTGTTCCACAAGCTGATTCGCCCCGCCATGAACGTGGGCACCAGCGTCTCCCGCGTGGGCAGCGCGGCCCAGATACCGGCCATGAAGAGCGTCGCCGGGGAGCTTAAGCTCTCCCTGGCGCAGTACCGGGAGATGGAAGCCTTCGCCCAGTTCGGCACGGAACTGGACGAGGCTACCCGCCGGCAGCTTGCGCGGGGCGAACGACTGACCGAGCTGCTCAAACAGGACCAGTACCAGCCCATGCCCGTAGAGCTCCAGGTCATCAGCATCTACCTGGGGGTCGAGGAACACCTCCAGGACATCGCCGTGGACGAAGTGCAGCGC
The DNA here is from genome assembly GCA_964572825.1 of uncultured candidatus Brocadiaceae bacterium. Classification (GTDB taxonomy): domain Bacteria; phylum Planctomycetota; class Brocadiia; order SM23-32; family SM23-32; genus CAYVBE01. The sequence continues at coordinate 20,318 of CAZNGS010000035.1, forward strand.
TTCGAACAGGAGTTTCACACCTACGTGCGCAACGAGCACCCCGAAGTCCCGCAGAGAATCGCCGAGACCCACGAACTGGACGAGGAGACGAAGGAGGAGCTGGAAAAAGCGATCCAGGAGTTCAAGCGGACCTTCATCTCCGGTGCCGAGGAAGAAGGCGCCGAGCAGGGAGCGGAGGAAGACGAACAGCAAGCGGAAGGCTGAACCGGCGGCGAGCCGTGTTTCTCAAGCCCCCCTGACGCCGGCGGGTCGGGTGGTTGCAGGACGAACAAGGCTTCAACTGATATCTGAACATGCCGTCTTTCAGGGAAATCAAGGGCCGCATCGGCGGGGTGAAGAACATCCAGCAGATCACGCGGGCCATGAAGATGGTGGCGGCCGCGCGCCTGCGCCGCGCCGAGGAGGCCATAAGGGCACTGCGGCCCTACTCCTCCAGGCTGGACCACCTGTGCGCCCGGTTTCTGCACGGTGCCCTCGGCAATGAGCATCCTTTCTTTGAAGAGCGCCCCGGCAACCGGCTGGCCGTGCTCAGCATCGCCAGCGACCGGGGGCTTTGCGGCGCGTACAATAACCGCATCGTCGCCCACACGGTCGAACTGCTGCGGGAGCGTCCGGAGCGGAAGTACCACCTGGTCGCCGTCGGCACGCGCGGCATAGCGGGGATGAGACGGGAAGGTTTCACGGTTCACAGCGGGCACGAAGAGATTTTCAACCCGGTGCGCTTCGTGACCGCCCAGGAGATCTGCCAGGAGCTCCGGCAGCTTTTCCTGGACGACCAGGTGGACGAGGTGCAGGTGGCGTTCACGGAGTTTTTCAATCCCCTGCGCCAGACGGTGGTTCGCCGACGGCTGTTGCCCTGCCCGCCGGAGAGGCACAGGCGCGAGATCGCTGAGCATCACGAACGCGAACTTCCCGAGGGGATGCACGCCCGGCCGGAGCAGATCCGGCAGGCCGCGGGGCTGGTTTACGCGTACGAACCCGACTACGAAGGCCTGTGCAACCGGCTGCTGGAACACAACCTCAGCGTGCAGGTCTATCGCGCGTTGCTGGAGGCCCAGGCCAGCGAGCACGGCGCCCGCATGATGGCCATGGACAATGCCACCGACAACGCCCAGGAAATGGTCGAGGAGCTTACCCTCCAGATGAACCGCCTCCGCCAGGAGAGCATCACGCGGGAGATTCTCGACGTGGTCGGCGGAGCCGAAGCCATGAAATAGAAACGCCAGAACGCGGGGTGAACACAGATGCCCGGCGAAGGAACCATCGTTCAGATCATCGGCCCGGTGGTGGACATCGAGTTCCCACCGGAGCAACTGCCCGCCCTCTACAACGCCATCGAGGTGGACCGCGGCTCGGGGGACGGCAGGCTCGTCCTCGAGGTGGCCCAGCACCTGGGCGACAACGTGGTCCGCTGCGTCGCCATGGCTCCCACCGAGGGCCTCACACGCTCCCAGAAGGCCGTGGATACCGGCCAACCCATCACCGTGCCCGTGGGAGAGGCGACCCTGGGACGCATCCTGGATGTTGCCGGCCATCCCATCGACGAGCTGGGACCGGTGGAGGCGAAGGAGCGCTGGCCCATCCACAGGGACGCTCCACCCCTGGAGGACCAGTCGGTGGAGACCACCCTGCTGGAGACGGGCCTGAAGGTCATCGACTTCCTCATCCCCTTCCCCAAGGGCGGCAAGATCGGGGCCATCGGTGGCGCGGGCTGCGGCAAGACCGTCCTGCAGCGTGAACTGATCCGTAACATCGCCATAGAGCACGGCGGACGCAGCGTCTTCAGCGGCGTGGGCGAAAGGACGCGCGAGGGAAACGAACTGTGGCTGGAGATGAAGGAAAGCGGCGTTCTCGACAAGTGCGCCCTCATATACGGCCAGATGAACGAGCCTCCGGGCGCCCGGTTCCGCGTGGGGCTGGCCGCCCTCTCGATCGCCGAGTATTTCCGAGACGAGATGGGCGGGGACGTGCTGCACTTCGTGGACAACATATTCCGCTTCGTCCAGGCGGGCAGCGAGGTCAGCGCCCTGCTGGGACGCCTGCCCTCCGCCGTGGGCTACCAACCCACGCTGGGCACGGAGATGGGCGAGCTCCAGGAACGCATCAGCACCACTCGCAAGGGTTCTATCACCAGCGTGCAGGCCATCTACGTGCCCGCAGACGACTTCACCGATCCCGCGCCCGCGGCGACCTACGCGCACCTGGACGCCACTATCTTCCTGACCCGCGAGCTGGCGGCGCAGGGGCTCTACCCGGCCGTCGATCCCTTGATGTCTACCTCCCGCGTCCTGGAGCGGCGCGTGGTGGGGCGCGACCACTACGCGACGGCCCAGGAGGTCAAGCAGATCCTGCAGCGGTTCAAGGACCTCCAGGACATCATCGCCATCCTGGGCATGGACGAGCTCAGCGAGGAGGACAAGGTCGTCGTGCGGCGCGCCCGGAGGCTGCGCAACTTCCTGTCCCAACCTTTCTTCGTGGCCGAGCAGTTCACCGGCATGCCCGGCGTTTACGTCAGCCGCGAGGATGCCACCGAGGGCTTTCGCGCCATCATCGACGGCGAAGGCGACGGCCTGCCCGAGCAGGCGTTCTACATGGTCGGCACCTTTGAAGACGCCCGGGAGAAGGCCAGGAAACTGGAGGAGTAACCCACGCGTGGACCTGAAGATCATCACGCCGGAGCGGACCGTTCTGGAAACCGAGAACGTGCGCCATGTCCTCCTTCCCGCCGAGGACGGCCAACTGGGCATCCTGCCCCGGCACATGCCCATCCTCTGCAGTCTGCAGGTCGGGCGCATGCGCGTGGACCTGCCGGACGAATCCGTCCATCTGGCCACCAGCGGGGGCTTCGCCGAGGTGCTGAACGACCGCATCACCGTGCTGGCCGACACGGCGGAGAAAGCCGTCGAGATCGACGTGGAACGCGCCCGCCGGGCGCGCCAGCGTGCCGAGGAGCGCCTGAGGAAGCGCGAAGAGCACCTCGACCTTGCCCGCGCCCGGGCGGCGCTGGCCAGGGCCCTCAACCGCCTCCACATCGCCGGCGCCGAATAGCGACGCACATCTCCAGAAAACCGTCGAAGACCCGGCGGGTCGAACCGTGACAGTGGACGTGCACGCGCCCGCCGGCCTCGTGCACCAGCCCGCGCGCGGGAACCAATCCATGCAGCGACACGCTATCGGAGAAAGAGCTCCACCACGGGCACCGTCGCGTCGGGTTTGCGCACCGGCAGTTCCAATGTCAGGTCCTCGTCGTGCGCCTTCCTGCCCACCTCCGAGGCATCGTTCAGAAGCTGCGCGTACTCCACCCGCGGGGCCATCCCCGGCAGGTGGATGTGCTTGAAAGGCCAGCTAAAGACGTGCAGGTAGAGCCGGTTCGTTTCCGCATTGAAGGTGTAGCGGCAATCCTGGGGGCAGGTGAACTGCCCCGGCGCCCTGCCGCATCCACAGATGGCCCGCTCGTGCCGCTTCATCCACTCGCCGATGCCAGCCAGCCGCTGACGGGCCCTTGCGTCCAACTCGCCCCGGCCGGTGGGGCCGACGTTGAGCAGCAGGTTGCCGCCCCGGCTTACGCACTCGATCAGCAGCTTCACCAACTGGTCCACGCTCTTCCAGCTCGACTCGTCGCGGTGATAGCCCCAGGAGCCGCTGAAGGTGTGGCAGGCCTCCCACGCCACCGGCTCGCCGTCCACGGTCACTCCCTCCGCCGGCAGATACTGCTCCGGGGTCTTGATGTCCTGCGGAATGCCCAGCCGATCGTTGATGATGATCCCGGCTTGCAGCTCACGGACCATCCGGATCAGCTCCTCGGCTTTCCAGTCCTCCCCGCTCTTGCCCGGGAAACCTCCCCGTGGGCCGAACGAGAAGTCGAACCACATGATGTCGATCTTCCCGAACCCGGTCAGCAGCTCGCGCGTCTGGCCGTGCAGATACTCCACGTAAGCGTTCCAGTCGCGCTCCTCGTCCCGCGCGATGTACTCCTGGTCCTCGCGCATGGGATGGGTCCAGTCCACGGTGTAGTCCGGGTGGTGCCAGTCGATCAGCGAATGGTAGAAGCCCACCTTCATCCCGCGTCCCCGGAATGCCTCGACCATGGGCTTGAGCAGGTCAGGGCCCGCCGGAGTGTTGGGCGCCTTGTAGTCGGTCAGCTCGGAGTCCCACAGGCAGAAGCCCTCGTGGTGCTTGCTGGTGACCACGAAATACTTCATCCCGGCGTCCGAGGCCGTCTCGGCCCACTGCTCGGGGTCATAAAGGTCCGGGCCGAAGTGCTCGAAGTAGGTCCGGTATGTCTCGCTGTCGATCAGTTCCCGGCTCTTGACCCACTCGTGCCGGGCGGGCAGCGCGTAGAGCCCCCAGTGGATGAACAGTCCAAAACGGTCGCGCACGAACCAGTCCGTATCGCCCCCGGCGGTCGCTTCGTCCGGCGTCATGGCGTCAGCTCCTGAAAAGGTCTACCTGGAACGGTGCGCATTATAGCCGCCGGGGCACCGGCGGCAACCGGGGCCGCCGGCGAGGATGTTCCGCATACTGTTGTTCAGCGGAGTCTTGCGGCAAATTCGGATCATTCCCTGATCGTGCCGATCCGGGGGTCTCGGTATCTTAGCTCGACTTTCGACATTACGCTGTTCGGCTTTTGGCGCAGCCATGCGGCACTGCTGAGAACGCTTGCAGCGGCCACAGTTTATGTTCGCACGGGGCAGAATGCGGGCGTTGAAAAAGTGATTCGCCCTCAGTCTCTGCCCGCGCCACAGCCTACAGCCTTGGGACACGGTTGCACGTGGAGGATCATGTCCTAAAACCGCGCCCATTCCCCGGCGGGGACGCTACATGTCAGGAGGGCTTTCCTCTTCAATTGTCGAAAGTCGAGTTCAAGAGTCGGCGCTTTATCCGCGATATGCGCGAGGGAGTCCAGCACGAACGGGATGTCGCGGGGACGGTTGTGCCAGTCGCGGAACTGACCGGGCCCCGCACCTTCCGCATAAGTAATCCGAAGCTGCAGGTCCCTGTCACGTTCCCGGTCGTAGAGTGTTACAAGCTCGAGCGTGCCGACTTCGTACGGCCCGTTTCCGGCCTTGTAGAGACCAGCAGGTGGCACGCCGCCCGGCGGCGCGGCCCGGGCGGTGACGCCAAGCCCCACGCAACCGAGCAACGCAATGCAGCACCGAGGTGTGTGCAGTTTCGGGACAACCATGGCTTTCTCCAATATCTTAAACGAACAACCGAAGGATTCTCTGCGCTGTTCGATATCCACCGCCTTCTCTTCGCGTGGCCCTCGCAACAGGCGCGGCTGCCTATTGTCCGCCGGGCCGCCGCCAGGTCGTTTTTCTCGCCCTCTGACCGGCCATCGACGTGGCGGTTGAAATCCGGCGCGGTGGGGCTAAGATACGTCCGGCTGAAAACCGGTCCATAAGGGCTCTGCGGCGGGGTGACAATGGGCGACGGCTGCGACGTGGTCGGCATCGGTATCTGCGCCTTTGACGTGCTGGTGGAGGTGGACCAGTTCCCGGAGCTGGACCGCAAGGCTGTGGCCTCAGCCATCGAGGGGCAGGGCGGCGGCCTGATCGGCACGGCGCTTGTCACCGTTGCGCGCCTGGGTGGGCGCGCCGCTTACATGGGGCCGCTGGGCGACGATATGTTCGCTGACCTGTGCTTCCGGGATTTCCGGAAGGAGGGCGTGGAGACCCGTCTTATCCGGCGCGTGGAAGGGGCTTCCGTGGTGACGGCCGTGGTTCTGGTGGACCGGAGGGCTGATACCCGCACCATTCTGTGGAAGCCGGACGAGTCGCTCACGCTTTCTCCGGGGGAAATCTCGGAAGACGCCGTCCGCGGGGCCGCAGCGCTGCTGGTGGACTGGCTCTACCCGGACGCCGCCGTCCGCGCGGCGGAGGTCGCCCGCGCCGCCGGAGTGCCGGTGGTGGTGGACCTGGAGTCCAACGACGAGCTGACGGACCGGCTGTTGCCGGTGGCGGATTACCCGGTGCTGCCGCTGGCGGTCACCCGGAACCGCTACGGCCGGGATTCGATGGAGGACTGCGCCCGGGCGCTGTTCGATGAGGTGTCGGCCCGGGGCGGCCGGGCGGGCGTGGTGACGGCGGGCGCACGGGGCTCCGTGGCGGTCACTGCAGATCGGGTCCATCGGCAGCCGGCCTACCGGTCGGAGGTGGTGGACACTACCGGGTGCGGGGACGTGTACCACGGGGCCTTCGCGCTGGGGCTGGCGCGGGGATGGGACCTGGAGAGGACGATGCGGGTGGCGTCCGCGACGGCCGCCCTGAAGTGCCGAAAGTCCGGCGGCCGGGCCGGCATACCGGGTATGGCCGAGGTGGAGGCGTTCCTGCGGACCGCTGAGCCGGTCGACTGAGGAGGGAACAAGCGTGGCCAGGAACGAGCAGACCTTCGTGTGCACCGAGTGCGGGGCCACCTTCTACCGCTGGAGCGGCCGGTGTCCCAACTGCCGGGAATGGGACACACTGCAGGAGAGCGCGCCGGCAGGCGGCGGGCAGGCGGCGGAAGCCGTTGCGCCGGCCCTGTCGCTGACCGACATCAGCCTTGAGCGGCAGGTGCGGATGCGCACCGGCATGGCGGAGTTCGACCGCGTGATGGGGGGTGGACTGCTGGTGGGAAGCACCGTGCTGCTGGCGGGGGAGCCGGGGGTCGGTAAGTCCACGTTGCTGCTGCAGGCGCTGGGGCGGATGGCGGGGCGGGACGTTCCGTGCCTCTACGTCTCGTGTGAAGAGTCACTGGCGCAGGTGAAGATGCGCGCCGACCGCGTGGGGCTGGAGGATTCCGGGCTGCGCGTTTCCGCCGAAACGGACCTCGAGAACGTCCTTGCCCTGCTGGAAGTCGAGACGCCGCAGGTGGTGGCGGTGGATTCCATCCAGAGGGTGTCGGCGGCGGGGCTGGATTCGTCGCCCGGAAGCCTGAAGCAGGTATCCACCTGCGCGACGGCGCTCACGGAGGCGTGCAAGCCGCAGGGCAGGGCGCTGTTCCTGGTGGGACACGTGACGAAACAGGGCCTGGTGGCGGGTCCCCGCGCGCTGGAGCACCTGGTAGACACCGTGCTGTATTTCGAGAGCGAGCGGTTCCAGTCCCTCCGGGTGCTCCGGGCCACCAAGAACCGGTTCGGCGCGATCAACGAGATCGGAGTGTTCGAAATGGTGGGGGAGGGCCTGCGGGAGGTGCTCAACCCCAGTGAGCTCTTCCTGGCGGAGCGCGATCGGACGGCGACCGGCTCGGTGGTGACTGCCACGATGGAGGGCAGCCGGGCGCTGCTGGTCGAGCTGCAGGCGCTGGTGGGTCCGGGCAGCTACGGCACGCCCGAACGCAAGGTCACCGGGGTGGACTACCGCAGGTTCAGCATGATGCTCTCCGTGCTGGAGCGGCGGACGGGCCTTCAGCTCGGCGGGTGCGACGCCTTCGTGAACGTCGCGGGCGGGCTGCGGGTGATGGAGCCGGCGGCCGATCTGCCGCTGGTGCTCGCGCTGGCGTCGAGCTTCCGGAACCGACCGTTTTTCGCGGACGCCGTGGCCGTGGGGGAGGTTGGCCTGGGCGGTGAGGTGCGGGCGGTGAGCCGCATCACGGACCGGCTGAAGGAGGCCCGTAAGCTGGGGTTCGAACGGGCCGTGGTCCCGCAGGGCAACCGGGGCGAGGCGGCGCGCCTGGGGTTGGAGGTGTACGGGGTAAGCCGGCTGAGCGAGGCGGCCGAGCTGCTGGCAGGGCGGGGCGAATAGGGCCGGCGCCGGCCGTGCATGTGCAGAAAACTCAACACGCCGCCCCGCCCGGTGTTACGGAGAATCAACACGCCTGCACGTCGCCGCGGCGGGGGAGAATGGCCCGCAGCCCCGCGAGAGGCGGAAACATTGCTTTCTGGCGGCCATTGCCGCGCCACGGGGTGGGCGGCACGTGAGTTGCATTTAATCTCTCGCGTGCCGGGGTGCTCCCCCAGCATCCCGGTGCGGCTATCCCTGTGCGCGGTGACGTTCCGGGCGCTTTCCTGCCGCCGTGCCGTCCGGCAGCGTCACTTGGGCCGGGGCGCCGGTCCTATCCGGCGCCCCGGCCATTTTGCGCGGGACCGGCCAGTTGGGCGGACGCGTACGGCTGCGGTGCGCACGGGGGAGGAGGCATGGTGAAAAGGGGAGGTCGCCGACTTCAACTGCTGGTGGCCTCCTGCTCGGTGCTGGTTTTGTGGACCGCGGCGGCGCGCGCGAGCTCACGCCTGCCACCCATAGCGCCGCGCGGATGCATGGCCCGGCAACCTGTATGAACTGGATTCTCGGCGGGGGCTTGCCGCAGGTCGCCTGGGGGAGCGGCTGGGAAACACCTTCCAACAGGCTGTGAGGGGCCGGCGACCGCCGGTGGTCCGGCTGCTCTGCGTACCGCCCGCCGGGAGCCCGATGGAGCTTTTTGAGTTTGACTTTGGGACCTTTTGCGGTATCCTCTCTCCGTGTAGTGGCGCCATGTCTGTCCCTGAGAAACCGGAGAGGACGCGAGCTTTTGGATTCCGCTTTCCAGTATCGCGATGGAGAGCTGTATTGCGGCGAAGTGCCGGCGGCACGCATTGCCGAGCGACACGGGACGCCGTGCTACGTCTACAGCGCCCGGGAGCTGGCGGAGCGGTTCCGGACGATCCGGGATGCGTTCCGCCGGTGGGACCCGCTGGTCTGCTTCTCCGTCAAGTCCTGCGCCAATCTCTCCATACTTCGTCTGCTGGCCGCCGAGGGGAGCGGTTTCGACATCGTGAGCGGGGGCGAACTCTACCGGGTTTTGCAGGCCGGCATGGAGCCCGAGAAGGTCGTCTTCGCGGGCGTCGGCAAGACGCAGGGGGAGATCGAGTACGCCCTGGAGAAGGACATCCGTGTGTTCAACGTGGAATCCCGGGCGGAGCTGCACTGCATCCGGCAGGTGGCCGGGGCGATGGGTCGGACGGCCACGGCGGCCCTGCGGATCAACCCGGACGTGGACGCGCGGACGCACCAGAAGACGACCACCGGGAAGGCCGAGAACAAGTTCGGCGTCGGTCTGCGGGAGGCGGTGGAGTTGATCCAGGAGGCCCGCTCCTGGGACGTGGTGGAACTGTGCGGGCTGCACCTGCACCTGGGCTCGCCGATTTACAGCGCGGACCCCTACGTGGAGGCGCTGGAGAAGGTCTGCGGCCTGGTGGAGGAGCTGCGTGCGGCCGGATGCCGGATGCGCCTGCTGAATCTGGGGGGAGGTTACTGCATCTCCTACACCGGGGAGCCCGTTATCCAGCCGGGGGATTACGCGAAAGCGCTGGAATCTTATCTTGAAAGATTAGAATGTGACGTTATCATTGAGCCCGGTCGGTACATCGCTGGGAACAGCGGCGTGCTGCTGACGCGGGTGATCCGTCGCAAGGAGAGTGAGTACGGGCGGCGTTTCATCATCTGCGATGCGGCGATGAACGACCTGGTGCGGCCGACGCTCTACGACGCGTTTCACCGCATCTGGCCCGTGAGCAGCGCGCAGGACCTGCCGCCGGTGATGAAGGAAGGGCAGGCGGAGTTTGAAGGCTTTCCGACGGAGGTGGTGGACGTGGTGGGGCCGGTCTGCGAGAGCGGCGACTACCTGGCGGAGCAGCGCGCCCTGCCGCCGGTGAGCGGCGGCGACCTGCTGGCGGTTTTTAGTGCGGGTGCGTACGGGTTTACAATGGGTTCGAATTACAACAGCCGTCCCCGCCCGGCGGAGGTGCTGGTCGAGGGTGGGGAGGATCGGCTGGTGAGGCGGCGCGAGACATACGCAGACCTCGTGACACTGGAGAAAGACTACCTGTAGGGCGGGGCGAGCTGCCTCGTCTCATGCCCGAGAGGGATGAGAAGGTAAGCAAACAGTTACCTGCCATTCGACAAGGAGTCGCACATGTACAAGCGTGCCAGGCGGTGGGCAGTGGGATTGGCGGCGGTATTCGCGGTCTGTGCCAGCGGCATTCTCGGTGCAGAAACGACCCGGCAGCAGCAACTGCTCCAGACCTTCCAGCAGGGCGTCACCCATTACCAGGCCGGCGAGTTCCAGCAGGCTCGGCAGGCCTTCGATCGCGTTCTCGCCATGAAGCCCACGATGGAAATGGCTCTGGAGATGCGCAAGATGGCCGAGCTGGGCACCTTCTTCCAGATGCGGGACAGGGAGGAGCTGGGCGAGCAGGCCGACCAGTTGATCGAGGTGATGGGCCGTGCCGTCCGTCAGGCGAAGCGCGATGTCCAGAATCCCCATGCTCTCATCGAGGCGTTCCACTCCCGCAAGGTCACCGAGTACGGCAGGGCGCGGATCACGCTGAAAGGACACGGGCCTTACGCGGTGCCTTACGTGGCGCCGCTGCTGGCTCTGGAAGGGGCGGACGAGCAGTACACTGCAGGGCGTGCCTTTTCGCTGCTGGCGGAACTGCATCGCGATGCGTGCCTGCCGCTCATCCAGATACTGACGAACACCGGCAAAGCCGCGCTCAAGGGGCGCGTGGCCGGTGTGCTGGGGCAGATAGGCGACGTGCGGGCCGTTCCCGCTCTCATGAAGGTCTGGGAGGCCGAGGGCACGCTGGAGTCCACCCGCGAGGCCGCGGCCGAGGCCATTGAGGCGATCACCGGTCAGGCTCCGGGCCAGATGACCGCCGCCGAAAGCTACGCCGACCTGAGCCATGCTTACTTCCAGGAGGACGCCGCCCGCGTCGGCCACACCTATGGCATGAAGGCCGACGTGTGGCAGTGGAACGACGCCGGGGCGCCGTTGCCCGACAGGGTGATCTACGAGCGCGTGCCGAACTACCTCTACTACTCCCGGATGGCCGGTGAGGTCGCGTGGTCCGGGCTGTCCGCAGCGCCGGCCAGCCGGGAGCTGCAGGCCCTGTTCGCCGCGTCGCTGGCGCGTCAACTGGCGCTGTGCCGGTACTTCGAGTCCGCGGACTATCGCTTCGGCGGGGAGAAGGTGACCGAGCAGGAAAGGCAGGAGGCGGCTCAGCGGGCCGAAAAGCTGGGCGCCGAGGTTCCGGTGGCCCTCGCCCTGCTGGACACCCCGTCCCTGGGCCGGGCGCTGCAACTGGCCCTGGATGCGGACTACGGGCCGACGGCCCTGTTCCTCGTGAAGCGTCTGCGCACGAAAGTGGCGCTCGAAGGGTTGGAGGGGCCCGACGCGGTGGCCGCCCAGACCCTGCCCGCGGCGCTCGACTGCGGCTATAAGGACGTGCGTTACAATGCCGCCATCGCCCTGGTGGAAGGTTCGCCCTCGGGCGCCGCGACGCCGGCCGACCACACGATGGAGGTGCTGCGCGCCGCCCTGCGAGCCGTCACGGCCAAGCGTGCCCTCGTGCTGGTTGATGACTTCATGATGCGCAACAAGTTGAGTGACATCCTGCAGGGCGGCGGTCTGGCTACCCTCCAGGCGCCGGTCAACGAGGCCAGCATCGAAAGCGCGCTCCACCTGGAGCCCTCCGTGGACGTGGTGTTGCTTTCCAACGACGTGCCCGAGCTTCTGATGCAGACCGTCATGGCGAAGCTCACCCAGGACCCGCGCACCAAGGGTCTTCCCCTCTACGTGGTTGCCGCCCCCTCCGGGGAAGGTGCCGATGTCTCGGGTTACGAGAAAGTGACCCGGGTACTGGCCGCCGACGACATACGCGCGGATGCCCTCAAGCCCATCATCGCCAACGTGCTGGCGAAGAGCCGCTCTCCGTTCACCCGGGAAGAGGAGGCCCTGGTGCTGGACGCCGCCGGCGCGCTGAACGGGGTGGACCCGGGCAACACCGCCTATCCGCTCGGCGTGCTCGAGCCGGCGCTCATAGATGCGCTGGAGGGCTACAGTGACGAGGTCACCGCGGCGGCGGTGAATGCCCTTGCGGCGTTCGGCTCGGAGCAGGCCCTGGCGCCATTAAGCGGGATCGTGGAAAGGGGCAGCACCGATCAGTTGAAGATTTCGGCCTGTCAGGCTATGGCGGCCGTGCTCGAGCGCACACAGGCCGTCCTGCCGAAGGAGGCATACCGGGTTCTGCGAAAAGCCCACGGCACCGGAAGCCAGGCGCTGCAGGAGGCGGCCGCAGAGGCCATCGGCTCCAGCGAACTGAGCGACGGCGAGGTGCTCGGGCTGGTTCGCAAGGAGCCCCTCGGCCTGAAATAGCAGCCGATTCCGCCGCCCAACCGCAGGGGCGCGGACGCGGCAAGACGTGGGGACGGCCGGCGAGAACGGCCGTCCCTTTCGCTTCGGGGGGGGGGGGGGGGGGGGAGGTAGAGCAGTGCTGAAGGCATTGAATATCTGGGCTTTGAGGGAGAACGCCGCTCGGCCGGCGGGGTCGCTTTTCGCCGAAGCGCGCCGCTGCGGGTTCGGTGGCGTCGAGCCGGTCGTCGGCGAAGAGGGCCTGCTGACGCTCGACACGTCCAGAGAAGGGTGTCACTCAGTGGCGGAAGCCGCCGCAGCAGCGGGCCTGGAGTTGACCAGCCTGGCGAGCGGTCTGGGGTGGAAGTATCCGCTCACGGCAGAGTCGCAACGGGACTGCCGCAGGGCCGTAGAGGTCCTCGGGCGAAGCCTGCAAGTGGCGGCCTGGCTGGGGGTGGACGTCTTGCTGGTGGTGCCCGGCACGCTGGCCATCCGCGGGGCTGAAGGCGATGCGCACGTTCCCTACGACGTGGCGATGGAGCGGATGAAGGACGGCATTGCCGAACTGGTGCCCGACGCGGAGCGCCTTGGCGTCACTATGGGCATCGAGAACGTCTGGAACCGCGTGCTTCTCTCGCCGCTGGAGATGCGCGATTTCATCGACGGATTCGACTCGGAGTGCGTCGGCGCTTACGTGGACGTGGGCAATATGATCCTGTTCGGCTACGCCGAGGACTGGCTGCGCATCCTGGGGCCGCGGGTCGCCTGCGTGCACTTCAAGGACTTCAAGCGGCAGGACGGCGGGGGGCGCTTCTGCGACCTGCTCGAAGGGGACGTGAACTACCCCGCCGTGATGGAAACGCTCCGCGATATCGGCTACGAGGGGCCGTGCGTCGCCGAGTTTTTCGGCCTGGAAGAAGACGCGCTACGGAAGCTGAGCGAGGCCATGGACCGCATACTCGCCATGTAGGTGCGTCGGCGCTGCCCGGCTCGGCTATCGGAAGCTCTTCACGTGCCGGCCATTGGTCCGCAGCAGTCCGCCCAGGATCGCCTGAGCCTTCGACAGGCCGGTGCATCCGGGATCAGCCGTGAGGCAGCGCAGGGCCAGGGCGGGACCTTCCACGACGGCGCCCGCCGGCAGGTTGGGTATCTGGCCCCGGTTGGGGAGGTTGACGAAAAAGAGGCGCGGCGTTCCGCACCGAATTGCGCGGACGATCTCGATGACCTGCACTTCCTCGGGTGAGGTTCCGACCAGGGCCTCCAGGTCGACGCGTTTGCTGGACTCTGCGGCCTCACGGAATCTCTCCAGGAACCGGCGCGTGACGAAAGCCCAGGTTCCCTGTAAGACGCCCGCTTGCCGGGGTAGGTCGCCTGCGCCGATGCACTTCGCCGTCCGGTGCACGTTCTCCCCTCGGGCGAAACGGTCCCGTCGGCCGATTGTATTGCCCGATCGGCCGCCGGTCCAATGGAGATGGCCGCATCGTTTTCGGGCTATGGCTGCGCCACACGTCCACCGGCCGCGCCTCACCCGCATCATGCAACTCAGGCGCCCCCGCCTGTGGAACCTCAGCCGGGCGGGTTGACGCTGCCTGGGAGGGATGGGATACTGGGGAGATTCGGCACTTGCGGGAGGGATGAACCCATGAGACAGGCGGTTATGACGGCGCCCGGCAAGATCGAACTGCGCGAAGTTCAGGAACCGGAGCCCGGTCCGGGGCAGGTGTTGCTGCGCATAAAGCGCATCGGCATCTGCGGCAGCGACGTCCACGTGTGGCACGGCAAGCATCCCTTCACCAGTTACCCCGTGGTGCAGGGGCACGAGTTCAGCGCCGTGGTGGAGGCCACGGGGGAGGGAGTGGAGGACGTGGCGGCGGGGGCGAAGGCAACCGCCCGCCCGCAGATCGTCTGCGGCGAATGCAGGGCCTGCCGCCGGGGCGATTACAACATCTGCTACGACCTGAAGGTGGAAGGGTTCCAGGCCCCCGGCTGTGCGCAGGACCTTTTCGTGACCGATGCGGAGAAGCTGGTCATCCTGCCGGAGGATTTCACCCACGAGCAGGGTGCCATGGTCGAGCCCTGCTCGGTCGCCGTCCATGCCATCGGGCGTCCCGGCGAGATCGCCGGCCGGAACGCCGTCGTACTGGGCGCGGGGGCCATCGGCAATCTCGTGGCGCAGATGGCGCGGTGCCGGGGAGCGAAGGTGCTGATCACGGACGTCACCGACTTCCGGCTGGACGTGGCCCGACAGTGTGGGATCGAGCATACTTCGAACGCTGCCGACGAACCGCTGGAGGACGCGGCGGCCCGTGTGTTCGGCCAGGACGGTTACGACCTGGCGTTCGACTGCGCCGGCGCCGAGGCTGCCATCAACAAGGCCATCGACAATATCAACAAGGGCGGCACCATCGTGAACATCGCCGTATACGGCGAGAAGCCCCGCGTCAACCTGGCCTGCGTCGGCGAGTGGGAGCTGACCATGATTGGCTCCCTGATGTACGTGCACGAGGATTACCAGGAAGCCGTCCGGCGCATAGCCGAGGGGGAGGTCGTTGCCGAGCCGCTCGATTTCCGCCACTTCCCGTTCGAGCGCTACGAGAATGCCTACCATTTCATCGATGAGCAGGGCCTGCAGGCGATGAAGGTTTTCATCGAGCTCTGACGGGAAAACGTAATCTGGCATTTCCTCCCTGAACCCGGAAACAGACTGTTCAGTGCGACGACGCTGTGCGATGGCCGTGGCATGAACGGAGGTCAGATGGTTCCGTTGATCGATAAGGGCGCCCTCGTGCTTTTCCAGGGTGACAGCATCACAGATTGCGGGCGCAGCCGCCAAGACGACCTGGCCCTGGGCTGCGGGTACGCCATGATGGCCGCCGCGTGGTTCTCGGCTGCTCACCCGGAGCTGGGGGTGAGATTCTTGAACCGGGGCATCGGCGGCAACCGGGTGGCGCACCTGCGGGAGCGCTGGCAGCAGGACTGCATCGACCTGGCACCGGACTGGGTGAGCATAATGATCGGTATCAACGACACCTGGCACGGGGTGGATTCCGGCGGCGGCACGCCCGTAGAGCAGTGGCGGACGGACTACCGCCACATTGTCGCGCGCGTGCGGGATGAGCTGAACGCCCGGCTCATCCTGATGGAGCCGTTCCTGGTGCCGCATCCCGCCGACCGCATGGAGTGGCGCCCCGACCTGGACCCGCGGATTGCGGTCACCCGCGAACTGGCGCGGGAGTTCGACGCGCTGCTGGTCCCATTGGACGGGGAGTTCGCGCGCGTGTGCGCCCGGAGAGAGCCCGCCTTCTGGGCGGGTGACGGCGTGCATCCCACCCCGGCCGGCCATGCGCTGATCGCCCGCGCCTGGCTGCGGACCGTCGGCGCGCTTTGAGGGATAGGCACAGGCGAGGGCGTCTGTGCTGTATATGGCTCGCGAATCGCGCAGGCGCCGAGAGCTGTTACGGGGAGAGGCATGTTTTCGACAGAGCAAGTTCTCTTGTCATCATCTCACTTTCTGAAGCCATACCGTTCTCAGTAATAGAGGGTCGGTTCACCAATGGACCCCGGCACAGCGGGCATCGTGCTCATAGTCCTCATTATCGGGCTGGGAGCGTTCGTGCACGGCTACGGGGGCTTCGGCTATGGCATGGTGGCGATGAGCCTGTTCGCGCTGCTGCCCTACCGGATGGAGCCGGTGACCGGCGTGGTCACCGCCGGGGCCCTGGTGCTGCTGGTGGTGTTGCTGCGCATCTCCCGTCCTCAGGGAGGCATCCACTGGACTAAGGCGGGGTTGATTCTGCTGGGTGTAGTGGCAGGGACACCGCTGGGATACCTCTTCATCATGAAGACGGGGGATTCGCCCGCTTTCCGGGTGGCGCTGGGGGCTTTTCTGGTGGTGGCCGGAGTCGTGGGGGCCCTGGGGGTCAGGGCTCGCCGAAAGCCGCCCGGGTTTGTGGGCCCGCTGGTCGGAGTTCTGGGCGGTTTCCTGAGCGGGGCTTTCGTGACCGGGGGGCCACCTCTGGTGCTCTACCTTTACGCGCTTGCGGACGACGCCCGGGAGATGAAGGCCACGGTGCAGTGCATCTTCATCGTCATGGTGATCTATCGGCTGACGCTGGTCCGGCTCATGGGCGAAAGGTTCACGGCACCGGTGGTGGTTGCGTTGCTGGCAGCTCTTCCGCTGACGGTTATCGCCGTCGTTCTGGGACACAAGCTGTCGCGGGCCGACACCGCACGGCGATTCCGAGTGCGCGCACACGCCATCATCGCTCTTTTCGGACTGATTGTGGTTACCCGAGCCCTTTGGTGAGGGGCCGGGCTCGGGCGATACGCGCAAAGAGGAAATCCGTTACGTTATCTCTGTCCAGGGCCGCGAACACGCTTTGCACACTGCGGGCACGCAGACCGGGGGATAAGGAATGAACGGCATGACCATCTGCAATCCTTTGAATGTCAGCTATCGCTTTCAGCTCGAGGGCTCGGCCGAAGCCCCCTGCCGGGAGGCTGCCGACCCGTCGGTTGTGTTCTACGATGATGAATACTGGCTGTTTGCATCCAGGTCGGGAGGCTACTGGCATTCGCCTGACTTGCAGTCCTGGCAGTTTGTCCATTCGTCGGCTCTGCCCGTTGAGGACTACGCACCCGATGCGGCAGTGATTGACGGCTATGTTTATGTGACCGCCTCGCGCCGGGGCGAAGATTGCCCCTTCTTCCGTACCAAGAATCCCGCCTCCGACCAGTGGGAAAAAGTAGCGGATTGCCCGGAGCACCAAGACCCGGCGCTTTTCCAGGACGACGACGGCCGCGTTTACCGCTACTGGGGATGCAGCAATCATCTACCGCTTTACGCCTGTGAGATGGATCCGGAAAGCATGCTGCCCGTTGGCGAGACGGCGGCGCTTTACGAGAGCAACCGTCACGTGCACGGCTGGGAGCGGCGCGGGGATGACCATTCCATCGAGGACAGGGCACCGCACGTCGAAGGCCCCTGGATGAGCAAGCACGCTGGACGCTATTACCTGGAGTACGCCACACCCGGAACGCAATACAACGTTTACTGTGACGCCGTGCTGGTCGCTGATTCACCTCTCGGTCCGTTCCAGCTCCAGGGCCATAACCCGCACAGCTACAAGCCCGGCGGTTTCATCCCCGGTGCCGGGCATGGCAGCACGTTCCGGGACCATTACGGCAACTGGTGGCACACGTCCACGATGCGCATTTCGGTGCGTCACAAGTTTGAGCGACGCATCGGTCTCTGGCCGGCCGGCTTCGACGAAGATGGAGTGTTCTTCTGCAATACGGTGTTCGGCGATTATCCGATGCTGCTCCCCGAGGGACGCTGGGACCCCTGGAAGGATCCTTTTGCCGGATACATGTTGCTGAGCTATCGGGCAAGGGCCGACGCCAGTTCGGCGCTGGAGGGGCATCCGGCGGAACTGGCTTTCGACGAAAGTGCGCAAACGTATTGGGCGGCGGAATCGGAAGGTCCGATTCCTACTCTGACCGCCGACTTGGGCGAGCCCTGTTTCGTCCGCGCCATCCAGACGAACTTCGCCGAGCACGAGGCCACACAATATGGCCGGTCAGGTGAGAACTTGTTCTTCCGCTATTGCATCGAGGGGTCCACGGACGGTAAGAGCTGGACGAAACTTATCGACAAAAGCGACAGCCGCGAGGACCTGCCGCACGATTATGTTGAACTCGAAGATGAAACCCGGGCGCAGTACCTGAAGCTGAGCATTATGCACGTGCCCGGTGGCAAGCCCGCCGTTTCGGGATTCCGCATATTCGGTGTCGGCCCGGGAGCCGTTCCGTCGAAACCGGAAAGCGTCCGGGTCGTTCGTCTGACGGATGACCCGCGCAATGCGCTCGTCGAGTGGTCCTGCCGCTCCGACGTGATCGGTGCCAACGTGCGCTGGGGCATTGCTCCCGACAAGCTCTACAGCAGCTACATGGTCTACGACGCAGATTCGCTTCACCTTCGCTGCCTTGATCGCGAGCAGGAATACTACTTCGGGGTCGAGTCCTTTAATACCGCGGGCGTCGGACCCATGAGCAACGTTGAAGGCCCGTGCTGACGGTTCAACGCCTGGGTTGGCGGCGCAGGTATCTTTTAGCTGTCTCCAGCCAGGTCCGCACCGTCAGCGCGCGAAAGCCGACATTCGCTGGAGGGACGCGCTCCTGTGCGTCCGCGCCCCCAGCGGAAGGGCTCTGGTGAAACACATGGCCCCCCGGCGATCCTATACCTTGTTCGAGCATCCCAGGTGCGGTCTCTTCACGACGAATTGAGTTGAGTGCCGAGTTCCAGGATTCTGGAGGCCAGTTTCGTGGCGGCCCGGAACGATTCTTCATCGTCATTCACACTTCCCGGTTTGAAGGCCACTCCGCAGACCCCTCGATTCGCGACGATCATCTCGTGCTTCAAGAAAAAGGCGTGTATAGCCGTGATGGCGCTTTCTGCACCGTACTTGCGCCCCACGACAACGGCGGCGCCTATCTTGTTCTTGAGTCTGCCCCTGAGCGCCCAGGTTCGGTCTATGAAAGACTTCAACTGCGCTGTCACGTTGTTGAAATAGACCGGTGTGCCGATGACCAGGGCGTCCGCGGACAGAAGCTTTGGTGTGATCGTATTGCGCATGTCATCAGCGATGGCGCAGGATCCATTTTTCAGGCACGCCCAGCAGGAACTGCATGGCCTGATACTGTAGTCCGTCAGCTTCATGAACTCCCCATCGGCACGGTCCAGGATGTGCACCAGCAGACAATCGGTATTGCTTTCCCTTCTCGGACTTCCCGAGATGTAGAGGATTCTCATGGGGACCTTTGTGAGTCAATTCTGCTGTGTTGCGTTTTCTGTCCTCTGCCGACCACCTGGCGCCGTGAGGCAAGTCCGCCGAGATTTCCCATTTACCGTAGAGGAATTACAGGTTGATCTTCAGCATGAGAGGATACCCCTCCCGCGACGTTTGTCAAACCGAATTAGTGCAAATCCTGCGAGTTCCCGGTCCCCGAACCTCCCGGGCATAACAGCGAGAAGGAACGGGTTTTGGGCTTTGCAGAGACACCCGAGCTGTCAGGTGATGAGTGAGACTTCCCTTTTATGCACAATCCGGGGCACCACGTCAGGTGGGTGGGGGCGAAAGTCGTCGGACCCGCTCCATTATGGCTCCGAACAGCTCCCGGGGGACTGGCACCTCTGCCATCTGGAAAACGATGTACCGGGCGTGCCGCACGACTTTGGCCCCATCCCTCCGTCGCGGGGGTCCGTAGCCCGCTATGGAGGGCGAAGGGGGCTTGACCGAGCTATCAAAAGGAACCCTCAGGGGTGTGCCCGTTTGCTTTTTATCCGTCCGTTGGCCTTCCTGCGAAGCGCTGAAACGGCTTGAAACGGCCCTCAGACGGCCGTATTGCAGCATATGGACAGTCCGACCTTCAGTCCATATGGGTGATCCAGGCCCTATGCCTTCCTGTCCTTCTGTGATGAAATCGCGGACGGCGACGTCGGTGCCACCGGGACCGACTCTCATCGCCACCAGAGTGGCTCAAAAACCATCGCCCGCGGGGGTTGCGTGACGGTTCCGGATGCGTGCACACGCCGTCATCGCCGTCGTCGGGCTGATTGTCGTCGCACGGGCGCTCTCGTGATGCGCGGGCGCTCAGCGGTTCGCGCCCTTATTGGGGATGAGGCACAGGAAGGCCAGCGGACCGCCCGCATCGGCGAAGACGCCGTGCTGCTCCTCGGCAGGTACCAGGATTACGTCCCCGGGCCGAACTCGGCTGGTCTCATCTCCGCCGCGAACGCTGCCTTCGCCCTCCAGGATGTAAATCTCGTGCTCCCAGGGATGGACGTGCAGCGGGGTGTTCCCACCCGGCTCCAGTTCGAACCGGCGCATGGAGAAGTTCGGCGCCTCGTCCGACGGGCCTATCAGCCAGCGGACCGTGGCCAGCCGGCTGCCTTCCGCGGTCACCGTTTCGGCCTCGACGTCGCGATAATGCACGTGCTTCACTGTGTGGCTCCCTCAGGGGCTTTTTCCAACGTCACGCCGTCCTGCACAGTTGGCAGAGCGCAACAGAATTCTGTCAGGGTTCCTCGTCCGTTACGTCTCCCCGGAGCCGGGGTTTCGGCCGCCGGGGGCGTGCGGGAACGAGAGGCCGGTCCAGGGGTTTCAGTTCACGCTCGGGGCGCTCGTAGCTGAACCCCTCCAGGAACTCGTGCAGAACCCGGCCTTCGTTCTGCGCCGGTGGCTCGACGTCCAGCAGGTGAGCCAGTGTAGGGGCCACGTCCACCGTGCGCCGCATGCCCTTCTCGGCGGCGGTTTCCCGTATCCCCTCGCGCACGCCCGGGCCGGCCAGGATCAGCGTACCGTAGACGGTCGTGGTGTCGGTCTCATAGCAGGGGATCATGGGGCCGTGGTTGCCGCCCGTGCAGGGGAACACGACCCGTTCCTCGCCCATCGCCCGCACGTGGGCGCCGCTCCAGCGGTAACCCCCGGCATAGCAGAAGGCCAGGTCCCCGACGTGAGGCCCGTAAAGGCCCACCGCGGGCGCCTCGTCGCGGGTCAGCACGAAGGAGAAGACGTGCTCACCGGTGTCGGGGTCCTTGATGTCTCGCATGAGCGTTTGGACCTCGGACCGCAGTTTCTCATAGTCTTCCGGAGGCACCACACCGGTCGGCTCCCGTCCCTGCAGGTTGATCCACAGGTGGTTCTGGTCGAAGAAGAGCTTGCTTTCTTCCCAGACCACGCTTCCGTCGTTATTGAAGGCAAGCCAGCCCGTGTCCTTAAATGCATTGACCAGCGCGACGGCCTTCTTGTTGGCCGGCATGCCGTGGTCGGCGGCGATGGCGAGGACGTTTTGCGCGGGATCGAACCGCGCCATGAACTCGCCGACGAATCGGTCAACGGCGCGGTAATACCGGCGCAGTTCGCGCCAGCCGCGCTCCGCCAGTTGGGGCGTGTATTCCGTGCCGGTGGGGTCCACCCAGGCGATGTAGCGGTGGCCGATGTGGTCCGGCAGGTGCCAGTGGAGGTAGAGAAGTTCGGCCTCCGTCCAATCCATCGCCAGCCGGGCAGCTTCCGCCCACCAAGCGGCCTCTCGCTCCAGGAGCTGATCCGTCGTATCCCGGTCCACCAGGTCTCCGTGCATGTGAAGGCTGACGGTCTGCATCGCCTGCACAAAGGGTCCAAGCTCTTCGATCAGATCGCGCCCCAGCGCCGCGTCCGACACGAAGCGGCCGTCCGTCGGGTAGGCGTCGCTGCGATACAGCCGGAAGCGCGTTCCGTCAGCGGCACACTCGATCAGTTTGAAGCGAAACGCCGCTTCGACCTGGCCCATCTCCTGGGTGTCGAACCCGGCGGCGATCCACTCGCTCCATTCCCCGCACCGCAACCGGGCCAGCGGCTCGGACGCATCCCGTCCATCGCACACCAGCACCGTGTCGTACGCCCCCGCCTGCCCGGTCAGGAGCAGATGGTATGTGGGGCCCTCTCCCCGGGAGCTTGGTATGACGGCGATCTGGGCCGCCAGGGGAGGGGGGTCCGAAGCGGGCAGGCCGGACCATCCCTCGGCCTTGCCGAACTCCACCGGGTAGCCGGCGTCGTCTTCGAGGTTGTGGTAGACGGTGGGCTGGCTCACGTCGTAGTAGGAGCGCGTGGGCTGAAAAAACCGGTCGATGTGCAGGGCGGCGTCGGTGGTGGGCGGATAGCCGGCGTAGTTCATCACCACGCTGCGTTTGCCGGACCGGGCGGCGGTTTCCCACAGGTACTCGGCCAGGCAGAGCCCGGAGCTGAACGCCTCCGCCCGGTGGCTCTCGCCGGCGGGATCATCCGGGCGGTGTCCGCCCCACACCGTGACGGAGTGCGATCCCGGCGTGGCGCCGGTGGCGATGGCGTTCCAGTTCGTGGGCGTCTGCGCCGGAATGCAGGGCAGCAGCCGGCTGAAACATCCCCGCTCCATCAGGCGCGAGAGGTTGGGGATGATTCCCTCGTCGTCGAACTTCTCCACGAGATTCGCGAACAGGCAGTCCAGGCCCAGCATCAGTGCTCTGCGCGCCATGGGGATGCACTCCTTTTCGGTGTGTGAGCGGTGCATTCTACGGGCACCGCCCCTGCCGAACAAGGTCGCCACTGCCAGGGGCATTCAACAGTCCGATGCACCGTATGGCGGGCAGGGAGTTCTGCTTCTCTGAGGCCGTGTAGCTCGCCGTCTGCGGGCCATGCCCCATCTCTGCTGCCGCCGGTGGAACCCGGGTTCGGCCGTCGGAAGGGGGACCTAATCCAGTTTCAGTTCCCCCGGCAATCTCACGTGAAATACCGTTCCCTCCGACTCGGAAGTCTCGAACCACACCTCCCCACCGAGATACCTTTCCGTGAGCAGTTTCATGCTGTGGGTGCCGAGGCCGCGCGCTTCGCCTTTGGTGGAGAAAGAACGCTGGAAAACCTGCAACCGGACCTCCCGCGGCATGTGCGCCGGATTGTGAACCCGGAACTCCACCGCATTCTCCGAGGCCCGGCAGTCCATCGTGACCGTATCGCCGGGCCCGCTGGCCTCGATAGCGTTGGTGAGCATGTTGGCGAGCACGCGGGAAAGGATGGTCCTGTCGCTGTGGAAGGTCACCGCTGCTGTCTCTTCATGGATTCTCAGGTGGCAATTGCGGTCCACTGCCAGGCTGCGGTGCAACTGCTGAAGGTCTTCCAGGAGGGGGCGGGAGCGGATCCTTTCCGGGCGGATCCGCAGTTCTCCACTTTCAGCGTTTGCCAGCATGCGCTGTCCTTCGATCTCGCGGGTAAGCTCCTGGGTGGCGAGTGTCACCCTCCGGCACAGTTCCGCCATACCCGCGTCCGCGCGTTGCTCCAGTTGCCTGCACAGCAACTTGAGTCCCAGGGCGATGTTCAGCAGGTCGTGGAAGAAAACGTGCTCCAGCGCGCGCCGACGCTTCTGGTCGCTGATGTCGGTCAGGGCGAAAATGGTCAGGGACTCGTCCGCCAGGTTGAAGGGAGTGGCATACACGCGCAGGTCCAGCGCCCGGCCGTCGTCGCTGGTCCGTATCCGGCACTCCTGCGCCCCCTCCATGCCTTTTCGACTGATCAGTATTGCGTCCACGGCACCGCAGGTAGCGCAGAACTGCGTGGTCCCGCACCCGCCCGGGTTCTCCGTCGCGTGGATGCACCCCAGCGCCTCTCCGGGCCGCAGCCCGTAGAGGTCTTCCCGCTGCCGGGCATCGCTCAGACGCAGAGCACTGCGGTTGCAGAACACGATCTGACGCTGTTCGTTCAGGATGAGCACACACTCCTCGACGGCGTCGAGGAGCTGCTGCAGCAAAGGCGCGGCCAGGACAGCCCTGGATTGCTG
The DNA here is from genome assembly GCA_964572825.1 of uncultured candidatus Brocadiaceae bacterium. Classification (GTDB taxonomy): domain Bacteria; phylum Planctomycetota; class Brocadiia; order SM23-32; family SM23-32; genus CAYVBE01. The sequence continues at coordinate 43,751 of CAZNGS010000035.1, forward strand.
CCGCAGAACGTTCTCTCCCGCTCGCTCGGCGGGAGCGAATCTTGTCGCCTCCCCGGGAACTTCCACCTGTTCAGTCCTCCGGCTGTGTCGTTCAGGCCCCTCCGTCCCGTCCGTTGCCGTTCTTCTTGACCGCCGAGTGGAGCTGCTCGGGTGGGATGTTCTCCATGAACAGGTAGGTCTGCCGGATGTCGAAGTAAGCCGCCACGGGGGCCCGCATGTTGCTGAGCTGCAGGTAAAGGGAGTCCGGAGGCAGCAATTCGGCCACCGTGCGGCAGAGCTCCCGGCCGAAATCTCCGAACAAAGGCACGGAACAGACGACGGCATCCGGGCTGGCCCAGGGCGTCCCGGCGATCAACTCGCCCACGTCGAGTGCGTTGCCGTGGACGACCTCGACCCGGTCGGGGAATCGCTTCCTGAGCCGCCGGCAGAAGGCGGCGCTCTGCTCCACGCAGAGGACGCGTTCCTCGGAGGGGACGGCCTTGAGAATGCCCTCCGTCATGCTGCCCAGTCCCGCCCCCAGTTCCACCACCCGACGGGGGCCGTGGGCCACCAGCTCCCGCCGGACCGTCTCCCCGACCTCCGGGCAACTGGGCACCGGCACGCCCAGGCGCTTGGGATGGCGGATGAATTGGCCGAAGAACAGCAGTCCCTCGTAGAGACGTTCGAACATCGAGCTTCCGTTGGGTCCAGACATTTCGGGCAATTGCTCCAGCATGGCGATATGGCGAGGTGGTTCTTCGCGTCCCTGCGCAGAGAGTCCCTGGGCGGTCAATGACGACCCTCCGTGGTCATTAAGCGTACCGGAGGCGAGCCAGTTGCGCAAACGACAACCGCTCGATCCCCAGGGCTATTCAAGACTCCTGCGCAACGCATGCCAGGCACCGGATTCTACTGCCGGGGGCAGTTTACTCCAGCCGTCGGTCCAGCGTCCTGTAATTGATGGCCTCGCTCACGTGGTGGGGCAGGATGTCGTCGGTGCCCTCCAGGTCGGCGATGGTGCGGCTGACCTTCAGCACCTTGTCATATGCCCGCGCCGAAAGCCCCAGGCTGTCGGTCGCCTGGCGCAGCAGCATCTGGCCGTCCTGGTCGGGGCGGCACCATTTCTTGATGTGGCGCCGTTGCATGCGCCCGTTGGTGTAGATGTCGGTGTCCTCCAGCCGGGCAAGCTGCCGCTCCCGCGCGCTCACCACGCGCTGCCGGATGCTCTCGGATCGCTCGGCCGGCCGGCTGGTCGCCAGCTCCCGGTAGGCCAGGGGCGGCACGTCCACGTGGATGTCGATCCGGTCCAGCAGGGGACCGCTGATGCGCCGGCGGTAGCTTTCGATCTTGCGCGGCGTGCAGCGGCACTCCCGCCGGGGATCGGTGTAGTAGCCGCAGGGGCAGGGATTCATGGCGGCAACCAGCATGAACTCGGCCGGGTAGGTCACCGTCA
>CAZNGS010000036.1:0-44480 GCA_964572825.1 uncultured candidatus Brocadiaceae bacterium
CTGCCGGAAGCCCCCTCGGTGGCAAAGAGGCCCATTCCACCCCCAAAGAAAGTCGAAAAAAACCGGATTTTTTCCTAAACTGCGGAACTTGGGCTAGCGTGGGCTCGAGGCGATGGCGACATAATGGAGGAATTGCGTGCAGAGAACCCGCCAGGCATGCGGGCCGTTCTGGCATGGCTGGCAGAAGACGAGCCTGAGGCGCTGGACCTTGCGCTGGCCGACGGCCGAACGCCGCTATTCAGCGCGGCGTGGGCTGGAGAGGTGCAGAATGTAACACTCCTTCTTGACAGGGGCGCTGACCCTAACCGCCCCACAGTGGATGGCTGGACTCCACTGCACGCGGCAGCATCACAGGGCCATGCAGATGTGGCTCGGGCACTACTTGCTGCCGGAGCGAATCCAAACGTGCGGCTCTCCTTTTTGGCAGGTGCCCCGCTCAACATGGCCGCTGCGCATGGGCATACGGCCGTTGCGAAGGTGCTGTTGGAACATGGGGCCAATCCGGACATCGCCAATGCCGACGGTTGGACGTTGCTGCACGCGGCTGTGTGGCACGGGCAGACCGAGATGGCCGCCGCGCTAGTGGCACACGGGGCTGACGTAAACGCCACGGACCGATTCGGCAGGACGCCGCTGGATGCCGCCATTCTTCAGGGTCACCATCGGATAGCCGAAAAGCTACTTGAGGCCGGTGGGCGGCAGAATTTCACCGCGGACTTGCCATACGCCGACATTCCGCCAGAACTCAAGGGCCCCTTGAGACCCTTGTCCTCAGAGGAACATACCGCTCTGCTGCAGACGTATGGCGAAACACTGTCCGGCCTGGATCAGGCGGAGTCCATGCTATTGCTCAAAAAGATGCTTGATGTACTGGCCGAAGATGAAGCGGAACGCTTCCTGGAACTTCACGCAAAGGGAATGGTGGACATCAGCCAGGCTGAGATAGAAGAGAGGGCCCGCCTGCAACAGAAGGCCTTGTCACGGCTTTCGCAGGCAGACCGTCAGCGGATCGAGGCCCTCGGAATCAAGGCAGTGGGTGTTCATAGGGGGGGATCGGCTGACGAGCGGGCCGGCACGCTCATGGGTGTGCTGTCGGCCGAGGAAGTTGCTGAGATGCAACGGCTGATGGACAAGTCATTGAGCCTCCTGTCCGAACGCGACTCCATGCGACTTCTTCAACTGCACCGCCTCTTCCGTGGCGAAGGGTCCAGGCAGATTACGCAGAAGGAGTGGCAGGAGATGCATGCCTTGAACAAGAAGGCGGTTGGCCTCCTATCCGCCGAAGAGCAAGCACGGTTCCAAAAGCTCATGCTCAAGGCTGCCGGGTTCTCGAAAGGTGCCCGCCAAGAGGGGCACAGTGAATCGCCATGAACTCCGATGGCACAGGATTGCCCGGGCGTTTCATTCAGCGCCTATCGCCTATTCCTTCGCAGCAATACTCAAACGTTGTCGACTGTCCCAGTCGCTCTGAAGGCGGTATGGGTTCTTTGGGTTTGTTTGTGGGTTGCTCTGCAGGGGCAGTCCGTGGGAGAATCCGGAGCAATGGGTCTGAGCGGCGATGAAAGACGATATCTGGAAGCCTTCGAAGGGGAGGCGCACAGGCGCGGTGCGAACGGCTGGCTGGAATGCGACAAGGCAGCAGAGAGAAGTAGTCTGGATAACGAGGGCGGGAAGCTGGCTTCGCGTCTGTCAGCACGGGGATACTTGGAACAGCGCAAGAAAGGCTTTCCCGATTTCCGCATTACGCCTGCAGGCGCAAACGCATTGCTGCCTTGGTGGCGACGAGACTGGGTCACGATAGCCATTGCCATCATTGGCTGGACTTTGGCTATCGTGCTGGCAACTGTGCAGTGGGTCCTGAAATGAAAGATACTCGCCTTTCGGTCAGCCGTATCTGAATCGCCTCGCGTACCGGCCGCTTCGCGTAATCGACGCCAAGCGTTTCGTCGAAGAGCTCCTGCACTTCGAGCATGCGCTTCGCCAGCCAGCCGGAGACCTCCGTCTGGGTCCGGTTCCACCAGGTCGCGAACCGCGCCCAGGCGCGCCTGAGCGTGTAGGTCACCGCCAGCCAGCCGAGGGGGATCTTGTGGGTGGCCTCTTCGAACGTCGCCCCAAACAGGAACGTGAACCGGTTCCAGGCCAGGCGCAGCGGCTTGATCCCCTTGTGCCACTCCATCTTGAGCGTCAGCCAGAACACGCGCGCCCCCAGCTTGATGTCGCCGGCGACCAGTGCGTCCTTGATGCCGCCAAACGCCTTCACCGCGTCTTCCTTGCGCGAGCTGAACTTCTCGCCCAGCCAGGAGAGCGCCTTGCCGCCGACGCCGCTCGAGGAGGCATATGAGTGTTGGGGCGATCGCATTGCGGCACTGGGCGGCATAGACGTGGACTTCCTCTGCCGGTCCACGCCCGAGCAGATCCAGGAGCGATCCCGCGCCATGCTGGAGCGCAGCCGGGGACGGGGAGGCTACGCCCTCGGCTCGGGCAACAGCATCCCCGCCTACGTCCCGCAGGAGAACTACATCGCCATGCGCGACGTGGCGGTCGAGGGCTGACCGCCCCACACAACCACCATGGGAGTGAACCGACGATCGTAGAGCACATCATCGAAGGGATTTTCGGCGACAAGTTCGAGGGGGACCGCGTGCGCCTGTGGGGCACGGTGCTGAACAACAAGCCGGGGCGGCAGCGCACGGCTCGGCCCAGAACAGCGATCGGCGAACGCGGGACCTCACAGGAACTCAACGTGCTCCTCCATTTCCTGTGGGGTGAGCACGTCGTGGATGAGCATGAGCCCCCTCACAATCCGGCCCACAGGTGTCTGCTGCGAAGCGTAGACCATACCGGCGTGGGGAACACCCTCGTCGTGGAGCCGCAGGAAGTCCGTGTCCTGCGTGAAGATGATGCGTCCTTCTTGAGTCGCCCGCTCGATATGCTCGCGGTCCGGGGCAGAGGCCTTGCCCTCGTCCTGGACGGTCACCACGTCCACGCCACGCCGGCGCAGCCCCTCGGTGACAGCCTTAGGGACATGCTCATCCATGTAAAAACGGATGCGGTCAGGCATCCGGGCTCTCCGTCAGCCGGGAGGGGGTGCGGCGCCGCATCTCTGCAACGTATGCCTCGTCCGCGCGGATGCTGTCGTCGAGTTCATCGCGGTGATCGTAGTAGTACGCGAGGGCCGCGTAGACGTCGGACAGGGAGATATCGTGCTCGGCCGCGATCTCGTCGGCGCTTCTGCCCAGCCGCTCATGCCAGATCACGATATCCTGGACAGTGATCCGGTGTCCCGCGATGCGAGGTCTCCCCCCGGCAACGCCCGGCGTAGTTTCGATGTGATGGTCCAGAGAGATAACCATCTCTGTGCTCCGCTCAGTTGTTGGGATTACCTTGCTTTCCTCGCCCGCTATTCTACCACTTCAACGGCACCGAAGCCAGAAGCGCAAGGTCGCCGAAGCGGCGCGTCCTGCAGCAGGTTCTCGATCTCATCAACGACGTCGCCCACACCTGCCGCAAACTCATAAGACTCTCCATATTCCACAAAGCCCATCGACGAGGTCGCCTCGTGGACGGCCCTCTTGAACGCATCCGTGGCCAGGCGGCGCAGCAGGCTGTCGTCGAGCTTCGCCTGCGCAACGACGATCTCGATCAATTCTTCACGGTCCTCTCCGCTCAGATACTCCCGGACGCTCTCCAGGTCCGTGACGCCGGTGTCCGGTCCCTCCTCGTCCGGTTGGAGGATCATAGAGTCTATTCGGCGGCGGCGCGGTTCGCAAGCAATGGGGATGGCAAGAAAACAGACCTATGGAAATTGTTGCCGGGCGTTGTCGTGCCGTTCATACGCCGCCGCCGTTTGACAACGGGCCAGATATAGGTACAATCGGATGATAGGAGCCGGAGCGGTGGAGCACGGGTCCGAGTACCAGGTAAGAAACTGAGAAAACCTGGGGCGTCAGGGCAAAGCCTTCAAAAGGCTCGTTGATCTGGGTTTCCAGAGCGCCCGTTTCAGTGTGCCATGTCCGCTCCGGCTCTTTTCATGTGCCGAACTGCCGGGACCGGTCGGTTTGGCGAAGTTCAAGAGGGGCGGGAACGCGCGCCGTTTCGAGCAACGTGAGTCAACAGGATGGCTTCTTCACAACACAGGTGGACCTTCAAGCAGCGGTTCCGGGCCGGCGCGTATGGCTGGCGGGCCAGTCGCCTGGCGTGCAAGCGTCTGAAGCAGGCCGTGCGCGAGATCAAGAAGGCGGCAAAGACCGATCCTGTGCTTGCGGCCGAAGGCGCGGTCGGCTGATGGAACGAATCTGGCCGGCCCTGGAGCACGTCGATGGCTCATCGGGCGCCCTCGGCCACGACGCTCTGTCTGTCCTGCCTCCTGGAGGCCGGGCGCTACGACGAGCTTCACGACGTGCTATCCCTTCAGTCCCGCCCGTTCTGGCATTACGACAAGTTCTGGGCGGACGAGGAGCCGGCCTCGGCGGACCCTACCGGGCCTCGACTTCGGAGGTGGCCTTCAACTCATAGTATCGGCCGGAGTGCTCGCCGACCATCTCGGCCGACTGCTGGAGGTCGCCGTACTGCTTCTCCTGCAGGGCAGTCCACGCCTTCACCAATTCCCGGAGGGAGCTCTTTATCTCCCGTTCGAGTGCGGCGTCCTCCAGATCCAGCTCCAGGGACTCGATCTGCTCTATCATGGCGGCGCTGGCCTCCTGCGGGTCCGCCTGCTTCTGCATTGCCTCCTGGAGCTTCTTCTGGAACTCCGCGGGGAGCAGGCCAATGAAGTTTGCCCCGGGGTGCGAAGCCACCAGCGACTCCAGTTTCTTGTAACGTTCCCCGCCGCTGGCCCGGGCCCGCCGGATCACACCGGTCACGTAATCCCAGCTACCCATGGTCAGGTAACGGTCCACGACGACGACGGCGAAGGCGGTGAGCCCGTCCGGGTAGGTCTCGGGCCGCGCCGCGTTCATACCGAAACAGTGGACGTCCGTCTCCTGGTAGGTGCGCGTGCTGACGACCTGGCTGGTCTGGGGGTTGGCGGCCATCTGCGTTGAGACGGTGTCCAACAGACTCCGGGCTGCGGCGGCATCCTGCACCCCCCACAGCAACTCGATCTTCGGCTTCATCTCTGCGGCCTGACCGCCAAGCTCCACGAAGAGGTACATGTCGCTGGCCAGCGTCCCCAGGATCTCGTCCAGGTCCGCGCCGATCATCTGTTTCATCTGCTGCATCTGCATCTGGTACATCGCCGCCCCCTGCGGCCCGCTGCCCTCCACGTAGGCCTTCACGACCTCGCTCACGACGTGCCCCACGTTGACCCGGCACAGCATGGCCGCACCGCCGGACGGAGCGAAATCGGGGACCTGCAGGGCGCCGGAGCCCTGCAGCACCTCTTGAAGCAGCGGCGAGATGGGCTCGTCGTGCGACAGCAGCAGCCGCATGACGCTCGTGGCGCCCGAGTCCGCGACGTCGGCGTAGGCGGCCCCACCGCCGTAGCGCAGCTTGTCGAGGGTGAACAACTCCTTGATGCTCAGAAAAGCCTTGTGCATCTGCTGCGCCACCATGTACGGCATCATGTAGGGATTGTAGCCACCGCCACCGCCACCGCCGGACTGATGTTGCTCGAACTGCTTCCTGGCCTCCTCAAGGTTTCTTTCCAGGTACCCCTCCAGCAGACGCAGGAGACCCCCCGTGTTCACCAGGGCCGTGAACTGGGGCGTCAGCTCGTCCGCCTGTAAACGCCGGTAGACCGGGACATCGGACAGCTTTTTGGCCGGCGGTGCCATCAGGCTCCGCCACAGGTCGGTGGGGTTTCCCAGCGAGAGGATGACGTGCGTGCCCAGAGTGCCGACCGTCACCACAGGGTCGTTCCCGAACGCAATCAGTTCCCCCTGCTCCACGTCCAGGTCCCGCCGCTGCAGAGGTTGGCCCGCCGCGTGACTCTCGTTGACGAACTCGACCATTCGTTTGACCTCGGCCACGAAATCCGTCGCCGTTTCCGGATCGGTCTCGATCACCAGCGAAGGACAGAAGTGCGAACGCCGGGTCCGGGTGACGGTCTCGAACCCCTCGATTTCGAACTCCCCCCCCTCCTCGCTGAAGACCGGCCTCCTCTCCGTGAAGGTCTCCTCCAGAGGTTCCTCCCTTTCCATGAGCACGAAGCCGACCCTGGTCTCGTCGATCCTGTCGAAAAGCTGCGGCTCGAAGTGGTACTTGGCCGCAAGTCGACGGCCGAGTTCATACAGGTGATTCACCTCATAGATGAACTTGCCCCCGGCCTCCTCATCCACCATGCGCAGGTTCTGCTCGGCGGTGTACAGCATGTCCTTCAGGTCCAAGTCCATGAACACCATTGTCCGGCCGGCCGGGAGCTTACGGCCGAGCTCGGAGCCCTCCTGTGCGGAAGTCGGTCCGGCAGCGAAACACAGGGTGAGACAGAACAGCGCGACAAGAAAGAACTTACGCATGGTCATACCTCCCGGGTCTACCTTTCCGAACTATGTGCAGTAAACGGACCTGCGGATACCTGCGCCGCAGCACCGAACCAATCACTCAATCGCTCGACCCGCCGCCGGCATCCTCCTGGACGGGCTCCCCCTGCATGTAGATGGCCAGCCTGTCCTGCAGAACCATGACCATGTCGTTGCGTCCGTCGCCGTCCACGTCGCCGGCGGCCATCTCTTTGGGCATCTCAAAGCTGTCGGAATCGCCCCGCTGGTGAATGCTCTTCTCGAAGAGGCGCCGCCGGCAGATCGGTCGCAGCTCTCCGTCCTCGTCCGGCCGGTGTATCTCCAGCATGGCCTTCTGGCTGTCGAACAGCAACAGCTCGTCTCCGCCGTCCCCATCCAGGTCGAAGGTCCGCACGTCCCAGTACTTGAAGTAGTCCGTACGGGCGTCGAAGACGATCCGGGAGCGGAAGGTGCGCCGCTCACCGCCGCGATACAGCACCATGATGGTGTTCTTGCTGGCAGCGACGACCTCCGGCTCCCCGTTCCCGTCCAGGTCCCGGACGTGGATGCGGCCCACGTTCAGGCCCGTGAGGTCCAGTTTCGCCACATGCTCGAAGGTCGATTCCTTCACGTTGAAGCGCACGACCCGCGCCGTGTGGCCGCTGAGGGCCAGGAACCGGGGCGGCTCGGCCTCGCCGTAGGGGACCAGGCGGTCTATCTCGCCGAACTCCCAGTTGAACTGGCGCTCGACGTAGAGCTTGCCCTTCTCGTCCACGCGCAGCACCCGCACGAAGCCCGGCTGCACCAGCAGCACGTCGCGCGAGCCGTCGGCGTCCACGTCGGCCACCAGCAACGGCTGGTCGCCCTGCTGCTCCAGGAATTCCTGGTCCTTGATCACGGTCTCGTATTTCCCGTCGCTCCGCCCCAGGTAGAGGCTCTCCTTGCCGGAATAGGACCAGTAGAGCACCAGGTCGCTGAGGCCGTCGCCGTTAAAGTCCGCGAAGGCCAGCCGCGCAGGCTTGCCCGGCAGCACGGAGGTGGGCACCTCACCCTCCTCACCGAACGTGAGCGAAGCGGGCTCCACGTCGATGCTGCCCTTCGTGTCGCCCAGCACCTTGCGCGCCGGCCCCTTTGCGGGGACCGTTCGGATGTGGTACTCGCGGTCCACCCGCTCCACCCACAGCAGCGTCTCCGCGCCGTTGATGTCCCCCAACCAGATGAACTGGACCAGGCCTTCCGTGTTGATGGGGCGCGGGAAGGTGATGTGGTCGGCCTCCACCCGGCTGACGCCGAATATCTTGTCGTCCGTCGAGAAACTGTAGAGCACCACCTTGCCCTCCTGCGTGCGGTACAGTTTCACTCCGGAGACGTTCTTCGGGGCCGGCGAGGTGTGGAAGAGCCAGCCCTGCTTTGTGTGCTGGAACGTGACGAACTCGTTCTTCTCTCGGATGGCCGTTATCAGCTCCAGGTCCCCGTCGGAGTCGAGGTCGGCGAACTCCAGGTCTCCCTCGGCGGCGGTCTCGGACTCCAGCACCAGACCGTGGGGGGCCATGTCCAGGTGTCCCTCGCGCGCGGGAAGGCGTTCGGTGGCCAGCTCCATCCGCCGCACGCGGTTCCGCCCCACGTCCAGGGTGAGGAAGCGGTGCGCGCCCGCGCCCCCGTGCAGTTCTACCACGGGACCGGAGACGTGCGCGGGGATGAGCAGCTCTTCGACGAAACCGCCCTCCGGGTTCTGCAGCAGAACCGTGGCCGCGTAGAACTGCCTGGCGCCGAAAAGCATGACGTCCCGCCGGCCGTCGCCGTTCACGTCGGTCAGCACGAACTTCCCCAGCTTGTCGCTGTAGTTGGCGTCCAACGGATAGGTCTCCGGATGCGGGGCCTCGCCGACGACGCTGAACCCGGATGTGCCCAGCGCGAAGATCTCCTTGCGCCCGTCGCCGTCCATGTCCACCACCTCGAGGGCATCGGTCCGCCTGGCCACTTCCACGTCGGCCAGCTTCCGGGGTTCGCCGAAGGAACCGTCCTCCTGCTGCTCCATGACGGCCAGGCCGTCGATGTCACCGTGGAACAGGATGTCGGGTCTCCCGTCGTCGTTCAGGTCCTCCACGGCCAGGCTGGTGATCTTGTTGTTCACGGCGTGCGTGTCGAGCTTGAACAGCCGGCTGGGGGGCAGCCGGTTGATGTCCTCGTAGTCGAGAACGTCCTCGACGGGCTCCTTCTCGCCCCGCCGCCTCAGCACGCCGATCTCGCCCTTGCGGTTGTTGACGAAGATGACCTCCCGGACTCCGTCCGAGTTGATATCCTCCAGCACCAGCGACGAGATGCCGTGGTCCACCTTTACGAACTCGGAAGCCGTGAAGCTCATCGATCCGTCCGTGGCGGTCAGGGGCGTCTCCATGTACTTGACGCCGCTGTTCGGATTGTCCGGGTCGTAGGCGTAGGCCTCCACGTTGTCGAGGAATTCCTTGACGTATTGCGACGGGATGGCGAATCCGAGTCCGTCCAGGAAGATGTAGCCCATGTTGACCACGCCGATGACCTCTCCCCGTTCGTTGAACAGGGGGCCGCCGGAGTTGCCCGGCGCGATGGGGGTGGTGGTCTGCACGTAGAGCCGCCCCTGGTAGTTGCGGTTGACCTTGCTGACGTCGCCCCGCCCGACGGACCGCTCCATCCCCATGGGGTTGCCGATCGTGAAGACCTCGTCCCCCTCCTTCAGCTCCGTGGAGTCCCCCAGGTCGAGCTGGGGCACCTCCATCCCCAGGTCCTCCTCGACTTTCAGGAGGGCCAGGTCCAGGTGCTCGTCGAGGGCCACGATCTTGACCTTCTTGTAGACCTTCTTCTCGAAGCGGCCGTCCTGGCGCTTGAAGGCGGTCACGGAGATGGTCCGCTCGTTGGCCACCACGTGATTGTTGGTCACCACGTAGCCGTCCGGGTCACAGAACCACCCGGTGCCCAGCCCGGCGGGCGTGCGGACGACCACGATGGCCGCTCCGAACTGCTCCACCAGCGCGCTGACCGCCCTGGCGGGAAGCTCGGCGGTCCTGTACAGCTCGCGCGTCTCCACCTCCTCCAGGCTTTCTTCGCCGCCGGAACTTTCGAGCTTCTTCACCTTCTTGCGGTCCAGCGAGATGACCTCGCCCCCCACGGAGATGTAGAGCACCTGCTCGTCCTTCTTCAGCACCTCGCCCTCGACCCGCGAGCCGTCGGTCAGCTCGACGGACACCCTTTCGCCCGCCAGCGCCGGCCCCCCGCAGAACGCGAACATCCCGCACAGGAGCAGACACGTCACGAATCGCACCAATCTGTGCAGTCCAGCGCCCATTAAAAAATATCCTCCTCGAACGTTACGCCACGGATATTCCAGCCCGGGACATCCAATTGGCCCGCTGAAGTCCATGCAACAGCCTCCACCCCCATACTATCCTCGCGCGAGCGTTTGTCAAACCGAATGGCCGAACAGGCTGGAGGCTTGAGACTGTAGGCTGAAGGAACTGCGACGACGGCGCCGCCCGAAAGGCGAGGTCAGCGCCCTAGCCGCCCGTTGAAAAATGTAGCTCAGCCGCCCCCGGCTGAGAGTCCACAAAAGAGCGTTTCCAGCCTTATATTTCGCCACGACGCTGATGTGACCTGTTTTGCTAGTCAACCGATCAGTCCGTTCAGAACCTTGTAGGCCTCAGCGCATACCGCGGCGATTCGCTCGTGCGGCGCCCCGTCCAAGTAGCCGAGCCTCTGGGCAAGGGAGATGTCATACTCAAGCTCCCCCACTGAACGGTAGGCTCTGTCCAGGAACCGCAAGTAGTCCGCTTCGGTGTCGCGGGCACATCCCTCGACAATGTTCGAGGGCAAATCGCCTTTGCAAACGGACACAGCAAAGGTAAGCTTGATGCGGCAAAGTGTTACCCATGTCCTGATCGCTCCGCAGAACTCTACAGCCTACAGTCTCCAGCCTCAAGCCTGCCGTTCCCCCCGCCTCAGTCGGGGAAGGGGGGTTTGTAGATGCGGATGGCTTCTATGGGCACGGCGCTTTCTCCCCGGACGATCAGCTCCAGGTCGTGCACCTCGTTGGTGATGCCCTGCGCCAGCACCGTGGGGTATTCCCGCGAGGGGTCTTCGACCTGCGGCGGCTCGTAGAGGTCGGTGCCCATCAGTTTGCACCTGAACTTCAGTTCGTAGCCGGGCTTCAGCGGGTTGGGCCGGCCGTGCCCCGTGCTGGTCCACCAGTGCTCCGGCTCGATGACGACCCGGCCGGAATCGGACACGAAGCGCTCCGTGCTGAGGCCCTCGCCGTCCGGCCCGGTTACCGAACCACGGACCCTGAAGCGGAACTGCTCCGGGCCGCCCTCGGTGACCGTGATGGTCCACTCCTCCTCGACGGGCGGGTTCTGCCAGGTGACTTTGAAGGGCGCACAGACCACCCAGGGCCAGTCCACGCCCGGACCGTAGTTGGCGCGCGTGAAGGTGTAGAGCTCCGGATAGTCGGAGGGCGGCCGTCCGTCGATCAGCACCTGCGCTTTCGCCGAAGGGCCTTCCCGCTGCCCGGCAAGGGCCACCACGCGGTTGCCGTCGAAGTTGAGCTTCAGCCTGCCGTCCTCGAACTTCACGTCCTCGCCGACCCGGTAGGTCTTGACCAGGTCCTCCCACTCCCGGTCGGGGAACTCCGGTCTGTAGACAAGCGCCCGGGCGACGAGCCTGCCCATGAGATAGCAGCCGTGGGGGTTGAGGTGGACGCCGTCCCGCAGCAGCTTCTTCGATTCGTAACCGTTCTCCAGCAGGTATTCGCGCCACGGCCCGCGCACGTCCAGGAGCTGGCAGCGGTACTTCCAGGCGGTCTTCGGCAGGAACTGCCCGTTCATGAAGGCGGACCAGCCCTGGTCGGGGCGCGCCGGGTCGGCGCGGGCGTGCAGGTGGTCGTTGAGCATGACGACCTCCGCGGCGGTGAACCGGCGCGTGCGGGAGATAATTTTCTCGTATTCGTCGTGCGCGCCGAAGACGTGGAAGATCAGCAGGTCCGGGTAGAAGGGATAGAGGTCCATGTCCGCCGTAAGGATGAGGCGCTGGGAGCTGAATCCGCCGATGGCCAGGTTCTCGGCCTCGATGTCGGCGTGGGGGAAGCGTTCCCGCAGGGCGGCCACCACGTCCTTCCACCAGTCCTGCCGGGTGATGGACTGCCCGTAGAACAGGATGCGCACCTTGTTGCGATGCTCGGGGGTGCTGGTGGCCAGCAGCTTCATGCTGCGCTGGATGTGCGCTCCCCACCGGGAGGTGTCCTGCGGCGGCGGAGGCGCCGGGTAATGCCCCCCGGCGCTGGCGTCGGCCTGCATGTCCGATGTCATGATCAACCCGATGAGCAAGAGCAGGTGGATTGCGGTTTCGCGAAACATGCCTTCGTCCCGTGCTTTATCCGTCCCGGTTCCTCGGGTCGACCGCTTTACCAGGCGTAGGCCTCGGGCGCCTCCCCGCCGGGACCGGGCCAGATTTCGTCCAACCGGCCGAGCGCGTCCTCGTCCAGTTCGATCTCGGTGGCGCGGACGGCGCTTTCGAGCTGCTCGACGGTGCGGGGACCGATGATCGGCGCCACCACCTGCGGTTGATGCAGGAGCCAGGCCAGGGCCACGGCGGCCGGGGGCTCGCCCAGATCGTCGCAGAATTCCTGGTATGCGGAGAGCTGCTCGCCGTGCTCCTGGAGACCCCGGCGGTATCCCTCCCCGGAGCGGCGTCCCTCGTCGCTCTTCAGCGCGCCGCCGGCCAGCAGTCCGCCGCCGAGCGGGCTGTACGGGATGATGCCGAGCCCGTAGGCGCGGCAGGCGGGCACGACCTCCAGCTCGACGGTGCGCCGGGCCAGATTGTACTTGCTCTGCTCGCTCACCAGCCCCTGAAGGCCCCGGCGGTCGGCCTCCTGAGAGGCGGTGGCGATGTGCCACCCGGCGAAGTTGCTGGAGCCCACGTAGACGATCTTGCCCTGCCGCTGCAGCGTGGTCATGGCCTGCCAGACCTCCGCCCAGGGGCACTGCCGGTCCACGTGGTGCATCTGGTACAGATCGATGCGGTCGGTCTGCAGGCGGCGGAGGCTGTCCTCGCAGTGGCGGGCGATCTTCATGGCGGACAGGCCGTAGATGTCCCGGTTCGGCTCGGGGCGCCTGCCTTCGCGGGTCATAAAGCCGTACACCTTGGTGGCCAGGACGATGGCCTCCCTGCGGCTGCCGGGACCGCCTCCGCCGTCCCGCTCCAGCCAGCGGCCGATGATCTCCTCCGTCAGCCCCCGATCATCCACGGCGAACCCGTAGGCGTCGGCCGTGTCGAAGAAATTGATGCCCAGCTCCAGCGCCCGGTCCATGATGGCAAAGCTATCTTCCTCGCCGGTGTGCCACCCGAAATTCATGGTGCCCAGGCAGAGGTTGCTCACCCGGAGGCCCGACCTTCCCAGAGTCCGATACTCGATCGCCATTTCTCCCCCTCCCGTAGAAATGCTCCACCCGGTTCAAACCGCTTCCCCAATTCTACCCGCACCGCGCTCCGTCACAAGGCGCGCCGTTGATGGTGCCGCCGCAAGGCCTTATTATCCGAGCCCTGAAGCCGCATTCACACCTTCATGACCGGGGACACATCATGGCGCAGGAGCTACCCCGCAGACCGAATATCGTGCTGATCCTGGTGGACGACATGGGTTTCTCCGACATCGGCTGCTACGGATCGGAGATCAACACGCCCAATCTGGACCGGCTGGCGGAGGGCGGCGTGCGGTTCAGCCACGCCTACAACTGTGCCCGGTGCTGCCCCACCCGTGCCTCCCTGCTGACCGGCCTCTACCCCCACCAGGCCGGCGTGGGACACATGGTGGGCGACCGGGGCGTCGGGCCGGCCTACCAGGGCTACCTGCGGGGGGACTGCGTGACCATCGCCGAGGCCCTGAAGGCCGGGGGCTACCGCGCCTGCATGTCGGGCAAGTGGCACGTGGGCGGTCCCTACAAGCCCAACCGGCCCGAATCCTGGCGGCCGGGCGAGCCGGGCCACCCCCTCCCCGTCCAGCGCGGGTTCGACACCCATTACGGCATGCTGGGCGGCGCGGGGAGCTACTTCAACCCGCCCTCCATGGTCCACGACGACAGTATCATCCACCCCGGAGGAGAAGGCTACTACATCACGGATGCCATCAGCGAGAAGGCGACCGAGATGATCGACGGTGCGGCCGGGCGCGCGGAGCCGTTCTTCCTCTACGTGGCGTACACGGCGCCCCACTGGCCCCTGCACGCCCTGCCCGAGGACATCGAGCGATACCGCGGGACATACCGCGACGGTGGGTGGGACGGCGTGCGGACGCGTCGGCATGAGCGGCTCAACGCAGCCGGCATACTGGACCCCGCTTGGGACATTTCACCGCGCGACGAAGAGGCACCGCCCTGGCGGGACGCCACCGATAAGGACTGGGAAGACCTGCGCATGGCCGTCTACGCCGCCCAGGTGGGTCGAATGGACCAGGGAGTGGGAACCATCATGGCAAAACTCCGCGAGGTGGGCATCGAACGGGACACGCTGGTGATGTTCCTGTCCGACAACGGCGGGTGCGCGGAGTTCCTGCGCGAAGACGACAGCGACGGCTGGCCGGGCCACTACGCCATCCCCACGCCCGACGGCCGGGCGGTGCAGGTGGGCAATACGCCCGAACTGGACCCGGGTCCCGACGACACCTTCATGAGCTACGATCTGCCCTGGGCCAATGCTTCCAACACGCCCTTCCGGCTCTACAAGCACTGGGTGCATGAGGGCGGCATCGCGACGCCGCTGATCGCCCACTGGCCTGCCGGCATGGGCACGCAGCCGCGCATACTGCACACCCCGGTGCACGTGATTGACCTGATGCCCACCATCCTGGAGGCCGCCGGGGTGAAGTATCCGCGGGAACACCGGGGCCACCCGGTCCAGCCCGTCCAGGGCGAAAGCCTGGTGCCCCTGCTGCGGGGCGGGGTATTCTTCCGCGGGCGCCCCATCTTCTGGGAGCACGAGGGCAACCGGGCGGTGCGCCGGGGGCGCTGGAAGCTGGTCAGCCGCTACCCGGGGGCGTGGGAACTCTACGACATGGTGGAAGACCGCACCGAACTCCGCGATCTGGCCGCGAAGAATCCAGGGAAGGTCAGGGAACTCCGCGCGCTATACGACGAATACGCGGCCCGGACCGGCGTGATCCCGTGGGACGAACTGACCGGCTGAGAGCGGCGGCCGGCGGAGGGGAAAATGCCCTGGCCTTGCGCAGGGCGCGCCATCGACGCGGTGGGCCGGGCGTGAGTTACGGCTCGCGGGTTAAGAATCCGTCGGCCGACATGGTGACGGTCGTATACTTGTAGCCCTGGATATAGCCGTTCCACTGGGTGCTCCCCGTCCCGTCCACCGCGAAGTCATCGTAGTCCACGTAGCGCATGTCCACGAAATCCTCGGCGGTCAGGTATTCATCCGGGTAATTGGTGCCGTCCAGGTCGGCCATGCTGCTCGGATACTCGCCGTTGACGGATTTGAAGACCCGCTGCACCGTGCGCACCATGGAGAGCGACGCGAGTATCTCGCTCTCGTAGGCGCGGCTGGCCGAGCTGCGGTACATCGGCTCGGCAGCGGTGGCGAGGATAGTCAGGATCACCACAACGATCATGAGTTCTATGAGCGTGAATGCTTTTCTGCACTTCATGGCCCGCCCTCCTGAAACAAAACGCGTGACGATGTTCAACCTCTACACTGTGCAGCACAGGTCATGTATCCGCACCGGGGCAACGGTTCGGCCACGCCGAATTCGCTGCCAACCGGCCACTTGCGAACTATAACTATTCTGCGACCTGAAAGTCAAGCCTTGCAGAGACCGGCGACATGGTCCCGATGCTACCGGGCTCCAGAACAAGGAAGCCGGCCTGCGCGCTCCCTGCAGTCAGACCGGCTAACCCGACTCGGCCCGGAGGCCGGGGGATTGATATCAACCGGCCTGTTGATTCTGCTTTGCAGCCAGCTCCTGGAGCTGCTCAAGCTGCTGCACCAGGTCACTCCGCGTGCCGGGGGTAAGCTGCAGAGAGTGCGGATCACCGAGGTCCCGCAGTGTCTGCAGGGCCTCCCTGTAATCCCCTCTTTCCCGCAGTCGGTCCGCTCTTTTCAACAGGCTTCGCACAGGGACTTCATCCGCCATGGCCATGCCGCGTGCCCGCTCCTCGGTTGCCTCGCCGGGGGCGGCGATGATTTCCGCGGACAGGAAGATGATCAGGTCGATGGTCTGGGTGTCCCGGGTGGTGCGCCTGAACAGCGCGCCCAGCAGGGGGATGTCGCCCAGCAGGGGCACGGACGCCACGTTTTCGCTGTCCACGTTCTTCAGCAGCCCGCCCAGCACGATGGTCTGCCCGTCCTCGATCATGATCTCCGTTTCAGTCTCCCGGGTGTCGATGATGGGATACTCGGCCAGTACCTCCCCGCCGGTGCCGCGGGCGGCCACGACCCCGCTCTGGTCGCTGACTACGGGATGGACAATCATGTTGATGTATTTGTCCTGCTGAATCTGAGGCACGACGCTGAGCTGGATGCCGATGTTCTCGTAGTAATCCAGCGAGGTGGTGATCTGAGTTACTTCGGTGCCGGTGGTGTCGGTTTCCAGAATGGGGAACTTGTTGCCGACCAGGATAGTGGCCTCGCGATTATCCAGGGTCAGCAGTTTCGGCGCCGACAGGACGTTGGCGTCGGCTTTCTCCTCCAGGGCGTGAAGGATCACTTCGAACTCGCTGCCGCCGACCTTACGGAACATGAAGGTCGACCCCGCGTCGAAGGGGAAGCTTCCGCTCATCCCGCTTTCCGGGTCGAAGTTGCCGGGGCTGACCAGTCCGCCCAGGAAGTTGCCCCGGAACTCCACGCTGCTGCCCCAGGGGTCGGTGCTCCCTATGTCTTCGGTCTCGGCGCCGGTCCTCCCGGTGCCCCAACTGACGCCCAGGTCGTGGAGCTTATCCCGATTGACCTCAACGATATTGGCCGAGATCAGGATCTGCTTGGGGCGGGTATCCAGGGCATTGACCAGCGACCGGATCAACTCCACCTTTTCGGCCACGTCACTGACGACCACGATCTGCGACCTGACTTCCTGCCGATACCCCTCCCGGTCACGGCCCCGGTATCCGAAACCGCTGGCGGCGTCGCCTTCTCCCCCCCCACCGGCTGAGCCGGCGCCGCTGGCGGCGCGCCCTGCGCCGGCCGCGAAGCCCCAGCCGATGAAGCCGGACTGCTTGACCACCTGCAGCGTTCCGCGATCACTCAGAAGCGGCTCCAGTGTGGCCTTGACGTCCGCGGCGTCCAGGAACTTCAGGCGTATGATCTCGGTCTCCAGGGGCGGCAGTTCTTCCTCTTCACCGGGCTTTTGCGCCTCTTCGGCCGCACCGGCCAGCTCACCCCTTTTGCCGATCAGGATGATGTCCTCGCCGTACTGCTGATAGGCCAGGTCGTTGGCCTGCAGGACGGCAAAGAGGGCCTGGTCCACGGGTACGTCCGGGAGGAAGGCCGAGATGCGCGTGTCCTTGACGGAGGGCTTGAGAACGAACTTCTTGCCGGTTCGCCGGGACACAAGGCCCAGAAAATCCTCCAGCGGAACGTCCTTCAGGTTGAGGGTCGCGTGCCCGGCCTCGCCGTCCTGGAAGTTCAGGACCATGTCCGCAGGGGCGAATGCGCGTGGTGACCGCGTGCCCTCGGTTCGGGCCATATCGGTGGATTCCTGCCCGGCCGCGTTGACAGGGGCTGCCAGCAGCAGCGCGAACATAACCAGAGCACAGATCGTCGCCGACAATGCGCGTTTGCGGTTCATGATCGTCTCACCTCTTCTTCAGGGACAACTCTTTCTGGTGGTCTTCACCCCGGTACTGGTACCTGACGATGACCGTGGTCGGCTGGATCTGCTCGACCCAGATGCCCGTCCCCACGACGTCTCCTTCCGCCACCACCCGGCCATTTATGACGGCCAGGGGGTGCTCCTGGCTCCACAGGATGGCCGTCAGATCCATCTCGAGCTGGAGCGGCGGAGCTTGACGACGGCTCTCCGCAGGAACGGCCGCCTGCTGCGGGGGTAGCTGGGTCTGCAGGAACGCACTGCCCCCGTCCAGCGCCGTGTGAGGAACGTTGCTCTGGACGGCCGCCCGCACCCGTTCCAGCAGCTCTTCCACCTCGCCCACGGTGGGAGGCTTTTTCTCCTCGCCTTCTGCCTGGCCGCCGGCAGCCGGGCCGGACCGTCCTGCGGCCTGCTCGGCGCGGGATTTCTCCGCTGCCGCCGCCTCATCCTCCGGCGCCGCAGCCGGTCCGCCGGCGCCGGAACGGATTGCGATGAAGAGCACGACCGCCAGCGCCGCAAGGAGCACGACGAGGATGCCTATTTGTTTTTTGGTCCGTTTGTCCATTGAACCTTTACCATCCGAAGAGTCGGTAGATTGCGCGAAGACCGCTCTCAGCCATCGGCTCCCTCCTGTGGCGTGGTTTCCGCCGACGGTTCGGTCTGCGGTTCGTCCTGTTTTTTCTCGAGGATTGCCAGGTCCTGTTCGTCCCAGGGAACGCCGACCAGGAAGATGGCCTCGCATTCGAGTTCGAGCACGCCGGCCCTCTCCGAGTTGTCCACCATGAGCCGACGGGTGGCGACGAACGAGCTGTCCTTCTCCTCCAGCCCCACCAGCAGCTCCATCAAGGACTCAAAAGGGCCTTCGCCGAGTATGTCCAGCACGAGGAAACTCCACCCGTTGCGGTTGAGCACTTCCTTGACCCCGACCCTTTGCACGGCGATGCCGGCGTCGTGCGCAGCCCCTGCCACCTGACCGGTCAGGGTTGGCCGGTCGTAATGTCCGGCCCTGGCCTGGAACTGGCGCAGCCACCGGGCAATCTCACGCCGCTGGCGCCGTCGCATTTCGAGCAACTGGCGGGTGTTCTCCTGGAATGTGTCGGACTGCCGCAGTTCGTCCAGCTCCGCCTGCAGCAGGGCGACCTCCCTGTATCTTCCGTAGAACAGCAAGAGGAAGAGGCACACCGCAAGAATGGGGTAACCGATCAGCAACACTCGGAAGAGGATTTTTTTCATTTCCGGCACCCATCTGCAATCAGTTCTGGAACGCTGCGGCAATCACCGCAGCATCGTCGATCACCAGATGAAATCCATCTGTTCCGTCTTCGTTTCGAAGACGCAGTCGATGGAGAACTCGTAGCGCTGGGGGCGCCCCAGCCGCGCTTCCTGAGTGAAGACCTGGTGCAGTCGCACATCGCTGAGCCCACGTCGGAACTCCTTGCTTTGGGCAAGCTTGTGCACGAAGTCTCGCATCTGCTCCAGTTCCTCCCGGTCACGGCTGACGGCATGCCCGAGTATCTTGATCTCCCGGCCGGTCTGTCCCTTCACAGCCTGCACGACCAGACTGTCCGGCAGGCATGGCCGGAGGGAAGCCAGCTTGGCCGCCCAGTATTGCTTCTGTTCCGCCAGTGCGGCTACGTCGCCCACGAACTCGATCAGTTCCAGCATCTCCTCGGAGTACTGGCCGGGCTGCATGGCGACGTTCTCGCGGAACTTCCTGGCCCGAGCGATGTCGTCCCGCAGCGTTCCCGCTTCGTCGGACCACAGCTCGTGCAGGTAAGAGGACATCCAGATGGTGCCACCGTAAACCACCAGCAGGACGATGATCAGCAGGGGCACCAGCCGTTCCAGCGGACCCGGGGCGACCTGTGAGCGGTCTTTGACCAGGTTTATGTCAATCATGTCACGGCCCCCATGAAGGCGTTTCCGATGGCCACCGCATAGACGCAACGTTCCTTCAAGTCCTCGGGCACCAGGCAATCCACCTCGACGTTCTCGAAGGGATCGAAGTAATGGACCGGAACTTCGAACTCCTCCACCACCCGCCCGTGGAGGCCCTGCGTAAGGCTCCCCCCGCCGGAGAGGTAGATTTCGAACTCGCTCATGTCCTCCCCGCGTCGGGTCTGGTAGGCCACCGTCCTGGAGATGTGGTGGACAACGGGGCGCACGGCGTCGCGGAGAACATCCTGATGTCCGCCCGCACCTTCATCGCCCTGCTTCTTCAACTGCTCGGCTTCCTTGAAGGGCATCCCGGCCTCCCGTGCCAGCTCCTGGGTGATGTCGTCCCCGCCACCTTCCACGTCCCTGAGCAGGCGCAGTGCGCCGCCGGTTTGCAGGACGATGTTGGTCGTCGTGGCCCCCACGTTCACCAGGATGGATGCGGGGGGCTCCCTGCCGGCCCGGGTTTCGAGGAAGACCGAAGCCAGCGCAACCGAGTCCAGCGCGACTCCGGCGCAGTAGAGGCCGACTCCGCCCAGCAGATCGATCGCCCCGTCCCCCAGCGCCCTGGGCGCCGCCACCAGCAGGACCCGCAGCCGCCCGTCGGGCAGGGTCTCGAGCACGTCGAAGTCGCAGTCCATCTCCGATGCGTCCTGGGACAGCAGATCCTCGACTTCGAGGCGCACGGCGCTGGCCAGTTCGTCGTCAGCCATATCGGGAAACTCCGTCACCTGGGCGATGGCGGAAGTGCCCTTAACGCTCATCCAGGCCAGGTCCCCTTCGCCGCCGACCTCGGAGATCATTTCAGACAGCAATCTGACCGCCGCGCCCTCGGACTTGTCGGGCCACTCCGGCCGGGTGCGCAGGCTCAGGTGCGTGAGCCGGCCTTGCTCGAAGGCGGCCAGCTTCAGAGCGTATGATCCTTTATCTATTCCCAGCACGGCCTTGCCTCCCTGGTGCTCCCGTCGGGATGCCGCCCGCCCCGGCTCCTATCGGGCGAGGCCTGCGACTTTTTGGCACCGAAAATTCTGTCAAGAAAAAAACGTCCAGCGCGTCGGACACCCGACCCGTTTGCTTCTGTTGTATTTCGATCATAACGCGCTGATCTGTTTGTTTTCAAGTGTTTTCTGCTTGATTCCGTCTTTTTTGTCTGGGACAATGTACGCCGTTGCATCGTGGCGGCGCCCCGGCCCGGCGGCCGGGAGCGGTCCTGAGCCGCCTTCCGGCTCAGCGCGGCGACTTACGGCGAGACGCGCCGTCGTGGACCAGCATCGGGTGCCAGGGAAGCGGCGAGCAAGTCAACGGCAACACAGATTGGAAAATCCTGGGAACTATGGAAACCAAACCATCAGTTGCAATCGTCGAGACATGACGGGTAGCATTGCTCAAGAGCGCTTTCACGGCCCAGTCCGCACCGAACAAGGGGACGGGATGGGGCGCCACTCGTTGAACGAACAGAATAATATGGAAGAAACCCGAAAAACAACTGGCCAGGAGCCGACCGGAGGATTGTCCAAGACGGACATGCTCGGCGGCAGGCTGGTCCGCAAGGGGTTGATCACCGAAGAGCAACTGCGCTGCGCCCTGGAGAAGCAATCCCGCACCGGGGCATATCTGGGCGAGACGATCGTGGAGGAAGGATTCGCTCCGGCAGAGGAAGTTTACGAGACGATCGCCGAGATGGTGGGGGTGCCGTACGTGACCCTCTCCAGCGAAGTGATCAATCCCGACGTGCTCCAGCTCGTGCCGGCCAAGCTGGCGCGCCGTTTCACGCTGATGCCCCTGTACCTGGAGGCCGATTCCCTCTACGTGGCGGTGGTGGACCATCTGGCCATCGTGGCACTCGACACCCTTGCCAGCACCACGGGGTACTCGATCGAACCCCTGTTGAGCACCAGGGAGCAGATAGAGCGGGCCATCGACACCTATTACGGCAGCGAGGAGAACCTCGAGCAGGACCTGGCGGAGATACTGAAAACCCAGCCTGCCGAGGAGGAGGAGCTGCCCTCGGTGGAACAGCTCGAGGTGGAGGCCCGCGACACGCCGGTGGTGCGGTTCGTGAATCTACTGATCCGGCAGGCCCTCCAGAAGCGCGCCAGCGACGTCCACATCGAACCGCGCAAGGACAGCGTGGCCGTTCGCGTGAGGGTCGACGGCGTCCTGCACCATCTCACGGCCCCCACCAAGGCCATGCTGCCGGCGGTCATAACGCGCATCAAGATCCTGTCCGGCCTGGACATCGGCGAGAGACGCCTGCCCCAGGATGGCCGGTTCCGGCTGGAGGACCACAACGTGGACATCCGCGTCTCCACCATGCCCACCATATACGGCGAAAAGGTGGTTATGCGCCTGCTGGACAAGAGCAAGCTCGTACTGGAACTGAGCGAGCTGGGTTTCCAGCAGCGGGAGGAGACCATCTACAAGCACAGCCTCCAGCAGCCGCAGGGCATCGTTCTGGTGACAGGACCCACCGGCAGCGGCAAAACCACCACCCTCTACTCCGGCCTGGCCACCATCAGCCGAGACGACAGGAACGTCATCACCGTCGAAGACCCCGTGGAGTACGAGCTGGAGGGCGTGAACCAGGTGCACGTGAAGCCCTCGATCGGGTTGACTTTCGCAGAGGGCCTTCGGTGCATTCTGCGCCAGGACCCCGACGTGATCATGGTGGGCGAGATACGGGACAAGGAGACGGCCACGATGGCGGTGCGCGCCGCCCTGACCGGCCACCTGGTGTTGAGCACCGTCCACACCAACAGCGCCGTGGCAACCATCAACCGGCTGCGCAACATCGGGGTGGAGTCCTTCCTGCTGGGCTCCTGCCTGACCCTGCTGCTGGCGCAGAGGCTGGTGCGCAAGATCTGCCCGGAATGCAAAGCGCCACACACCGTCCCGGACGATGTGCGAGAGAAGCTGGGCCTGCGGGACGGGCAGACCTACTACCACGGGGAGGGATGCCCCAAATGCAACCAGACCGGCTACTACGGGCGGCTGGCCCTGTTTGAGATGCTGCCCATCGACCGCGAACTGGCCGCCTTGATCAGCGAGGATGCGGACAAGGACCAGTTGCTGGCTACGGCCCATCGGAAAGGGTTCCGCACGCTGCGGGAAGACGGGGTGGCCCGGATAGAGGAAGGGGTAACTACAGCGGAGGAAGTGATCGCTCGAACCATGGAGTGAAGATGCACCCACAGATGCAGAAACTCATGTCGGAGATGGAGGACGTTCACGCCTCGGACCTTCACCTCAGCGGGGGCATGCGGCCGCAGTACCGCATCGCCGGCGAGATCTGCCACGTGCCGGGGAGTGTCCCTCTGGAGGTGGACGAGGTGCGCAAAATGGTCCACTCCCTGGTCAACGACGAACAGTGGAGCAGATTGGAGAGGGAGAAAGAGCTGGACTGCTCGGTGGGCATAACCGGCCGGGGACGCTATCGTGTGAACGTCTCCTATCAGCGCGGCTCGCTGGCCATGGCCATCCGACGTCTGCCCCACCAGACGCCCCCGTTCAGCGAACTGGGCCTGCCCGTCCGCGTGATGGAGCAGCTCAGCGAGAAGGACTCCGGCATGGTTCTGGTCACCGGCCCCACCGGCAGCGGCAAGTCCACCACCCTGGCCGCCATGGTCAGCTACATCAACGCCAACTTCCGCAAGCACATCGTCTGCATCGAGGACCCCATTGAATACGTGCACAGCCACCAGAAGTCCATCGTCCACCAGCGGGAGATCGGCCAGGACACCCACAGCTTCGAGATGGCCCTCATGCACGTGCTGCGGCAGGACCCCGACGTGGTCCAGATCGGCGAGATGAGAAACCTCGAAACCATCCGCACCATGCTGAACGTGGCGGAGACCGGCCACCTGGCCCTCAGCACGCTGCACACCAGCACCGCCGTGACCACCATCAACCGCATCGTGGACGTTTTCCCCTCGGACCAGCAGCAGCAGGTGCGCATACAGTTGTCCTTTGAACTGCAGGCCGTCATCGCCCAGCAACTGATCCCCACGGCCAACGAGGAGGGGCTGGTGCTTGCATACGAGATATTGATGGCCACGCCGGCCATACGCAACCTGATCCGCGAGGGAAAGGCCGAACAGATCTACTCCCACATCCAGATGGGCTCGGAGATGGGCATGCGCGCGATGAACGAGTCCCTGGTGGAACTGTTGCGCAGAGGCATCATTACCGAACTGGCCGCACGCTCAAAATCCACGGATAACAAGGAATTCACCCGCCTGTTGCGCGGCGTGTGAGGAGAGCGGCGAAGTTGCGATCCGGATGGAGGCCCCTCGATGACGGCGGGGCGAGCACTCCGATCTGTGCCCCCCCGCAGGCGAGCGAGATAGGCGTGGCTCCGCAGACATAGGACGGAATGGGTATGGCCAAATTCCGCGTAGTCTGCAAAACGCCCGACGGAGAGACGCGCCGGGAGGAGAAGTTCGCTCCCTCCAGGGAGGACCTTCTGGCACAGCTCAAGGCCGCGGGCCTCATACCCATCTCCATCCAGCAGGTGGGCGACGGACGCCCGCAAACCACCCGGCAGAAGCCGGAGGCCGCGGGGCGGCGTTTCCGCAGGCTCAAGGTGGACCGCCTCGCCCTGGGCTTCCGCACCCTGGCCACCATGCTGGGCGGCGGCCTGCCCATCATCGACTGCCTGGTGGACGTGGCGGAGCAGTCGGACGACGCCCGGTTCCGGGACGTATTCCTGTCGGTGGCGCGCCAGGTGAAGCGGGGAACTTCTCTCTCGAAGGCCCTCGCCGACCACCACCCCGTGTTCAGCCCCATGATCTGCTCCATGGTTAAAGCCGGCGAAGAGAGCGGCACGTTGACCCGCGTTCTGGAGAACCTGGCGGACCACCTGGAGGCCCAGGTGGAGTTGAGACGGCAGGTGAAAGCGGGCACCCGCTACCCCCTGTTCATCCTGTGCTTTTTCATCGCGGTCGTCTCTATCGTCTTCCTGGTGATCATCCCCAAGTTCCGCACCATCTTCGCAGACGTGGGCATGGAACTGCCGGCCCTGACCAAAGCCGTCATGGGCGTCAGCGCCGCCATTGCCAACAACCTCCTGTTGATCGTGCCCGCCGTGGCCGCCGTCGTTGCGGGTCTCTATTTCTGGAAGAGAACCGAAAGCGGCCAGCGAGCTTTCGACCTGTTCTTCCTGCGCATCCCCGTCATCGGAACCGTCGTCCATCAGGTCATCATGGCCAGACTGGCCGCCTCTCTGGCCCTGCTGATCGACAGCGGCATGTCCATCGTGGACGCAATCCGACTCTCCTCCGACGCGGCCGGCAACACCATCGTGGCCGAACAGCTCACGGACGTGCGTCGCAACATCGTCCGGGGTTCCTCTCTGTCCAGGGAACTGCGCGAGCACTGGATCTTCCCCCGCCTGCTGGTAAGCATGACCGCCGCCGGAGAGGAGAGCGGCCGCATGGGCGAGATGATCGGGCGCGTGGCGGACCACTACCAGCGAGAGTCTGCCACCAGCATCGAGGGTCTCCTTGCCCTGCTGGAGCCGGCCATCCTGGTGTTCCTGGGCATTACGGTTGGCGTCGTCGTCCTGGCCATCTACCTGCCCATCTTCAAGCTTGCCCAGACCGTTCGCTGAGTCGAGCCGGGACTCCGGCCAGACGTTCCCAGGTTTGTACAGCCTCATCCCCCATCGGCACAAGTCACGGGCGGCGCTCCGGCGTGGGCGGCCTCGGACGGTTTTTTTCAAAAGGTTTTTTCCGAGTGGTTCGGACCCCGCCCCCGACGATGCATACCAGATTACAACAAGTTATACTTTATACTCCTATGTCGCTATGTTTTCTAACGGGCCGTAGCCCGGCAAAGTCAACGCTTCCCGGGCAATCGTGGCGGGCTGAGGCGGAGGCGGCCGTTCCCTCGAGCGCTCCTTCAGGCTGGCCGATGTGCTCCGGCACGCCTTCGATCGATCGCCCCGCCGCTCCCTCAGAACGCTTTTCCCCGCACGCTCACAGTCAATCGCGCTTTCGAGCGGGGCGGAAGAAGGCGATCCAGTTGTGCATTCGACTGGCGGGAGTCGAACCCCATGTGGACGGTCCGATTGGTCCACCCCGGCTGCGGGGTGAGCCCGCAGAACCCCTGCCGATCAGCACATTTTTGGCTGGCGCTTTATGCAATACATTTACGGGGGGCGCGGCTCTTGCACCCCTTGCCGCCAAACACCTGTAACGGCTCAATGGGGGCTGAGGACTTGAAATCCAAAGGAGTTGATAGTCGTTGACTTTGCCAAAACCGTTTCGTTATAGTCACTTTCAGCGATGACGAGAGGCGGTTGCCCCGCCGGAAGGCATCGCCTGTCGGCGAGCGCGAGCAGTAACGCGGGCCCATCTCGAGAATGGGAAGTGCACGTGAACCGCACGCCGCAACAAACGAAGGACCGGTCGGACATCGAACAGTGTGGAAGGTAGGTCAGTCTTTTTACTTCAGGGAGGAGGATCGGCTATGCGTCGAAGCAAGGCGTTTACGCTGATCGAGTTGATGATCGTTGTCGTGATCGTGGGCATTCTGGCTGCCGCCGCAGTGCCCATTTACCGCAGTTTCACCAGTCGCGCCTACGAGACGGAGATCATCTCCGGCCTCAGTACGCTGCGCACCGCCGCCCGGACATACAAGGCCGAGCACGACAGCTACCCGGCCGACAAGGAGGCACTGGAGACCGCCGAGATGATCTCCAGCGACGACTTCGCCGACATGAAGTACGTCAGCTACGACGAGTTCAGCCTTACGGGGGATGCGACGACCCTCACTCTCACCTGGACCGGCGACATCACCGGCTACAAGTACACGACGGTTACAATGGGTGCGGACGGTTCCATAACCAGCCGCAGCTAACGATTCTCTCGGCACGCCGCACCCGGGGTGTACACTATGCATGAGATGCAGAGCGCTCGTCAGAATCGCCGGTCGGCGGGCGGTGCACGGGCCGCTCTGGAGTGCCCATCCCGGGACATCGCCGTCCGAGAAGGACATTTCGAGAGACGGTTCACAATCCTGGAGGGGCTGCTGGCGATCGTGCTTTTGGCGATACTGCTGATCGCCGCAGCCCCCCTCTTTTACTACGGGCAGCAATTGATGTACCGCAGCTCCATCAGGCGCAGGGCCGTGGAGCTGGGCACCGAGAAGGTGGAATCGCTGATGAACGCGGGGTTCGATCAGGTGGAAGACGACGAGCAGGAGATCGACCTGGGACCGGTCTCCGGGGTGATGATAACCATAGTCCAGGACGCCTACACCGACCCCGAGGGAGAGGGCTACAAGGCCGTGCGGGTGGTGGTGGCATGGACCGCCGGCGGGAAGGAAGACCAGCTCGTCCTCACAACCTACGTGAGCAGCGCAGCACCGACGGGGTGAAATGAAACGTTCAAACGACAGGGCAGGATTCACGCTCGTGGAATTCGTGATGGCCGTTGCCATCGCCACCATCGTCATCCTGGCCGTCTACTACGGGGTGGTCTACCAGTTCGGCCGGGTGACGGCGGGACAGCGCCAGACCGGCCTCCAGCAGGACGCGGACAACGCCGTTTACTGGATAGAACTGGTCCTGCGGGAGGGCAGTTGGGCCTACCTGGACGGCGACGCCGCCAATTCATTGACGGTGGACAACTTCGCCGAGGGCTTGCAGAAACGCATCTACGTGGACGGCACGCGCCTGCTGGTGGACTCGGCAGGGCAGACACACCAGGTGGTCGATAACCTCAGCGAACTGACCTTCTCGGTCTACCTGGACCGGGTGGATTACGAACTGGCCGTCACGGACGGCAGCGACACCGTCCGGCTCAGCTCCAGCAAACAGCTCCGCAACGTCCCCTGCGTGGGCCTCTGGCACTTCTCCGAGGGGAGCGGGGACGTTACCTACGATACCTCGGCGAACAACAACAACGCCGCTCTCTACGGCGCCTCGTGGACCTCCGGACAGGCGGGCCGCGGACTGCGGTTCGACGGAATCGACGACTGCCTGCGGGTTCCGGACAATCCGGACCTGGACTCCGGGCAGCGCATCGCCGTCGGAGCCGCCGTCCAGCCGGAGGGCAGCGGCCCGCGCACCATCATCGCCCGGCAGGCGGCCAGCGGTGAGAGAATCCACGTTTACCTGGACGCCGGCGCCATCCACTACGCCTTCGGCAGCGCCATGGACGTCGCCTCCGACTCCCTCTCCTGGCAGAGCGGCCAGTGGCACGAAATATGCGTCCAGCACGACGGCCCGGCGGGACGCATTCACTTCTACCGCGATGGCCAGAAGGTCGGCAGTGCAACGGGCTCCCTCCCCCCCCTGGACGACGGAGACCTGTGGATCGGCTCCCGGGGAGGCACAGGCGATTTCTGGGACGGCAAGCTGGACGAGGTCCGGTTCGCCAGCTACTGAGAGGGAGGGACGACCATGCACGCCAACCGGCCGGCCTCCGGCAGCGGGACCAGGAAGGGATTCGCCCTGCCCGCCGTCATGATCGCGCTGGTCGTGGTGACCATACTCGGATTCGGCTACCTGTCCATCGCGTACCACGAGGCCAACCTGGCGCGGAAGGAACTCGACTACAGCCAGGCCTTCTTTCTGGCGGAGGCGGGCCTCCACCGCACCTACTATCGGCTGATCAACACGGACGATTGGAGCACCCTGCCCTCCACACTGTACAGCGACGAACCCCTGGGCGAGGGCACCTACAGCGTGGTGCTGACAGACAAGAGCACCAACGCCGTGACCGTCAACGCCACGGGCAGAGTGGGCGGGATGAGCCGCACCGTCTGCGCCACCACCAGGAAGTGAGCCCGGCCAGCCCGCCGCCACACTTCACCCCCACGCCGACCGGAAGAGGACCGAGGTGGACGATCCACTGCACGAACTGCTGGAGCTGGACCGGCGGGGATTCCTGATGCCTCCAGGACAGGACTCCCGGCGGTTCGTGAACAGGGCGCGCGAGGCGCTCGCGTGGGCACAGGGCGTGTGCGAATCGCTCCGCACGCAGGGCGGCGCCGAGGTGCTGGGAGAGACGTTCACAGCGTCCGCCGCCATACCCCCCGAAGTGCTGGAGGAGGGGCTGCGGCCCGCCCGCCAGGCCTACCGCGTCTCGCCCCTCTGGGTGCCGGCCTTCTACAGCAACCGCCACCTGCCGTGGTACGTGGGCGGGGCCATGTTCTTCGACCCCTCGGCCGGCCCTTTCCGGGTCTGCCTCATACTGAGGGAGGTCTTCCGCCGCTCCCGGCGATGGCTCATCTACGACCGCGCAGAGATCATCTCCCACGAGCTGTGCCACGCGGCGCGCGGGGCGATGCACCAGAGCGTTTTCGAGGAGGCGCTGGCCTACCGCCTGTCCGGCAGCAGGCTGCGGCGGGCGGCCGGCGGCGTCTTTCGCGGCCGGTGGGAGGCGCCCGCCGTCCTGGGTGGCGCGGCTCTCCTGGCCGGCGCGGGCGTGGGGGAGATGTTCGGCGCCTCCCCGTGGCTGAAGCTGCCCCCCGCCGCCGCCCCGTTGGCCGGGGTGCTGGGGACGCTGGCCTGGCGCGCCGCGCGCGACGGCAGCCGTCTGCGCCGGGCGGCGGCGGCGCTCCAGCCGACCTTCGGCGACGCTGCGGAGGCCGTCCTGTTCCGCTGCACGGACCGGGAGATACGCTCCCTGGCCCGTCAGTCACCGGGTGAGGTCCAGCAATGGCTTGAACAGAGGCGCGAGTGCCTCCGGTGGCAGCTCATCAGGCACCGCTTCCTTCCATAGCCGGACCGGCGGGCGCCTCCCCACCTGTATTCCACCGTTCGGAGATGCGCCGGATCACCTGCCCCAGGGTCAGCGGCATCAGGGAGCAGCCCACGATCACCAGCCAGTCCACCGGGGCCGGCGGCACGGTCTTCAGCACGGCGTTCAGGCCCGGCGCATAGACCGCGGCCAGTTGCAGCAGCACCGTCATGCCGATCGCCCCCAGAACGTAGGGATTGCTCACCCATTGCGCCCCGTGCATGGCTCCCCGCTCCTTGCGGGAGTTGAACACGTGGAAGAGCTGGGCGAAACCGATGGTCAAGAAGCTCATGGTGACGGCCGCGTAATGGGGCGTCTCCGCGTCCGGCCGTTCGTGCACGAGAAGGCCGAAAAGGAAAGCCGCCAGCGTCGCCACGGTCATCAGGGAACCGTAGCCGAGGATGGGCCGAACGGTCCCGCCGTCCAGCAACGAGGCACCCGGCGACCGGGGCGGCCGCTCCATCACGTCCTTCTCCCCCGGTTCCATCGCCAGGGACAGCGCCGGCAGCACGTCCGTTATCATGTTCAGCCACAGTATCTGCAGCGGCAGCAGCGGCAGGGGCTCCCCCAGCAGGGAAGCCACCAGCATGGTGCCCACCTCGCTCAGGTTGCAACTGAACAGGTAATGGATGAACTTCTTGATGTTGGAATAGATGATGCGGCCCTGGTGGACGGCCCTCCCCACCGTCACGAAGCGGTCGTCCAGCAGCACCATGTCGGCGGTCTCTTTGGCCACGTCGGTGCCCTTGATCCCCATGGCCACGCCGATGTCGGCCCCCTTCAGGGCCACGGCGTCGTTGACCCCGTCGCCCAGCATGGCGCATATCTCGCCCCGCCGCTGGAGCGCGTTGAGGATGTCCACTTTCTGTTCCGGGCTCACGCGGGCGAAGACCTCCACGTCTTCCAGCTCCCTCTCCAGATCTTCCGGGCTCATTTCCTGGACCTGCGCGCCCGTCAGCGTGGGAGCACCCTCGGGGGCAATGTTCAGAACGGCGGCGGTCCGGGCGGCCGTTGCCGGCTGATCGCCGGTGATCATCACGGTCTTGATGCCCGCCGCCGTGAGGGTGCCGACGGTCTCCCGGACCTCCTCGCGGGGCGGGTCGGCGATGCCCACCAGGCCCAGCCACACCAGGTCACGGCAGGCCTCCGTGCGGTCTTCCGGTTCTTCCTCCAGGGGGCGGAAGCCCACCGCCAGCACCCGGAGGCCTTCCCTGGCCAGCTCTTCGTTTTCCCTCTCCAGATGCTCCCGATCTTCTTCGGTCAGGCTCCTCTGGCCCTCAGCGGTCATGATGAACGCGCAGTGCTCCAGAACCCGCGAGGGCGCGCCCTTCACGGAGAGCCCCAGCCCCGAATCGGCCGCCATCTCGGCGTCCAGGCCGGCGTTGACCGTGCCCATCATCATGCTGTCGGAGGAGAAGGGGAACTCCACCCGCTCCGCATGCCGCCCGCGCAGTTCCTCCTCGTCCATGCCCGCCTTGCGCGCGGCCACCACGAGGGCCGCCTCCGTGGGATCGCCGGTCACCTCCCACCCGTCCCCTTCGGAACGGTGCAGGGTGGCGTTGTTGCACAGCGCGGAGGCCACCAGGAGCCGCCGTATCTGCGCATCGCGGCCGGCGTCGATGTGCTCGTCGTCCTCCACGAACTGCCCTTCCGGGGCGTATCCGGAACCCCAGACCTCGATCCGCCGGCCGGGCAGGACGATAGTGTTCACCGTCATCTCGTTCCGGGTGAGCGTGCCGGTCTTGTCGGTGCAGACGCAGGTGGCGGAGCCAAGCGTCTCCACCGCAGCCAGGCGGCGGATGAGGGCGTTCTGCCGGACCATGCGCCGCATGCCCACCGCCAGGGCGATGGTGGCCACGGCGGGCAACCCTTCGGGCACGGCGGCGATGGCCAGGGCGATGCCGGCTTCGATCATAAGAAGGGGGTCTTTACGCCGCAGGATGCCGGCCACGGCCACCACGACGGCCACCCCCAGGCAAAACACGACGAGGCGCCGCCCCATCCTGGCCAGCCGCTTCTCCAGCGGCGTCTCCTCCTCCTCCTCGGCGGCCACCAGCTCGCTGACGCGGCCGATCTCCGTGTCCATACCGGTGGCACAAACGACCACCAGGCCATTCCCGCTGGCCACGTGGGTGCCCTTGTAGGCCATATTGTCGCGGTCGGCCAGCGGAGTGTCCCTGTCCTCCAGGGCACGGGTAAACTTCACGACCGGCACCGACTCTCCGGTCAGCGGCGCCTCGTCCACCTGCAGGCCCGCAGATTCAACCACGCGACCGTCGGCGGGAATGGAATCGCCCTCGTGAAGGGCTATCAGGTCCCCAGGCACAACGTCCGTGGCGGGCACGGTCCGGCGTTCTCCCCCCCGCACCACCACGATGTCCTGGGCGCCCAACTTCTGCAGCGCCTCCATGGCCCGGTTGGCGCGGAACTCGGTGATGAAGCCGATGCCGGCATTCAGGATGATCACGACCACGATGCTGCAGCCCTCCAGCACATCCCCCATGGCAAACGCCACGACGGCGGCCGCCACCAGCAGCACCACCACCAGGCTCCTGAACTGGCGCGCCAGCACCTGCCACCAGGTGACCGTGCGCGCCTCCCGAAGCTGGTTGGCGCCGTATTCGGTCAGCCGGCGGCGGGCTTCCTTCTCCGAAAGGCCGCCGGACAGGTCGGTCCCGAGCTCCGTCGCCACCGCGTCGGGCTCCAGCGCGTGCCAGGCGGGCGCCGCACCGCGCTGTCCGGGCGCCGACGCTTCGTCCTGGGAGGTCTCGACCACGTATACTCCCCTGCGAAAAGGCACTTGCATCCAGAGGGTGCAACCCACACCGGGAGCAACAAGGTATCTGGCCGCCGTGGGAATGGCAAACGGAAGGGCCTGCGCCTTTGACGGAAGGCGCCCGCCGGACCATAATCCCAGGGTTCCCGCCGGCGGCGCGCCGACGGGTCAGAAGGGACTCAATGAAAGGACAGAAGCCATGATCATCGATGCGGACTGTCACCTCTCCCCCCATCCGGGCGGGCTGAACATCACGGGCCGGGAGCTGGTGTCCCTGCTGGACGAGAACGGCGTGCACCGGGCCCTGTGCTGGCTCAAGCCGCCCTACACGCGCCACCTGGAGGAGAGCAACCGGGCCGTCTTCGAGGCAGCGCAGCGCTATCCCGACCGGATCATCGGCTTCGGCTGGGCCAACCCCCGGCTGGGCCTGGAAGCCGCCTTCGAGGCCGTCAGGCGCTGTCTGGAGGAGTACGGCTTGCCCGGCGTGAAACTCAACGGCGCGCAGGACGATTACTTCATCGACGACGAAGAAATGGCGCTGCCGGTCATAGAGCGTATCGCCGACGCCGGCGGCGTGCTGGCGTTCCACGTGGGCGCCGACGCCTACGAGCAGACCCATCCCTTCCGGGTGGCGAAGATCGCCCAGCGCTTCCCCCAAACGCCCATCCTGCTGGCGCACATGGGCGGGGCGGGCAAACCCTCACTCCACGCGGCCACCATCGAATTTGCCCGGCAGCACGGCAACATGTACCTGATCGGAAGCGCCGCCAGGTCCAGGGACATCCTGCGCGCCATCGACGCGCTGGGCGCCGAACGGGTCTGCTACGGCAGCGACACGCCGTTCGCGCTCATGCACGTGGAGCTGGCCCGCTACCGGGCCCTGCTGCGCGACCTGGACGACCGGGACCGCGACATGGTCATGGGCGGAAGCATCGCAGCGGTCCTCGGCATATAACCGCCGAGCTGCCAGGCGAGGCGTCGTCAGGAGCCCCGGCCCTCCCCGGCCCGACGGTCCCACCACCACACCACGGCCATCACGACCGTCCCCACGGCCATGAGGCCAGCGCTGCCCAGGAACAGAAAACGCTGGGGGAACAGCTCCATGTCCACCACCGCGATCACCGCCAGGGGCACCAGGACCCACCGCAGCCCCCAAAGGGAGGTGTGAAGGCTCATCCCGCGGGCTGTCTCGGACGCGCTGGTGAAGTGCATCACCAGGGGAAAGAAGGCCAGCACGTTCCCGGAGAACATCAGCCCCCGGGCCACGGCCAGCCCCAGGAAGACGGGCCAGGTCTCCACGAAGAACATGGCCCCGCTCAGCACCGCGATCACAGCCCAGCACAGAACCACCGTAAAGGGTGCGCCGAACCGGTCCATGAAGCGGCCCCAGAACCAGAAACTGACCAGCATGGCGCCCAGCCTGCCCGCCTGGGCGTAGCCCCACAGAGTGGGCGTGAGGACCAGTTCGTCCCGTGCGAACAGGGGCAGCGTGTTCCCGAACATCACCCCGCCACAGGCCACCCCGAAGTAGCCGACCAGGAAGACCAGGAGCACCCGGTTCTCCACGGCCCGGCTGAAGGCGTCCCGCGCATACCCCGCCACCGTCTGATCGGCATCCCCGTCGTCCCTTTCCACCCCCCGGCTGCCCGATATCCCCCGGAACAGCCATCCCCCCACCAGCATGCAGAGGCCGGCCAGAGGGAAGATCCAGTGGAAGGACTGCAGGTTGGCCGTCAGGATGCGCCCCGCCAGCACCAGCCAGAGCGCCCGCACCAGCATGTCCAGCGTGGCGGGCAGGCTCATCAGCTTGCCGCGCCACTGCCGGGGGTATATCTGCTGCAGCGCCGTGCCGAAGACGGGCCGATAGAGGGTGGCGCAGATCATCGTGGCCGCCAGCACCAGGGACAGGGAGAGGGTGCTCTGCGCGAAGGCGCTGCCCATCAACAGCAGCCCTCCGATGCCCAGCACCAGGCCGGTGAGCCGGACGGGGTTGCGCCGCTCGATCAGCGGCACCCAGAGCCAGGCCATCACCAGCGGCAGCCCCATCGCCACGTTCAGAAGCAGGCTGTGCATGGCGCTGCCGCCCAGCGACCGGATCACGAACGGCCCGTGCCTCTGCACAGTGGCGAAGAAGATGCCGAAGAACACCCAGCTCAGCGTGTGCCGGTAGCCGCGCCGCCGGAACTTCGGGGGCACCGAATTGTATGGGGGCAGCCCCTGGAGACGATTGCCGGGCATGGCGGGAATCTGTTGAGAGTCGGGCCGGTAGCGTCGCTCATTTCCTCTGCAGCCGCGGCGTGCCATGTTCGGGGTGCGTGTCGCGCTCCAGCTCCGCCCCGGAGAACCTGGCGATCACCACCTCCGCCAGGTAGAGCACCCGGCATCCCGGCTCCAGGTGGCCGGCGAACAGCTCCTCACCGCGCAGAGCCATCGTGGTGTGCATGTGCGGCTGGTAATCCGCGATGATGCCGTCCACCGAGCACAGTTCGATCGGGCCTTCGATGGTAACAAACCGGTCCTCCGCCGGAAAGTCGGTATGGGTGATGTGATGTATGCGCGCCCGGTCGAAGGTGCCGATGCCGCTCAGGACGGCGCCCGATTGCACGTCGTGCTGACGGGCGGCCTCCTCGACGCTCTCATGAAAATCCTCCCCCGGCTCCACGTACACGCAGATGATCTGGTCGATCTCCATCCCGTTGATGGTGTCCACGATGAACTCTCCCCGTTTGCCCGCGTCTTACGAAAGCAATTGCTCAAGCCTCCCCGCGCGCCGTTGAGCGCACTCCCGCTCCCCTTTCAATCCGTCCATGACGATGTCGCTCATTTCGGCCAGCGAGAGTTTCAGGCAGGTGTGGGGATTGGCGGCCGTCGCCGCGTCCACCTGCTCGATCCATTCGTCGGGCAGGTCAGCCCGGCCGGCGAGCGCACCCACTATGCCGCCGGCCACCGCTGCCAGACAGTCCGTGTCCCGCCCGAAATTCACACCGGCGATCACCGCTTCCCGGGGACTCTCCGCCGTCAGGGATGCCACCGCCAGCCCCTTCGAGACCACCTCGTTGGCGTGGCTGGCGGCGTAGGGGACCCCGGAGCCCGAGTAGAAGCGCCCGAACGTCTCCCGCATGGCAAGCGGCTCTTCGGCTTCCTCCGCCACGTCGAGCGCGCGCTCTACCTCCCGCCGGATGGCATCGTCCACCCGCCTCACTCCGGCCGCCAGTGCGTCTGCGAAGCTGCACCCGGGCAGACAGGCCCGCGCGATGACGGCCGCGACCAGCCCGGCCCACTCCAGGCCGTTGCCAGCAGGCGCCTGCAGAACCAGCCCAACCGAATGGACATCCCGCCAGGCCGCGTCCGGGTCACCGGCGTTGATGAGTCCCAGCGGATGGCAGGACCGCGCCAGCGAGACCAGATTCGCGTACGGGCTGAACCCTCCGATGCGAACAGCGGGCACTCCGGCCCGCGCCAGCCCGATCAGGTAGCGGTCAAACGGCTCCATGCACCAGCGGGCCGCGTCCGGGTCGACCTCCTGTCGCCAGACCGTCGCCACGTTCTCCGGCCCGATACGGCCCCCGGCGCGCCGGATGGCGCGCAGCAATACCCGCTGCCGCTCGATGCCGTCCTCGGTGGTACCCGGCTGCCTGGACCAGCCGTTGTTGTAATGCTCGTAGGGCAGCATGCGCTCCAGCCGCCCGTATTCCTCCTCGATCCTGCGCCAGTCCCAGCCCTCCACCGGCGCGCCCATCGCGGAGCCGATCTGGCTGGCGGCCAGGCACCCGAAAACCTTCTCACTCAAAACACTCACGCAACCCTCCGCGTCTGGGATGCCCTCACTGCACGCGAGACAGATGGCCCCCGGCATGGCTGACTTGCGGGCGGGTTCCGTCGGCGAAGAGGGCCTCAGACCAGTCCCATCTCGACGGCTTTCTCGGCGATCTGGACCGTATTCAGGGCGGCACCCTTGAGCAGATTATCCGAAACGCACCACAGGTCAAGTGCGTTCGGGCGGGACGGGTCCCGCCGGACACGCCCCACGTAGACGGGGTACTTGCC
This sequence comes from uncultured candidatus Brocadiaceae bacterium, assembly GCA_964572825.1. Lineage (GTDB taxonomy): Bacteria > Planctomycetota > Brocadiia > SM23-32 > SM23-32 > CAYVBE01. The sequence goes on from CAZNGS010000036.1 coordinate 35,773, forward strand.
GCTGGCCTGGGCGGCGAGCGGGTAACACGACTGGGCCGGATCGTCCACGACCACCACGCCCTCTGCGGCTTCCAGCAGTCCGCGCGCCTCCGCGGGCGAGAGCGCCCGCTCGAACTCGGCGTTGATGGCCTCGCTGTGACTGTTGGCGACGGGCACGCGCACGCAGGTGGCCGTGACCGGCAGTTCGGGGCAGCCGAAGATCTTGCGGGTCTCCTCGATCATCTTGATCTCTTCGCTGTAATAGCCGGGGAACCGGTCCCGAAGGCTGCCCACCTGCGGAATGCAATTATCGTAGATGGGGTGCGGATAGGGACCCAGGTCGAACTCGCGCCCCTCCGCGGCCGCCTCACGCTGCTGCTCCAGAGCCGCCACGCCGGCCCGCCCGGTGCCGCTGACGGCCTGGTAAGTGCTGACCACCACTCTGCGCAGCGTGGCCGCCGCGTGCAGGGGCGCCAGTGCGGCGACCATCTGGATGGTGCTGCAGTTGGGATTGGCGATGAATCCCTGGTGCTCTCCCATCGCGTCGGCGTTGACCTCCGGAATCACCAGCGGCACGCGCGGGTCCATGCGGAAATCGCTGCCGTTGTCCACCACGAAGACGCCCTTCTGGACCGCCTTCCAGCCGTAGAGCTGGCTGGCGCCGCTCTCCCCCTCGGTTCCGGCGAAGAGGGCGATGTCCAGCCCCTCGAACGCACCCTCGGCGGCTTCGGTCACCTGGCGCTCCCGGCCGGCGATGGTCTGCCGCCGCTCGGAAGTGGCCATGATGCGCAACTCCTTCATGGGGAAGTCCCGGTCCTCGAGCACTTCCACCAGGCGCTGCCCCACCATGCCGGCGCCCACGACGCCCACGCTGTAACGCCTGTCAGTCATCGGCAAATTCCTCTCCCAACTGTTCGGCCACGTGCTCACGATAGGCGGTTTCAGTCATCAGGTGCAGCAGCTTTTTCTGGCCCGGGGACACGATCCGCATCAGCCACCCCTCCCCGTAGGGGTCCTCCTCCAGCTTGGTCTGGTCCCAGAGCAGCTCGTCGTTGATCTCCAGGATACGGGTCTCGGCCGGCAGATAGACGTGACGGGTCTCCTCGTAACCCTCCAGCTCCAGAAAGGGTAGCTCCCGCTTCATCTCCACGTCCACCCCCAGGAGGTCGATCGAGATGATGGGTTTCAGTTTACGCACCAGCGGTTCCGAGACACCCACCTCGATGCAGTCGTCTTCGGGTCTGACCCAGGCATGGTCTTCTGTGTAATACAGGTTTTCCGGGATCACAGGGACTCTCCGTTGGTTGCATCGCGAAAGGAAGGTAAGTAGAACTATGATATCAGCAAGGAGTTAAGCCCGCAAAGTCATACCGTCGAACTGTGAAGCAGGGGAACGCCGTGACCGACAGACCGCCCGCAGGCCGCGCGGCCTACGTCGCCCTCGGCTCCAACCTGGGCCGACGCCGTCGGAACCTGCGCCGGGCCCTGCGCCGCCTGAAGGCCGAAGACGGCATCCGGGTGGTGCGGGTCTCCTCGCTGATCGAGACCGAGCCCGTGGGCGGACCGCCCCAGGGGCCGTTCCTGAACGCCGCTGCCGAGTTGCGCACCGACCTGGAGCCCCGGGCCCTGCTGGAGGCACTGCTGTCCATCGAGGATGAATTCGGCCGTCAACGCTCCGTCCGCTGGGCACCCCGTGTCCTGGACCTCGACCTGCTCCTCTACGAGGACCTGGTCATCGACGAACCAGGCCTCCAGGTCCCGCACCCGCGGATGCACCGTCGGCGCTTCGTGCTGGAACCGCTCTGCGAGATCGCACCGGAGCTCGTGCATCCGGTTCTGGGCAAGACCGTTCGCCAGCTTCTGGCGGAGTTGAACGCGGGGTGACCAGCGCCGCCACGTATTCAATTGACACGCGGCCGCCGGGGCTGTAGGATGTTGGTTGGTCTCCCCAATGGAGAGGATCCGTGAGGGAACACACCCTGAAGACAGCGAAGGGCGCTGAGAGATCGGCGGCGACGGTCCACGCTTGCGGTGGGTTCCGCTATTTCTATTTTGTCTCCGTCGGGGAGGCTGATTGACGGGCTTGTAGCCTGCTTCCCAGAGAATTACCAGGCCCCGAAGTCAGCCGACTTCGGGGCCTTTTTTGTTTGCCCGAAAACGGAGCTGCGCGATGATTATCGTCATGGACACGTCCGCCGAAGAGGAGGACGTCCAGCACATGGTGGAAAGGGTGGAGGACGCGGGGCTGGAGGCCATTCTGCTGCGCGGGGAGAAACGCACGGTGATCGCGGCCATAGGGGACAAGCGCGACGCACCGCTGGACGGCTGGGCCGGCGCGCGGGGCGTGGACAGGGTCATCCCCATCCTGAGCCCCTACAAGCTGGCCAGCCGGGAGGCGTCAGCCGGCGCCACCCCCGTGCGACTGAACGGTCACGTCATCGGTCAGAACAAGATCCAGGTCGTCGCCGGCCCGTGCGCCGTGGAGGACATGCACACCACGCTGGACGTGGCGGAGGCGATCCGGGAGGCCGGCGCCGTGGGACTGCGCGGCGGGGCCTACAAGCCGCGTACCAGCCCCCACACCTTCCAGGGATTGGAGGAAGAAGGGCTGGAAATACTGGCCAAGGTGGGCCGCCACGCCGGATTGGCCGTCGTCACGGAAGTGCTGGCGCCCGAACAGGTGGAGACGGTGGCCCGCTACGCCGACGTCCTTCAGGTCGGCGCACGCAACATGCAGAACTTCATGCTGCTGAAGGCACTGGGCCGGCTGCGCAAGCCCATCCTGCTGAAGCGGGGTATCAGCGCCACCGTGGATGAACTGCTTTTGGCGGCCGAGTACATCCTCAAGTCAGGCAACAACCAGGTCATCCTCTGCTGCCGGGGCATCCGCACCTTCGAGGACCACACCCGCTTCAGCCTCTCCCTGAGCACCGTGGCCTACCTGAAAGAGCTCACCCACCTGCCCGTCATCGTAGACCCCAGCCACGGGACCGGCCGACGGAGCCTGGTGGCCCCGATGGCCCGCGCGGCGGTGGCCTGCGGCGCGGACGGCCTGCTGGTGGAAGTCCACCCCGAACCGGAGAAAGCCAAAGTGGACGGGCAGCAGACGCTCAACTGCGCCCAGTTCGGGGAGATGATGGAGTCCCTGCGCCCCATCGCCGAGGCCGTCGGGCGGACCATCTGACCGGAACGCCGCAGGGAGACTCACCCCGTCAGGGCCAGGTTGTCCCGGTGGATGATCTCGTCGTAGTCCCTGTGGCCGAGAACCGCCTCGAGCTGGTCGGTCTGATGGCCCATGATGCGCCGGGCCTCCTGGCTGCTGTAGTTGACCAGGCCGCGGGCTATCTCGCGGCCGTCGGTGGACTGGACGCTGACCACGTCCCCGCGGTCGAACTCCCCCTCGACCGAGACGACTCCGATGGGCAGCAGGCTCTTGCCTCCCTCGGCCAGGGCCTGCTCCGCCCCTGCGTCAATGCGCAGCACCCCGGCCGGGCGGGACGTGAAGCGGATCCAGCGCTTGTAGCTGCTGAGCCGCTCGGAGGCCGGAAGGAACAGTGTGCCCACTTCCTCACCCGAGAATATCCCGGGGATGATCTCCGGGTCACGCCCGTCGGCAATGATGGCCGCCTCCCCCGCCTCGGCGGCGATGCGCGCCGCCTCGATCTTGCTCTCCATCCCGCCCAGTCCGTCGGGGCTGGTTTCATCGTAGACCAGCTTCCGCGTCTCCCCGTCCACGCGTTCCACCACGTGCAGCACCTTCCCGTCCGACCCGGCGGCCGGTTTCTCCAGGTAGAGCCCCGGCACAGTGCTGAGCAGGATGAGCAGCTCCGCCCGGATCAGGTGGGTGACCAGCGCGGCCAGCAGGTCGTTGTCACCGAACTTGATCTCGTCCGTGCTGATGGTGTCGTTCTCGTTGATCACCGGCACGCAGGGCAGCCCCAGCAGGACGTGGATGGTGTTGCTGGCGTTGAGGTAGCGCTCCCGGTCCTCGAAGTCTTCCCGGGTCAGCAGTATCTGCGCGGCGTGCAGTCCGTGGCGGCGGAAGTGACGCTCGTAGCGGGCCATCAGCATCCCCTGTCCCACGCTGGCCGCCCCCTGCAGCAGGGGCAGCGTGGCGGGCCGCTGCTCCATACCCAGGGCCGTCATGCCGCAGCCGATGGCGCCGCTGCTGACCAGGGCGACCTGCCGGCCGCCCTCCACCAGCCACGCCATCTGCTCCGCGATGGCGCGCACCCGCTCGTCGGCCAGCGGCTTGCCCGGCGCGGCCAGCACGTTGGTGCCGACCTTCACAACCACCCGTCCCGCCGACTGCACGTAGCGGTCCCTGGCCTCGCGGTCCGCCTTCATGGTATCGCTCCGTGGCAAAGTGGATGCCGGCCGGAGGGGCCACGTCATCCCCTTCTCCGCTGCTCCATCAGGTCCCTGAGCCGGTCGGCCAGAGCGGGGGCGTCCAGGCCGCATCGGGCCAGTTGAGTCTCCCGGCCGGCGTGCTCGACGAAACGGTCCGGGACGCCGGCCAGGCGCACGCCCTCGGTGCAGATGCCCTCCTCGGCCAGCATCTCCAGCACGGCGGCGCCGAAACCGCCGACCACGCTGTGGTCCTCCGCCACGAGCACGGCGGGATGATCCCGCACGGTGGCGCAGATGGTTTCGCGGTCCAGCGGACGGCCGAACCGGGCGTTCACCACGGTCACTTCCAGCTCGTCCTGCTCGGCCAGCAGCGTCGCCGCCCGCAGGGCCCGGCCCACCAGGGCTCCGTATGCGATGATGGCGCCCTCGGTGCCTTCCCGGCAGACCTCCGCGCGTCCCACCGCCAGTTCCGGTTCGCCCGGCTCCGCGTCGCTCCCCTCCTCATCGGGCACCACCTCCCGGGGGTAGCGGACGGCGACGGGCGCATCGGTCCGCACCGCCAGCCGCAGCATGGCCCGCAGTTCGCGCCCGTCTTTCGGGGCCATCACGACGAATCCGGGCAACATCCGGCACAGGGCGATGTCGTGCAGGCCGTGATGTGTGGGGCCGTCGGCGCCGACCAGGCCGGCGCGGTCAATGCAGAAGGTGACGGGTGCGTCCTGCAGCGCCACGTCGTGCGCCATCTGGTCCACGGCACGCTGAAGAAAGGTGGAATAGACGGCGAAAACCGGCTTCAGGCCGCCCCGGCTCAGGCCGTCGGCCAGGCCCACCGCGTGCTGCTCGCAGATGCCCGTGTTGTAGAAGCGGTCCGGGAACCGCTCGGCGAACTGCCTCAGGCCCGTGCCGTCCGGCATGGCGGCGGTGATCGCCACCACCCTATCATCCTCCTCGGCCAGGCGGCACATGCACCTGCCGAACACAGCCGAGTACGACTGGCCGGAGGGGACCTCCTCACTGGAAAGAGTGCCGTTTTCGTGCTCGAACCGCTTGCTGCTGTGGAATCTCGTGGGGTCCTCGGTGGCCGGGGGGAAACCGTGCCCCTTCTCGGTAACCACGTGGAACAGCACGGGGCCCTCCACCCGTCGCAGGTCGTGGAAGGCGTCCACCAGCTCCGGTATGTGGTGTCCGTCCACGGGGCCGTAGTAGTGGAATCCCAGCTCCACGAACGGACCGCCCGGCCCGATGGCCGCCTGGATGCCGTCCCTCAGCCGCCCCAGCGCGCTGTCGAACGGCTCGCCCACCACGGGGATGCGGGGGACGAAGTCCTGCAGCTCCCGCCGAATGTCCACGAAAGGCCGGCCCGCGCGCAGCTTGCGCAGGTAGTGAGCGATGGCGCCCACCGTGTGCGATATGCTCATCTTGTTGTCGTTCAGCACAACCAGCAGGTTGGTTCCCAGAGCGCCGGCGTGATTGAGCGCCTCGAAGGCCATCCCTCCCGCCATGGCGCCGTCCCCGATCACGGCCACGGTGCGGGCATCGTTGCCCCGGACGGCGTCCGCCAGGGCAAGACCCAGCCCGGCGCTGATGCTCGTGGAGGTATGGCCGAAGTTGAACGTGTCGAAAGGGCTCTCCGACGGGTCGGCGAACCCGCTCAGGCCGCCCTCCTGGCGCAGCGTGTGGAACCGGTCCCGGCGGCCCGTGATGATCTTGTGGGCGTAGGTCTGGTGTCCGCAGTCCCACACCAGGTGATCGCGCTCGAAATCGAAGCAGTAATGCAGGGCCAGCGTCAGCTCTACCACGCCCAGGTTGCTGGCCAGATGCCCCCGGTTGCGGGAGACCACGTCGATGATCAGCTCCCGCAGCTCGGCCGCCAGCTCCGGGAGCCGGCTGCGGCGGAGCTTGCGCAGATCGGCCGGGCTGTCTATGGAGTCCAGAAGGCGGACCATCGCAGGTATCCGTTGGTCAAAACAGTGTGTGCGCCCCTCAGCAGCGTGTCTCCGGGGCGGAGTCGACCCGGCGGCATCGGTCACACAACTCGTCCACGATGATGCGCTCGGTCTCCTTCAGCCCCCGTGCTATCTCGCAGCCGGCCGCGTGGGCATGTCCCCCGCCGCCGAACAGTTCGGCCACCTGGCAGACATCCACCTCGCCCCTGCTTCTGAGGCTGACCTTCACGTAGTCGCAGCCCGGCATCTCCTTGAGCAGAGCGGAAGCCTGAACGCCCTGGATGGAGATGGGTATGTCCGCGAATCCCTCCGTGTCCAGCGGCCCCAGGCCGGTCTGCCGGAACATCTCCTCGGTGACCGTCATCGTGGTCACCCTCTCGTCACAGTAGAACTTCAGGGTTCCCAGCGCAAGCTGCCTGAGGCGCACCTGGTCCGGGGAAGGGGCCATGAACAGCTTGCGCACCAGCACGTCGGGGCGCGCTCCCGCCTCTATGCACTCCGCGCACACGTTCAACGCCCGCGGCGTCGTGTCCTGGTGCGAGAACTGCCCCGTATCGCTGACGATGGCCGCGAACAGGCACTCCGCGATGGCAGGGGTCAAAGCGATGCCCGCCGTGCAGAACAGGCTCCGGATCATCTCCCCGGATGAGCTGGCATCGGGGTCGACGTAGTTCAGGTCGCCGAAGAAGGTGTTCGACTCATGATGGTCGATATTCACCGTGTGACGCCTGCCGGCCAGGGCGTTCCTGATCTCCCCGACCCGCTCGAACGTGCCGCAGTCCACCACGGCCAGGTTGTAGGCGGCCGGCAGCGAACAGGGATCGTCCACGCTGCCGTTCAGCCCCGGCAGAAACCCGAACATGCCGGGAACCGGAGGCTGGAAGACCACCCGGACATCCACGCCCACGTCCCGGAGCGCGTGCCACAGCGCCAGCGCCGAGCCGATCCCATCGCCGTCCAGGCGCACGTGGGAAGTGATGACCGCCGGCAACCCGCCGGTCAGCGTGTCCCATATACTCTCGTGGATGTCGGCGTCCGTCAATTCTCGCTCCCGTCCTGTTCCCGGGCGCTCACGACCCGCGCCTGCGCGAGAAGCAATCTCGCCTTTACCGTCGCAAGCGGCACAAGCAAATGTCACGGACCGCTAATCCCGATCCTCGCCCCGCCGGCCAGGGCCGTGAAACCACCACCGCCGGCGGGCACACGTGCGGTTCATCAGCATCATCAGGTCCGCGGTCCGCTCGTGCAGCTCAATCCGACCATCCTCCCGGTCCTCGTCTCGGCTCCTGTAATTCCAACGGGGGCTGCCGAACTGGGGCAGGACGAGCCGCGACTCCGATCCCCCGGAAACCGCCGAGTCCACGTCGCCCGTGTCCAGCAGCAGGTCCGCCACCGGGTAGACGCGCACCGTGTAGTGCTGCACCCGGTGGCGCGCGCCCACGTGGAGAATCTCCCCTTCCTTCACGGCATAGGCGTACCCGTGGGGCTCCAGCAGGAACTCCAGGACGGTCTCGAGCGGCATGTCCCGCAGGTGAAGCTCGACCCGTTCGGTGCCACCGCGCACCTCCGGTCCGATCACCAGGTTCGCCCCGGTGAGCTGCCGGATCTGCTCCAACGCTTCGTCCAGGCGGATGTCTTCGAAATCCACGTCGATCCGCCGCTCCAGCATGTCAGCCGCCGGCACCGTATGGCCGGCGGCCTCGCGGGGCCGCACCCGTAGAGCGCCGTCCGGCAGCACGTCGGCGGTCAAACCGGCGGACTCCATCACCTCCTGCAGAACGGACCGGGCCTGCGCGGTGCGCTCAAGGGTAACCTCCTTCTCCAGTTCCCGCACTTGCGGCGCCATGACGAGGTCCAGCCCGGCCTCCTCCCCGATCCGCGCCAGGGCCTCCGGCAGCGGCGTCTCCTCGAACTCGACGGCGAGCTCGGCCGTAAGAGCCCGCCTGAGGCGGGCCATCGCCCGCGTGCGGGACTGCGCGCCCTCCGGCTGTCGCGCGCCCACGAACTGCGCCGGCGCCGCCTCCCGTTCCACCCGGCTCACACGCCAGGCCGGCAGCGTGAGCAGGCCGTTCTCAGTGGAGATCTCCACGCGCTTCCCGCGAACCCTGACCTCCCCCCGGAGGCGGGCGCCGTTTGCCAGAACGGCGGTGTCCGCCACGGCCGTCGTCGCGACCACGGCGCACAGAAACACCACCCCACGCACGATCGCTTTCATGGCCGAGACCCTCCTGACTTCAACTCCGATTCGAACAATTGTACTTGCAGCGCCCACCAATCGTCAACCGGTGAGCGCCGGCACGTTGCGCTTCCCCTCGGGAGCGATCGGCTCCTTCTGCTGCACCCTGCCCACCGAGTTCGGCTCGCACTACGACGTCTATCAGCCTGTTGAAAGTGCGCCGTGAAAAGGCGCTGGTGTCCAGTGGGTGAGACTCC
>CAZNGS010000037.1:0-44189 GCA_964572825.1 uncultured candidatus Brocadiaceae bacterium
TCCGCTCGTCCGCAAGACCCCTGTGATGTTGCATCTTTGTGAACTCCTATTCAGCCCGTCCTCAGGCGCCAGCGGCGATGGGCGCGATGGCGTCCATGATGGCTCGGTACTGGCGTTCGCAAGTGTAGGGGCGTGCGGCCTCGAGGGCGGCGCGGGAAGCGCCACGCAGGCGGTCGCGGTCCATGAAGGACTCGATCCGGTCGGCCATCCGGGTGACGTCCTCGGGGTCTTCGAGGGCGTATCCGGCCTGGTCGGTGAGGATTTCGTGGGCTCCGGCATGGACGGTGGTGATCGCCGGCAAACCGCACGCCATGCCCTCGAGCACAACGAAGCCGAACGTGTCGAAGTAGGTGGGGAGAACGACGATATCGGACGCCCCGTAGTAGACCCCTGCGGGCTGTCGGCCGACGATTCGCAGGCGCGATGTCACCCCCAGCCTTCGCGCGCGAATGCGTGCCCGCGCACGCGACCCGCTGCCGAGGATCACAAGGTAGAAGGGCCGGGGTGTCGGCCGCTTCTTGACGAGCGCCGTTGCCTCCAGCAGGGGCCAGAGACCCTTGCGCCGCCAGTTGGTGGCGACGAAGACACCGACGAGAGCGTCGTCCGGAATGTCCAGTTGCTGACGTACGGGAGCGCGATGTTTGTCCCGCAGGCCGGGATGATAACGGGAGGGATCAATGCCGTTGTGAACGACGCGGATGCGACCGGCCAGGTGCGGATAATGGTGCTGAAGGTGCCGCGCGACCATGCGGGAATTCACGATGATGCACCGCGGACGCGAGGACCGATAGAGTCGGTCGTCGATGTAGATGCGTAGACGCTCCCGTAAGCTGAGCGCGAACTGAGCGCGCTTGAGCAGGCGATAGGGAAGCGGATGGTATGTCTTGATGCGCTGTTTTACGTATTCGCGTTGCACCCCTCCGCCGGGCCGGACGGCGTCGGCGCCCCAGCATTTCTGGTCACTGAAGGTAACGTCTGCTTCCTCCCGCCGCAGTGCTTTTTCGGACGCCACGGCCAGCGCCAGATCGCGAAATGCTTTAGGCACGCGCGGGACGGTCAACTGCGCGGTTTCGACCCCGTCCGTGGGCCCGGTTATCTGGCCCGCGAGCACTTTGGCCCGGTGCCCGTCGCCCACGAGGCGTCTGACGAAGTCGCCGAGGAATCTTTCGGCTCCGCCCCTGGGGCCGAAACGCTTGCAGCATATGGCTATTCTCATGGCTCGTCGGCCGAAATGGCGGAAGTTCATCAAGAGTATCACCGGAAGGGGCGTCGACGCAACTGCAGCTAAGCGGTTGCGCGACGGGGCCGCACAGGGTATAGTTGTCACGGGCATCGAAGGGCGACCGCTGTTGTGTGAGGATATCCCATGGTGGACAAACGATTTGGATTCGGCCTGGCGGGTCTGGCTGCCGTCCTTTTGCTGCCTCTGCTCGGGTGCATGACGGAGAGGCAGAAGGCGCGGATTATGCGCCGTCCCACGAATGTGGCGTTCGAGCCGGGTGACGCCGCTCCACTGGGCGAGGAGACGTTTCGCTTCTACGAGTATGATCGCGGCGGTTCGCAGAGCCTTTGCGTGTTGCAGCTCGCCGCTGACGCGCGGCTGAAAAAACGCTACCACAAAAACCATGACGTCGTGCTGAGCATCGTGGCCGGCAGCGCGATCGTGGAGGTGGAAAAGACGCGATACACCTTGAGCCGCGGTTCGGCGGTTGTGTTGCCGCGCTACACCGCTTACTCTCTCCTTCCCACCAGGGGAGACGACCTGCTGGCGGTGCTGGTCTATACGCCGCCTTTCGACGGCCGGGACGTCGAGCTCCTGGAATAGTCTCCCGCACCACTTGAGCGCTCCCGGAGCGGTCCTTCCCGCAGAAGCGGGAGCAGTTGCTTCGCGACACGCCCGTCATACTGGAAGAAACACAGCCCGTCCGCACCTGCCGAGCGCGCCACGTCCACAAGGTCAGCCAGGTGCCACGGGGCTTTCGACCTCCAGGCCCCGATGCCGCACTGCAAGGGAACGCGCCCGCCCAGCCATTCTCGCTGTCTCTTCACCTGGTCGGCCAGCTCCACCGGGTTCTGGGTGTAATTCATGGGACAGACGAAATCCAGGTAACCCGATTTCACCCACGCCGGCCAGTCCTGGGCCACTTTTGCGCGCGCCGAAGGCCAGTCGGAGAAAACCGCCGCCGAGATCAGGACCTTTGAGTCAACGCGGCGGCATTGCCGGCTGACTTCGCGCACAACGCGGGTTATCTGGTCGCGTCGGAATTGCAGGTATTCGTCGTACCATTTACCACCCGGCAGGACATCCTTCGGCCAGTCGCCGACGGCTTGCCCGGTCCGTGCCTCGAAGCGCTCCCGGCAGCCATCGCAGAAGCAGACGTTCGGCCCCGGGTAGCGGATGTAGTCGAAGTGGATCCCATGGGGGTGGAACTTCCGGACCATTTCCACCATCGCGTCCATCTCACGACGCTGGTTCTCGGGATGGGACGGGCACAGGGTCGCGTTGCCCGGTCTGCCGGCTACCTTGCCCTCCGGGTCGCGGCAGACGCGGTCTTCGGCGATGAACTTCCGCAGGCGCTCCTCTCCCGGCCACCACAGGTTGAAGTTCACGCGCCACAGGTGCACCTGGACGCCGTGGCGGCGCGCCGCGGCCAGCATCTCTTCCATCTGGTCCCCCTGCTCCCGGGCCAGACGGGAGAGCGGAAGAACGTTGCTCTCATAGTGCGCCTGTCCCCCGTGACAGACGTTGGGCAGGAAGGCGTTCAGGCCGTTGCGCTTCATCCCGCGGAAAAACTCGTCCCAGCCTTCTTCCGGGAGGACCGGTTTATGAAGCCAGGCCCCCCGGAACTCTACGCCGTCCCCGGAGGGAAGACTGCGGATGAAGGCCGCCTCAGCCGCGTCCCGTGCCTCAACGAGCTTCAAGTAAGCTCCGCGGCCATCCGAATGGTCGAGACAATCCTTTGCCTCGCCCTCCAGCGCGCGGGCCCGTTCGAAGGCTTCTCGGGCCTGTGCATTCCCCGCGCAGGCCGCCCGCAGCTCCTCCGCGCGCCTGTACCGGCGGAACTGCCAGAGGTCCCGCAACTGTTTCAGCGCCGCCTGCGCGTAGAAATCCCCTCCCGCCAGATGAGCGATGGCCGCAAGAAGGAACTGCGAAGTCCGGCGCACTTCCCCGGACCGGAGTATGCAGGAGAAGTACAGCCCGCTCCTGCCGAGAATGACCGCCGGGACGCCGGTGCTTTCGCCGTCTTCGTCGCGCCAGTGGGCGATGACGCGGGCCGTCTCCAGCGGTTCAGCCACCATGGTGTTGGGAGAGGGCTGAGCAAAGGAAGGCGGGAAGCCCGCCGGGGCATCCGCGGCAAAGTGTACGGTCTGAAAAGGTGAACTTTCTCCCCCCGAGCGGAATCGCGCCTCGCGGACGCCCACCAGGGGCAGCGCCCGCCGATCCAGCGAGAAGGAGCCGACCAACTTCCCCCCCTCCTCGACGAACCTGCGCAGGGCAGCGTCTTCCGCGCCGCTCAGCCGGAAGTTGAGGGGGAGAATGGCGACGCGTCGCCCGTGCAGAGCGCCGCCCGCCACGGCCTGGTCGGTGAGGACCGTATATCGGAGACCTGCCTCCTTCAGGATATCCTCCATGTTGCTGACCATGCTGCCGACCAGTCGGGCATCTGCGGTGCCGCTCGCCTCGCTCAAGGTGCCGTGGACCACGGCGATCTCGCTGCGCCTTCCTCTCCGCGCGGCCAGGTAGCGGATGGCCGACCCGAGCATCTGCCCCGCTTTTCGCTCTTGTTCCTCCCCTTCAGCAAGGAGGACGTGGGAAAAGAAGAAGCCGTGCTCCGAAAGCGTGGCGGCCACACAGCCGGATTCTTCGCCCCGCGCGTCCAACCAGTCTCCCAGCACGCGGGTGCCCGTCCGGGGGACGGGCTCGTTGATGTTCCACGACACCTGCTGGAAACCACCCGGAAGCCCCTCCAGGGCCTCGGCGCGGAAGCGGACAGAGCAGAAGCGCTCCTTCTCCGGGGCGCGGCGATAGCGCACGCTGCTTATGCCCAGTTCATCTTCGAGTCCGTACGTCCGGTAGAAACACAGGACCTTGCCGCCGTCGCTGAGGTAGGACCGGAGGCCGATGCGGCCCGCCCGGCTCAGGTTCGGGGCATAGGGGAGCACCGCGGCCGGGTACTCATTGAGCGCACCGCCAATCAGTTCGGTTTCCTGGATTCGGCTGAAGGGGATTGCGGCGCGGGATAGGGCGGCCTCGACCCGGCGGCGGTAATGGGCGGGGCCGGAAGAGCCCTGAGCTTCGCCCGGGTCCACCACCAGCGCGACACTCATCGGCCGGGGTGCCGCCCCGCACACGCCCGCCTGCACGCCGAGCCACACACACAGCATCAGCGGCACTTGCCAGCCCGTCTCCGTCGCTTCGCACACGGTCCGTCCTCCGGTTATATGGCAGCGCCGTTGCGCATTTGCCTTGCGATGGTAGCCGCCCGGGGGCCCCGGGGCAAATCCGTTCCGGCACCGGTGCCGCTGCTGCCTTTGCAGTCGAATCGCCAGAGCGTATAATTGGCTTCCGAGGTACCTTTCATGCGACTGCTTGTCGCCGCCATCCGCATATACACGTTCGTGATGCTGGCACGGGTCATTTTCTCGTGGCTGCCGCCGCGCACCCGCGCCAACGAGCTCTACCGGTTTCTGCACGCCGTAACGGAGCCCGTGCTGCGGCGCGTCCGACGGATTCTTCCTTCCACGGGCGGCCTGGACTTCTCGCCACTGGTTGTGATGATCCTTCTGGAGGTCCTGGCGAGAGTCCTGGCCGGGGGCTGAAGGAGTCAGCGCACGGCCACGTGACCCAGCAGGCGCCGGATGATGGCGGCGGTCGTGACGCCCTCGGCCTCCGCCTCGAAGGTGAGGATGATGCGGTGACGCAGCACGTCGGGCGCCAGGGCCTTGACATCGTCCGGGATCACGTAGGAACGTCCCTCCAGCATCGCGCGTGCGCGCGCTACCATCAGCATGTACATGGACGCCCGGGGCGAAGCCCCCCACTGGATGAGGTCATCCAGCTCCAGCTCAGGCGGCGGCTCGCGCGTCAGGTGAACCAGGTCCAGCACGTATTCTCGGATCCTGGGCTCGACGCGCACGCGATCCGCCAGTCTTCGATAGCGAAGCGCTTCCTCCAGGGAGAGCTGTGGCTCCACGCCGTAGTCCGGCTCGCTGACCGCCATGCGTTCGATGACCTCGGCCTCCTCCCGCCGGGACGGGTAGTGGACCTCGACCTTCACCAGGAAGCGGTCCACCTGGGCCTCCGGCAGGGGGTAGGTGCCTTCCTGCTCGATGGGGTTTTCGGTGGCCACGACCAGGAAGGGCTCCGGCAGCGGGAAACTCTCGCCGCCGATCGTAACCTGTCGCTCCTGCATGGCTTCCAGCAGGGCGCTCTGCACCTTTGCCGGCGCGCGGTTGATCTCGTCCGCCAGCAGCAGGTTGGCGAAGATGGGGCCGGGCCGCGGGGAAAACTCGCCCGACCGCGGATCGTAGACTTCCGAACCCACCAGATCCCCGGGCAGCAGGTCGGGTGTGAACTGGATGCGCTTGAACTCTGCGTCCAGTACGCCGGCAAGCGTGGTCATGGCCAGCGTCTTCGCCAGGCCGGGCACACCCTCCAGCAGGACGTGACCGGCGCAGAGCAGGCCGATCAGCAGGCGATCCAGCAGGGCATCCTGGCCCACGATGACCCGGTGGATTTCCCGGCGCAACTCCTCCAGCCGCGCGCGGGCCTCGTCCACCTCCTGCTGCAGATGCTCCCCGGTCGAGGGTGTGCCCACGGTCACTCCGAAAGAGAGTCGATCAGGCTGGCGCTGTCCGTGAAGTCCGCCCCCGTCCGCAACATCTGTTCCCGCGCCCGGCCACCGGCTTTCTGTTCGATGGCCTTCACCGCGTCCTGGACCACCGTAACAGTGTAGCCGCGTTCCGCAAGCCCCAGCACGGTCTTGAGGACGCAGTATTCCGTGGTCACGCCGTAAACGCAGATGTGATCGGGGTCCAGGCCGGAAAGCACGCGGTCTGCGAGCTCAACGGTGAAAACGTCGAGGTCCTGCTTCTCCAGGACAAGCTGGTTGATCTCCCCCCGCCTCAACCGGTCCAGTTGCTGCGTGAGGCGTTCCGGAACGGCCACTTCGACCGCCGGGGCGGTGGTGGCGCCGATCTTTTCCTGCCCGGGAGTTCCCGCAACACAGTGCTGGCCGAATTCGTCGAACTCCGGGTCACCGCAGGGATGGGCGTCCGCGCTGGCGATGATGGGGATGCCGCGTTCCACGGCAAGTTCGGTCAGTCTGGCGAGCGGTGCCACGATCCGGGCGGCCTCCGGGACGGTCAGTTTCCCGTCCTCGTCCATAAAATCATGCTGCGTGTCCACGTCCCAGAATAGAAGATCGATGCTCATTTGGACCTCCTCACTCCATTTCCCTCGGCGAGGCGATCAAACTCCTCCTGCAGCCTCATGCTGATCTTCACCGGATATGTCTCGGGCTCTTCGAGCCTTCGGACAGCCTCCGGGAGGCGTTGGAACTGCTTGCCCGCTCTTTGCTGGATCCTTTCCAGGCAGGGCAGTTCCTGCTGAAGCACGCCCTCCCGCATGACGGTCTCCAGAAGGGGCTCTGCATCGGCAGGAGACGGCTCTTCGGTCGCGGCGATCAGGTCATGGCTCATCCGGTTTGTCCGGGGGTCCATGAACCGGTGAGCCTGTTTGAGGCCGGGATAGGTGGCCTTGTCTTTGCTCAGCTTCAGGCACGGCTGCCACTCCCCGTTCTCCCGGACCGCCACCAGCTTGTAGACTCCCCCCAGGCTGGCGGCGTCCTCGCTGGTGACCATTCGCGTGCCCACTCCGAACCCATCCACGACCGCCCCCCGCCGGATCAGCTCGGCTATGCCGTACTCGTCCAGGTCTCCACTGGCGAAGATCATGGCGTCTTCGCGGCCGTGCTCGTCCAGCAGACGGCGCACCTGTTTGCTGAGCCGGGCCATGTCGCCGCTGTCGATTCTCACCCCCCGCATGTCCGGGGCAACCCGCGCTGCGGTTTCCGCTCCTTCGAGCACCTCGTAGGTGTCTATGAGCAGAATCGCGTGCTCTCCGAAGCAGCGGTAGTAGCCCTCGAATGCCTCCTGTTCGCTGTCGAACGCCATGATGAAACTGTGCGCCTCGGTGCCGGAGACCGGGATGTCCATGGCAAAACCGGCCTCGACGTTGGAGGTGGCCTTGCAGCCGCCGATGAAGGAGGCCCGGGCGGCCAGAACGGCAGCGTCCGGCCCGTGGGCTCTGCGGGTCCCGAAATCCACCACGGCCCTGAGCCGCCCGTCCAGGCGGGCCGCCTCGACCACCCGGAGGGCCTTGGTGGCGATCAACGTCTGGTAGTTGACCATGCTCAGCAGGAAGGTCTCCACCAGTTGCGCCTGGATGATGGGGGCTTCCACCCGCAGAACGGGCTCATCCGGGAAGAAGACCGTGCCCTCCGGCATGGCCCTTACGGTGCCCGAGAAGGAGAACTCGGCCAGGTAATCGAAGAAATCGTTGCCGATCCTCTGGAAGACGGGCAGGCCCCGCAGGTAATCGATCTGCTCGCCCGTGAAGCGCAGATTCTGCAGGTAGGATACCGCCTGTTCCAGGCCGGCGCAGACCAGGTACGACCGTCGCCGGGGAAGCTCGCGCACGAACATTTCGAAGGCGGCTTCCCGGGTCAGGCCCAGTTCGAAGTAGGCTGCCGCCATGGTCAACTCATACAGGTCGGTCGAAAGTGCACGTCCTCGTTGTGGCAAACCCATGGCACCTCCGTCCTTTCAGGCTGCATTGAAGTCCAGTATAGCCGCCACGGCCCGCGTTGCAATCAAAACAGGTCTCCTCCGCAGCTTGACTTCGGCTCCCTGCCGGGATTAGGCTGGCCATGTCGGTGATGTCCGTGCGTTTTGTCTCCGCACCGTGTCATGCCGGGAGCGCTCAAATGCCGGCCATGCCCGCAGGAGGGCCGCTTTTCCC
The DNA here is from genome assembly GCA_964572825.1 of uncultured candidatus Brocadiaceae bacterium. Classification (GTDB taxonomy): domain Bacteria; phylum Planctomycetota; class Brocadiia; order SM23-32; family SM23-32; genus CAYVBE01. The sequence goes on from CAZNGS010000037.1 coordinate 8,024, forward strand.
CATGGGCCTCGCCCTCGGCACAATCGACGTGCTCATCATCGGCGCGTGCCTGCTGGGAATGGTTCTGGGATTCTGGAGCGGGTTCGTATGGCAGATAGTGCGTATCGTGAGCGTGGTTGCCAGCCTGACGCTTGCGTGGGTTTTTCACGGAGACGTCGCGCGCCTGCTGGGATCGCGTTTCTCGGAGCCAGCCCGGAGCATAGGCGGCGCCGTCCTGATCTTCGTCGTCTCGCTGGTGGCCTTTTACATCCTCTCTTTCCTGTTTCGGCGGGTCCTCAACGCTTTAAAGCTGGAGATGCCCGACCGGATCCTGGGGGCCCTGTTCGGCCTCGCCAAGGTGGTGCTGTTGGTCGGGGGGCTTGCGTTTGCCGTGTTGCGCTACGCGGAGCCACGCAGCGCCCTCCGGCGGCAGGTTGAAAACTCCCCGAGCGCAACGGTCACCGCCCGTTGCGTGGGCGCGGTGCTGGAATTGCTGCCCCGGCGCCGCGTCGACGGCGCAGACCGATGATCCCTCCCCGTGTCCGCACCGCTCACACTGTGACGTTTTCGGTTATATCCACGGGTGCGGCCTGGCGATTCCGGCTCCTTCCTACCCCTTCCCGTGGCGGGGGCAGGCACGCGATCATCCCCGCCGTCTATGCAGACAGTTGATGTCAGAAGGCACTGTTTAGAAACACGATATAGCAAAGGCTACTCTTCTCCCCCCGGCCCGCGGGGAAGTCTGGTCGAACAGCCGGAGGGGAAGGGGGGGTTGCGGCCGGCCCGTTGGCACTGTGGTTGCATCAACCGAAGGCACCGGGCCGTTATGCTCTTGGTCATTGTAGATTTGTCCGAGGCGTGAGATGGCCACTGTGGTGGCGGGGCAGGATTTAATCGAGACGTATTCCGAGTACTCGAAACTCCTGGGGGCCGTGGGTCATTCGGTTGACCTGGCGGCTCTTGTTGATTTTCTGGGGGAAGATGAGTCCCGGAGAAAGGCCATCCAGAACGTCCTGACCGGGGAGGGAACGGCTGAGGCAGACCCCCCGGAGCGTGCCTGTGAAAAACTCGCGGGCCTCACGGCCAGCCTGCGCGAGGCGCTGTGCGAGTTGCTGGAGCAGAAAGGCGTGGAGGTCTCACCGGAGAGCGATACGCCGTCGCTCTGCGCCCGAATCGCTGAGCAGCCGGAACAAGTGCGAGACGCCCTGGCCGATGAGCTGCTGCTCGGCGATGACGGTCGCTTCATCGAACGGCGTTACATGGACGTGGACCAGCTTCGATCGATTCTGCACGAACGGGAGGACGAAGGGGATTTCGCACTCGTGAAGCTGGTTCCCTTCCTGAGGCGGGAACTGGAGAAACGGGGCTACCCGGTGGGCGCGCGGGAGCTCAGGGATTTCTTCGCGGAAGATTCCGAGGTTCGGCAGGTCCCCTACTGCATGGGACATATCGTGCGGTCCCTGAACGGAGAGTTCCGCAAGGGCCTGATTCCATTTGAGGAACTGGTGGGGGACCGCGATCCGGACGAGTGGCTGGAGGAGACCCGACAGAAGCTGCTGTTCCGCAGTCACAGCGCCATGCACCAGGCGATTGCCGAGACCACGAGCCTGAAGTACGACTGCGTTCACAAGGCCCTCAGCGGTCGCAACAAGGCGAAACGAATCCAGGCCGAGATCAAGTACTGTTTGAAGCGGTGGCTGCGCGCGGTCAGGGAAGGAAGAGAACCCCGCATCCCCGACGAGCACCGGGCGGTGCCCGTGGAAAAGACCTGCGAGGTGCTGCCGAGCCTGGAGAAGCGGTTCTCGACCAAGGAGGAGATATACCGGCGCATCGCCGAGAAAACGGGGGTCAAGAAAGGATCGGTGCGTCGGTATTTCCAGCAGAATGGACAGTTGAAGTACGCGCCGCTGACCGTCTACCGTTGCGCACGCGAAATGGCAGGCGAGGGTACCGACGGGCGCTCGTACCTGGAGAACAGCCGCACGCGGCGGGTGGCCTGGCAACTGGCCAGAAAGGCCCGGGAGGCCCGGCGACGTTGGCGGATGCAGGAGGATGAACCCGAACTGGAACTCGAATTCAGGGAAACTCGCCGCCTGCTCATTGCGGCCATCAAAGAAGGTTGGCAGGAAGTGCCACCCACGGTGTAAGGGCTGGCACATCTCCCACGAGCGGAATCCCATCCCCCCGGGATGGGATTTCCTCTGTACGCAGTCCCCCACTGCGGGCCATGCGGGACAGGTGCCTCGGCCCGTGCAACTCTGATCGGCTGTGCACGCTCGGCACAGCCGGCCGGGTGATCGAGGGGCGGCGGGGGCCTCAGGTTGGTCGCTTCTCCAGGGACCGTTTATCCATGCCCTCTTCTGCCTCGACGGGATACCCGCCACCGAAACAGGCCAGGCAGTAGTCGTCCTCACCGCCGGGCAGCGCATCCACCAGCCCTTCAACAGACTGGTACCCCAGGGTATCCGCTCCCACAAAATCCCGAATCTCCTCCACGGATCGCCGGGCGGCGATCAGCTCCTCCGCGTGCTGGAAGTCGATACCGTAATAGCAGGGATGCCGGATCGGCGGGGCGCTTATGCGCAGGTGCACCTCGGCGGCCCCGGCCTCCCTCAGCGAGGCAATCCGCGCCTTGCAGGTGGTGCCCCGGACGATGGAATCGTCCACGACCACCAGCCGCTTGCCCCGGACCGCCTCCCGGATGACATTGAGCTTGATCCTGACGCTGCTGATCCGTGCGTGCTCGACGGGAGTGATGAACGTGCGGCCCACATAGTGGTTCCGGACGAACCCCATGTCCATGGGGAGGCCGGATCGCCGGGAGTAACCCAGCGCCGCGGAGTTGCCGGAATCCGGGATGGAGATGACGCTGTCCGCCTCGACGGGATGCGCGTCCGCCAGGTTGGCGCCCAGTCTCAGCCTCACGTTGTGGACGACTTCCCCGAAGATAACGCTGTCCGGACGAGCGAAGTAGATGTATTCGAACACGCATCGGGCGCGGCGAGGCTGGTCGCTGAAACGGGCGGCGCGCAGACCAGATTCGTCAATATTGACGATCTGTCCCGGCTCCACATCCCGCACGTGTTCGGCGCCCAACAGGTCCAGGGCACACGTTTCGCTGGCCACCACGTAACCGCCCCCCACCCGGCCCAGGCTGAGCGGGCGGAATCCGAAGGGGTCCCTGACCGCGGTGAGGCCATCCCTGGTCAGCAGCACCAGCGAGTAGGCCCCCCGCACGGCGTGGAGCGACGCCTTCAGAGGATCGCCCGTCGCCGCATGCTCGGGGTCCGCCAGCAGGTGGGCGAACAGCTCGCTGTCGGTAGAGGTCTGGAAGATCGATCCGCGCTCCTCGTAGGCCTGCCGCAGCGTGCGGGCGTTGGTCAGGTTGCCGTTGTGCGCGACGGCCACGATCTCTTTCGAATACTCGATAACCAGCGGCTGGATATTCTGCACCCGCCCGGAGCCGGTGGTGGAATAGCGCACGTGCCCGACGGCGATGTGCCCCCGCAGGTCAGCCAGGTCCCCGGGGCCTATCGCCTCCGTCAGCAGGCCGAGGCCCTTCTTGCTCTGGATTTCCCGTCCATTGGAGGCGACGATGCCGGCGGACTCCTGCCCCCGGTGCTGCAGAGAGTACAGGCCCAGGTAGGCCATCTCGGCGGCGTCTTCGGCCCCGTAGATTCCGATTATCCCGCAGTGTTCACGCAAGTCCGTGCTCCATCAAAGCGGGCCCGTGGGAACTCAGAGCAGTCGCCCCTCATACACGAAGACGGCGTCGCCAGTCAGCCGCACGTCGGCAACGCGGTCGGTCTCCGGCCGAAAGTCGATGAGGAGTAGCCCGCCCTGCACCCGGACGTTGACCGGCGGTCGAGCGACCTTGCCCCGGGCCCACGCGACCACGGCCGACCCGATGGCGCCCGTGCCGCAGGCCAGTGTCTCCGCCTCCACACCGCGTTCATACGTCCGCACCGAGATGCCCTGATCGCTTTCGACGCTCACGAAGTCCACGTTGGTCCCCCGGGGCTGGAAATGATCGTGCCGGCGGATCGCCCGGCCCACGGGCTCAACGGGCGCCGCCTGCAGGTCTTCGGTGAAGATGATGGCGTGCGGCACACCGGATTCGATGGGGTGCACCTCCCACTGCTGCCCTTCTGCTTGCAGCCGCACGGGATCGCACGGCAGGGCCACCTGTCCCATGCCGATGGTGACCCGGTCCTCCTCCACCTGCGCGCTGACGGGCCCCGCCACCGTTTCCATCACCATCTGCCGAGGCACGATGCCGCGCTTGCAGGCAAAGCGCGCGATGCACCGGGCGCCGTTGCCACACATCTCCGGCTCGCTGCCGTCGGCATTGAATATCCGCATGCGAAAGTCGGCTCCTTCATCGGATGGCTCCACCAGAAGCACCCCGTCGGCGCCGACGCCCCTCCTCCTGGCACAGCAACGGCGCGCGAACCCCGCGCGGTCCGTTCCCACGGCATCCGAACGGTTGTCCACGACGATGAAGTCATTCCCGGTGCCGGTCATTTTGACGAACTCGATGCCCATGTCTGCGCTGTCTCTCCCCATGTTGCATTCACCATCAACCGTACCGCAGACGCGCTGCGGAATCAAAGTTCGGGTACGTAAAGCGCCCGCGGCCCTGCCTGGCAGCGGCCGGCCGCGGGCGTCCTCCGGGCTTTGCGGCGGCCTCAGACCCAGCCGCGAAGCTTCATAGCCTCGGCAACCCGGCGCACCGCGACCACGTAGGCCGCCTTGCGCATGTCGATCTTGTATTCTCGGGACGTGTCCAGCACCGCGTGGTACGCCTCGCTCATCTTCTGGTCCAGGCGCCGGTGCACGTCCTCCTCGGTCCAGTAGTACATCTGGAAATTCTGGACCATCTCGAAATAGGAGACCGTCACCCCGCCGGCGTTGCACAGGAAGTCCGGGATCACGTGCACGTCATTCTCGTAGAGTATCGCGTCCCCCTCCGGTGTGGTGGGCCCGTTCGCCAGTTCGGCCACTATCCGGGCCTTGACCCGGCCGGCGTTCTCTTCGGTCAGGACATTCTCCAGGGCGGCGGGAATGAGTACGTCCACGTCGAGCTCCAGCAGCTCCTGGTTGGAGATGTTGTCGGCCCCGGCGTAGTCGATGACCGAGGAAGTCCGGCGTTTGTGGTCGGCCACCTCGTCCGCATCCAGCCCGTCCTCGTTGACGATGCCGCCCTGGCTGTCGCTGAGGGCGATCACCCGGCAGCCATAGAGTTGCTGCGCGAACAGCGCCGCGTAGTACCCGGCGTTGCCGTATCCCTGGATCGCCACGGTGGCGCCCTCCAGGTCCAGGCCGCATGCCTGCGCCGCCTCTCGGATGGTATACCACCCGCCGCGGGCGGTGGCGTCGCCCCTGCCGGCGGAGCCTCCGACCTGGAGCGGCTTGCCCGTGATGACGCCGAACTGGTTCTTGCCGGCGATGGTCGAATACTCGTCCATCATCCAGGCCATTATCCGGGGGTTCGTGTAGACGTCGGGCGCGGGCACGTCCGTCTCCGGCCCGATGAACCGGGCCAGAGCCCGGATGTAGCAGCGGCTGAGGCGCTCGAGCTCGCCGTCGGACATCTCCTTGGGGTTGCAGACCACACCGCCCTTGCCGCCGCCGAGCGGCACGTCCACCACGGCGCATTTCCACGTCATCCATGCCGCCAGGGCCCGCACGGTGTCTATCGTCTCGTCGGGATGGAACCGCAGGCCCCCTTTGGTCGGCCCGCGGGCATCGTTGTACTGCACGCGGAAGCCCTGGAAGACCCTCACGGAACCGTCGTCCATGCGAACCGGCAGCGAGACCCATATCTCCCGGATTGGTTTCTTGAGCATCGCGTGAACGCCCGGTTCCAGTTCCAAAACCTCCGCACACGCGTCAACCTGCCTCCGCACAATCGAGAAGGGATTCAGATCGGCCATGCCACAACTCCGTCCAAAGTGAGCGTCGGTGGGGTGGAACTGCTGATTTCGCCGGCAAGCCGGAATGGCTGCTCTGCGCGTGACGCGGCCAGCCCCTCGCCTCTGAGCGACAGAGCGAACCGCACCCAAGTTGACGGACTATACCACGTTCAACCGCACTCAACAAGTCAATTCCTTCCATCCGCAGGCGACTCTTCATCTTGGTCTGCAGGCCGGCCTGTTCACCGGTAAGGTCCTCGTAGTGCTGCACGGTCTTATTAAATGCCGCCAGGTCCCGATCCTCCGGGTAGTAGACCTCATGGAGAAAATCTCCCCGGATCAGGTGGGCCAGCCTGGGTGCGTCGATCTCATCGCGTTTCATTGGATCGGTTGCTATCCACAAGTTCGTCTTGGGATGGCTGGCGACCACCCGTTTTGCGGCGGGCAGATGCTCCAGCAGCAGGCTCCGTGCCCACCCGGCCATCTCTGATGCCTCCAGGTGTATGTGCAACTGGCCTTTCAACGACGAGAAGACCTCGGCGAGGTTGTGTCCGGTGGTGGAGAAGGTCCTGTCGGACACGATGCTGCCATTCTCCTTCATCGCCAGCACACGAGAGTTGGTGGAATGCAGCTCCAAACCGCAGTACAATGACTTCACAGGACATTTCCTGGTGAAAGTAGGGCGAAGGAAAAACGCCTTACGGTCTACGATTCTACCGAGGAGGTGTCCTATTTTCCTCCCCGTCCAGGTGCAATTCTGTTCGAGGGCCCATCCTCGTCGGCCGCTCCCGACGACGCAGGGTGGCGGGTTGCTGGCTGTCCGGGCGTATTCTAAAGGTCCGGCGGGGACCCTCCGCAGGCGGGCAGGCGGCGGACCTGTTTTGGGTAGCTGAGACGTCCGCGCCTCAGCGGGAGCTGTACCCACACCGGTTTCACGAACCGCGCAACACGCAATCGTAGTTGAGAACCAGAGTATCAAGGTGAATAAAGTCAGTTGAGTCACGATCCCCGCAATGGGAGCAGCAAGGTGAACGCGACGGGCGACGACCAGGGGTATCTGTGGGCCATCGGGGGCAAGATCGAGGACGAGTATACCGTGGCCGACACGACGGTGTACAGCATCGCCGAGGACCGCTGGTACCGCAGCGTGAACGGGGAGCTGACCCGCATGCCCCACGCCGTCCAGGGCGCCGGGTGGACGCTCCACGAGGGCAGGATCTACTGCTTCGGCGGCAAGACGGAGCCGCACAGCGGCTGTTGCGATTACCTGCAGGCGTACGACATCGCCGCCGACGAATGGGCCCTCCTGGGCCCCCTGCCGGCTCCCCGCAGCAAGCTGGGGAAGTTCTACCCCGTCGTGGACGACCGCTACGTCTTCCTGTTCGGGGGAGACAGCGAGAAGGGACGGTTCGACCGGGTGGCGTGGAACTGGCGTTACGACCTGCAGACGGGCGAGTGGGACACCGAAGTGGCTGACGCGCCCTTCACCCAGTCCTTCCCCGGCCCTTCATACCACGACGGCTGGCTCTACTACGCCACGGGCAACACGCAGTGCAAAGGGCCGCAGAACAACTACCCCGGCGCCCTGAACCAGCGCTATACCCCCGAGACCGACCAATGGCAGGTGGTGGCCCCCTGTCCCCATCCGGTGACCGACGGCTCCGGTGACTTCTGGCGGGGGGAATACCACTTCCTGGCGGGCTGGAACACCAACGTCGAATTCTACCACGAGGGCGCGGGCCACTACGTCGGACCGGTCAAGCGACTGCACAGCATCTACGATTACCGCACCAACACGTGGCGTTACGGCCCACTGCTGCCGGGACACCGGCACCACGGCGGGGCGCGGTCGTCCGGCAATTACCTGTGGCGCTACCTGGGCACCATTGACGAGGAGGCCGGCCGGGGCGTAGAGCAGCACACGAACCGCATCTTCCGCTGGGACGGCGAGCAGTGGACAGAGATGTCCCCGGCGCCGGTCAGAAAGATGAATTTCAGCACGGTCTATTCCAGCATCGGCCCCGTCTGACCGGCGGTCTTCTACTTCTCCTTGACCCAGCGGGACCGCGGCTCCCGCCACCACTCGCGCGGAAAACCGTCCGCGAAGACATCCCGGCCGCCGGCGCCCTCGGTGGCCAGGTCGAGCTGCCCCCACCCGTCCACGCCCTTGTCCCGGCCGTCCACGCCGGGGCGGACGTAACGGTCAAACCACTCCTCCAGCCGTTCACGCAGGTCCGCGATACGCTCCGCGTGTTCGGGGGAGCCGTAGAGGTTGTCCTCTTCTGACGGATCGGTCAGCAGATCGTAGAACTCGTGGGGCCCGTCCGGGTAGCGGTGAACGTACTTGTAGGTGCGGGTGCGGATCATGCGGGTGTAGCCGTACTCGTCGTGGACGATCACGTCTGGCGCCCCCTCCTCTGAACCGGTGCGCAGCAGGCCCGCGAAGCTCTTGCCGGGCAACTCCTCCTCCGGCGGATTCGGGATGTCCAGGTAGTCCAGCAGCGTGGGCATGAAATCGTAGTGGCTGTAGAGACCCCGGCAGAGCAGGCCGGACGGCAGATGGCGGGGGCGGCTCATGATGGCGGGCACCTTGACGGAGGTATCGAACATGTTCAGCGGCCGGGTGCCGTTTCCCTTTCCGCAGATGCCGTGATGGCCCATGTTCATCCCGTTGTCGCTGGTGAAGAAGATCAACGTGTCCTCCCGGAGGTCGTGCTCTTCCAGCCACCGCAGCACCCGGCCCACGCCGGCGTCCATGGCTTCGATGGAGGCATAGTAGCTGCTGAGAATCTCGCGCCTCTTCTCTTCCGACTCGAAAAGCACGTGGTTGGTCTCCGCCCAGGGGTGTTCCGGCTCGTCCGGCACCGACTCGAACGGGCAGTCTTCGTAGTATGGATCGAAGTACTCCGGCGGGTGCTGGTCCCGGTCCCAGGGACTGTGGGGGGCGGTGTAGTGGAGGCTCAGGTAGAAGGGCCCCTGCCCGCTCTCGCGGTGCTGGTCGAGGAACGCGATGGCGTTGTCGGTGAAGACGTCCGTGACGTAACGCGGCTCCAGGTACACCGTTTCCTCGTCGCTGACCAGCGGAGCACCGTAGTAGCTGCCCCCCGCGCGGCTGTGGACCCGCCAGAAGGAAAAACCCTTCTGGGGGTGGTGCGAGTCGCCCATGTGCCACTTGCCGCTGATGCCGCACGTGTAGCCGTGCTCCGCCAGAAGGTCCGTGTAGCCCTTGATACCCTCCAGGTACTCGATCAGCCTGCCATCCTTCTCGGGCTCGCAGGTGCTGTTGCCCGCGCGGAGCCAGTCGTGGACGCCGTGGTAGGAGGGAATCCTGCCGGTCAGCAGGGAGGCCCTCGCGGGCGAGCAGACGGGGGAGGTGCAGAAGAAGTTCTCGAACAACATGCCCTCGGCCGCCAGTCGGTCCAGATTCGGGGTGCGCAGCTCGCTGTTTCCGGCGCATCCCATCGCCCAGCAGCCCTGGTCGTCGGTCAGAATCACGATGACGTTCGGTCTGTTCTTTCCCGGCATTTTCGTTCCTTCCTGCCCTAAAAGTTACTCCGGCGGCAGCCCCGTGCCGTAGGTGAGGTCGGCCGGATTGTAGCGGTCCGCTTCGCGGAGACGCCGTCCGCGTCCGCTCCACGTGGGTGGGGGCGCATCGGACCGCCAGGGCCGACGTTCCCAGTAGTAGCCCCGGAAGGGATCACAGGTCTCTTCCATCCAGTCCAGTATCCGATCGTGCAGCCGATCGCGGACGTCGGCGTGCTCCGGGCATTCGATCAGGTTTTTCATCTCTCCCGCGTCTTCGGCCAGGTCGTAGAACTCATCCGACGTCATGAGGTTGATGGACAGCTTGTACCGGCCGTCGAAGCTCGCCCGGATCGGCTGGAACCCGCCGGCTCCGTCTATGCACGCGTTGAACCGGTTGAACTCGATGAACACCGCGTCGCGGATATGTTGCGAAGGGTTGCCCAGCGCCGGCAGCATGGATTTGCCCTGGATACGCGGGGATATATCGTGCCCCATCGCCTCGATGATTGTCGGGGCCAGGTCCACATGCGAGACGAGTCCTTCGCAGACCCCGCCCTCCGGAGTGTGTCCCGGCCAGCGCACCATGAGGGGCACGTTCGTGATCTCCTCGTACATGGCGGCACCCTTGGTGTCGAGACCGTGCTCCAGCAGAAACTCGCCGTGGTCGGTGGTGTAGATCACGAGCGCGTCCGGCGCGCAACGGTCGACGGCGTCCAGGACGCGGCCTATCTCGCTGTCCACGAACGCGTTGCAGCAGAAGAAGTCGTCCTTCGTCATCCGACGGGATTCCTCGTGGCGCCCGGCCAGCGCCGACTCCGACCACACAAGATGATGCTCCGGCTTGTCGGACAGTTCTTCCCAGACGTTCTCCTTCCGCGGCACCTCGTAGTCCCGGTACATTTCACTGAACGGGGGAGGGCAGAGCCACGGATGGTGCGGCTCATCATAGGAGACAACCAGCAGGAAGTCCTCCTCGGCGTGGCGACCCAGGAAGTCAATCGCCCGCTGGCTGACCCGGTGGCCGAAGGTGAACTCGGGAGTGACGAGGTCCGTCCGATTGGTCCGGTGGTCGCGGGATAGGCGGCGCTCCTCCGGGGTGAGTTCCTGCAGGTAGTTGCGCATGTCGTACCAGTAATCCGGATCCCAGCCGTCGGCGCACTGCCCGGTGCCGAAATAGTCGCCCCCGTCCAGGTGCCACTTGCCCACGTAGGCCGTGTGGACGCCGCAGTCCTGGAGACGGCGGCCGATGCTCTGGACGTTCCTCGCGAAGGCCATCTGGTTCGCCCAGGCCCCGTTCGCGTGCGGGTACATGCCCGAGAATATGGCGCCCCGCGCGGGCGTGCATACGGGCTGGCAGCAATAGGCGTTCTCGAATCGCACTCCCTGTTGAGCCAGTCTGTCCAGGCACGGGGTGTGCATCTGCGGGTTGCCGTAGCAGCCCAGCATGCTCTTGTTCTGGGTGTCCGTCATGATGAGGACCACGCGGCGCGCGCCGCCGCATTGAACAGCCATGATCATCGGCTCCCTTCACCCGAACGTTTTTTGCGGCCCGGTACCGCAACTCGTCACGAACGGGAGGTTCAGGTTACCCATCGGGCGGGCAATTCACAACTGGACCCGGGGCGATTGCGGGCGAATAAACGCATTGCAGGCCGTTCCGGTGCGCGTGAACCTGCACAGCCTATCCGGACCGGAATCGGCCTTCTGTCGTGCGTTGCGTGTGGCTTTTGAGCGAGCATTGTTGCACCAACAGTGTTCGCCAGATAGAATGGAGTGGTGGATAACTGAGCAGTTTTCGAACGGCGAGGCGGCTTCATGGGCAAGAATGGCCAGATAATGACCACCGGTGTTGAATCCGTTGACAGATTCATCGGGGGACTGATCTCCGGCGACAACGTGGTGTGGGAGGTGGACTCCGGCGCGCCTGTGGCGACTTTCGTGCGTCGCTTCGCGGACGCATCTGTCCCGCGCGGACCGGTGATCTACGTCAGCTTCAACCGCTCTCCCCAGGCGTTGCTGCGGCAGTACGCCGGCCAGATGCCCGCGGGCGGCTTTGCGCTGCTGGACTGCTTCACCACGGGCAAGGGCAACAGCGACCGGGTTTTTGCGGATTTCTACGGCCACGAGGAGGAAACACCCCCCCGGGTGCAAATGGTGCCCCAGGCCCGGCAGCCGGACAAGGTCATCGAGGCCGTCGAGAAAGCGGAGAATGAGCTCGGCGGCAGCGCCTCTTACATCTTTGACAGCCTCACCGGAATGGCGGAGCTGTGGCACGATGAGGAGCAGGCGCTGAGCTTTTTCACCTACATGTGCCCTCGCCTCTACGATCTGGACACCATCGCTTACTGGCTGCTGGAGACGACCGGACACTCCGAGCAGTTTCTGGCCAAGCTCAGGCACGTCACCCAGGTGGTCATCGAGCTGACGATCAGCGACGGAGGGCCCACCTTCGTGCTGCACAAGGCCGAACGGCGCCACTCCGCCAAGATCGGCATACCGCAGCGGCTGCAGGTGGTCGGGGAGCGAGTTGAGTTCGCGCCGGAGTCGCGTGAGGAGATGGAGCTGGCCGGCCTGAGCGAAGTGACGGAGGCCATCGGCGGCGCCCTGAAGCTGGAGACGGTCTTCGAGCAGACAATGAATGTGCTGGCCCGGGAGCTGCAGATGGAGCGGGGCACCCTGGTGCTCAAGGACAGGGTGTCCGGCGACCTCCGCATCGTCGCCGCCCACGGGCTGAGTGAAAAGGAGAAGGCGCGCGGCCGCTACAAGGTGGGCGAGGGGGTCACCGGCGAGGTGGTGAGCACGGGGGAGCCGGTGACGGTCTCGGACATCAGTGGCGACTCCCGTTTCCTGGATCGCACCGGCGCGCGGGCCGACGTGAAGGAGCGCCGCAGGATGTCGTTCGTGTGTGTGCCGCTGCACGTGGACGGCGAGGCGGTCGGCGCCATCAGCGTTGACCGGGAATTTTCGGACCAGCAGACCCTCGCCAAGGATCAGCGACTGCTGCAGATAATCGCCAGCCTGGTCAGTCAGGCCATCAAGATCAACCGCATGGTGATGGTGGAGCGGGAGGAACTGATGGCCGAGAACGTGCGGCTGCGACGGGACCTGCGGGCCCGCTACAAATTCGGCAACATCGTCGCCGCCAGCGGGGCCATGCAGGACGTGGTGACCACTGCGGAGGCCGTCGCCAGCAGCAACGCCACCGTCCTGATCCGAGGGGAGACCGGAACGGGCAAGGAACTGATAGCCAGCGTGCTGCACTACAACAGCGCGCGGGCCGAGGGGCCGTTCATCAAGGTGAACTGCGGCGCCCTCTCGGAGAACCTCCTGGAGAGCGAGCTTTTCGGACACGTGCGGGGCGCCTTCACCGGCGCCGTCGAGGACCGCCAGGGGCGATTCGAGCTGGCCGATGGCGGCACCATCTTCCTGGACGAGGTGGGCAGCATGAGCGAGCGTCTGCAGGTCAAGCTGCTGCGCGTCCTGCAGGAGAAGGAGTTCGAGCGCGTGGGCGGGGCCGAGACCGTCAAGGTGGACGTCCGGGTCGTCGCCGCCACCAACGTGGACCTGGAAAAGAGAATGGACGAGGGCACGTTCCGGGAAGACCTGTACTACCGGCTAAACGTCATCCCGATATTCATCCCGCCCTTGCGGGAGCGCCGGGAGGACATACCCTTCCTGGTGGAGCATTTCCTGGAAGAGTACAACCGCCGTTACGAGAAGCAGGTCACCCAGATGTCCCGGGAGGTCATGGACGCCCTGCTGGAGTACCCCTGGCCGGGCAACGTCCGCGAACTGGAGAGCTGCATCGAGCGGGCCATTGTGCTTTCCAACACGGGGACCATCGGGATGGGCCTGCTGCCCATCAACGTTCGCGGTTTCAAAAGGCATGAGCGGGCGCAGCAGCCCGCCGGCACGGTCGAGGAAGTCGTCGCCGGCCTTGTGCGGAACTTGCGCGCGGAGACTCGCGGGAAGTCCACCAACCTGCACGAAAAGGTCATTTCCCGCGTGGAGCGGGCGCTCCTGCGTCAGGTGCTGGAGGAGAACGACTATACCCAGACGCGGACGGCGCAAGAGCTGGGGCTGAGCCGGAACACGGTGCGCCGCAAGATCGAGGAATACCAGATATCCCGCCCGGAGTGAGGCCGCCCTTCCGCTGTGGTCATTCGATGCGCACTGCGCAGAAAGTATGCAGTCAACGCCGGCCTCCCCGTGGGACGCTGCGCGCTTATCGTCTCTGCGTAAGTGGCTATCAAGTATACATATATGATTTCTCACGCCTTCGCACGGCGTTCACGCCGGGTGGTTTGGCATCTCCCTTGCTCAAAGGGTACGACGAGGTAAATCTGTACTCACCTTGGGCGGGCGGCCGGTGCCTGGACGCGATGACCCGGCGGTGGTTAGCAAGGCAGCAGGCTGAATCCGGCTTCGCCCATACGGTTGACTGAGCGAGAGGAGGAAGTCGGATGACTCTGCAGAGGCCGAATGCTGACGAAGCCACGCAGACGCGGAATCGTTCCCGAAGTATAACGCCGAGTTCCGGCATCTGTTCGCGGTGCCTGGACGGCTGCCGGGGGAATTGCGAGATATTCCAGGCGTCTTTCCGGGGCAGGGAACTGCTCTATCCCGGCCCGTTCGGAGAGATGACGGCCGGGGCCGACAAGGACTATCCCGTCGACTACTCCCATCTGAACATCTGCGGCTACGCGCTGGGGGCGAAAGGGTTGCCCGAGGGCCAGAAGGGCGACCCCGACAACACGCTTTTCACCAACGTCGATACCGAGACGGAATACGGCACCGATCACAAAGTCAGGATGCGCGTGCCGGTCTTCACGGGGGCGCTGGGCTCCACCGACATCGCCCGCAAGAACTGGGAGCACTTCGCGGCGGGAGCGGGCATCGCGGGGATTACGCTCGTGTGCGGGGAGAATGTCTGCGAGGTCGACCCCGACGCGCAGTACGATGACGGCCATATCCTGGATTCGCCTGAAATGCGCCGGCGGGTCGAGGTCTACAGGCGATGGCACGGCGGATACGGCGACCTGATCGTCCAGCTTAACGTGGAGGATACCCGTGCCGGCGTGGCCGAATACGTGGTCAACGAGCTCGGCGTGGAGACCATCGAACTGAAGTGGGGGCAAGGTGCCAAATGCATCGGCGGCGAGATAAGGGTGGACTCCCTGGAACGGGCGCTGCAGTTGCAGGAGCGCGGATACCTGGTTACCCCGGACCCCTCCGACCCCGCCGAGCAGGCCGCGTTCAAGGACGGCGCTCTGAAGCAGTTCGAGCGCCATTCCCGCCTCGGCTTCGTCGACGAGGAGGGCTTCCATCAGGAGGTGGAGCGGCTCCGCTCCCTGGGCGCCAAACGCGTGACCCTGAAGACCGGCGCCTATCCGATGCGGGAGCTGGCCATGGCCCTCAAGTGGGCATCCGACGCCAAACTGGACCTGCTGACCATCGACGGCGCTCCCGGGGGCACCGGGATGAGCCCCTGGCGCATGATGAACGAATGGGGCGTGCCGACCTTCTACCTGCAATGCATGACCCACGAGCTGTGCGAGAAGCTGGCCGCCAGGGGCGCCTACGTGCCGGACATCGCCATCGCCGGCGGCCTTTCGACCGAGGATCACATCTTCAAGTGCCTGGCCCTGGGTTCGCCCTACGTGAAGGCCGTGTGCATGGGCCGGGCTCTGATGATCCCCGGCATGGTGGGCAAGAACATCGACAGGTGGCTCCAGGAAGGCAAGTTGCCCAAGACCGTCAGCCAGTACGGCACCACCCGCGAGCAGATATTCGTCGCCTACGAGGAGCTGGTGGCGGAGATGGGCAAGGAAGCGGTGGACGAGCTTCCGCTGGGGGCCGTGGCGCTTTACACGTTCGTGGAGAAGCTGCAGGTCGGTCTGCAGCAGCTCATGGCCGGGAGCCGGAACTTCAGGGTCTCCTCCATCAGCAGGGGCGACCTTATGGCCCTGACGGAAGAGGCCGCGAAGGTATCCGGTATCCCCTACGTGATGCAGGCCTACCGCGAGGAGGCGGAGCGGATCATCGAGGGCTGAGAGGGCTTTAGCGGGGCTGCCTGTGCAGTTCCCGGGAGGCGAAAATGACATATCGACTGTGCACCACGTGCGTTCGCAGGCGGGAATGCGTCTACCGGCAGGGACGGCGGAGCGTTTACCTGTGCGAGGAGTTTGAGGGTGAGCGGCCCCACAGCTCCCGACGGGCGAAAAAAGTGCAGCCGGTCGGCGCCGGGTAGGACGCACCTGCCCTTTGTGATCGCACAGAAGCGGCCGATTCGGCATCGGCCCGCAGGATGAAACGAGGTGGCTGCCCGCCTCGGTGTGGGGGTTAGCTTAACCCGCCCGGCGGCCCGGACAGGGCGGCTGGTCGGGGCTCCGTCCAAGGTGAGCGACGGCAGGGGTGGTCGTCGCGTCGGCAAGCCCTCCCCGGCGGGCAGCCACTCGTGTGTCACCGTGTGGTCGCGGACCTGCCTGATGAGCCCCGCCCGGCTCCGGCCTTGCACAAACGAGGCCGAACCGCGACAATGGGTTGACCTTCCGTGGTGTTCCATGATATCGGCCGATGACTCCGACGGTGTAAGTGCGATGAGAGGATTCCTGGCTCTGGAAGACGGCCTCTTGTTCGAGGGGAAGCCCTTCGGCGCGCCGGGCTGCAGGGCGGGAGAGGTCGTCTTCAACACCAGCATGACCGGTTACCAGGAGGTGCTGACCGACCCCTCCTACAAGGACCAGATCGTCACGATGACCTATCCCCTCATCGGCAACTACGGGGTGAACCCCGGGGACGTGGAGTCTGCAGGGCCCACCGTGGAGGGGTTCGTCGTGCGGGAATACTGCGACAACCACTCCAACTGGTCGGCCACCGGCAGCCTTGGCGACTATCTCCGAAAACACGATGTCATCGCGTTGTCCGGGATCGACACCCGCGCCCTCACCCGGCACATCCGACGGGCGGGCGCCATGCGGGCCGTCATCGCCGCCGGAGAATACGGCACCGATGAGCTGGTGGACCGCGCCCGGGCCTGGCCCGGCCTGGTGGGGCGCGACACCGTGAAGAAAGTGACCTGCGAGGAGCCTTATATCTTGCACGGCGAACGCGAGCTCCCCGAGGACGCCCCGCTGGTCGTCGTCTACGATTTCGGGGTGAAGCTGAACATCCTGAGGTGCCTCGCGCAGATGGGTTGCCGCGTGCGCGTGGTGCCCGCATCCACCCCCGTGGAAGACGTGCTGGCTCTGGCGCCGGATGGAGTGCTGCTATCCAACGGACCGGGCGACCCGGCGGGGGTTCCCTACGCGATTGAAGCCACCCGACAACTTGTCGGGCGTAAGCCCCTGTTCGGCATTTGCCTGGGACATCAACTGCTGGGCCTGGCGCTGGGAGGCAAGACCTTCAAGCTGAAGTTCGGGCACCGGGGTGCCAACCACCCCGTGAAGAACCTGGCCTCGGGGCGCATAGACATAACCTGCCAGAACCACGGTTTCTGCGTGGACGCGGACTCGCTGCCGCCGGAGGTCGAACTGACCCACGTGAACCTGAACGACGGCACTTCCGAGGGGCTGCGCCACGGGGAGCTGCCCGTGATGGCCGTACAGTACCACCCGGAGGCGTCGGCCGGCCCCCACGACGCGCGGCACCTTTTCGGCTCGTTTCTGGAGATGATCGAGAATGAGCGAGAGGGATGACGCGGCGGTCCGGGAGACCGTGGTCATCGTGGACTTCGGCTCCCAGTACACCCAGCTTATCGCGCGCCGGGTGCGCCACGTGGGTGTTTACTGCCAGGTCGTGCCCTGCGACGAAAGGTGGGAGGGTATTGCGGAGCGCTCCCCCTGTGCCCTCATCTTGAGCGGCGGGCCGGGATCCGTTCTCGCGCAGGACGGCCCCCGCCTGGACCCGCGCGCCCTGGAGAGCGGACTGCCCGTTCTGGGCATCTGCTACGGTATGCAGTGGATGGCCTCCGAACTGGGGGGCAAGGTCGTGCGCGCGGGCCGAAGGGAATACGGTCCGGCCACGCTCCGGGTGGACGACGATTCCGGGCTTCTCCAGGGGCTGGCGGAGAGCACGCGGGTCTGGATGAGCCACGGCGACCAGGTGCAGCAGTTGCCGCCCGGGTTCCGCCGCCTGGCGCACACCGAGAGCTGCCCCGTGGCCGCCATGGCGGATGCCCGCAGGGGGCTCTACGGCCTGCAGTTCCACCCGGAAGTGGTGCACACCCCGGAGGGCACCCGCATCCTCCGGAGCTTCCTGTTCGATGTCGCCGGCTGCGCCGGCGGCTGGTCGATGGCCGATTTCGTGCAGGTTGCCGTGGAGCGGATACGGCAGCAGGTGGGACGGGGGCGTGTGATCTGTGGCCTGTCGGGCGGGGTGGACTCCGCCGTGACCGCCGCCCTGCTGCACCGGGCCATCGGGGACCGGGCGGTCTCCATCTTCGTGGACAACGGGCTCCTGCGGGCGGGTGAACCCGAGAGCATCCGGCAGTTCTTTCGGGAAAGCTACCCTCTGAATCTCGACTACGTGGACGCGGCCGACCGGTTCCTGGACGCCTTGAAAGGCGTCACCGATCCCGAGGAGAAACGCAAGGTCATCGGCAGGGTGTTCGTGGACGTGTTTCGGGAGGAAGCCGGGCGCATCGGGCGGGTCCGGTACCTGGCCCAGGGCACCCTTTACCCGGACGTGGTCGAGAGCGAGTCCGCTCACGGTGGGCCCTCGGCGCGCATAAAGAGCCACCATAACGTGGGCGGGCTGCCGGAAGACCTGGACTTCCAGCTCGTCGAGCCGCTCCGGGACCTGTTCAAGGACGAGGTGCGGCAGTTGGGCGCCGAGCTCGGCCTGCCGCAGCAGATACTCAGACGCCAGCCCTTCCCCGGCCCCGGCTTGGCCGTGCGCATCATCGGCGAGGTGACCCCGGAGCGTCTGCGCATAGTGCGCCAGGCGGACCGGCGGGTGCAGGAGGAACTCCAGGCACGCGAGATATACGACGACATCTGGCAGTCCTTCGCCGTGCTGCTGCCTGTGAAGACGGTGGGAGTGATGGGAGACGGGCGCACGTACGCCAACGTCTTGGCGCTGCGCATCGTGAGCAGCACGGACGGCATGACTTCGGACTGGGTTCGGGTTCCTTGCGACATCCTGGCGACCATTTCCAACCGGATCATCAACGAGGTGCGCGGCGTGAACCGGGTCGTTTTCGACATCAGTCCAAAGCCACCCAGCACCATCGAGTGGGAATAGCCCGGATATCTCATGAGGGCAAAAGCGTCCGCTGGACGGGAAACACTCATGAAGTGTTCGGGATAGGGAGGGACGCACCGGAACATGCCCAAACGGACGGACATCGAGAAGGTCCTCATCGTCGGCTCCGGGCCGATCGTCATCGGCCAGGCGTGTGAGTTCGACTATTCCGGCACGCAGGCATGCAAGGCGCTCAGGGAAGAGGGGATTGAGATCGTTCTGCTCAATTCCAACCCGGCCACCATCATGACCGACCCGGCCATGGCGGACCGCACCTACGTGGAGCCCATAACGGCCCGGGTGCTGGGCAAGGTCATCAAGCAGGAGCAGCCGGACGCGCTTCTGGCCACGCTGGGCGGGCAGACGGCCCTCAACGTGGCCGTCGAGGCGGCGGAGCAGGGCCTGCTGCGCCGATACGGCGTGGAGATGATCGGCGCCAACGAGGGCGCCATCAAGTGCGCCGAGGACCGGCAGGAGTTCCAGGCAGCCCTGGAGCAGATCGACGTGCCCATGCCGAGGAGCTTTCCCGTCTATTCCCTCCAGGAGGCCCGTGAGGCCGCACAGGACATCGGCTTTCCGCTGGTGATCCGACCCAGCTTTACGCTGGGCGGAACCGGGGCGGCCATCGCCTACAACGTGGAGGAATTCGAGGACCTCGTCGCGGGCGGCCTGCAGGCCAGCATGATCGGCGAGGTGCTCATCGAGGAGTCCGTGATCGGGTGGAAGGAATATGAGCTGGAGGTCATGCGGGACCGCAACGACAACGTCGTGATCATCTGCTCCATCGAGAACCTGGACCCCATGGGCATCCACACCGGCGACTCGGTGACCGTGGCGCCCGCTCAGACGCTGACCGACAAGCAGTACCAGCAGATGCGCGACGCGGCCATTAAGATCATCCGCCGCGTGGGCGTGGAGACCGGCGGGTCGAACATCCAGTTCGCCGTCCACCCGGACACCGGTCGCATGGTCGCCATCGAGATGAATCCCCGCGTCTCGCGTTCCTCCGCCCTGGCCAGCAAGGCCACCGGCTTCCCCATCGCCAAGTTCGCCGCCAAGTTGGCCATTGGTTACACGCTGGACGAGATTCCGAACGACATCACCCGGGAGACGCCCGCCTGCTTCGAGCCGACCATTGATTACTGCGTGGTCAAGATCCCCCGTTTCACCTTCGAGAAGTTCCCGGGCGCGGACGACACCCTCACCGTGTCCATGAAATCCGTCGGCGAGGCGATGGCCATCGGCAGGAACTTCCGGGAGGCCCTCCAGAAGGGCCTGCGCTCCCTGGAGATCGGCCTGACCGGGCTCGACCGTCGGGGCGAACGCAAGGTGGACCCGGACAACCTGCGGCCCATGCTGGCCCGGCCCAACGCGGAGCGCCTCTTCTACGTCAAGCACGCCCTGAAGAACGGTATGTCGGTCGAAGAGGTCTCGGACCTCACCCATATCGACCCGTGGTTCCTCCACAACATCCGCCTCCTGGCGGAGTCGGAAGAACGCATAGCGGCGGCCGGGCGCGACGGGCCGATCGACGCCGACCTGCTGCGGGCGGCAAAACGGGATGGCTTCTCCGACGCCCAGATAGCCGCGCTCACCGGCGGTGAGGAGGCTGAAGTCCGACGCGTGCGGACCGAAAAGGGCGTCCGGGCCGTCTACAAGCTGGTGGACACCTGCGCCGCCGAGTTCGAAGCCTACACTCCCTACTTCTACTCCACCTACGAACGCGAGGACGAGAGCCGGCCGGGCGAGATGCCCGGGGCACTCATCATCGGCGGAGGCCCCAACCGCATCGGCCAGGGCATCGAGTTCGACTATTGCTGCGTTCACGCCGCTCTCGCCCTCCGCGACATCGGCTTCGACACCATCATGGTCAACTCCAACCCCGAGACGGTCTCCACCGACTACGACATCGCCAACCGCCTCTACTTCGAGCCGCTCACCCTGGAGGACATCCTCAACATCGTCGAGGCCGAGCGGCCGGAGGGCGTCATCGTGCAGCTGGGCGGTCAGACGCCGCTGAACCTCGCCGTGGCCCTCGAACAGGCGGGGGTGCCCATCTTCGGGACGCCGCCGTCCGCCATCGATCGGGCCGAAGACCGCAAACGTTGCCGCGCACTGCTGGATAAACTGGGCCTGCAGCAGCCGCCCAGCGACACCGCCACCTCCTACCGCGAGGCGCGCCGCATTGCCGCACGCATCGGCTACCCCGTCCTGGTCAGGCCCTCCTATGTGCTCGGCGGCCGGGCCATGGTCATCGCATGGAGCGAGGACGACCTGGAACGCGTCGTCGCCGAGGCCATGGACGCCGGCCCGGGCAAACCCATCCTGATCGACAAGTTCCTCGACGACGCCATCGAGGTGGACGTGGACGCCGTGGCCGACGGCGGGGCCGCCGTCGTGGGCGGCGTGATGGAGCACATCGAGGAGGCCGGCGTGCACTCCGGGGACAGCGCCATGGTGCTGCCGCCGCACTCCCTCGGGGAAGGCACCATCGCCGAGGTCAAGGACCAGACCCGCCGCATTGCCCTGGAACTCGGCGTTGTGGGGCTGATGAACATTCAATACGCCGTCAAGGACGGGGCGATCTACGTGCTGGAGATCAATCCCCGTGCCTCCCGCACCATCCCCTTCGTCTCCAAGGCCACCGGCGTGCCGCTGGCCACCCTCGCCGCGAAGGTGATGGCGGGCAAGACGCTGGAGGAGCTCGGGCTGACCAGCGACCCCGAGCCGCGCTATTATGCCGTCAAAGAGTCGGTGCTTCCGTTCGACCGTTTCCGCGGCGTGGACCCCGTGCTGGGGCCGGAGATGAAATCCACCGGCGAGGTCATGGGCGTTGACCGCTCCTTCGGGCTGGCCTTTGCCAAGTCCCAGATCGAGGCCCTGCAGCCGCTTCCTCTGGAAGGGAACGTCTTCATCAGCGTCAAAGACGCCGACAAGGACCGCATCGTGCCGGTGGCCAGAACGCTGAACTCGCTCGGGTTCGGCATGCTGGCGACTTCGGGCACCGCCCGCCGGCTCGCTAAGGAAGGCATCGAGGCGGAGGTCGTCCCGAAGCTGGCGGATGGTCGCCGCCCGAACATCCTGGACCGTATGAAGAGCGAACAGGTCCAGCTCCTGATCAACACCCCCAGCGGGCCGACTCCGCGGCGCGATGAGATCAGCATCCGCGGCACGGCCGTCCGCCGGCGCATTCCACTGATCACCACCGTCACCGCTGCCCTGGCGGCTGCCGAGGCCATCCAGGCGTTGAAAGAGGGGGACTTCGACGTCCACTGCCTCCAGGAAATCCACAGCCACGCCGGGGTGGAGCGCTCCGGGCTCTCGCTGGACGTTGTGGATTGACCCCGCGCATGTCGCCGTCGCTTCACCCACTCCGTTGGACGCCTGCCCCGCGTTGTTGCCGGCCGGCGTTCTCTGGGCTATATTGATCGGTTGCGGGAAGGACCGCTGTCCGACGACGGCTTCACCCAGACCTGAATCGTGGAGGTCCACGCCATGTCGGCAGAGCGACACGATTACACTCCACATGTGGACGAGACCGAGGAGCACTTCGAGGGGCGCGGCCGGCCGGTGCTGCTGGCGCTCTCCACGTTCCGGCACTCGGAGGCCGCCATCGAGTTTGCCACCGAGAAGGCGGCCGAAGGCAGGGACCTCGTGCTGGCCTACATCGCGGACGTGAATCTGGCCCGTTACTACCTCGGTAGCGACGTGGGCCTGTATCCCGAACTGCGGGAAAACACGCGCAGAGAGCTACTGCACCAGCACCGGCACGAGGCGGACGAGAAGGCCGCCGAGATCGCTCAACGCCTCCGGGGCCGTGGCGTCACCGTGCGGGTGTACGTCAACGTCGGCCGGTTCGCCGCCGAATGCCTCAAGCTGGTGGAGAAGGAGCATCCGGAGCTCATCGTGACCACCCGTTCCGAGCGCCCGCGATGGGTCAAGAAGTTCTTCGGATCGCCGGTGGACAAGCTGCGGGAGAAGACGGGCTGCCCCGTGATTGAGCGGTAATCGCCCCGGCTGCGCCCGTGGACTGAGTGAACGGAGTGGACAAACACGGACGGACACGGAAGCCGCCCGGCTCCGGGCAGGACTGGTGGGCCGCATGGGCCAGATGTGTGCGGTTGGCAACCACCCGGGCAAATCCATCCGCCGTGGCCGTTTTGCCGTGCAGTCCGATGGCTTTCAGGGTTCGCAGCCGCGCATGCGCAACGCGAAGTGGTCTGCCACCGCTCTGCTCTCGGTGAAGCTGGTCCGGCCGTTGCCGTTCCGCCGTTCGTTGAGCCCCATTTCTCCGCCGTCGTGCCGCCAATCCGCGGTTTCAAACTGTTCGCCTTTGCCGTAGTACCCACTGGTGCCGTCGTTCTGCGTGCCCGTTCTTTGCCCATGCTCCGAAGCGTCGCGCAAAGGGGAATACCTTTGTGTCGGACCGGTCGTTGCCGTTGGCGGTTTGTTGGACCCGTCTTTGCGCGGTCGTGCCGTCAATCCGCGTGAATCAGCGCTAATCTGTGGCTGCATGCCGTTCGCCGTTACCGTAGTACCCACTGGTGCCGTCGTTCTCGGTGGTTTTTCTTTGTGCCTTTGTGCCTTCGTGTGAGATCAGTCGTTTCAGTCTGGCGTTGCCGTCACTTCGCCTTTTGTCCCCGTCCGCGGCGGGCAGGCTTCGCCTTTCGAACTTCCGCTGGCAGTGCCGCCTGCATCGTGACCGCCCGCTCCGGTATCCCGTGCTTGCCATGCATGGCGCAGGGCTTTCGAACCGCCCTGCAGCGGCAAAAAAGCGGGGTTGCGGTGGGACTGTGCCGCGATACAATGGCCGTGGCTATGTTATTCTCAAGCTCGGGCATGTGTGGTCCGGGGTGAGTGGTTTGCTCCTCTGTCCTCAGAAGTGAAGACTGTCGGACACTATGGGGAGGATCTCCGATGAGCGACGCCGATGATATCAGCCCGTCGGGGCCGGGGGAGGAGCGGATGTTTCTGGAGAAACGCCCCACCTGTGTGACTGTGATTGGTTGGGCGTGGATCGTGATCGGTGGGCTGGCGTGCCTGTCGGTCATATGGATTGTGCTCTTGACTTACGTGGTGGAGCCGGGGTTCGGCGCCCCTGACGCACTGCGCCACGGGGGAACGGCGATAGTGTGGTTCGGGTTGATCCCGCTGCTTCTTCTTATTGAAGCAGCGTTCGGGGTGCTCGGGCTGGTGGCCGGCATCAATTTCCTGAAGCTCAAGGCCTGGTCCCGGAAAGTCCTGCTGGTTCTGAGTTGAGTACTCATGCTGTACTTCGTTGGGCTCGGGATCGTGACGATCTCTGTCGGCGTGCGGCAGATTGCGGTGCAAGGCCAACCGGTGGGCGAGACCGTCTTCGGCGGCATGATGGTGTTCGTGGTCGTCGCACTGTACGGCATGCCAGTTGGAATCATGCTGAAATACCTGCGCGGCGATAGGGTCAAGGGGGCGATGATCGGTCCCGCCGAACCCTCCGTCGGTTCTGACTCCGACCAGGCGGAGGGGTCGGAGTCGTCCTCCAGGGATCACCGACGCACCCTTTTGGTTGTCCTGTTGGTCATTCTGCTGTGCGCAGGGCTGGGGGGCTCGGCATTCTGGTGGATGCATCGTGCCCGTGCCGCCCGGGCAAGGGAGCTCACTGAAGCCGTACACAACGAGAACGTCGCGAAGGTGCAATCGATGCTGGAAGCCGGCGCAGACCCCGGCGTCCGGCTGGAGGAAGGATGGACGGCGCTCCACTGCGCCGCCGACGCTGGTCACCGGGAGATCGCTGAGCTCCTGCTCGATCACGGTGCCGACATCAACGCCCGCATCGATTTTGGGGATACGCCCCTTCACCGCGCGGTTTACCACGATAAGAGCTTCGTGGAGTTCCTGATCCGAAGCGGTGCCGGAGTGCGTGCAGAAAACGGACTGGGAAAAACGCCCTTGCACTACGCGTGCAGCGCGGGGAAGCGGGAGGTCGTCTCTACGCTGATAGAGGCCGGAGCCGACGTCAATGTGCCGGATCAGCGTGGCGAGACGCCTTTGCACGAAGCGTGTCGTGCAGGCAACCCGGAGGTCGTCGCTGCGTTGATAGAAGCGGGCGCCCAAATCGATGGATCGGTTCAGCATGGAGCAACGCCCCTCCACGTTGCGGCAAATTCGGGCGAACGGGAGGCGGTCGCGTTGCTGCTACGCTCCGGGGCCGAGGTGAATGCTCGCGCAAACAACGGTTACACGCCTCTCCATTTCGCCGCTGACCATCCCGACATCATGCGTCTCCTCATTGAAGAGGGAGCCGACGTGGAGGCGGCGACCGACAATGGAGTAACGGCACTGCACCTTGCCGCAGGAAGGGGGCCGCCGGAGTGCGCAGAACTCCTGGTCAAAGCGGGTGCGGACATCAACGCCCGCGGGGGCTGGCACGGCGGAACCCCCCTGCACCTTGCCTGCGGCGCCGGCCATGAGGAGATGGTGCGGAGGCTGCTGTCGCTTGGGGCGAAAGTCAATGCTGCGGACGACAACGGCGAAACCCCGCTGGCCCGTGCGGCGGCGGTCGGCCGGGTGGAGGACTGGAGGGATTACCTGGCCTGCGCAAGGGCACTGCTCGCGCAGGGCGCAGACCCCAATCACGCGGACAACGCGGGCGAAACGCCCCTGCACGTGACGGTTACCAGGGAGTTTACGAAAATGGTCGAGCTATTGCTGGAGAACGGGGCGGATGCCACCATCCGAGACGAGCAGGGCAGAACGCCGACGGATCTGGCCCACAAGTACGGGTACGAAGACCTGCTGCCGCTGCTGAAGAGGTACCAGGAGGGCAGCGGTTGGACTCCGCCGCATAAATGAGGCGGCAGGCGGGCACGCCCGTCGTGGGGGGGCGGCTGAGCTGCATTCTTCAAGAGACTGGACAAACACGGACGGACACGGACGCCGCCCGGGGACGTGCGGCTGCTGAACGTGGTGCCCATGCTGGATGTCGACCGTAAATGGGGCGAATACCCCCTGACGGTGTAGCCGTCGGCCGACAGGTCGATCGGCCACCGACAACTCTCAACTGACAACTGGCAACTGGCAACTGGCAACTGACAACTGACAACTGACAACTGACAACTGACAACTGACAACTGACAACTGACACCCGGCTGTCTACCGAGGAGTGCGGGACATGAAGATCGTGGTCTGCGGGAGCAAGGAGAAGATGGGCCGCCGCGCGGCGGGCGAGGGGGCGGAGCTGATCCGCGCCGCGCTATCCGAGCGCGGGGAAGCAAACATCGTGCTGGCCACGGGCGTCTCCCAGTTCGAGATGCTGGAGGCGCTGGTGGTGGAGCAGGTGGACTGGCAGCAGGTGGAGGCCTTCCACCTGGATGAATACGTGGGACTTCCCATGTCGCACCCCGCGTCGTTCCGGCGCTACCTGAAGGAGCGGTTTGCCGACCGGGTGCCGGTAAGGGAATTTCACTACATTGACGGGGAGGCCGACCCGCGGCGGGAGTGCCGGCGGCTGAACGAGCTGATCTCGGGCCGCACGGTCGACGTGGCCTTCATAGGGATCGGCGAGAACGGCCACCTGGCCTTCAACGACCCCCCTGCTGATTTCCAGACGGAGCAGCCCTACATCGTGGTCGAGCTGGACGAGGCGTGCCGGCGCCAGCAGGTGGGCGAGGGGTGGTTCGAGTCCGTGCAGGACGTGCCGAAGGAGGCCATATCGATGTCCATCCGGCAGATACTCAAGGCCGGGGCGATCGTCTGCACCGTGCCGGAGGGTAGGAAGGCCCGGGCGGTGGAGGGGGCCGTGACGGGTTCGGTGACCCCGGACCTGCCCGCTTCCATCCTCCAGGAGCACGATGCGACGGCGCTCTACCTGGACGTGGACTCCGCGGCGTTGCTGCCTGAAAGTGCGATCGACGAGGGGCGGGGCGAAACGGGCTGAATCGCCCCCGTTCGGGGGCTGTGTGTTGTTTTTGGCGCCGTTATCCCCAGGGCTCAGCCGCTGACGCGGTCTTCGCCCCGGGCTACCTTTGAGTCGGCCCTGGCCGGCCTCTATCTTCGGCAGTCCACAGGCCCGCCGTGTCGGTGTGGGGGAGGCACCGCCTGTCGGCGTTGGGCGGGCTGGAGGGCCATGCTCCGTCGTGGCCGCACAGGGGTCGGACGCGACAGAGCGCGTCCCTCCAAAAGAGCGTGATGGGTCTCTGGAGACCCGGAGGCCCGTTGGCGTTTGGGTGGTCCCTGCCGGGCCTCCACGACCACGCTCGGCGTGCCGCCGTCGGTTCGATCTGGACCTGTGGCTCGTCAGGGGTTGGCCTGGACGATGCGTTCCAGGGCGGCTTCGAGCACTTCGTCCGGGTAGGTCAGGGAGATGCGGAAGAACCCCTCGCCCCACTGGCCGTAGCCGCGCCCCGGGGTGACGACCACGCCGCTTTTCTCCAGCAGGTCCGCGGCGAAGTCTCCGCTGGAGCCCTCGTATCGGTCCGGCACGGGCGCCCAGACGTAGATGGTGGCCTTCGGCCTTTCCAGCGACCAGCCGGCGGAGTTCAGGGCCTCCACCACCATGTCGCGCCGGCGGCGATAGACGGCGTTGATCTGCGGGCACAGTTCGTCCGCCATGGACAGCGCCCGGGCGGCGGCGAACTGGATGGCCCGCAGCGTGCCGTTGTCGATGTTCTCCTTGACGGTGCGCAGCGCGGCCACGGCGGACCGGTTCCCCACCACGGCGCCCACGCGCCAGCCGGTCATGGAGAATGCCTTGCTGAGACTGAAGAACTCGACCGCCGCCTCGTGCGCGCCCTCCACCTGCAGGATGCTCGGCGCCTCGTAGCCGTCGTAGCAGTTCAGGCCGTAGGCGTTGTCGTGGACGATCAGGACGTTGTTCTGGCGCCCGAACTCGACGGCCGTCTCGAAGAACTCCAGGTCCGCCGTGGCGGTGGTGGGGTTGTTGGGGTAGTTGAGCCAGAGAACCTTCGCCAGCCGGCGCACCTCGTGGGGGATGGCCTCGAAGTCCACCAGGAACTCGTTCTCCGGCAGCAGCGGCGCCCAGTGCGTGACGGCGCCGGCGAAGGTGTGTCCGATGTTGTAGGTGGGGTAGCCGGGGCTGGGTGCGACGGCCGTGTCGCCGGGGTTGAGCATGGTCAGGGCGAACTTGGCGATGGAGTCCTTGGCGCCCATGGTGGTGACCACCTGGTCCTCCGCCAGAGCGACGCCGTAGTGGTGGCGGTAGAACTCCCGGACGGCCTCAGGGAACTCCTCGACCGGCTGATCGCACCCGTAGCGATGCCGGTCGGGGTCGGAGGGGTCGCGGACGGCGCGGCAGAGCTCCTCCACGATGGGATCGGGCGTGGGCCGGTCGGGGTCGCCGATGCCGAGGTTGATGATCTCGACACCCCGGTCGCGGACGGCGGAGATCCTGCGGCGCAGGTCGGCGAACAGGTAGGGTGGCAGTTTGCGCAGTCGCTCCGGTTGTTGTATCTCCATTGCGCTTCTCCGGTGAATTGTGCGGTTTCTCGGGCGGACTGGAGAGTATATCGGCTGGCGGTGGGTTGTCAAAACCAAACGGCGCTTGCGCCGCTGGCCGCGTCGTCCTAAACTTGCCCTCCTGGTCCTGGGTCCCTGCTGGAGAGAGGTATTCATGGCGGTCGTTGGCGCGCTGGAGCTGGAAGGCTATCTCGAGGAAGCGCCTCCGCCCTCGGTCTGCGTGCTGGAGGGGGAGGACGAAGCGCTGGTCGCGCGCAGCCTGGGGCTGCTTCTGGAGCTTCTGGCCCCGCAGGAAAAGCCGGGCAGCGTGGTGCGGCGCTTCGAGACGGTGGAACGGCCGGCCCAGGTCTTCGACGAGCTCCGTACCATCCCCTTCATGGGCATGGAGGGCCGGCGGGTGGTAGTAGTCGAGGACGGCGATGCCTTCCTGAGGGAGCACCGCGACCGGCTGCTGCGCTACCTGGAGAGCCCGTCTTCCACCGGAACGCTGATCCTGCGGGCGGCGGGCCTGGACGGCCGGCGCAAGGAAACGAAGGCGCTGCGGGAGGTGGGCCTGGTGGTCCAGTGCGGCCGACTTCGGTGGCGGCAGGCCGAATCTTGGCTGCGCACCAGGGCCAGGGAGCTCGGCGGTGCCGTTACGGACCGGGCCGCCTCGGAGCTGGTGAGGGCGGTGG
The DNA here is from genome assembly GCA_964572825.1 of uncultured candidatus Brocadiaceae bacterium. Classification (GTDB taxonomy): domain Bacteria; phylum Planctomycetota; class Brocadiia; order SM23-32; family SM23-32; genus CAYVBE01. The sequence continues at coordinate 36,813 of CAZNGS010000037.1, forward strand.
GGCCGAACGTGGCCGCGCTGGACAGGGAGCTGGAAAAACTGATCGCCTATTGCCAGCCCGAGGGCCGGATCACAGCGGACGCCGTGACGGAGATGGTGGCCCGGGGGCGCTCCCGGTCCATCTTCGAGCTGGGCGACATGATCAGCGAGGGTCGCAAGGCGGACGCCATCGCCTTCTGCGAGCGCCTCCTGCTGCGCGGCGAGGCCCCGGAGGGCATCGTCGCGGTGCTGGCCAGCCAGATGCGGCGGCAGTGGCAGGTGAAGCGCCTGCAGGATGTCGACGCCTCCCCGCGCGACATCGAGAAGGCCACCGGCTTGCCCGGTTTCGTGGTGCGAAAGTCGCTCCAGACAATCGGTGGATTGTCAGACGACTGGTTCGCGGAACGACTGGCCATCCTGTCCGAGGCGGACTACAGCCTGAAGACCGAGTCCCTGCAGGCAGACGAACGGCGGGTCTGGGTGGAGACGCTGGTGGCCCGCCTGTCGCGCACGGCGGGCCGTGCAGCGGCGGAACGTCGGCGTTGAGAGGAGCATCGAACGATGGAAGAAGGACGGGCGGACGTCTCGGCGGGTCTGAACCGGCGGCGTTTCCTGCAACTGGCCGGTGCCGGCGTGGCCTCCACCTGGGCTGCACCCGCAGCTTTTGGCGGGGGCAGGAGCGGAACCGATCGTCCCAACGTCCTGTTCATCTCCGTGGACGACCTGAACCAGCACCTGGGCTGCTACGGTAACCCGGTGGTCAACTCACCCAACATCGACCGCCTCGCCGACCGGGGCGTGCGCTTCGCCCATGCCTATCCCCAGGCCTCCACGTGCGTGCCCTCGCGCTACTGCTTCCTGAGCGGCATGCGCAAGACCACCGTCTACGACGCGCAGACGAAGCGGCCGGCTCTGGACGACATCCTGTGGCTGCCCGAGCATTTCCGCCGGCAGGGCTACTACACCGCCCGAGTGGACAAGGTATTCCACATCGGCCGCGACGTCCCCGAGTGCTGGGACATCACCGAGGAAGGACCTCGCGTAAACGGCGAGCCCGTGCTCATGTACACCCCTCAGGAGCTCCGGAAGCTGGGCATCGAGGACAGGCTCCTCTACCTGAAGCGCTACAAGAAGGAGGTGCGGGGCGAGGGGATGGTCTGGGGACCGGTGGACGTGGCGGACGAGCAACTGCCCGACGGCATGACGGCCCGGCGCGCGGTGGAGCTGCTCCGCATGATGGCCGGGCGGCCAGAGCCGTTCTTCCTGGCCGTGGGCTTCCGCCGGCCGCACCTGCCCTGGCACGTGCCGCCCCGCTACTTCGACATGTACCCGCTGGAGTCCATCCTGCTCCCGCCCCACCAGCCCGGCGTCGAGCGCGTCTCCGAGGAAATACACCGCGCCGGCATTCGTGCCTATTACGCCTCCCTCACCTTCATGGATACTCAGCTCGGCCTGGTGCTGGAGGAGATGGACCGGCTGGGCCTGTGGGACAACACCATTGCCGTCCTGTTCGGCGACAACGGATATGCGCTGGGTGAGCGGGACAACTTCTTCAGCAAGTGGCCGCCCTACGAGAGCGCCACCGTGGTGCCGCTCATCGTGTCCGCCCCCGATGCGCGGCTCAACGGGCAGGTCAGCGACCACGTGGTGGAGCTGATCGACATCTATCCTTCGCTCGTGGACTACTGCGGCCTGCCGCGGCCGGAGGGACCCGTGGGGCGGAGCTTCGTGCCGTTGCTGAACGGCCGGGACGCCGAGTGGACCGACTACGGCATCACGGAGTACGACGACAGGGGGAAGAACGGCATCCGGTCGGCGCGCTACCGCTACACCGAGTCCGCCGACGGCGAGCCACTGATGCTCTACGACCTGGAGAACGACCCCTACGAGCACAACAACCTGGTGGACGCCCCGGCCCACGCGAAGACTATACGCCGTCTAAGCCGCCTGATGCATTCGGTGCTGGAGCGCTCCCGGCCCCCGTCCGGGCGGGCCGACTGAGTTCCGCGGCTCAGTGCGACCCACCGCCGGGCGGTCTATGAAAAGATGTGGGTCAGGGGCTCCCCGGCCGAGAGGGCACGGGCGATGCCGGGTCAAAAGCTCCGCACGTCGGAGGCTTCCATGAGCTCCAGTTCGTCTGCTTCGCTCATTTCATCCAGGGGATTGCCGAACGCATCTTCATCCAGCTCGGCGGCTATGGCCTCGCGCGGCTCCAGGATGAGTTTCCGATGTCGCCGACGGATCATCTCCAGGCGCGCTGCCAACCGGTCTTTCTCCTGTCCCCTCTGCTTCTCCGATGACACGGCCGACACCTCCATTCTGCGGTTCTTCCTGTTCGATCTCATCGTTCTGGCGGGGAGGCGAATACCCCTCAAACTATGTGGCTCTGAAAAGGTTCCGCGGCGACCCCGTGGCCGCGGCGCCGTGGAAGTGCAGCGTTTGACCTCCGCCCGCAGGCCGCTTCTGCTTGGGCCTTATTGGCGTAGCAAAAACCCCAATTATATGCATGAGCCCCGCCCTGTCAAGACCCGGAAAAATAGCGCAGAATTATAGTAGCTGGGGCAGGGCGATGTCAAGACTTCATGCGTATAGCTGGCTCACCTTCTCCGTGATCGTGTCGAAGTCGCTCTCCAGTGAGCGGTATAGCTGCTGAAACAGCGGGTAGAATTCCGCGTGGATTCGGGCGTTTTCCTCGTTCACTTCGTATTCGCTGGTGATGCGGATGGCCTGGTCGCAGGCCTCCGGGACGCTGCTCCACACGCCGGTGCCCACGCCGGCCAGCAGCGCCACGCCGTAGGCCGGTCCCTCGCTGGCGTTGATGGTGCAGACGGGGTGGTTGTAGACGTCCGCCTGGAGCTGCCGCCACATCTCGCTCCTGACCCCGCCGCCGGAGAGGCGGACCTGTCTCACCTCGATGCCCAGCCAGCGCATGATCTCCAGCGAGTCCTTCATGGCATATGTAATACCTTCCAGGATGCTCCGGATCACCTCGTTCTTCCCGTGCCGCGGGGTCAGGCCGACCAGCGCTCCGCGGGCGTTGGGGTTGGCGTGGGGGGTGCGCTCGCCGGTCAGGTAGGGCAGGAACAGCAGTCCCTCTGCGCCGGGCACCGCCTCGGCGGCCTCGCGGGTGAGAATTTCATAGGGGTCCACGCCCTCCTCGTCGGCCCGGGCCCTTTCGGTATCGGCGAAGTTGTTTCGGTACCACTGGAACGATCCCCCCGCGCTGAGCACCACGCCCATCAGGTGCCACTTGCCGGGCACGGCGTGGCAGAACGTATGCAGCCTGCCCTCCGGGTCGGTGGCCACCTCGTCGCTGAAGGCGAACACGACGCCGCTGGTGCCCATGGTGGCGCTGATGACGCCGCTGCGCACGATGCCGTTGCCCACGGCGCCGGCCGCCTGGTCGCCCCCGCCGCCCACGATCGGGGTGCCCGGTGCCAGGCCCAGCTCGGCGGCCACCAAGGGGGAGACCTCCGCGCTGACTTCGTCGGACTCATAGCAGTCGGCCAGCAGGCCGCGGTCGATCTGAAGGGCTTCCAGCAGCTCATCGCACCAGTCACGGTTCCGGATGTCCAGCAGCAGCATACCGCTGGCGTCGCTGACCTCGGTGGCGAATGTGCCGCTCAGCCGGAACCGCACGTAGTCCTTGGGCAGCAGGACCTTGCGGCACTGCTCGTAGTTCTGGGGCTCGTTATTGCGCACCCACAAAATCTTCGGGGCGGTGAAGCCGGTCAGCGCCGGGTTGCAGACCAGCTCCAGAAGCCGGTCGTAGCCCATCGTCTCGGTGATTTCCCGACACTCGGCGGCGGTGCGCTGGTCGTTCCACAGGATGGCCGGCCGGATCACCTCGTGATCTCCGTCGAGCATGACCAGACCGTGCATCTGTCCGCTCAGGCCGATGCCCTGCACCTCTTTGCCGTCGATCCCGGCCCGCGCGATGACCTTCCGGATGGACTGGCAGGTTCCTTCCCACCAGTCCTCGGGGTCCTGCTCGCTCCAGAGTGGTTTGGGACAGTAGCAGGGGTATTCGGTGGTCACCGTGGCGATGACTTCGCCGTCTTCGTCGCACAGCAGCGCCTTGGCCCCTGTGGTGCTCACATCGATGCCCATCAGGTAACCCATTTTCCGGCCTCCGTGAAGCGGTTGAGAAGCGATCCCGGACGGGGGGCCATTATATGCATCGCCGGCGGGCTGTCAAAGTCTGCCTCAACCGCCCTCGTGCCATTCCAGGGCCAGGATGGTGGCCGGGGGCAGGTCCAGTTCATAGCCGGCGGCGAAGTCGGTGAGGACCTTGCTCTCGATGGTGACTCGCTGTCCCTCGGGCGCCCAGTCGTGCTCGTTGCTGGACTGCAGCCCGGGCGATTTGAGCCACCATTGGCGGGCCTTCCGGCCCCGGACGCGCCCCTCGAACTCGATGGTCACCGGCTGCGCTTCCCGGGGATCGTTGCTGACCAGGATCAGGCCCCGCCGGTCACCGTCGCGAAAGGCGTAGCTGTGGATGCGGGCGATGTTGGAGACGGTCATCTCCTCCGGCCTCCGGCTGGGGCCGTAGCCGGCGCCGAAGCGGTTGGTTACCGAGAACTTCGGATCCGCGCCGGAGTGGGCCGTCGCCACCAGGTCTCCGCCGATGACCTGGTTCGCGATCCTCAGGGCCAGGAACCGGGGGCGGTAGCGCCGCTCCCGGGGGTTGCCGATGCGCAGCACGCCGCCCCACACGCGGACCCGTCCGGGGATGTTCCCGAAGGCCCCGCCGGGGTTGAAGCCGAACTGCGAGAGGTTGAAGCTCTGCTGCGTGCGGGCGCCCCAGTGCTTCAGCAGGATGAGCATGCTGTGGGTGGCGCTCATGCCTCCCGCGCGGCCCACGACCATCCTGTTGATCTTCTCCAGGGGCACCTCTCCGGGCGTGCTGAAGGTGGTGTGGTAGTTGCCGCCCTCGTAGATGGATATCTCCTTGCCTTGCTCTCGGGCGGCTTCCAGGCTCCCGTAGTTCTTGTTGTGCTCCGGGTGCATCCACATGTGCCAGGCGGAGGCGAAGACGAAGTCGTAGAACCCCGCCAGGTCGCCCGCCCGCTCGATCTGGTCCCGGTAGAGGCCGAAGATGTGGTAGCCGTTGATGGTGAACCGGTCGAAGCCCGGATGCGTCTCCATCAGGCGCGTGCCGCCTCCTTGCTCGTTAAGGTGGAAGACGAAGACGTCCGGGTCGTAATAGGGCGAGTCCTTGGCGCGTTCGATGAGGGCCTGCCAGTAGTCGTGTCCCCAGTAGCCCGTGCCGAAGAACGTGATGACCTCGTTGCCGAACTGCACGTGTATCTTGTCGAATACCTCCGTCCAGGGCTTCTGCTGGCCCAGCTCCGCCCGGAGCCTGCCCCGCCCGGTATCCGGTGGGGCGCCGCAGTATTCCATGAAGACGTCGATGTCCTCCGGCAGCAACGTGCCCGGCAGGTTGGCCCAGGGGTTGGCCCCCGCGTGGGCGCAGAACTCGTAGAATTCGTGCGTGCCGAACTCGTCCCGCCGCTTGTTCAGGCCACGGCGGGAAGAGTTGCGGATGCGCGGCTGGATCCAGTTGATTACCGAGTCCCTGGTGTTGCGCAGGTAGCGCACCGAACCGGGCCGCAGGAACCGGAACACGTCCACCAGCTCGTCGCGGAAGGGCGTCGTGTTCGTGTCGTCGCCGTCTTTACTGGCCTCGATCTCGTCGAGCAGCACCTGGCCGCCCTCGACATCGAACTCCAGCATGAAGATGGGGTTACCCTCGGGGTCATCCGGCTTTTCCAGACGTAGCTTCTCGGTGTAATGCTTCCACCGGTCAGTGAGCGGGACCTCGACGGCGGGGCCGGGTACGGTCGGTTTCACAAGCAGCTCGGGTGAGCCGCCGGCCGCCTTGGCCCAGAACTGAACCGTCCAGGTGCCGTCGTAGGGCGCGGCCTTGTAGAACTGCACGCGGAACTTGACGAAGGCGCGTCCGGCCCGCCCGTCCAGCTTCAGGGCGGCCACGCCGACGCTCTGCTCCGGCACGTCCCCGGTCACCACTTCCGTGCTCTCGGGCGAGCAGTACTGGGTATCGTACTCCCTGACCTTCACGCGCTCGCCGTCAACGTTCTTGCGCCTCTCCACCAGCCAGGGATGCTGCCCCTCCGAGGGGTCGCTTTTCTCCAGGAGCACGCCGGCGATGTATCCCTCCTGCGTCCAGGTGACCGGTTTGTCGAAACGCACGAACGCCGTCTCCTGCACCCCTTTGTTGCCCCCGAAGTCGAACTCGGTCGTCTCGATGGCCGTGACCCGGAGTTCCTTCCACTGGTCCGGCCCCGTGAGCATGTGGGCCGTGGCGCCCACCCAGGAATCATCCACGCGTTTCCCCCACAGGTAGATTCCGTTGGTGTCGGGCTGGTCGTTGGGGCCCATGACGTGGAGACGGCGCACGGTCCCTTCGAAGTTCTCGGCCACCCGCTGCTTCAGGATGACGGAGTCGTAGAAGTTGTCGCCGCTGAAGTGGACCCCGAGGCGCTCGACGTTTTCGACAAGGGCCCTGTCGGTGATCGTGATCGTTGTCCGTTCAGCGGCGTGACACCCGAGGGAGCCCGCCAGGAGAGTGATGACTGTCGAGCAGAGCAGCAGTCCATGTGCGCGCATAACGCCTTCCTCCGTTTGTGACCCTGGGGTGTACTGTTGATGCAGCGTCCACTGTCGCGCGCCATCGTAGTCCTGCCACAGGTACCTGTCAAGAACTGGGCGTTGGCGGTCCACCGACAAAACTGCGGCGCCCGGCCGTGCCGGCAACGGGCGCACGTGGGAGAAAGTCCTGGATGTCCCCGAAGGCACAGACGTTTTTCCCGGGATCCCACGCGGGACGTTTTCTGGCAGCCTGTTGAAAATGTAGCTCAGCCGCCCCCGGCTGAGAGTCCACAGGCGAGGGCGCCTGTGTTACACACAAAAGAGCGTTTCCAGCCTTATATTTCGCCATGACACTGATGTGACCTGTTTTTCAACAGGCTGCTAGCCCAAGTTCCGCAGTTTGAGACCTAAATCAGGGGCTGAAAGCCTCTCGCGCGCTTTCAGACGAAAAGTTTTCACTACATCTGTTCGAACTCTATCGATTCGGGCACCGCCATGCCCAGGTGCTCCAGCAGTATCTGCTGGCCCTCGTCGGGGCGAGTCACGCAACGCTTGCGTATGTCCACGCCCGCTCGAGTCGGCAGGACCACGTGCACCAGCTTCATCGGGCTCAGCTCATCGAAGACCCTCCGCGGCTCATCTCCCAGCCCCGACCTCTCACACAGTGCTGCGAGCGTCTTCCACAGAACGTAGGCCAGGAAACACACCAGGATGATGAACGACAATTAAGATTGAACTAAGCCGCTTCGCGGCAGTGGGGCGCGTTCTCTGTTCGCGGAGTGAGTAG
>CAZNGS010000038.1:0-40762 GCA_964572825.1 uncultured candidatus Brocadiaceae bacterium
CGCGGGGGGGGGTACACTATGCTGGTAGCGTAGGCAACGACGGTAAACACTTACGGCGGCAGGAAGGCATGCGCCCTGCCGTCCACTTTGCGCGCCATCCCTTCCGTCGCGCGCCACCGCTCCAGGAGCTTTCTGTGACCCAGCACCTCCTCCACGCCGGCCGCCAGCCCGGGAGCGAGTTTGATCTTGTCGGCCGAGACGCGGAGCCGATCGGCCGTATGCGGCCAGTTCAGCTCGCGGCACTGCTTGGAGAAGCCACGCACCTGATCGGGCAGCGGCCAGTTCCCTTCCTCGAAGGCGGATTTGATCTCCCCTGCGGTCGAGACGGCGCGCTCCTCGGGTTGGCCGTCCGGGCTCCTGGCGGGGTCGAACTCTGTGCCGGTGGCCCGGGCATCGGCCAGCGGCTGCACTACGTTACGGTTCAACCACCCGTCGGCGGCCCATCGGTCGTGATGTTCCCGCACACTCTCGTAAAGCTCCCGGAACCACTCCTGGTAAGCCGCAGCGTAGCGGAAACCGGGCGCGCCGGGGGCAGGTGGAGCGGGAGGGGGCAGCCCCTTGGTGTGAGCCTCGGGTGGATTTCCTCCGGCCCCGAAAAGAAGCACTGCCGCCACAGCCGCCAGCAAGACCAGAACGACCGGGATAACGATCCACAGGAGTTTTGAAGCGCGCCGGGATTCGGGCGGGCGAACCGTCTCTTCACGGGGCGGTTCTTCAGCCGGGGCTGCGCCTGCCGGTGCGGCGGACGGTCGACGCCCGCCCGATTCGTCCACCACCCGGTCGACGTTTTCGACAAAATGCGGTTCGAGCGTGAAGGGTATCTCGGTGGCCAGAGGGAGTTCCTCCGGGCCGACCGCCAGGCAGTAGAGCTCGGCGGCCGTGGGCGCCCCGGCGATCACGTCCACCCAGTCCTTGCCCAGCGGCTGAAGCAGCAGCAGCGGTGTCTCCGAGTGGAGTTGCGTCAGCAGGAAATCCGTCCAGAGCCGCAACGCCTCCCCGGGAGAGTCGGCACACCTGGGCACGCGCATCCGGGCCGCCGGCTTGCCCTCCGCGGCGGCACCCGGACGGAAACGTTCCGGGGTATAGCCGCTCATCTCTCGCTGGATTTCGTAGAATACGCGATGGAGCCGCTGCTGGTCGTCGTGCAAATGCTCGGCCAGGGGCGCCACCGCCGAACCCTCCGTCTGCGCCACGGAAGCGGACTCCGGCACGTCCTCTGCCAGCAGCCGCAGTTCCCTCCGCGTGACGTCGAGTATGGAAGTGACCTCTGCGGCGGAGTCGGCCTGGCTGCAGCGCCGCTGGACCTCTTCCAGGCGGGGTAAGACCTCCTCCAGAATCCACCCCAGCGGCAGACGCCTGCACTGGGCGCAGACCAGCATGGGATACCGGCGGCCCTTGGCATCCCGCGAGGGCCACATGCGCCCCACCACGACGTCGCCGGGAAGGTGCCACAGCAGCACCTCTCGGAACCCATCCTGCAGGTAGGGGTCCTGGGGGTCGCCCCAGGCGCCCGACTGCAGGTTGCCCCCGATGCCCTGCACGAGCAGTCTGTCCCGCACGTCGACCAGGCGGTGAGTTTCCAGCCCCGCGCTCCAGAAATCACCCCAGCCGGGGTGCTTGCCGAAAGCTCCCAGGTAGAGGCGCTCGTCGCCCTCCTCGGCACTCCGGCCCAGCAGTTTGCCCACCACGGTGGAGATGGTGGAGTCGCCCGGGCGCGCCGTCATCAGTCACTCCCCTGCGGCCATTGTTCTGGAGCGGGAAACGGCCTGTCGAACTCCAACTGTATCGTCAGCGGCAGGGTCTCTTCCTGGAAGGCCATGCGCTGAACCTTCAGCTCAACGGTCCAGAGCTTACCACCCCGGTGCGAGGTCGCCGACCACAGGTGCCGGAGCCCGGTTCCGCCGGGGTCTTCGGCCGCCCCGTCGTGCAGCAGACGCAGGGCTGCCCATTTTCCCCCCGGGACGATCTGCTTGTCCGGCCGGTCGGGCGTGTCGGCCAGATAGCGGAACAACCGGAGCCGAAAACTGCCCGGCACCTCCACGGACCCCAGCGGTTGGGGGGTGGGTTGAGAAGTCCTGCACGCCTCCCCATCGCCCAGGCTCACGCACCGCCAGAACCCCGTGGTCGCCGCCTGTTGCTGGGGCGGTAGCGTAACGGCGCACTCCAGCGTGCCGTCCGCCGGCAGGGCGCTCAGGACGGCGGAGACCGCGTCGATCAACTCCCGATCCTCCTCGCTGAACGCCTCCGGCCAGCGCAGGTCTTCCAGCCGCCGATCGATCTCGCTGGAGCCCACGCGGAGACCGGCCCCGATCGTGTCCGGCACGGGAGTCGGAAGCACGCGCTCCACCGCGGCGCGCACGTCGACGATCTCAGCCGGCGTCAGGTCATCTTCAGGCGGCCCGGGCGGGACGGCCAGCGGGAACCGCAGTCTGGCCTTTACGCTCCGCAGGTCGGGTCCCACTGCCTCGCCCACCTCTCGTGCCAGGGAGCCGATACCCTCCAGGGCAACTCCTTCCCAGTACCGATAGGCCAGGTCCTGCCCATCGGCAGGGCGCAACTCGACCACGTACCTGTCGGTGAACGCCGCAGGCTCCATCCCCAGAAGCCGCTCGCGCGCCTCAGGGGCCGGCTGGCTCAGCAGGTTCTGCCAGATCCTCAGGACGTCCCGACAGCCGCCGGCGAATTCAGACTCGGCCCGCAGTGGATCGAGCGCCTCCACCGACATCCTGTGAACACTCTCGAACCGCCGGCGGAGCGCATCGTCACTCTCCAGCAACTCGTGACAGAAACGGCAGCTCTCCGGCCCGCAGTCCAGAGCCCGTATCACCGTCTGGCACACGGCCCGCAGCGCCTCGTTCACCTCCTGGTGGCCAGCGGCGGTCAGGGCCTCGCCGAACTCGGCCCATGACCCTGCGCGGGGCATCATGGCGGCGTCAGGAACGGTCTCCGTCCAGTACTGCAGGTAACGCCGCGCGTACTGCTTCGCGGTGGTTTCCACGGGGCCATACTGCCGGGAGAGGTCTTGCTTGTCCAGAAGCTCCTCCTCCGGGTCGCGAATGCGCCGGCCCAGGGCCGACCATGCCTGCAGAAGCGCCCGTCCCGCATCCGGGTGGAACTGCGGGGCGAATCCGCCCTTCTTCAGTTCCGTGAGCGGCAGGGCGGGCGGGTCCAGGGGCTGAATCTCGTCCCCGCCGCCCGCAGCCACCAGGTCCGCCACCGCCTGCTGGAAAGCCTCCACCGTGGCCGGGGCATTCTGCAGCATCCTGCGGGCCAGCTCCGAACGACGCATGCGGTGGGAGGAACGCAGCACGAAACGGGCGGTCTCGGCAGCCTCCTTCACCCGGTAAGCATCCGCCGTAACGGACTGCAGGGCTTCGATTGCGGAGACGCCTTCGTCGAAATCTCTCTCCATGGACCTCAGCAGCGCGGGCAGCTTCAGCGCGCCCGCCTGTGCCTCCCCAGGGCTTTCCAGGCTCCGGTCGGCCAGCGAATAGACGAACAGCCGCACCCGGTAAAGGGACGGGGTCGCTCCCAGGGCCTCGGCCAGGTTGCCCGGCAGGCCGCTGTCCGCCAATGAGACCGCCGTCATGAACCGTTCCTGGACCGCCTCCAAACGGTCCTCGAAGGAGGTCGTCTGCGTTTCCCCGGCAGGGGCCTCGGTCTCGGCCGGAGCGGCGTCGTCGGGCGGCTGCCCGGCGGGTTCCGCCTGCAGCACGGCCGACGTTATCCTCTCCGGCAGATCATGCAGGGAGCCCTCGGCCCTCGCCTCGCGCAGCAACGAGAGGACGCGCTCTTGCTCCTGCTGCAGCTCTTCGACGAAGGCCCGGTGTTCTGCGAGCGTCTCCTCCGGCAGGCCCTCACGCCAGGGCTGGCCCGCCCCGGCGGCGCCCGGCATCCGGACGAAGAAGGATTTCACCCGCTCTCCCAGGGCGTCGAAAGCCTCTTTGTAAGCCACGGTAATATCGCCGCCATCCCCCAGGCAGGCGCTGGCCCCGATAAGGTCCTCCAGCGTCTGTCCCCCCGCCCGGAGGGCACCGTACTTTTCCTCCCATTGCCTTCTCAGCGCCTGGAAGACCGCCGAGTCCTCGGGCAATCCCCGCTCCCGCGCCGCGGCCAGGGACGAGAGCAGGTCCGCCTCCGAATCCCCCAGGTCGGAGAACCGTCCGGCAACGTCGATCAAGCGTTCCGCACATGCGTATGGGGAGCCCCCCTCCTCCGCCGCCTTGATGGATCGGGCGAATCCCGCAGCTCCCATGCGGATCAACGAGTTGCCGGTGAAGGGCTCACGCTGCACGACCCAGTCGGGCGTGAGGCAGGTGTCGCCGCCGTCTTCACTGTAAACCCAGTTCAGAACCTGCTGAAGCGCGGTGACGTCCCCGGCGGCGAGCTGACGTTGCTTTTCATTGAAGACCCAGAAGAAAAGTGGCTCGAGCCGGGGCACGCCGGGGGCGGCGTCTGCGGACTCCTCCGGAGGCCCCGCCGGGGTGAGCCTCAGGGAGTAGCCCCGCAGGCGCACCAGCTCCATCAGCGCCTCGGTGGCCCGGGTGGACCAGACCTGTCCCTGCGCGGTGGAGATCTTCTCGGCCGCCGCGCGCGCAACGGGCCCCACCACGCTGCGCTCCAGGAGTTCGGCGCAAGCATTTGCCCGGTATTGCCGGGAGAATGTCTCGCTCTTCAAAGCCGCCGCCAGCGCAAAGATGGCGGGCACGTCGATTTCCTCGTCGCAGAGCTCCCGCACGCGGCCCAGCAGCTCGACCCTGGTCAGGTCTTCGTGGGGAGCTGGGGCCTCTTTCTGCCCGTAGTAGGGGTAGATGCCGCCGGACTCCTCCTTCTCGGCGATAATCGGCCCCTTCTCGATCATCTTCCGGGCGCTCAACCATGCGTCTCGATGCTCGCCTATGCGTTTGCTGAAGCCGCCTGCGCCGAGGATGGTCAGCCCGATCAGCACCAGGACGGTCACGATGCCCGCCCCCAGCACCACACCCTTGCGGCGGCGGTGCTGCTTCCTGGCGCTGGAAGCCCAGGTAACCAGGCCCTGCTCCTTGAACACCTTGCGCATGAACATGTCGTGCAGGAAGAAGGCCTTCTCCCGCTCCCAGACGCGCCCCTCGGGCAGGGATTCCACGGGCACGTCCAGCGCCTCGGCCAGCTCGGCGTCCAGGGCCGCCCCCTCGCGCATGGAGGAGGTGAAATAGATGCCCCGCAAGAACAGCGGTTTGCCCGCCCACACGCCGGAGGCCGCCACGAAGGTCTTCTCCAGGTAGGCGCGCAACCGGGGGATCAGGCGGGCCATGCTCTCCGGGAAAGCGAAGGAGCTGTCCACCTCGTCCGCGCGCCGCTTTGAAGGGTCCTCGGGCACCGGGTCCAGCAGCATCCCCAGAGTCCGGGAGCGGATGCGGTCCAGCAGCGTCTCCAGATGCCGGTCCAGCATGTTGGGATCGAACCGTTCGTCCAGCGGCTGCGGATTGGACCAGCCCACCATCTGGTACTCGACGTTCGGCCCCTGGACCTTCTCCGTGAACTCGCGGAAGCCGTTGATCAGGTCGCTCTTGGTGATAACGACGAACACGGGGAAGCGCAGGTCGCCCAGGGCGCTCTGGATGACGCCGAGCTGGCGGGACAGCTTGTTGGCCTTCTCGTTGATCTGTTCGATGGAGTCCGTGATGAGGCTGTCGGCGGGGATGGCCAGGATGAGGCCGTTGATGGGACAGTTGTGCCGGTGGCGGCGGATGAGCCGGAGGAATTCCTTCCACTCCCCGGAGCCGCCCGCCTCCGCTTCCTCGAAGACCAGCCGGCCCGCCGTGTCCAGGACGATGGCATGGTTGGTGAACCACCAGTTCATGTTGATGGTGCCGCCCACGCCCTGGAACTCGTCGTTCAGGTCCGGCGGGAAGTCCAGGTTGCTGTGCCGGATGGCCTCTGTCTTGCCGGCGCCCGGCTCACCGATGATCAGGTACCAGGGCAGAAAGTAGGGGTCCTTGCCGTGGCTCCTGAGGGTGTGGACGCCTTCAAGAAACTTCTTGCGCAGCTCCTCGAGGGCGGCGATGCGCTCGGCCTTCTTCACCCCCTGCGGGGTGCCCTTGGCCTGCTCCCCCAGCTCCTCGTCGAACTCCCTGGCCCGGCGCTTGTGGCGCCATCTGGACAGCAGCTTGACCAGACCGATGATGAGAGCCACCACGATGCCGGCCATGAGGAGGAAGAACAGCACCCGCCCGCTGAACAGGGCGCCGACCATGTAGAGCCCCCCCGCCAGGCCGCCGCCCGCGATGACGAAAAGTCCCAGCTTCAGCGGCATCGGCAGGTTTGCCAGTCCCGACAGGCGACGCAGCATGGTCAGCTACCCTCCTGGTCCGGCGGCTCGGTGGCGGCCGGGGCGGCCCGGCCCTGCGAGACGGCCTCGAGGGCCCCGCTCAACTCGTTGCCGGCCCGTTCATAGAGCGCCACGTTGGCCACGAAGAACACGATGATCAGGGCCACAAAGATCAGACCGATGGTGAGCAGCTTGCGCCCCGGCGGCTCTGTCAGGTCGCGCGTGTCGACATGCTCGTACGCCTCCGGGCAGATCGGCCTGGTTTCGTCCACGTCGATGAACCGGCGGGTCCGCGCGGCGATCTGCTTCATCTTCGCCTGCAGCTTTTCCTCCCGGCCGACGTACATGCCGGTGAATCCCAGGCCGATGCAGGTGTAGAAGATCAGCAGCCGCTCGTTGGCTTCCTCGCTGTCGTCGGCCAGGGTCTCATCCAGAAGCTGGAAGAACTTCTCGTCCCCGGCGAGCTCTTTCAGCTCGTAGGCGATCCGGTTCTCGTCCCACTGCCGGGCGAAGTCCAGGTCGCTCTGGGCGATCATGGAATCCACGAAGAACACCAGGGGCAGCTTCACCTTTTCGTACTGCTCCGACAGCAGGTGGTCGCCGGCGGCGCGGGCCTTCAACTCCTCGAACAGGAGGGACTTCGCCCTCGCCCGCACCTCCTCCATCTGGGGCTGCGCCCCCTTGCGGGGAGACCGGTTCAGCGCACAAACATACTGAAACAACGGCTCGCACAGCTTCAGCAGCTTCACTTCAGTCTCCGGTCTCGGCCAGAGTCATGTAGAGGGCCACCTCGAAATCCGAGGAGGCCATGCCCGGCCAGCGAACGGCCAGGGCCATGTCCTCTTCAACGATCTCCCACAGCTCGCGCTCTTTGGGGCGGTCCACCCGGAAGTAGGTAAGCCCGGCGGGCGAGGGCAGTTCCAGGGGGGTGTAGTGCTCCTCCACGAGCTTGAACCCGAAGATGGCCCGGTCCGCCAGGCTCCGGGGCATGAGCTTGAACTTGCTGGCATCCTGCACCAGTTGAATCACCGTACCGGGGTCCTCCTTGGACCGAACGCCCAGGTAGTAGGCGTTGGGCTCGGTGAGGTGCCGGGGTTCCAGCTCGGCGATCCACGCCTCCTCCTCGCGGCGGAACGCCACGCTCAGGAACTTCTCTCCCACCGCGCCCTTGAGCAGGGAGCGTATCTTGTTCGACAGGTCGTGAAGCGAACTCAGAGGGCTGTCGTGGTCGTAGGGCTCCGGGGCCTGGTCGCCGGCGCCGGGCGTCAGAGAGGCCAGTTCCCCCAGGAGTGCCTTCAGTTCCACGTAGAACTGGAAGGGCGTGACAGCGGGTGCTTCCACCAGGGAGGTCAGGCGGGCTCCGTAGCGATTCAGGGTGCGCAGCCTGAGCAGCAGCCGCAACTGCGTGCCCCGCACTTCTTCCCGCGTGAGCGTCTCGGGACTGATCTTGTTGACCAGTTCCTTCCGGCTGGCCTCCACCTGGTCCGCCAGGTCCCGCGCAACACCGTGCAGCCTCCGGGAGCCTCCAAGCACCAGGCAGGGGGGCGCAAAGTTGGGGTCCTCGCGCGCAAGGCCCACCTGCTCCCCCGTTCCGTGGCGCACGCTCAACACGGGCATGACCTCCATGTCGGAGTGATCGTCCGTCTCGAACAGCAGCCGCGCGTTGATGCGCCGCACGACCAGGGGCTGGGCGTTCTGGCCGGTGTTCTCGTCGGGGCGCTGCGTCTCCCGCAGTCGGTAGAGGCGCTTGATACGCCATTGCTCCTCTCCCTCCTCATCGATGACGTTGGCCCGGCCCTCGTACCAGAGCGGCACGCCCAGGTAGACCACAAGCGGTCCTCCCGCCCCGCTGAATGCCTCCTCGATATTCAAGGCGAGCAGGTCGGCGTTCTCCGGCACATCCACTTCCAGGCCGCTGGGCATCACCACCTGCAGCCGGTCGAACCGCACGAGCATGTTCTCCAGCGCGTCGGGGGACAGTCTTGCCCGGACCACCCCGTAGGGATAACTCCAGGCCAGGCGCCTCTCCCGCCGGAACCTCTCCAGCATGCCGCGCTGCATTGCCTGGAGGTGGTGGGGCCGGAGGAAAAGCCCTTCGTGCCAGTGGACGTCGCCCTCTGTGGCCATGCCGTCTCCTCTCGTTTACCCCTTCTTCCTTGCCGTCTTGAGCAGGTTCACGACAAACTGCCGATAGGCTTCCATGAACTCCATCTCGATGCTGCCCTGGTTCATGTCGGCGCCGACTTCGGCGTACTTCTCCCAGTATTTCAACTCCCAGCTTTCCCACACGCGCTTGCCGTCCATCCTGGCCAGGGCCTTGATCTCCTGCGGGGCGAACCTGGCATGCTTGCTGGCGAATTTCTGCACCGTGGGCCGCAGGGCCGCCAGAAGGGCCAGCAAAGACCGGCGCAGGTCGGCCAGCATGTTCTCCAACCGAGTGGCGTCGCCCTGCGATCCCTCGGCCAGAAAACGCTTCATCACGGCCATGCTGTCCCCCTCGTAGGGCGCCCCGCCGGACAGACCCAGATCGCCCCACACCTTCTTGAGGTGCTGGTCCAGCTTGCTGCCAAACTGAGCCAGCAGGAACAGCAACTGCGCCATGCGTCCGGTAGGAACGGCCTCCACCCCGAGGACCTCCGCAACTGCCCCGGACTCGGCAGCGGCCTGCCCCAGGGGCAGACCGGCTTCCCGGAGCCGACGCGCCAATTCCATCTGAGCGTCGGGAGGAAGAGAACCGGCCAGCTCTATCAGCTCCCGCAGCCTCTCGGCGGTGCCGGCAGGCGGGTGCGCGGCGGGGGGCCGCTCCTCGGCGGACAGGGCACAGGGAAAACGCTCGGCGAGTCCCTTCAGGAAGGCCCGCCTCTGCTCAGCAGGCGCGCCCGCCAGCGCCCGCCGAATCTCCCCGGACAGATACTTCCGGCGTTCCTCCGCCGTTGCATCCGCAAAATCCGCCTGCACGAGGCGAAGCCTGTTGGCAGTCTCCTGAATCCGTCTATCCAGTTCATTCATCGCCTCAACCATCGCCCCTTCTCCCCGCAGGCCGCCTCACCTCAAAGAACCGTCTGGCTCCAAAACCATATATACTGTCGGAGCCGGCGTTTTGCAAGCCTCTATCCATCCCGGCCATCCCGGCCCGGTTTATTGTGCGGACTACTGGTGCGCGGCATTTGTCTGGACGTGTGGCGACGATAACGGCGAGATCGCTTCGCCTCCAGGCCCGGGCTCGCGATGAACGGGAGCGGGCCAGCACGTCACTGGGCGGGGCCGGAAGCCCCGCGGCAACCTCGTCGTTGCGCGATCACGAACCGCAGGATCGAAAGCCACGCAGCACCACACACGACTGTGAGTGCCGCACCGGCAGGCAGGTTCTCAGGCCCCGCCCGAACCCTCGGCCGGGCCCAGGTCGCTGCGAAGGTAACGTCCGCGTCTCCTCAGGAGGCCCCGGAGCCCCCAGGTGAATGACTCTCCGGTGGGCGAAACGGCCAGACGAAATCCCACATCCGAGTAGTACATGGAAGTCTCCCGCGGGGAGAGCGACACGGGGCGGTGGGCTGTAATGTCCGGAGAGCTGAGCGCCGAGCCGCCCACAACATAGTAATCGCCTTCGCCGTCGCTCAGGAACTCGGCAACGTTGCCGATCAGGTGGCGGAACGGATCGCCGCGGGCCGCGTCCACCTGTTCGAACCAGAGGACGCCGTCATTGCCGCTGAGCGCTTTCCCTTCGGCTCCCGGCGCGGCGCCCGAGGGCGCATATGCGCCCTCGTTCGGATAGCGGGGCCGGACCATCTCCCTCTGCACGCGCTCGCTGACATACTGCCACTGGCGGGCGTACGTATCATCGCGCAGGTTCCAGACCTCGGGGCTGATGGCGGCGTTCGCCAGGGCCCCGTAGGCCGCCGTCCACTCTTCCGGCGTGGGCAGGCGGCAGTTCATAACCTCCCCGGCGAACCGCGCGGCCCCGCGGGCGGTTATCCAGTGCATGGAGCACTCGTCCCGCGGGGGCGTCACGGTCAGACCGTTCGGGTAGTCCGCCGTCCACTCGGGATCGGAGGTCAGCCAGCGGCTGCCCGTAACGATTCGTTCGCCGTCCCACTCCCAGGCCCGCGGCCCCTTCCGCTGGGCCGTCGTTCGGGGGTCGAGATGCTGTTTGATTGCCGACCAGGCATCGGCGGAGCCCAGCGCATCCGCAAAAAGGGAGACGGAGACCTCCCGGACCGACAGGTAAGCGGGTGGTGCTCCTGCCGGCTCCACGCGCAGGAAGGTCAGCCGATGCTCCGCTCCAGTCCAGGAATAGGCAACGCTTTCAGGAAAACGGGAGTCGTCCACCTGCCAGTCCGCCCACTCCGCTTTGCGCGGTCCCAGGGGCGGAGCCTCACCGGGCTTTTCGGCGTCCACCAGTTCGCGAAGGTCATCGACCAGCTCGTTGACCGGTCCCGCATCCGTCACCGCCCCCGGCAGGTCACCCACCTGCGCCAGGAACGCCTGCGTCCTCCGTCGGGCCTCCTGCTCGGACAGTTCCGCGCCCGTGGCAGCGCCGTAGAGATCGTAGAGCAACGCGTCGTAGAGCGCCCAACCGGGGAGCTGTTCGTCATCGACGTCGAACTGCTCCCTCATACCCAGGGCGGCGGCCATTTCGTTGTGGCGCCGGAGCCGGGCAAAACAGCGCAGCCAGCGGTCGGGGCGGGCCGCCCTATCCTCCGCCTGCAGTTCCTCGCTGCGCCGCGCGTCGGGCAGGCCGCTGATGAACCTCTGCGCCCTCTCCCGCAGCTCCAGCGCTTTCCGCAGCCCGGCGACGGTGGCAGGCCAGGACAACTCGTCGAGGCGGCGCCAGGCCGTCACCACCAGCTCCGGTCTGCCCGAGGTCTCCACCAGTTCCAGCAACTGCGCCGGCGCCTCCGAAGCGTCCGCCGCGCCAAGAGCGTCCACCCGCTGCAGGACCGGCGCCACGGCCGCGGCCACCCGTTCTCGCTCCAGGACGCCGTGCCCCCGCCACACGTCGGCTATCCCGGCGATGCTCTTGCCCTGACCGGGGGGGACCTCGTCGGAGCGGTACCCCAGGCTGAGCAGGCGCTCCAGTTGCTCGAAATCCGCCACGAGCTGCTGGAGTTGGGTCTGGAACTGCTCAAAGGCGGCGGCCCGCCGGCGCACGGGCTGCGTGTCGACGGGTTCTCCATTTCCCCACTTCAGTTCCTGCAGCGCCCCGGCAATGGCCGCCTCACGCTCGGCGGGCAGGGCCGCGCGAAGGCCGTCCTTCCATCCCCGCCCGGCGGGCAGGGCGGCCAGCCGGGGGAATACCTGCTCGGCATCCGTGAGCGCTTTCTCCAGTTTCTCCATCTGAGTTCGCAGGTCGATGTAGCGGGTCCTGTTCTGCGCGAGCTGGTCCGCCGTGGCGTCCTGCAGAATCTGGTCTCGCCGACGCCGCCACTCGGAGTTGATGGCATCCGACCCCGCAATCCGCTGTTTTGAGCGGGCCGCCTGCAGCCACTCAGCCGGCGGCATGACGGGCGGCACCTCTGCCAGGAAATCGTCCACCTCCTTGGAGAGCTCGTCCCGGTTCCGCCGGATTACCTCCTCGTTTCTGGCAATCGGCTCCAGTTCTGCGAAGGCCTGAATGGCTTCCCTGAATTGGGGGAGTTCCTCCTTGAGCTTCTGTGACTCGGGCAATCCGAGCTGAATCCCGTCGTTTATCTCCTTCTCGGCGGCGTCCAGCTTCTCATTCCACAGCTTGGCCAGTTGCTCCAGATCGACGCTGAGCCGGTAATAATCGCGGGCCTCCGCCAACCATTTCCGGAAATCGTCGGGAGCAGCGGCCGAACTGAGCAGTTCCCGCTCCCGGGGAAGGAAAAGGTCCTCGGCCACTCTCTTCCAATCCCCTTCCAGGAAGTCCTTCAATTGCTGGCCGATTGACTCGGCTGCCTCCAGCCTCTCTTTGAGTGCGGAGAGACCCTCTCCCCTGAACTGCACTTCCCGGGCCGCGTAGGCGCTATACGCGGAGCCGACGTTTGAGGCGGTCCCGGCGTCGGCAACGGCCGTCTGCAACTCTTCGACACGTTTCCAGCGCCGGACGACCTGCTCGACCAGCGTCGCATCCTCCGTCAGGCCTTTCAGTTCCCGCACCACTCCATCCAGGCCGGCGGCCACGCCTTGCTCCAGGCCGGCGCGCAGGTAACGAGCAGGTGGGCCATCCGTGCCCTGGAGGCGCGCCGCAAGCGTTTCTGCCCCCTCCTGCAGGGCAGCCGCCAGGCCCCGCGCATCGCGCAGCGCCGACAGGAGGGCCTCCGTTCCCTTTCCCTGGCTGCCCTGCACTTCGCGCACGAGAAGGGGCAAGATCGGGGGCAGGAAGGCGTGGCGGTTCTGCAGCGTCTCCACCTGCGTCGTGAGACCGTTCCAGCGTTCGCGGGCGTCGGAGAGCGCCAGGAGGCCCTGCGCCGCAGTTGCCAACTCGGGGCACAGACGAAGGTTCTCCAGATGTCCACGCACGCGCTGTCCCGTGGCCTGCCACCCCAGTTTGTCGCAGGCGGCGGCGAAGTTTTCCATCTCTTCCGCCAGCGGCCAGGAGGTCTTTGCCCGCCGGATGGCCTCCCTGACCATTGCCACGGCCTCGACCGCGCGTTGCTCGGGCTCGAGCCCGGAGATGGTATCTGGCCCGAACTCGGTGCCGAGGGCCCGTGCGTCGGAGATCGGCGTAACGACGTTTTGATTGAGCCAGGCGTTTGCGCTCCATTGCTCGCCCCGGTCCTGCACGCTCTTGCAGACGGGTCCGAACCAGTCCCAATCGTTCGCGGCCTCTTCTGGTTCTTCCCGGCCGCGACCGATCGCGAACCACACCGCGAACGCGACGACGGCCAGAGCCACGACACCGGCGCCGATCCGCCGTGGCATGATGCGTCTGCCCTCGAACAGTCGCTCGAGGGCGGCCTCCAGATCGTCCAGGCTCTGCAGATCGGCGGGAAGGGTGGGCTGCACCAGCTTGTTACAGAGCTCCAACCATTCCGCATGCCTATCCCCCAGCCGCTCCCACTCCGGGGTCGGCTCGACGGGCCAGGCGGTCAAGTCCTGCAGTTCCCGGTGGAGAACCAACTGGTATATGAGCCGTCCAAAGGCCCGCAGATCGCCCGCAGCATGCTCGGCGGGCCTCAATTCACTGTCGGGCAGCGGATCGGTCAGCACCGCCCGTGGCCGGGAGCCGGCGGAGCCCTTTTCGACCAGCAGGTTGGAGGATTCCAGGTTACCGTGAGGGCGATCGCAGGCCCGGCTGAGCTCCCGAAGTCCCTGCAGCACGGAGTCGAGCAAGAAATACAGGTCCCGACCGTCAACCCGGACCCGGCCGGAGACCAGATTCTCGACGGACCGGGGGTAGTAGTCGGTGACGTAATAGGCACCCTGCCCGCCGGCGGTGGAGCCATAGTCGTGAATGGGAGCCCAGTGCGGGGCGCCCGAAGCCACCACCTGCTGCTGAAGCCGGGCCGCCTGGATGAGGGCCTGGGCGCCGGCGCGCTGGCCTTCCTCGTCCCAGAAAGCGGCACCCGGCTCCTGCGCTTTGACGGCGAACCTGCCCGCCCCCGAACCGTCCTGCCGCCGCGCCGCGTAGAGCACGCGCCCCCCGACGCGATAGAGTTCCCGCGTGGTCTGGTACTTGCCAAAAACAGGCATTCCGCCTCCCCGGCTCCCGGCGGGCAGAACCCGGGGCGGTTCAGCCGCCGGAGGGAGCCGTCGTCCTCATAAGTCCACCCCTGGTGATCAGAACGTGGATGTTCCTGGGGAACAGGAACGACCACCACGGCCAGGGGTTCTGCAGGATCAGGCGTCGGGGGTCCTGTTCGCCGGGGCGATCGGAGAATCCGGCCAGGTCCGCCAGGACAAAAAGGTATTTGGCACCCCGCTGGCTCCACCGCTCCTGCACGCGGCGCCAGGTCAGGCTGTCCCGCACCGAGGGACGCTGCAGAGCAGGATGACCCGCTCCGAACTTCATCACGTAAGAGTACCCGAGACTGGTGGCGCTCTCGCGCAGACCGTCACCCGGGGAAAAGTACTTGCTCATCGAGTAATGCGCCCATTTCTGGTACTCCTCCTCCGTGACCCCGACCAGGTGGACCTCCGTGGAGATGTCGCGCAAAGAATCGTCCACCCGAACGCCGACCTGCAGGCCGCCGCATCCGGACGCCGTGACAAGGAGAAACGCAAGAAACACGACATGCTTCGTCCTGAACGGAAAACGTCCCATCACGTAATCTCCCGTTCTTCTGCCTTCTGCATTCCGCACTTCCGGGCCCTCCGCTCAGACGCCTTCTTCCTGAAGGAAGTCAGCGATCACGTCGTTGATCTCCCGGTTCAAACGCCAGTCCGTCACGACCAGGCTTCGGCTCATGGCGACCAGCTTTCGGAGGGCCGTCAGGGGACCTTCGAAGACCCGGTGAATGGCTCCATGCGGGGCGTCGGCGTAGTCGGTGCATTCGCTGTCCGGCCCCAGGCCCGGAAACATCCGCACGATCGCCGCCAGCGTCTCCCACCACAGCCCGGCCGGTATCATCGTCCAGGCATCGGCCGGCGCCACCTCGTCGCAGCGGAGCCGATGCGGTCCCAGCGATCTGCTCCAGCGCTCATCGTCCCCGAATATGCCGGCTATGCGCTCGGGCAGGGGCGAGTCGTCGTATCGCTCGGCCGCCTCGTGCGCCAGGCTCAGCACCTCGTCCAGCGCCACCGGCAGGGACGTCCCCCCGTCCACCAGCAGGGCCTGCACGGCCAGCACGCCCAGGGAGTAAAGGTCGAAGGGGGTGCTGAAGACGGACAGCACTTCGAACGGCACGCCGGTCATCGGCACGCCTTCTGCTGCATCCAGTCCCTCGGCCACGGCTTCGTCAAAACGCCGTCCCACCGTCCGGAAGCGGACCTCTCCCCTGGCCAGCGCGGCCTCGGCCTGCAACTGCCCGTAGAGGTCCACCCGGTGGTCTGAGAGGTTCAGCCGCATCCACATCAGTTCGTCGCCGGCCGCTTCGATTCGCTCGTTCGTCACCAGCGTGCCTTCCACTGCCGTTTCCCCGTCCCCGGTTTTCAGGACGCGCCGTATGCGGACGGTCCCCCGCCCCGAGGCCCCGCCCTGGGCGATGGCCGGCTGGTAAATCGAACCTCCCCTGTGCCGCACCGTGGTGAAGTAGCGCGCGTCGCTCTGCGGCAATGCCACCTCCACCGCTTCGCCCGGGTCCACCAGGCTGACCCGCGCCGTCCAGAACACGGGCAGGCCCCCCGAAGGCCGGGCCACGTCCACGCGGAAACTCCGGTCGCTCAGGTTCAGAAGCGGCCGCTCCAGCCGGCTGACCACGTGCCGAACGGCCTCGCACGCATCCGCCAGGAGCCGCAGTTTCAGGTGGAATGTCTCGGCCATCCGCCCGGCCGGGCCATGCCGGTCCAGGAACAGATATCCCTGCGCGGGCGGTTGCTCGCCCGGCGTCCCGATGGCCGCGAATGCCTCTGCGGGGCCCGGCTCGGCCTCCGCCCGGGCATCTCCCGGCGGCCGCCCCCCCAGCAGGGCCAGGAAGCCCGACAGGTCCAGCGGGGCGTAGCTCCGAACCATGATCAGGCCGCCGCCCGGATTCAGGGGCAGAAGCCCTTCCTCAGACTCGGTAAGCGCCGAGAGCTCCATCGTCCGCTCGCAGACCGGCGCCCCCGACGTGACGGGCACGAACCTGCTCTCGCCCCCCATATCGGGCACATACAGGTATCGGTGCAGGCTGCTGCCGTAGCCGGGCAGTCCCGCCCCCTGCAGAACGCCTTCGTCCCGGCAGAGGCGGAGTTCCCCCCCGGACTCGGGCTCCAGGGGATTCCTGGCCTGTCCTGTCGAAAGGTCCAGCAACACGGGGGGCGGATGGCTCTTCTCCCAACCGGTCTGGATCACGGAGGCGGGGTCGCACTCCCGCAATGCGTCGAACAGAGCGCCCATCCGTTCATCCAGAACTGCGTTGCACAAGGCCGAGCCGCTCAGCCCGGCGACTTCCGGCAGCCCATCCACATCCTGAATCCACAGCTCGACCCACCGGTGCACCCCGCCGCCCGCGTCGAGCGCGCAACCCAGCAGCACCCTGGCGTCCAGGACATCGCGCAAAAGCACGAAGTGCCCGTGCGCGGGGTGGGGCTCCTTCCTGGCCAATACGCATATACGCAGGGAGCCACCCGCCTCGTCGCCACCGATGGGGATGGCCACGCAGTTTTCCGGAACGCGGTAGCGCAATTCATTCATGTCCTGTCGTCCAGCAAGGGCATCAAGTCGGCCACCCGAGGTCGGGGCCCTTTCAGTCCCCCTCCAGGAGCTCACAGGCGTCGCCCCGCATGAAGACCTTCTTGTCCTCCCGGGCGGAGTAATAGCCGACGCCCCAGTTCAACTCCTCACCTTCCTCAGGAATGGTTTTCAACTGGAGTCGCAGGTCGAACGGCTCGGCCCTTCGGCCGATGTATTCCAGCACGGTGGCCCCTATGGATTCGGGCTTCAAGTCCTGTCCGGCGGAGCGGAGGTCCGGCACGCGTGCAATCAGCTCGAACACCCCCCTTTCGCCCTGTTCGGGCAGGAAATGGAACGTGGCGATCGAGATGCCCCGCTGCTCCATCCAGCCCTGCAGGTACTGAAGGCCCCGTCGCAGGTGCCCGGCGACGGCCTTGGTGGTGCGACCCTCGGGGAAGTTTTTCTCCACCGAACAGATGCGCCAGTCAAGCGAGCGCATCTCCTCCGAAAGCGCCTGCTGATTGGCCTCTATCTTGCTGAGTTGTGTCTGTAGTTCGGAAACCTGGCGGGACAGGTCCTCGGATTCCCGGCCGGTCACTGCACTGCCGGCCGCCAGTCCCACCAGCAGCGCCAGCACAAGACCGGCGACCAGATTGCCTTGAAGAGTTCTCATATAGCCTCCATTCTTTCGTTCAACCCAAAACGAAAACACTCCTCGCCGGACGTAGAGCACCGGACGTATTCCGCGCCCGACTAACTCTATGTCATGCGGCCGGCTTTGTCAACGTTTAAGTTCCTCGTTTGGAGCCGCACCGGCGTGTCAGTCCGATGGAACGAAACGAAACCGCCGCACGGCCTCCATCAAGATAGGGAGCGATTGCTCGAACCGATCGGCCCGGTCAGTGGCGGTGATGGTCCAGGCCCGTTTTTCGCCCACGACGTACACCTGCATCTGCCCCACCCTGAAGTCCTTGCCGGGCGCCACAAAGCTGTGCAGACGCCGGTAAGCCTGGTTTCCCGCCATCTCCATGGGGGCTTCGTCGTCGAGACGGTACTCAAAGGACTCCAGCATGGATTTCAGCTCCGCCCCCTGGGCTGCGGCGTAGTCGTCGAGGGAGGTCTTCTCGGACAGCGGCTCGGTTGTCACCGTGATATTGGGGCTGAAATCATCCTGCGGCTGTCCGACGAGAATAACGCTGGAAGCATCGCCCCACCCTTCGGGCAGCCCGATCATCCAGGGGCCGTGACGGAACTGTTCCATGCTGGCACCTCGCATCCTCAAACGGGGTTCACTTATCTGCCGAACAGGAATCCCAGCAATCCCCCCCGGCTTTGCCTCTGAGTGCCGTCCCCTGAAGGTCCCTGTGTCGAATCGCCCCCGGCGGCCGTCGGGCCGAGCGCCCCGGCGCCTGCGCCCGTGATCGCCCCGGCGCTGCCGGCGCCGGCCCCCCCTCCGCCGTCGGCGAACACGCTGCCGTTGGCCGCTCCACGCACCGCGCCGGAGACTGCGGCGCCTGCGCCGGGCTGCCCTCCAGATTCGCCGGCGGAGGCGGACGCTCCGCCGGCAGTGGCGGTGGCCCCTGACCCGTCGCCTCCGGACCCGGATCCTCCCCCACCGGCGCCCCCGGACCGGGTCCCCCCGGCCGCAGACGGCCCGCCGCCGCCCCCCGAACCGGCGTCGCCGATCATAACCGTGAGGCATCCGACCGTTATAACGCCTCCGTGCAGCGTGGTATCCCCGATCCGTGCCGCTGGCATGCCGCCGATCATCACGGTGGGCGACCCCTTCAGGATCGTATCGGGTGGGCCGACGCAGGTGCACATGTCGGAGAGGCGAGCCGCCGGCATGCCACCGATTATAACCGTCGGAGCGCCAGGCGGCATGATCGGCCCGCCCACGTGTGGCACGGGAGGCGTGCCGGGCGTGGACATGGGGCAGGTGTGCATGTCCGTCACTCGCGCTGCCGGTGGCATCGTTTCTCCCTCGTGTCGTTCTGGAGCTCAAGTGCGCCCGATTGCGGCAACTCAGTAGGCCGATTTGAAGCCGGTCCGGGCGTCGTCCGCCTCCTCCGGTGCGGCGGGTTCGGCGGGCTTTGCCTCCAGCGGGGACTCCGGGCTGCAGCCGGCGCCCGAGCCGGCGGAGCCGCCGCTGTTGATGTTGACCAACGTCCCCTGGATCGTAACCCCGGCGGGGCCGATGTCCACAAATCCGCCGGGGCCCTTCAGAGTCAGTTGCATGCCGGCCTCCACGATGACCTTCATCCCGCCCTTGATATGGACCTCCTGGCCGGCCTCCAGGGCGTCATTCGTCGCGACCTTGCAGTGCCGGGAATCGCCGACCTGCAGCGAGGCGGTGCCGTCCACCGTTTCCCTGCGATCTCCCAGGACATGGACGTCCTCGCCTTGTTCGATCAATTCGGTCTTGTTGCTGTGAATGACTACATCCAGGTTTCCGCCCGTCGACCCGCCGATGGTTATCCGCGCGTCCCCGCGCACGTGCTCGGTGTGGTTGCCGCCGACGGCCAAGTCCTTGGAGCCGTCCACGCTCTCGCGCTGGTTACCCTTGATGATCAGGTGGCGATCGTTCTCAACGGCCTCCATCAAGTCGTTATTGACCCGGAGGTCCATGTTCCGCTGGCCGTGGACGAAGATCTGCTCCATGTCCGTCGTATCGTCGAAGCGGATCTCGTTGAATCCCGTGCCTCCCTTGGTGGAGTTCGTCTTGACCCCGCTCAGGTGGGGGTCGTGGGCGTGCTCGGCGTCGGGTCCTTCGCCGAGATACGCGGGCATCTGGTCGCCGTTATACACGCACCCGGTGATGATGGGCCGGTCGGGGTCCCCCTCCAGAAACTCCACCACCACCTCCTGCCCGATCCTCGGAATGTACATGCTGCCCCAGCGCTTGCCGGCGATGGACTGGGCCACGCGCACCCAGCAGGAGCTGTTCTCGTCGCTCTTGCCGTAGCGGTCCCAGTGGAACTGCACCTTGACGCGGCCGTAGCGGTCGGTCCATATCTCCTCGCCCGGCTTGCCCACCACGATGGCTGTCTGCGGTCCCTGGACGACCGGCCTGGGGGTGCTGCGGGAGGGCCGGAACGGGTCCTTGGACCCGATGGCGCGGAAAGCGCAGGAGTAGACCGGGCCCCGGCCCAGGGCCTGGCCCTGGGAGTCGTACTCGTCCGTCTCGAACTCGTAATCGGCGGCTACCACCAGGTACTCGCCGCACTGGTCCTCCCGGGGATGGTCGGTCAGCTCGAACGTGTATCCGGTGGACACGCCCCGGGCGTCGGTCTGGCCCGTGACGTTCTGGTGGCTGCACTGCAATTCCTCGATGCGCGTGCGCGCAAAGCCTTCGCCCTGACGGTACTCCGCATACTCCCCGGGGTAATCGAAGACCTCGAAGCCGCTCATGGCATGCTCTCTGTCCATCGAGGCCGTTGCCAGCAACTGCTTGCGCGGGTTGGTGAAATCATAGTCCTCCAGGGCGTAAGCGGTGGGCTGGACCTGCTTCTCCATCTGCCAGCCCCGGATTCGTTCGACTGCGCTGCTGCCCTCGGCGCGCGGCATATAGCCTATGCGGGCATAGCCGGGATAGGGTCCATGCGCGCCCACGGAGTCGGCCAGCACCAGCGTATGTTTGCCGTTCTC
The DNA here is from genome assembly GCA_964572825.1 of uncultured candidatus Brocadiaceae bacterium. Classification (GTDB taxonomy): domain Bacteria; phylum Planctomycetota; class Brocadiia; order SM23-32; family SM23-32; genus CAYVBE01. Next base: position 20,172 of record CAZNGS010000038.1, read on the forward strand.
GTGCTCGAAGTAGTAGTAGATACCCTCGTCTTCCATCAGGCGGCTGACGAAGTTGAAGTCCGACTCGCGATACTGCACGCAATAGGTGCGCGGCTTGTAGCTGCCCGCCAGGGAATCGCGGTATTCCGCGAAGCCGTGTTCGTCGAACAGCTCCGTGATGATATCCGGGATGCTCTTCTCCTGGAAGATGCGGCAGTCGGCCGTGCGGGTAAGGAACCACATCCAGGGAACGACGGTGGCCCTGTAGCGGCTCAGACGGCCCAGCCGACCCGTGTGCGCGAAGCGGCTGACGTAACCGTTGAAGTAGCGCGTGCCGCCATCGGCCAGTTCCACGCGGACGGTGACCAGCCGGCCCACCAGGGCATCGAAGCTGACCTGATGGTTCTCGCTCAACAGGTTGAGCTCGTATTCAAAGGGCCTGCCGAGCCGCTCCGTTCCGGAAAAGCTCCTGAGCAGCAAAACGTCCCCGCCCAGGGGCGTTTGCACAGCTATGTCCCGATGGGCCTGAACCCGTGGCATGGTCTTTGTCTCCCGTCTACCGGTGCGCTTCAGTTTCGGTGTCAGCGGAACGTATAGGCGAACTCCTCCCCCTCGGCCGTGACCTCGACCCTCGTGATGGGCTCCTCTTCCATCATGCGAGTGAGTATCTGGCGGCTGATCTCGGGCAGCAGCGTATTGGTCAGTATGGCGTCCACCATCCTGGCTCCGCTCTCCACCTCGGTGCATCGCCGGGCGATCAGGTCCACCACCTCGTCGTCGCAGGTCATGTTGATGTCCCGGTTCTGGGCCAGGCGGCGCTGGATTCTGCCGAGCTGCAGCCGGATGATCTCGCGCAGCACGTCATCCCCGATGGGATAGTACGGCACCACGACCAGCCTGCCCAGCAGGGCGGGGGGGAACACCTGCAGCAGGGGCTGCCGCAGGCTCCTGGTCAACCCATCCGGCTCGGGCAGGAGTTCGGGGTCCCGGCACATGTCCATCACCAGGTCGCCGCCGGCATTGGTGGTCAGCAGAATGACGGTGTTCTTAAAGTCGATCTGGCGGCCCTCGCCGTCTTCCATCATCCCCTTGTCGAAGACCTGGTAGAAGATCTCGTGCACGTCGGGATGGGCCTTCTCCACCTCGTCCAGCAGAACCACGCTGTAGGGGCGCCTTCGGACGGCCTCGGTCAGGACGCCTCCCTCACCGTAGCCCACGTACCCCGGCGGGGCGCCCTTGAGTGTCGAGACGGTGTGGGATTCCTGGAACTCGCTCATGTTGATGGTGATCAGGTTCTGCTCGCCGCCGTAGAGGGCCTCGGCCAGCGCCAGGGCGGTCTCCGTCTTGCCCACGCCGCTGGGGCCCGCCAGGAGGAACACGCCCACCGGCCTGCGGGGGTCGACCATGCCCGCGCGTGAGGTGACGATGCGCTTGGCCAGGGTTTCCAGGGCATGGCGCTGGCCCAGGACGCGCTCCTCCAGCCGGTCCGCAAGGCCCAGCACGTTGCTTATCTGGCTGCGCACCATGCGCCCCACGGGGATGCCGGTCCAGTCGGCCACCACGGAGGCGACCACGTGGGGCTCCACGGTGTGGATCACCAGTGGCCTCTCTCCCTGGATGTCCGCCAGCTCGTCCTGCAGTTTCTTCAACTCCCGCGTCAGCCCCCGGGCATCCTCTTCCGCTTCGGCGGGTGCTTCATCGGCTTCCTCGTCGGCCTCTGCCACGGCGGCTTCGGATTCTTGCTCGGCCTCTGAATCACCGGCAGACGCCACGTCTTCCTGCCCGGCAGCGCGGCCATCCCCGCCGGTGAGTTTCCCGCGCATTTCCAGGATTCTCTCCACCCGATCCCGCTCGTCCTGCCAGCGTTCTTCGAGCTCCTCCAGTCTGTTATGGGTTTCCTCAAGGGCTTGCTCGATCTGCGCCCGCCGCTCCTGGTCTCCGCCGCCGACCGCCGTCTCGCGTTCGATTATCTCCAGCTCGGTCTCCAGGGCTTCTATACGGCGTCGTGCGGCCTCCACCTCGGGCGGGACGGCGTGCTGGCTGATGGCCACGCGGGCGCAGACGGTGTCCAGCAGGCTGATGGCCTTGTCCGGCAACTGCCGGTCGGGGATGTAGCGGTGGGCGAGCTCCACGGCGGCGGAGAGGGCGCCGTCCAGGATCTGCACGTGGTGGTGTTTCTCCAGTGTTCCGGCCACGGCCCGGGCCATCTGGAGCGCCTTATCCTCGTCCGGCTCGTCCACCTTGACCACCTGGAATCGGCGGGTCAGGGCGGGGTCTTTCTCAAAGTACTTCTTGTACTCCGACCACGTCGTGGCGGCGACGGTGCGCAGAGTGCCGCGGGCCAGGGCCGGCTTCAACAGGTTGGCGGCGTCCCCCTGCCCGGCGGTCCCGCCGGCACCGACCAGGTTGTGGGCTTCGTCGATGAACAGGATGATCGGGCTCGGGGACTGCTGGACCTCCTCGATGACCTGCTTGAGTCGCTTCTCAAACTCGCCCCGGACGCTGGCGCCGGCCTGCAGCAGTCCCAGGTCCAGGGAACGGACCGAAACGTTCTGGAGCGGCGGCGGGACGTCTCCCCTGACGATCCTCTGGGCGAACCCCTCGACCACGGCCGTCTTGCCCACGCCGGCCTCCCCGGTCAGGATGGGGTTGTTCTGGCGGCGGCGCATGAGGATGTCCACGATCTGGCGAATCTCGTCGTCCCGCCCCACGATGGGGTCTATCTCGCCGTTTCGCGCCCGCTCGGTCAGGTCGACGGAGAACCGTTCCAGTGCCTCCTGCCTGCCCATGGCGGCGGGTGCCATCCTGTCCGCACCCTCGGCGCCCTCGGCACGTTCCCCGCCCGGGGCCAGTTGCGTCCCATCCTGCGCGGCGAGGTCCTCCTCGGGGCTGCCGCCGACGATGCCCGCGAAGCTGTCCGTCAGTTCGTCCGCCTTGATCTTCTCGAACTGATCCGAAACGTCCAGCAGGATGTCGCGCAGGTTCGCGGTCTTCAGGATGCCCACCATGAGATGGCCGGTGCGGATGCTCGATTCGCCGAACAGCAGGGTGCAGTAGAACCACCCGCGCTCCACCACGTCGTCCAGGTGGGGCGAGAAACTGGACACGGAGGTCCCTCCCCTGGGGAACTGGTCCAGGGCAGTGGTGAGGTCGGACGCAAGCCGGGACTGATTCACCCCGAAATGCCGAATGATCCGGTGCAGATCGGAGTCCTGCAACTGCAGTATCTGATGGAGCCAGTGGGCCAGTTCCACGTAGGGGTTGCCGCGCATCTTGCAGAAGATGGTGGCGCTTTCCAGTGCCTTGTAGCCCACGCTGTTCAGCTTGCCGTAAAGCACGGAGCGTCGTATCTCAGCCATTTCTCTCCCCTGTCTTCCTCCGGTAAAGCATCGCCGCCGTCGTTCCCCCGGCCGCACCGCAAACGAGATTCAGCGGCACTCCAGGATGACCTGGTCGGCGTCCTGCCGCAGCGGGCCGCTCTTCAGCCAGGTGGACCAGCCGAGTCTGTTAGGACCGCCCAGTTGCAGTTCGGGAATCTCCTCCGCCTTCAGCACCAGTTGCACCTCCCAGGCCAGCACGGCTCCCACGTAGCCGCGCACCCAGGCCGCCAGTTCCGCCAGCCCGTCGCCGGAGGGCAGCATGCGCCGGAACTGCTCCAGGTCGAGGGGGCCCATCTTTATGCGGAATTTGTGCTGGCATTCCCATACACGGTCCCCGATGAGGGTGTCCCGCCCCAGCGAGCCCGGAGAGGCAGGGTCACCCAGGCGACAGCGAGAACCGGGGGGCATCTCCAGCCACTCCCCCACAAACTGCTCCAGGTTGACCGGGACCTGGAAGTAATCACTGAGCACGGCGCGCAGAGCGGCGGCGGACCTGCCGCGGCCGGCCAGCAACCCGGAGTAATGCAGCTTCGCCACGTCGGGCACGGCGTCCCGGCCCCGCAGGGAGTGCATACCCACCCCGAAGAGGCTGCCGATGAACGCGGAAAACCGGTCGTCCTCTCCGCGCTCGAAGTTGACGGTCTTCTGAGCGCGGGCCCAGGCCAGATAGAAGAACGAGATCAGGCGGTGATGGAAAATATCCAGGAAACGGGCCAGTGTGGGGTCGCGGCGGCTTCGCAGCCGGCCGCAGACGTATTCGGTCAGGTGCAGGGGCATGGGGCCGTTGGGGCCCAGCAAACCGAAGAAGTGCACGAACATGTGGGCCGGAGAGCTTCCTTCGGCGGGTTCAAAACGCGAGAGGGTCGAGGGCGCAAATCGCAGCCTCGGCTCCTGGCAGAATCTCACCGGGTCGTGGGCCGGCCGGATGGAATCCCCAACGTTATGCCGCCCGTCAGAGGCGCACTCCAGGCGCCGGACCGCCTGAAAGAAATCGAAGCGGTACGGATCGCGGCACAGCCGCTCCATCAGAGTATCTGTTTCCGACCGGCCCTCGTCGGCCATCGCATTATCTCGCCTCTGGAGGCCGAGTGAATGACAGTCTCGGTAAAGGAGTTGATCGAGGCGTATTCGGCCAGGAACCTTTCCAGCACGGCTCCGATCAGGAAAGCGCCCGTGCCCTCGAACGCCGATTCGTCCAGCGTCACCGCCACCTCCAGTCCCCGCGCGAAGGCGATGGGCCCGCTGACGCGGCGGACGATATCCCGGCTGTCCACGGCGGTGATCCCCTGTATCTGCCGCAGCTTGTCCGTCTCGCCGGGCGAACAGTACAGGTTCAGCAGTTCGTGCAGCGCGGCCGCGCCGGAACCGCCCTCGGTGTCCATCAGCGAGAGGTAGTTCAGGGTCAGGTGACTGATGGCGCGCCATGCCGCCCGGCCGCCCAGGTGCGCCGGCTGCGGGCGCGTGGGGCCGCCCACACACCGCACGGAGGTGACGGGCAGCTTCTGCTCCAGGGTGAAATCCGTGGTCCCCAGGCCCAGGGGCATCTGGAGGGGCAGGTCGCGGTTGGTGCACAGTATCTCGGCGTGTAGCTGCCGCAGGTCGGGATGGTACGGGGCGGCTTCCACGTCCACCAGGGAGACGTAGACCTCGCTGCCCACGTAGCTGGAACGCGTGCCGAACTGTTTCTCGCGACTGGACAGCACCCGGCGACGCCGGTTTACGGTGTAGTAGGCTGCCCCGTCCTCATCCGTGGACCGGCCGTGGTGCAGGGCGTAGAAAGGCAGAAACTCCCGCCGCAACTCGCGGGTGCGGCCGAACCCCGTCAGCCTCGAGACCCGGTACGTCTCGTAGTCCAGCGGAGCAGTCCGGTCGGGCACCACGTGGAACTCCCGGAAGCGTTCCTCGACGAATATGGGAGCCGCGCGCTTGGGGAACAGGTTGACGGCCGGTGAGCAGAACAGACTGCAGTGGGACTCGTCCAACCTCCCCTCCAGCTCCGCATCCGCCTGGTCGAAAAGCAGGATCACCTCCAGCTCCGTGCCGTCGCAGCGGGAGACCGCCGGCCGCAACCCCTCGACCCGGACGAACATAAACCTTTCGGGGAAGGCGAAATACTCCTGCAGCAGGCGGTATCCCTGGAAGGACCGGGCATCGTAGGGGATGAGCTTGTCCTGGTCGTCGAAGCCGACCTGGCACACGTTCGCGGCGGGGAGGAGTTGATTCGGCCGGCCCGGTTCTCCCTCCTTGCGCGCCAGCACGCCGCAGCAGTGGGCGAATATCTGCTCGTAGAGGCGCATGGGCTGGGCTCCCACTCCCCCCAGGTAGAAGACCAGGGAGTCCAGGGCCATCTCCTGGAAAGGGTCGCCGGTCAGGCTGCGCAGCCGGACGCGCATGGCGGCCCGTCCCCCGCAGCCTTCCGGCAGTGACAGGGTGTCCAGCCCCCGGGTGAGGTACCGGACCCCGGCCACCTCGATGGGGAAGAGGGTCACCTCGTGGGCGGTCCGGTATTCGCAGGAGGTCGCGTCGTCGGGGCCCACCAGGCTTCTGAGGACGGTGCCGCCCGGGATCACGTATCCCTCACCCAGCTCGCCTTCCCCCAGATCGGGCTTCATCTGCACGATGGCCATGGAGGGCGTGGGGGCCAGGTAATGGGGATAGACCGTCTCCAGCAGCGACTGGGTGAAGGTGGGGAACTCGGCGTCGAGCTTCAGGTGGACGCGGGCGGCCAGGAAGGCGAATCCCTCCAGGAGGCGTTCCACGTAGGGGTCCCTGCAGATGTCGTCGGGGCCGGTGTCGAGGCCGAGGCGTCCCGCGATCTTGGGGAATTCCCGTGCGAACTCCGCGCCCATCTCGCGCAGGAATTCAAGTTCGCGGTTGTAGTACTGAAGGAACTGCTCATTCATTTTCTCACGCGTGCACCTCGAACCTTCCGGTGCCCAGGTCCACCTCGGTCTGGATGTAGAGCTCCTCGGGTACCGGCTGAGCCCAGAGCTCTCCCGAAATCTCGAAGCAGAGCTGACCGCCCTCCCCGCTCCCGTCCCGCTCCACGGCCCGCACTTTGAGCGAGTTGGGGTCGATGCGGGGCTCAAAACGCCTCAAGGCCCGCACCAGCTCCCTTTCGATGGTCGTTACGTCGAGTCCTTCGGCGACCATGCCGGTCAGGTCGCGCACGCCGTAATTGAGCACGGAACTGGCCACTTCCGGGAACTCCTCCAGCATCTGGCCCATACCGCTGCGCCCGGTATTGAGCAGCCACATGAGATCGCGCCTGACACCGTCCAGGTAACGCCGGAACGAGATGATGCGTTCCTGACGGCTCTCCCGCTGTTGATCCGGATGCTCGTCGGTCAACCGGTCGATCAGGCAGGGCTGCAGCCGCTCGGACGGTGTGAGTTCAGCCATCGTTCTCCCCGACCTCATCCCCTCCGGTCTGTTCCTGCTCGACCGTGATGGTGCGAACTTCCAGAAGGGGATACTCGCCCCCGTCGGTGTAGATCATTCGCTGTCCGATCCCTCTGTACAGACCGCCGGGGGCTTCCAGCCAGTCGGTCTTCGCCGCCCTGCGGATGACATCGTCGGGGCTTTGTTCCGAACCCGGGTAACGCACCGGTATCAGTCCCACCGACTCGCCCCCGGCCGCCCACACGAATTCCGCGGGCGCCCAGACCAGATCGCGCAGGTCCGCGGGCTCCTCTATCTGGACGCGTCTGAGGGCGCAGAAGGGCACCCAGAAATACTTGCCGTCCACCACGGCCTCCAGGAAGGGCCCCAGCCGGGAGTCGCCGTCCAGGATCCACTCGAACGCATTGTCGTTGACGGCGCCCTGCACGGGCGGAGCGCCGTCCATGGCCTGGTCCCTGAGCTGCTCGGCGGCCTGGTACTGACCCTCGCCGGCAAGCTGATTGGCCTGCACCCAGTAACCGACCCATTCGCCGGGCTCGCCGAAGAACAGGGGCGTCCGGCGTCCTTCAAACACATCTTCCCGCAGCCTTTCACACTGCAGGGCGGCCCGGCAGACGTGGACCATCAGCAGGTGCTTGGCATCCAGTTTGCCCACCACGTTGAGCTGGTTCAGCGCGCGGTCCCAGTCGCCGATGATGCACAGAAGCTGGAAGAGGAAGACCCTCAACTCCGGGTCGCTGGGATTGGCGCGCACCTGCTCTTTGAGCCTGGCGAGCGCTTCGTCAATGCGCCCGACCCGGAACAGTTCGTCGGCGTCCATGAGGCACCCCCGGCGGCCCGACCCGCGCACCGCCACTGACGGATAAGGGAAAGCGGGCGGAACCGTCCCACTCCAACGACGCCCCCGCCCGCCGGCTCACTCACAATGCCTTGTTCTGCAGAAGGCTCCAACCGCCCCGAACGGGCGCCTTGCCCTTGCCGCCGCCGGTCGGATCGGTGGGGGTGTACTCCCACTGGATCGATCCGTAACGGAAGCTGACCTCCTCCATCGGGATGGGGTCCTCGCTCTCTGCGCTTCCATGCAGGCTTACGGAACTGACGATGGCGTCCTTGAACGTATAGACCATGAACACCGTCTTCTCGCCCATGGCCCGGCAGCATTCCAGCTTGATGTTGGGAATGTGCCGGCCATTGCAGCAGTAGACGGCCAGCACAGGCGAGGCGCTATCCATCCGCTTGGTAATCGTGAAATCCTGGTGATCGGCACGGCCGCCCGTATGCACGCCCTGGGCGCTGGCCGCTCCACCGGCCGGCTGGGACACACCGTGATGGAAAGAGTCGACCTCTATCCAATCGAGATGGTCCTCGTCCGTGCTGTCCCCTTGTATCCCGTCAATCTGCAGAAATGCATCGAACGGCATTTTCCTCTCCTCCCGGCTAACCTTTCACCTGAACGCCTCGCTCCGTCCCTTGCGGGCGGAAGACCAGGCCACCAAACCACTTACGTCTCCAAACGCCGCTGTCATTCCTCCTTCACGGAGGGCAGCTTCGAGACCAGCCTGAGGGACACGTCCACGCCCTCGAGCTGGTAGTGGGGCCGCAGGTAGAACCGGGCCCTGTAATAGCCCGGATCACCCTCGACCTCCTCGACCTGGACCTCCGCTTCGGCCAGGGGGTATTTCGCCTTGCGCTCCTCGGGGGCGTTGGCGGGATCCGCCTCCACGTAATTCTGGATCCACCTGTTCAACCACCGCTCCATGTCGGCGCGCTCTTTGAAGGACCCGATCTTGTCCCGAACAATCGCCTTGAGGTAGTGCGCGAACCGGCAGACCGCCATCAGGTAGGGCAGCCTGGAACCCAGCCGCTCGTTGGCCGTGGCATCCGGGTCATCGTATTCCTGGGGTTTGTGCAGGCTCTGCGCCCCGATAAAGACGGAATAGTCCGTGTTTTTGTAATGGCACAGGGGCAGAAATCCGTTGTCGGAAAGCTCCTTCTCCCGCCGATCAGTGACCGCGATCTCCGTGGGGCACTTCATATCCTGTCCGCCGTCGTCGGTGGGGAACACGTGGGTGGGCAGGTTTTCGACCGCCCCCCCGCTTTCCAGGCCCCGGATGCGGGCGCACCAACCGTACAGCTTGAAGGCGCGGTTAATATTCGTGGCCATGGCATATGCCGCATTGGACCACGTATACTTGCTGTGCTCACCCGCCTCAGTCTCCTCTTCGAAGTCGAATTCCTCGACCGGTTCTGTCTGCGAGCCATAGGGCAGCCGGGAAAGGAACCGCGGCATGGTCAGGGCGACGTACTTGGCGTCTTCGGACTCGCGCAGGGAACGCCATGAGGCGTATTCCGGTATCTGGAAGATCTTCCCGATGTCCCTGGGGTTGTCCAGCTCCTGCCAGCTTTCCATCTGCAGCAGGTCGGGTGAGGCACCGGAGATCAAGGGGGCGTGTGCGGCGGACGCCACACGCGCTATGCCGCGCAGCACCTCCACGTCGGGCGGGCTATGGTCGAAGTAATAGTCCCCCACCAGGCACCCGTAGGGTTCACCGCCGGGCGTGCCGTACTCGTGTTCGTAGATCTTCTCAAACAGCGGGCTCTGGTCCCAGGCGGCCCCCTTGTAGCGCTTGAACACCCGGCCCAGGTCCTTCTTGGAGATGTTCAGGACGCGTATCTTCAGGGTCTCGTCCGTATCCGTATTGCTGACCAGATAGTCCAGGCCGCGCCAGGTACCCTCGAGTTGCTGCAAATCGGGATGGTGAAGGATAAGGTTGACCTGCTCGGAGAGCTTGCGGTCCAACTCGCCGATAATGTTCTGGATGGTCTCGATCGCCTCTTCGGAGACCAGCGCGGTTTCGGACAGGGCGTACTCGGCCAGAGTGCGAACGGCCTTCGAGGCCTCCTCCCTGGCCTGGCTGGTCTTCAGACGCAGTTCCTGTTCCAGTTGCTGCTCGAACAGGTCGAACTCTTCAACTTCTGGAGCCTGCGGTTGGGCTTGCGCTTCTTCTTCACTCGCCATCGCTCTCGGCCTCCTCCGAAGACTCAGCCTCGGATTCCTCCGCCGGCGCCGAGGAAAGGGCCTGCAGCAACTCGGAGTCCTTCAACAGGTCCCTGATCAGGTCCTCCGCCCCGGTCTTACCGTCGATGCGGCTCAGCAGGTTGGAAAGCTGCTCCCTGGCGGTCAGCAACTTGTTGAGTGAATCCACCTTCCGAGCCACCGCGGCGGGAGAGAAATCCTCCATGCTCTCAAAGGTAATGTCCACGCTCAGGTTGCCCTCTCCGGTGATGGTGTTCGGTACGGTGAACGCCACGCGCGGCTTGGCAGCCTTCAGGCGGTCGTCGAAATTGTCCAGGTCTATCTCCTGGAACTCCCGCTCATCCGGGGAAGGCAGGGGCTCCTCGGGATTGCCGGACAGATCGGCCATAACTCCCATGACAAAGGGCAGATTCATCTTTTTCTCCGCCCCATACAGCTCCACGTCGTACTCGATCTGCACGCGCGGTTTCCGCGGGATGTCTTTCTGGCTGCTTCCTCCCCGCATCTGCACCTCCTCCCCAAGTTATCAACAGCGATCCGTCTTGCCGACTCAATCCTACTGCATACCCTCTGTATTGTCAACACCTGTAATCTGGTTGATCTCCGTCATGGCGCCGGGCGCGAGGTCCTGTATTATCTGCGTGAAGTTCATGTCCACCAGCCGCCTGGCCCGCTTCAGCAGCAGCGGCACGGGGCTGGACGGATCGTTCTGCTCGTAGTAGCGGCATATGGAGTCCAGCGCCGCCCGCACGTCGGCCCGCGAGCCGATCGCCCCCACCGCCGGCCCGCCGCCCGAGGACACGCTCTGCGGCGTCGCCTCGCCGCCCGTATCAGCGGCCCCCGGTGCGGTTTCAGCAACCTCCGCCCCCGCGAAGTCCCCCAGGAGAGCACGATAACGGGTCAGCACGGACTCCAGCCCCTTCAGCTCCGGCATGGTGCCGGGGCCGGCATTCTCGGCGAAGGCGTTCCGGATGCCCTCCAACTGCTCCAGGGCTTCGCAGACGGCGCTGTAATAGTCCTGGAGCAATTCCACATCCGTGCCCGCGATGCTGGCCTTCAGCACGTCCCACTGCTCCGGCGGTCCCTCATAGCCGGGCGGCGGCTCCTCCTCCCCCCGGGCCACCAGGCAGTCCCTCAGCGTGTAGGGGGAGGCCGGACCCGACGGGCAGACCGGCATACCCATCGCCCTGCGCACAAACATCACCGGCGCCGCCAGTGCCTCTACTATGCGCTGCCGTTCGCCGGGGTCATTGTCGAAATCCGGGTCCAGACGGGGGTATAGGCCCTCCCAGTGCCGGTCCAGGAAACCGCGGACAACCACCAGCCCGTCGCGCAGCCCGATTATCCCCTCCCGGCACATGCCCGCCAGGGCAAGCCACAGGGCCACGCGCAGGTGTTTGGACCGTTCCAGCAGACTCAGGCAGGTGTTCATCACATCTCGCCAGTCCGGCTCTTCCTCCGGTGCACGGGGCTCGTTCCAGCCCGCCTCCTCGTTTGCGAGCGCGGTGTAGTCGGGATCGTAATTCCCTTCCACGTCCTCGCCGCACGGGTCGTCGCCTGGTATCTGGGCCAGCAGGCTTTCGGTGTCTATCACAGCCATCAAGGTTCCCCTCGGACAGACTCACGCTTTGCGCCGGACCGTCTCACTCCAGGATGGCGGCTTCCAGCTCCCCGGCGCCGACGCCCACACCCGTCAGATCGATCTGGCGCAGCAGCACTCCTTTGCAGGTCTCGAATTCCTGCCGGGTGAGGCCGACGCTCGAGAGCACCCGGAAAAGCTCCCCCAGGTCCTCCAGAACGCGGAGCGCTTCGGGATGCTTGCCGGTCTTTTCCAGCCAGGTCCTCAGCCACGTCCCGTCCACCTGCTCCCGGCCGAGCTGCTCCTTCTGGGTCTGGAAGGTGTTGGACTCCCGGTAACCCTCCACCGCCCGCTCCAGCGTGCGGCTGAGTTCCGGACCGCGGAACACCCAGTTGCCCTGCACCTGCTCCCAGAATATCTGTTCGTAGAGGGCCGCTGCCCTCTCGATGCCCTCCAGCGACAGGCGCGGAGAAGCGACCGTGTAGTCCTGTCCACCGGGCTCGGGGATGGGCCGCGTGCCCGTGGCCGTCTGTTCGGCGGGCACGCTGTCATAGAGCGCGAAGCCGATCAGCGCTTCGATCAACTCCTCTTCGGACTCCGTGCGGGCGAAAATGCCGAGCCGCTTCAACCGAGACAGCAACTGCTGGCCCGGGTTGGGCGGAACCGTGGCAACCGGCTGGGGCTCCGGCGCCACTCCGGCCAGGGCCGTGGCCAGGGGACCGAATCCACCACCAGCCGACAGGTCCAGGCACTGCCCACCGAAGTCGAAGTACGGGGGCAGTACCGGTCCCCACGATCGAGCGGTATAACCCGCCAGGCTGCCGCCCAGGGGCCCGCCGGCAGGGGTAGCGAATGTAACGGGCCGAGCATCGGTCGGCACCGGCGTGGAACTGAACACGAGGCCGCCGCCGATGACGAAGTCCAGCCCGATGTCCACATCGTAATTGCCCAGGTAGTTCAGCACGCCCGGGGGAGGAGTCGGGTCCCGGGTAACCATGTAAATCGAGGGGGCGTTGACGTCCAGATCGCCCAGAACGCTCAGGTCGGACAGCCAGGCTTCGTTCGCGTTGATCGTCAGGTCGCCCACGACGCTGAATTTGTCGTTCTGCGCCATCACGAAGTCATCGGTGGCGTTGATGGTGACATCCCCGCCCGGCTGGCAGATGCTCGCCACGCCGGGAGGCGCCGCCCGATTGGTGTTGAAGGCGATGTCCCAACCGGTATAGTCGCTGCTCAGGGTAATAAGGCCGGTGGCGCTGTAGTTCTGGTCCCCCGTCGTGGTGACGTCGTGCAGACTGATGTTCCGTGCCATGACGTTCAGCCCGTCCAGCGGGTTCCCGGCACCCGCGTCTCCCTGCAAATCCACATCACCGGCAGGAGTGGCAGAGACCGCCAGCAACGTGTCGCTGCCGGAGTCTTCGATCCCGCCCGTGAAGGTAATGTCGTCTCCGACGCCTCCGCCACCGGTCACGGTGAGAACGCCCGCGCTGTCGAGGTCCACCGCGCCGTCGAACATCAGGGCGCCGGTGCTGCTGGTGTAGGAGGTCCCGTTCAAGTCGATGTTCGTGCCCGTGACACTGACATCGCCGGTGGTGGTCATCCCCTCCACGTCTACCTGCGCGGCGTTGGAAACCGTCAGGCTGGCCGGGGGAGTCGTCCCACCCACGTGCCCCTGGAGCTGAACGGTGCCGCCCGTGCCGCCGTGCACCGCCAGGCCGGAGGCCGCACCCGTGTCGTCCACCGTCCCGGTCACGGTAACGTTCGCCCCACCGGCCTGCGCTCCCCCATCCGTCGTGTCCAGCGCAACGAGGGCGGGAGTGCCCAGCAGCACGTTGTCGCTGATGGTGATGGCGTTTCCCTCGGTTACGATGTCGGCGTTAAGCGTGGTCGTCGCATCGGGGCCGTCCAGCGCCACCGCGGCGTCGTCCGCGCCGGTGATCTGGCCGTCCACGGCAATCGAGCCGCCGGAGGGCGTCTGGATCGTCACCGGGTCGTTGAACGTAACCGCGTTGACCGTCACCGCGTGCGACCCGTCGGCCCGCCCGATGGTGACCGAGTTGAACCCGTCCTGCAGGTAGCCGACCTCCGTGGCGTCCAGGTTGAAGTCCCCGGCGCCTCCCGCGATGCCGATGGACCGGGGCGTTGTGTAGGGTTGCAGCGTGAGGTCGCCCGCGCTCGTAACGTTGCCGCCCAGAGCGATGGTATCCGCCGTGATGGAGATACTGGAGGCGGCATTCAGTTCGTCGGCCGTCTGAACAGTATCGGCCAGGACCGTGACGTTCGTCGGCACGGGGTCGGCGCCCACCACGTCCTGCAGATCAACGGTGCCCCCGGTGCCCGCATTGATATACAGGTCGGAGGCTCCCCCGGTCACATCCACCGTTCCCCCGATGGTGATGTCCGCGCCAGCGCCGACCGCGCCGCCGTCCGTGGCATCGAGGGTCACAACCGCTTCGTCGCCGAGAAGAACGTCGTCGCCGTAGGTCTGGGCACCGCCGGCAGTGGTGACATCGGCGTCCATCCGGGTGGTGCCGGCCGCGTCTGTGGTCACCGAGCTCAGGGCCGTCACACCGCCCACCGCGCCGCTGAGGGAGGTGGTTCCCGCCGAGTTGAGCTCCAGGTCGTAGTTGCCGTCCACCGCGCTGTCCAGGGTCAGGTCGGCGGTGCCGCCCGCCGTCAGCACGGTGTCCGCGTTCAGGGTCACGGCGTCGGACGCGGGGGCATCGCCGTAGCTCTGCAGGCCCGTGGTCTCCACGCTGGGGTTGGCAGTGGTGCCCGCTGCGTTGAACGTCGTATCGCCCGCCACTTCCAGGCTTGACAGCGGAGTGGTGTCGCCCACCAGGTCGTCGAAGACTGCGCTGCCGGCGATGTCCAGGTCGAAGCCTCCGTCCAGCGTGGAATCGAAGTTGATCGTGGGACCGATGAGGCTCGCGGCTCCCGCGAGTGCGACCGGTCCCGTGTAGGTCTGCGCCGAGGCGGTGCGGATGTCGTTGTTCAGCGTTATCGTGCCGTCCGTCGCCCCGGTGCTGGTGGAATCGACGTCCAGGTGATCCACGTAGCTGCCCCCCGAGGCGTTGTTGAACGTTCCCAGCCCGACCGCTCCCCCGTTGTTCGCGTCCGGCGTGGAGGTGTCGATGCTCAGGTCAATCCCCACCCCGGCAGCGGAGACGGTGGCGCCGCTGAAGTCCACCCCGCCGGCCGCATTGCCGCCTCCCGACTCGGTGTCCACGGTGGTGGTGGAGTTCAGGACCGTGTCGCCGCTGAAACTGATGTCGCCGCCGTCGGACTGGTAGGTGCTGTTGAGGTTGATGGTGCCGGAGGCGGTATATGTCTGCGCCCCCGCGGAGGTCACGTCCTGCAGGCTCAGGTCCTGGCCGCTCACGTTGACGGCGTCCACCTGGCCACCCGCACCCACGGCGGCGTTGAACGTCACGTTGCCCGTGCCGGCGTCAACGGTCAGGTCATCCGCGCTGGTGCCGGACACCGCTGCGCCAAAGGTGACGTTGCTGTCGGACGCCGTGAAGACCGCGTCCTGCTGAAGCGTCACCGTGCTGTTGAAGGTTACCGCCCCCGTGGGCATTCGGACCGTGTCCGTTGTGGACAGATTGTTCGCGGTGACGGCCTCGTCGTAGGTGCCTGGTGCGATCTGAACTATCTCCGTGCCGCTGGCAGCATCAATGGACTGCTGAATCGTGGGGCGAATCACCAGCGAGCTGGTGTCCTGCACCACGTTCGAAGCGTCCGTGAGCACCGATGCATTATCGTAAGTGTTGCTGCCGTCACTGAACAGGCTGTAAACTTCGGACCCGGTGAACACGGCACCGGTGCTGCGGAGATGGTACTCGGTGCTTCCGCTGAACTGGTTTCCGGTGATGGTATACGTTCCCGCCTCCAGGTGACTGCCCCCGCCCATGAGCAGCCCCGTTTCGTTATCGGTCAACGTATTGTTCGTGATGCTGACCGACCCCACGTTGCCGGCAGTGCCGGGGCTGTAGTCGGCGAAGCGGATGCCGTTCGTGCAGGACGAGACATCGTTCCCCGTAATGGTGAGGCCATCAACGCCGGGCCCGTTGGAAATGAGAATACCGTTCGCGTAATCACTGACGGTGTTGTCCTCAATGCTCGACGTGCCGGTGACCCCGGAGAACTGCAGGGCGTAGCCCGAACCGGCCAGGGCAGCGGGCCCGGTCAGCGTATTGTCGGAGACCGTAAGGTCGGACACCGACGGGCCCCACACCGATCCGTCGCCCACGTCGCCGGCGGTGAACGTGTTGTCCGCGATGGTCAGTTGGTCCGCTCCGGCCGCCCCGACGGAGATGCCCATCGTTGCGTTCCCGGTCGTATCAATCTCACTGTGGCTGATCGTGACCCCGGAGGGCGCGTTCTGCAGCTCCGCGAGAAAGGTCGAACCGGCCCCTGACTGGATGGTGAAGCCGCTGCCGGTTCCGCCCAGTGTGAAATTGTCCGCCGCGCCGCCGATCTCTATGCCCACCCCGTCCACCAGTTGGATGGTCGTGCTGGACATGCCGTTCTGTGACTGGAGGGTAAGCGGCTTGTTGATCACCAGATCCTCGGTATACGTGCCGTCTGCCGCTTCAACAGTGGCCGAGTCCGCCGCCACGTCGATGCCATTCTGCAGACTTCCCGTGGAGGCAACGTTCACCGTGGTTCCCTCGCCGGTCAGAGTCTGGGAGGGCTGCAGAGAGATGACGTCGTCCAGGTCTATGGTCAGGCCGTCGTTCGGATCGTCTTCATCGTTCAGCGCCAGCGTCGTGCCGTTGTCCACCGTGGTGGTCACCCCGTCCGTCACGGTGATCTTGTCCTCCGCCTCCACGGTGAAGTCCGACCCGCCGTCCAGCGCGGTCACGATGGTGGCCGGGTCTATGTCATCCCCGCTGCCGCCGGTCACGATCCCCACCTCGGCGGGATCGATTACGATCAGCCCGTTGGCCGCATCGGATGATCCCTTTGACGCGCTCAGGGTGCCCTGCACGCTCACGCTGGCAGACCTGACCGCTATGAAGCCCCCGTCGCCTTCTGCGAGGGCGTCGGCGCGTATGGAGGACGCCGCATCTATCGCCACGCTGGACGCCTCGCCCGGGGATTCGCCGCCCACCAGGACGGTACCCCCGCCGCCGGGCGCGGAGACGTCGATCCGGGCGCCCGCCAGCCGCAGCTCATCCCCCATCACCTCGACGGTGCCGCCGGGGGCCTCCACCTCTCCGCTGACTTCTACGGTTCCCTGACCCTGTCCCTCCAGGGCCACTTCCCGGCCGGCAATTCGGCCGGTGTTGCGTATGGCGAGGGCGTACATGTCGCCGGCGGCCAGGGCTACCCGCCCCCCCGCCGCATCGATGCTGCCCTCGTTCTCGACGGCCGCCCCGCCTCCGGCCGCCGCGGCGGCGCCTTCCACTCTGGCGAAGAAGTGGCCGTCCACCCTTCCGATGAGGACATCCTCCCCGGCAGCCAGCGTCACGATGCCGTTCCTGGCGGCTATGTCGCCGAAGTTGGCCGCGCGGGCGCCGACGAGATGAACCGCGTCCCCCCGGATGGTGCCCCAGTTGACGACCTCGCCACCGGCGTCGGTGAAGCGGTTCAGGTCGTTGAGAAAGTCCTCGTTGGACATCTGCGCCGCCGCGGCGTATATGCCGCCCACGTCCACCAGGCAGCCGTCGTGGAAATAGACGCCGCCGGGGTTGACCAGGTACACGAGCCCGTTGGCAGTCAGCGAGCCGTAGATGTCGGACGGATTGCCGCCGCGCACCCGGTTCAGCACGCGCGAGACGGCCTCGGGCTGTATGAAACGGACGCTTTCGCCCGCGGCGATGTCGAATGCCTGATAGTCGATGATTGTATTGTCGGCTGCGCGGATGACGGTGCTCGGCCCGTCGCGCTCGAAGCCGGCCTCACCGCTGACGACGTGTTCTCCCTGTGGAGCGGCAAGGGTCAGGCCGGCGGCGACCCCCCAGAGCAGCACCGACAACACCAATGCACCCATTCGGCCGTAGACCCCTGGCCGTCGTCCTTGATTTCCGCCCATCGGATGAGTTCTCCCCGGTATCTGGAGCGATCTTTCGACGTTCCCAAGACGTATCCCCACGGGAGGCCTTCGGCAGGCTCACCACACGAGCGTGACTCCCACGTGGAGGCGGTCTTCGTTCTCGTCTGCCTCGCCGTTGTCCAGGTCTGCCAGCGTATGCCCCCAATCACAGCGCACATTCAGGTTGCGCAGCACCTGCAGCTCGACTCCCAGGCCACAACTGCGCAGGGTCTCGTTGTACTCGGAGAGGGCCGCCTGCCGATCGGCCACATCGGTGTGCCCCGCGTCAAAAAAGACCTTCAGTATGAGGTCCCAGTCCGGCTGCCCGAACGGCTGCTGAGGAGCGAACCGAAACGGCCTGCCCAGCAGGGGTACTTCGGGAGGATCGGGGCGGGGCTCCAGGGCGCGGGGCACGTGGTAACGGTACTCCGCGCGGAAGACGTAGACGTTGTCCCCGGCCGCCGCCGACTCAGGATAGCCCCTCACGGTGTAGGTGCCCCCGGCGGTCGCCTCCATCTGCGGGATCAGACGGTTGCCCAGCGCATGCTGACCTTTCAGGGCAAACGCCAGTTCGTGCGCCAGCGTGGGCGTCTCGGACCCGCTCAGGTCGTCCCAGCTCTCAGGGCAGAGCACCGGCTCGAGGAAGAACGAGTGCGAGATGTCCCAGTGCACAACCGTCCACTCCGACTCCACGTCCATCCGCCCCAGGTCCTCCACGCCGCCGTGGTCGGTGTCGGGCAGGCCGGAGAAGTTGTGCTCGATGTCCACGTAAGCCCGGGTATTGGCTCTCCGGTTCTTCCTTTCCAGTTGCAGGCCCACGTAGGGCAGAAAGAGGTCCTCGTCGCCGGTCACGCCCGTCAGCTCGTTGTCTACCTCCACGTTCTGCCAGCGCGCACCGCCGATCAGGTCCAGGAACAACTGGCCGCGCTGGTAGATGGTCCAGATGACCTCCGCCCCCGCATACCAGGTTTCGCCGGAGAAATCCTGCCCGGCAAAGCCCACGTCGGAGGCGTCGAACTCGCTCCACGACCCGTAGAGCCGCAGGTCGAACTCCTGCCAGCGCAGGGGCCTTCGGTACGAAGCCACGAAGGCATTGGCTTCGTCAAACCCCCCGGTTACGTAATCCAGGCTCAGGATGTCGTCTTCGCCGGTGAGCTGGTTGTGCACGAACCCGAATCGCTCGCGCCACTCCTCGGTTTCCTCCGTGCCCGTGTTGGCGAACTGGAAGTAGGTCAGCCAGGGCCTGCTCTCGGCCACGAGGTAGTCCAGTACCGCTGCCCCCTCCGCCCCCGCGGAGGAGACCGCCACGTCCACGCGGCGGCCCGGGTGGCGATTGAGCCTGAAAACGTAATCGTCCAGCACGTCCTTGTTCAGCAGGTCCCGGCGCTGCCCGGTCTCATCGGAGGGTTGAACCGGGGAGCACTCCCGGATACGGCGGTGTGCGGGGTGGTTCACCCGCTGCTCGCTCGGAACCCGCTCGCCCGAGGCCACGGTGCGGACTTCCTTCACCACCGTGGTGTAGACGACCAGGTCGAGCTGCGTATCGCCTTCTGCTCGAAGGTCCTCCCCCGTTTTCGGATCTACGTCGTCGGCAGCGGCCTGCACGTAGACGCCGACCAAGCCATGGCGTCCCAGCGCATCCACCACCGCCGCCGCCATGTGCCGGATGGCGCTGGCGTAGAAGAACACCTCCCCATCGGCGGACCGGGAGAGTTGCCAGGTCTGCACCGGGAGCCCGGGACGCGGTGCCACGAACCCGTCCTCCACCCGTCCCAGGGCCACGCCCAGGTTCTGCAGGTTGCTCAGGGCCGGATGGCCGGGATGCTCGCTCTCATAATGGAGCACGAAGCGGCTGACCGGATAGCGGCTGCCGTCATCCGGCTGAGTTTCTTCCGGGCCGGCCTCCGCCGCTGCCTCCCCGGTTGCGCTCTCCCCGGCAGCACATGGAGGAGCACCGGCTTGTAGCAGAATCATAACCCCGAAAACGGTCGCCCATCCGACGGTCCACAACACGCGCGTTCGTGCCACTGGGCTGTCTCCCGCCTAAGTTAACGGCGGCAGGATTATAAGCCCCCCACCCCGTGTTGTCAAGGGCTATTCTGCGGCACGGGCCACACCCCCTACCGGCTCAGTGCAGGTCCATAAAATCTGTTTTTATAAGAACTTACGACATAGGCGGAAGGAACGCAGCCACTCTCCGTGGTCACTCTGCGAGAAGCAAAACGCTCTGAACCGGCGGACAGGAAAGGCCAACAAAGGGCCCGACGAAGGGGGGCGGAGCGCTACTCAGAGAGACCGAGAGCAGTCTGCAACTGACGGCAGATACTCCGCAGTTCTTCCTTTCGGTGGTTCAGCTCCTCCAGGTCTTCGCCCCCGTTCTCTTCCAGGATGCGGATGTACTGCTCGCCCCGCTCGGACCAGTACTGCTCGTAGGGACCCGTCATGTCCGCAAAGAGGCGGCCGCTGTTGATCAGGTTGCGCAGCACCAGCATCCAGGTGTCCTCATGGGAAAAAAGGGCCTTCCGGAACTGCGCCGAATGCCTGGAATTGGACCTGTACTTTTCCCGGTCGTTGTCAAACTGGCTTTTCACGAGCCCCTGGAGTTTTAGGGCCAACCGGCTGGCAGCGGCTCCCACGTGGTCGACCAATTGGTCGACCCTTTCCATCAACTTCGCCGCTTCCGGCCGGGCCTGCTGAAAAAGCTGGTAGGACTCCCATCGCGGCCCGCCTTCGCGCGGCACAAGGGGGGACAGGCCGACCGTGCTCTTGCCCTTCGCCAGCCGCCGCCACCCCAGATTGCCGTTTTCCAGTTTCTGGATGTTTTCCCGCAATGATGGGGCGATCGACTGGACGAAGCCCTCCACCGCCGCCGAACCCTCATTCTCGCGCGACCGTCTGCGCACCGCCCGGACAGCCAACACGCCGGCCACTCCCACGGCCGCAACGCACACAAGACCAATGGCGACATAAGGCATTTGCTCGCAACTCCTGTCAACCCGACCAGTTAACTTGTAATGTACTGAATACCATATCTTGCGGCACAGGTCAATCAACAGCCCACCGTCGCCCGCGAATCTCCTTCTGCTTGAACCGACGCAGTCACTACTGTATATTAAGCAACTCGCTGAGGAATGGTGTAACGGTAACACACCTGACTCTGGATCAGGCATTCCA
>CAZNGS010000039.1:0-14511 GCA_964572825.1 uncultured candidatus Brocadiaceae bacterium
CATCGAGAACGGGCCCACCACGACGGAAGGCCGCGTAAAACTTGCAAACTACAGGCTAAGGTAAGCTCTTAACGGTTTCCGACGCGGATCGCATCAGCGAGGCGCAACGTATCTGCGTCGGCCTATGTAAGCGGTCCGCCGGAAGTCCCCGGACATACAAGTTCGTAGTGGACCCCTTCAGGGGTCCCGTACCGCATGGAGCATGTGAGCAGAGCGGAGCCGCTGAAGCGGCTCACTACGAACCCATCAACCCTTGGAACGGTCATCACGTGACCTATCCGGAATGCACTTACCTCGATCCGCTTAGGTCCACTATCGGAAGACGCCGGGAGTTGGCGACGGTGCGCCCCCGCATTGCTCCAGTGCGGCGTCCACCATCACTCAGCGCGCCGGGGACGCCGGCAGAGAATGAACTTCATGGCGAGACCAACTCCGAGCCCGCCCAAAGCAGACATCAGGGCCGTAATCGGAACTACCGACATATCACCGTCCACGATGGCAATAGTCCCGAAAAGAGCGAACATGGGACACCCCCAAACCAGCACCCCGATGCGGACTGTGGGGAACTCGGCGATCGACCTGACTCCCTCCTCCTGGGCGGCCCTCAGAAGGCCCTTCTGCCGCTCAAGACGGCGGGGCCTCAGTTTCTGCGCGGGGAAGTACCAGAGAGGGAACGTCACAGCTAAGATCAAAAGCGACCAGAAGTTCCAGATGCACGGTATCGGTTCGCCGCACGAGGGACAGACGTAACCGAACCACTGACCCAGGGCAACACCCGGGCCGCTGTCCCAGGACCAGAGCCGGCCTGAGTGGAGGTTGTTACAGCCTGGACACCGCAGGTAAACGCGGTCGGCCCATGGCTCGTCACACGACCGGCAGATCAGCGTTTCCCTGACCACTCTGTGACCGAGGATAAGCTCGTTGAACACGAAAACGGGAGTGAGGCGGTAAAGAACAACGAGGGGATGCCAGGGGCCCAACCGTTTGAACTCATGGCCACCGCACTTCGGGCAGATGATGAGTTCTGCATCTTCTCCGTCGTTGCTCATAACCATGACCATTGTATCGGGGGCCCGGTGTGGGTTCAAGGTGGCCGTGCACGGATTCCGGCTTGGTAGTCTCGTGCGGTGGATTGGCCGAAAGGGTCAGACGGGCAGTCATTCATGTTGCGGGTGGTCACGTGCGAGGATCTCCGGCGCTTTCGTCCGGAAGCGCTCCAGCCACTTTTTTGTGATGGCACCGGCAATGTCAGGGTCCTCGGCGGCGTAGTCCTCGATGGTCTTGCCCCAGTAGAAGCTGATCCAGCCGTCGGCAATGTTCCGAGATCGCTCGACGAACTCCTCCAGCTCCTGCACGCTGCACTTGAGGGGGAACATCTCCTCGACCACCAGCGGTTTGCCCACATCGTAAACGGACAGCGCCGTCAACGCCTTTTCGACCTGGCCCTTTTCGGGATAGAAGTGTACGCTGACGAAATCCAGGTTCTCTCCTACCTCCGGGGAGTAAAAGAGTGGCTTTGCCCGGGGCCAGACGTGGGCCCAGGGTATCACGCCCACGGTGATCATGTGGCGCCTGTCGTGCCTGCGGATGGCCCCGGCCAGCTTGTTGACCCATGCCCGGGCGACCTGCTTCCGGGTGCGCCCCCGAAGGTCCAGCGTTATGCGTTGCACGAAGTATTTTCCGCCCAGCTCACCGGCCAGCCAGTCGCCTTCGGTCTTGCCGCCGCCCAGGATGGGTTCGTTCATCAGGTCATAGCAGAACACCGCAGGGCTTCCGGCACAGGTCCGCGCAACCCCCTCCCAGAACCGGACCTGCACGTCCCACCGCTCGGTCTCCGCCAGGGCATTGTACCAGGCGGGCACGTCCGCCTTGTGGTAGCAGCCCAGGCCGGTGACGTTCAGGTAAAGACCGGTATCCTGGGCGAGCTTCACCAGACGGGCCAACTGATCCAGGGCCGACTGGTTGGGCTTCTCCGGGCCCTCCATAAACTTCCCGGTCTGGAGGTGAATGCGCACGACATTGGCCCCCAGGGCTTTGATCTCCCGGAAGTCCTCCACGACGGTGTCCCATTCGTCCCGCCAGTAGTCCTCCAGCACTCGGCCGGACTCGTCGTGGTCATAGTTCACGCCCCAGACTACGAACCTTTCCCCCGATCCGACCCGCGTGAAATGGGTGCGGTCGTCAGCGGGGCGGATCCATTCCCGTTCAGCGGCAGATGGACGCGCGCTGTCCCCCTTCGGGGTGTCGCTATCGGTGGCAGGGGGGGAGACGCACAGGAGGGTCAGGATAATGAGGAAGACTCCGGCAGGCATGCGGCGGCGCATTTCTACCCCTCCGTCGGGTTCTCGGCGCAGCACTCGGCGGACGGCCCTCTGCAGCAATATAGGCTGTCGGTGCCGATCGTGTCAAGGCACCGGCGGCATCCGGCCTCCCGCGCCAGACGCTGGAACTGGTCGGCCAGCCGATCCCGTGCCCAATCCGCCGGAAGCGCATCGGGCGGGATCAGGGGGCGGCCGTCGCCGAAGTCCTGGTTGGACTGGCCGAACGCCTTGTGGCTTTGCTGGTTGTTGCCTCCGCCGCTTATGTGGCAGAGGCCGTCGGCCCAGCGGTAGACGTAGCTGATGCGATCATAGGGCGGGTTCCACGTGTAGAGATCACCGACGCGGCGGAAGATGCCCAGCAGGACTTTTGCCTGGCCGCTGACCTTCGGGGGGTAGCCGCCCAGCTCCAGCGCGGCCTCGCGCCGGAAGACCATCTGTCCCTCGAACACGTTATGGCAAGGCCCGCGCACCTCGAATCCATCGGGCGGTCCCACGGCCCACCAGGCGGCACGAGGCTTCGCGCAGCCCACGTCTTCGCGCAAAAGTGTTTCCACGCACTGCGTCAGGTGCCAGGGCAGATACAGGTCGTCATCGTCCCAGTGGGCTATCAGGGGTGTATACGCATTCTCCAGAAGTGCCTGGCGCTTGTGTCCGAGGGTCTTAAATCTCACCCCGTTCTGCTGTAGAGTTATTTTCACTCGGGCGCCAATATCGTATGTAAGCATCGACCACATGCGGCCCCGGCATAGCTGAAGCCGCTCAGGTGCATCATTCTCGATATACAGATGGCGCTCACCCGGATAATCTTGGAGCAGAAAGCACGCCACGGCGTCGCGCAGGCGCTCAAAGCGCCCATACGTGGGGCACAGGCACGTTACGGCCGGCCAGTTGTCAGTTGTCCGTTGTGAGTTCTCAGTCATGGTCTCCCTCTCATATCCGTTCCCATGTTTTGTTCCCTGTTTTGCGTCTGTAACAGCGGACGTTCGCCCTGGCGGGCCAGCGGGCACGAATCATGCTGCAGACTTCCGCAGCGTCGCCCGGCGAACCCTCCAGCAGGACGGCTTGCTCGCCCGGCCGGTCCCGCGCAATGCCCAGTATCGTTGGCGTTGTTACGTGACTGCGCAACAGAACGGCCAGGACAACCGTATCCGCTGCTTGTTTCCTCTGGTTTGCTGTTTGTGCTTCCGCCAGCGGGCGGACCCCCCAGGACATGTGTTTGTTCAGATCGGCGAGGTTCACCGCGTATTCGTATTCATTCACGGCCTCTCCCTTCGTTTTATCAGTTGCCAGCATCAGATGAAGCGGCCTTTCTCGTCTCGAGGGCGATAGTTGAGCCACAGGCATTCCTGACGGGGGAATATTTTCTGCGCACCTCGCCCGGCAAGGACTTGTGTGTGTGTTTTGTGCGTGCGAATGTGCCAGCCGGCATCCTTCAGAGGGCCGTATATCTCGCTAGCATAGCCCGAGAGGACACAATGGCCCTCTATCTGCAGCAGGACACCTACGAGTTGCTCATGTTGCGCACTGGTGTATTCATGGCGATATGCGCCTTGCGAAGCCGGCCTTGTCTCGGGGTCATAGGGCGGGTCACAGTAGAACAGGGTGGCGGGCCCGTCGAAACGCTTGATTATCTCGATAGCGGGCGCGCATTCGATTTGCACCGATCGGAGGCGCTCATGAATCGCGGGCAGGTACCGTGGGGCATTGAGCCATCCACTTGTCCGCTTCGCGGGCGGTTTGCGGCCATACGCCCAAGGACCGGGTTGTCTGAAGCTAAAAGACTGGCGTGCCCATATATACGTCAGCACGGCGTGGTCCAGTTCGTCGAACCAAGTCCCCGCCTCCATATGTGCCACAGCATCTTCATACACCGACCGGGAATAGGGCAGCAGGGCGACCGCCCGATAGAAGTCCAGAAACCGGCGTTCATCGGCAAGCACGCGAAACAGAGCGACCAGATGTTCGTCGAGGTCGTTATACACTTCGACCGGGCTGGGGGCCTTTGCCAGCAGCAACGAGGCAGCCCCGCCGAACGGTTCGACGTAGCATTCATGCTCGCAAAAGTACGGCAGTATCTTGCTCACCTCCCGCATTTTGCCGCCGAAATATGGTATGGGTGCCCTGGCCATCATGTGGCCTCCCGGCCTGTCTGCGTGCTCCGCACAGGCAGGTCTGTGCGGTCTACGGGTCTGTCGCCCCTGTACGTGATACGGAAGCGGCCGGGGCGCTCGCGCTTGATGATGTTGGGGCGCGGGGGCCGGGCCTTGGGGTTGTGCATCACCCAGCGCGGCTCGTGGCCGCGCAGGTAGGTGCCCTGGATTTTGTCCTGGCGGCTGTGCAGGAGCATGTTGAGGGCGCGGCGGTGCAGCTCCTCGGGCCCCCTGCGGTCCAGGGCGCCGAATTCGGCCACGGTGCGGGTGGGCTTGCCGGCGCGGAACCATTTCCTGATGAACTGCCGCTCCACCAGGCGGCGGTCGGGCTTAACGCCCTTGAGGTGGAAGAAACACGGCCCGGGGGCGCTGACCGCCCGGCGGGCGTTGCTGGGTTTCGCGGCCGATCCGCCCCGCCAGACGAAGTCGCGGTCCAGGCGGCGGTTGACGTAGCAATGACATTTGTCGTGATGGTGGAGCCGTTGCGTGGTGTGGTTGAGGTCCCCCCACAATTCGGTCAGTGGGAAGCGGGCCACCACCGCGCCACCGTCCGCAAGGGCGCGCAGGTGGCCGTCCGCCCCGGTCTCCACCATCACGTCGTCGGCGTCAATCCACACCAGGTGGTCGGCGTCCGTCTCCGCCAGCAGGCGATTGCGCGCCTCGATCCAGCCGAGTTGGTGGCCCTCGTGGCGCACCAGGCGGACGTTGCGCCGCCCGGCGGCCGCGTCAAGCACGACGTCCGGCGTTTCATCCGTCGAGCAGTCGTCCAGGACGATGATGCGGTCGAAGTGGTCCACGATGCTGGCCAGGCAGAGCCGCAGCGTGTAGGCGTCATTATGCGCCGGGATCAGGGCGACCAGCTCAGGCATCGCCAGCCTCCTCCCCGCCACTTTCTAAAAGCATCAGCAGTTCGCCCAGCCGGCCTGTGATGCCGGTGGCAAACCCGTACATTACATCCCAGTTACCACCTTTCTCCTCCTGGTCGAGGATGAACAGTTCCTTGCCCTGGCCCACCGCGTACCCCGCCTCCAGATGTGAACTCCGCCCGGCCGGCAAAAGCAACACAACGGCATCCGCCCAATCTATCCCCGCCTTGTCCGCCTCAAAGGCTTCGGCCGCCTGCGGCACACAAAGCGCCTCAGCAGCCGTCATATGCTCCATCCCATCCACGTCACGGTAATCAAAAACGGGGTGCCCGGCGTCTTCTTCACAGAAACAATACACCTGATGCGCGCCGCCTTCGCGGAGCACGAATGCCACGTTTAGCACTTCCCGCTTATTCTGCCACGACGATGCAATGTAAATTCGCATCAGTCTCCCTCCCGCTCGAAGTACATGGTATTGCGGACGACCCAGGGGCAGCCTTTGGTGCGCTTTTTGGCCTCCGTGCGCCAGGCCCGGGTTACAGTCTCATCGTAGCGCCATCCCATGGCGTCGAGCCATTCCTGCCACCATTCGGCCGGATGCTCGCTGACGTGGTGGTTGCCGCCCTGGCCGGGCGGGGCGGCGCTCATGAGCAGCCGCTTCGCCTGCGTGCACCAGGTCAGAAATGTGCCCACATGCGGCCCATCAATATGCTCGGCCACCTCGAAACTGACAATTAGCTCGTAGTCGGCCATCTGGGGGATAGGCGGCCCGCGCAGGTCGCTTAGGTGCACCAGGCGGCGCACGTGGGGTCTCATGAGCCGCAGGGCGGCCCGGCTGCCCTCGATGCCGATGCACGGTATCCGGGGTTCCAGATACTCGATGGTCCAGGCCATGCCGCAGCCGACGTCGGCCAGGCTCTCCGGCTTCAGCACCTCCAGGATGGCCTCCGCGAAGCGATGGTAGGGGCTGCGATAGCGGAACCGCTCCCGGAACCATTGATCGGTGTAAGTTTCCTCGAGCTCCTCGTAGCACGGGCTTCCAGCCCGTGCAGCACGGCCATCCTGGCCGTGCTGCGTTGTACGCGGCTCATGACCAATCATGGGTTCGCCTCGAAAAACGCCTGTGCAAATCCCGGGGGAGTAATGGCCCGCATATCGGGGCTGCGCATTTTGTGCCGGCAAATGCTACCCCTCGTGGGCTCTACCGGTGTTTTTTTGGGCGCGGCAAACCGGCCCCAGAGGCACGTTCGCTTTGTCCAGGCATCGCCGTAGTCGCAGGGCTGGAAGGTCATTTTCCAGGGGCCGATCCATCGGTAGAGACGCCCAACGGGGTTCTCGATGCACCACCAGACTGGAGCACATGCCATTATCACCCGGCAGCATGCGCTCACAATGCTCAGGGCCTCGAGAGTTTCGCCCGACGCGTCTTTATCCGCCCATGTCCAGGCCCCGCTCGATGCGAAGCACGTGCAGGGCGGAGCCGCGAGAACCCCGTGCACGCGGGCATCGGGCACCTGGAAATCGCGGACATCCGTTTCCGGGAGCGTGACGGTGCGGACATCGTAGCCGGCCTCCCTGTAAGGCCTGCTCCACGCGCCTGTGCCGGCACACAGATCGAGGATCAATCCCTCACTCATAGCCCAGGGCCTCCAGGCGGTTGTGCATCGTTTGCGATTCCTCGGTATCGAGGCCGCTCAGGGCCGCCTGGTCGGGCAACTCGGCCGGGGTCAGGCCGCCCTTGTCCCATTGCTCCCAGGGCACGCGCATCAGGGTATCCACGGGGCCGGCCATGTGGCCGTATTTGCCGCCCTCGCCCAGCAGTTCGCCGTGGTCGGCGGTCACCACCACGGTGCCGGCCAGCACCTGCTCCGCCAGATCGATCGCGTAGGGCAGGACCAGGTCCAGGTTGCCCTCGTAGGCGGCGCGGACGTCCTTGCGGGTGATGCGCCTCTGCGCGACGGCGTCGCGCGGGTGCGTGGTCTTGTGCAGCTCGCCGGCGAACTCGCACCGGCCGCAGTTGCCCCAGTCGGCGTAGGGCAGGGCAGCCTCGCCCACGTAGGGCATGTGCGGCTGGATGAAGTGCACAACTATGCGCTCGGGCTGACCGAAGCGGTTCAGGTAGTCCATGAGGGCGTCCCGCACGCTGCGCGGGTGGACGGTCGGCAGCTTGTGCGGGCCGACGCGCTCCCAGCGGTCGCGCCAGAGGCTGATCCAACGGAAGTTGGGGTTATCCCGGTTCATCTGCAATTCGCGTTCGCAGACGGGATTGGCGCTGACGTAGAGTGTCGGCGCGCCGTCGAGCACGCGGGCGAGCTGCGGCATCCAGACGCGGGTGCAGTAGCCCATTGTGAGGGCCACGCGGGCCCTCGGCCGGCGGCGCCGGTAGGAGTCCGCGCGGCAGGCGTCCAGCACGATCAGGGCGTTCCAGTCCGCCCGCCGCAGCAGGCGCTCCTGTGTCTCGATAGGCATGGATCAGTCCCTGTGCCACCAGAGGTAGAGGCGGCGGCCCAGGTAGCCCAGGCCCATGGCAACCACTGCAATGACGACGATCCAGAAGATAAAAGCTGACATCATCAGACCTCCCGTAGTTAGAGCTGCCCGGGGGCGCCGGCGATCTGCGCGGTGCCCACGGCAAAGTAGCTGTAGGTGTCGTCCGCGTGCGTGGCGCGGACGGCGACGTGCAGTGTGTCACGCGAGCCGCCGGGGATCGAGGCCACCTCGGCGGCCGTGGCGTAGAACTCGAGGTCGATTTCGTGGCCGTCGCGGGCGTAGCTGTGGCTGTCGAGCGCCAGGTCGGGCGTGCCGCCGGCGGTGGCGCGGCTCAGGATGAGATGCCAGGTCCAGTCGTCGGGGTCGGCGGACCAGTTGACGGCCGCGTCTGCGCAGTCGTAGCGCGCCAGGGTGACCGAAATGCATCCCTCGCCGGGGGGCCAGCGGCCGTCCCGGCGAATGGGTCCGGTGCAGGCGGTGTAGTCGATGGCATCCTCTACGGTCATGTTATTTCGACCTCGATTTTAGGGGCGCTGACGGTTTTCGTCATTTTGGGGGCGGCGGCTGAGCTGGCGATGCGCGGCGCGCTGACGGAGGCCACGATGTGGATCGGCTCACAGGGCGCCTCCGTGGTGGTCGTCGTCGGCCCGGCCGTCGTGGTGGTCGTCGGCGGAACCGTGGTCGTCGTGGTGGGCGCCGGCGTGGTCGTCGTCGTGGTTGCGGCGATCGTCGTCGTTGTGGTGGGTGCTATGGTCGTGGTGGTCGTTGCCGCAACGGTGGTCGTTGTGGTGGGTGCTATGGTCGTGGTGGTCGTTGCCGCAACGGTGGTCGTTGTGGTGGGCGGCACGGTGGTAGTGGTCGTGGGCGCAACGGTGGTTGTTGTGGTCGGCGGCACGGTGGTGGTGGTCGTGGGCGCAACCGTGGTCGTCGTAGTGGGTGCTATGCTCGTGGTAGTTGTCGGGGCCGCCGTCGTCGCCGCCTCCTCAGCGGCGAGCCAGATTTTCGGCCTGCGCTCGAACGGGTAGACGCCGGTTCTGCCCGCGAGGGTGAGCTGGCGGATTTCGGTTACACTGGGCACGCGATTAAACACCAACACGTGGGCCAGTTGCCCCTCAAATGCCTCGTTATCTGAATCTATATTGTTCGCGCGAGCCCCAAGACGCAGAAGGTCACCGGTTGCATGCCCATCAAACCCGTTATCTCCCGATACATTCAGCACGCCATTGACGTAGACTGCTGCCGACGACTCGCTAGACTGCACCAGCACAACGTGATTCCATTGTTTCCATGCCGTGTTAGCCTTGATGTTGCCCGTATGAGAGCCGAATCGAAGGTCATTATCATCGTCATTGCCGATGCGTCCGAACCACCAACCCGATAAATCGGCACTATTGTTCTTGCCCATGATATGCGAAATGTCGCCCCCCGCGCGTAGATCGACACTGTCCGCAAACCGGAGCCAGAAGCTGACCGCGTAGGGGACCGTTTCAAATCGCGTCGGATGCGCCACGTCGCAGATGACAAAATCCGCCGTCGTGCGACAGTCTATTCCGCAGAGCAGGCCCTCAGGCAAAAGAGCCCAATCAGAAATGAGCCACTCGCCGCCAAAAGTGCCATGCGCGCCGTAGGCAGAGCTATCGTACGCAATCCCGCCCGTGGCTTGGCCCGGTAGCCAGGCGAACACCAAGCCACGGGCCAGAGGGTGCTGGAGGTCTATCTTTGGAACTGCCTTGCTCATCAGTCCACTCGGAAGCTCGTGCTATGGCTCTCGGCACCGCTCAGTGTGATCACGGCCACCGGCGCCATGTCAGTGTCCGGGTCCCAGTCAGTCGCCGCAGAGGGCCAGGTGGTGCCGCCGTCCGGGCTGCTCTCAATGCCCAACACCACATCACCATCGGCGCTGGCGTTGTCGGTCTCGACATGGAAAATACCGTCGAGTTCAAGATTGGTCTCACCGGTCACGCTCGTGAGCGCCTCGGTGCCGCCATCCGCCAGGTCAGTAGCTGCGCTGTGCGTTGTGGGGTCCCCCGCATCCGCGGCAGACTGCCCGCTGCTCAGGTATTTGCGCTTGAACTGGGCGGACGCCTTCTCGTTGGCGCTGTTGCCGCTGAAGTCCAGTTGAACTCCCGACGTATTGTAAACAATGAACCGCCACGCTCTTGGAAGCATGATTAACTCCTTGCCCGTGTAATGTCACCCGTTCTTACTTGCCCCAGCCCAAGTTCTTGTGCCCGGCTCACCGTGCTGTCTGCCAGGGCGTCAACCGCCGCCCGTTCGCTCTCCGTGATGATGCTCCCGGATACCAGCGCGTCGAGTGCGCCGGACAGCCCCACGGAGTCCAGATCGACTGCCGAGGGTGGGGCGGTGCAGGCATCTACCAGCAGCCCGGCGGCTTCGGCTACTGCGGCGTCCTGACTCTCCGTTGCGTTGATCACGTCCGTCCATAGTCCGTTCTCCAGTAAATGTTGCGCAAGCGTCGGGACCGCGACTCGGTCTCGCCGGGCGATGCGCTTGGCCGTCAGGTCCTCAGCGGCTTCAGCATCCGTCATGGTACTGTAGTCACGTTTCAATGGGTCATTCGTCAGTTCATCTCGTAGTTTGCTCACGTCAGTCTCCTACAGTAGAAAACCGAAGAGTTTCGGCCCGAAGAGGGCCACGACGATTACGATGATGCCCACAATGTAGAACCAGGGGCCGCCGAAGGCGGGGGCGGCTATGGCCAGAATCAGCACGCCTACCAGGACGCCCAGCATCTGGTCCTTGAGGGCGGACTCGATTCCCAGCCGTTCGCTCTCAAACTCCGCCCGGCGCGGGCCCAGGTCGTACATCTGTGTTTGCACATCCTGGGTCAGCTCGCCCACACGGTCGATCCGGTCCGCCAGGTGCGTGGCCTGGCTCTGCTGCACGCTGACGAGCCGGTTCAGTGTCTCCTGCTGCTGCTGGAGGAACTGGGTCAGGTCACCGCCGGCCTCCGCCTGCTGCGGTCCGGCATCCGCCTCCGGCCGCACGCGAGTCTCGGCCATTAGGCGCGGCGCGGACCCGCAGCCGAAACAGAGCAGCAAAAACCCCATCGTGGCGGCGAACGAGAGCAATACGACCAGCAAATGTTGCCCGCACCGGCCGGGCTGCGCATGCTCCATGGCGAGGCCGCACAATCCGGCCACTATCAGCATAACCCCGCTCACGGCGATCCATTCGGTTGCGCTCATAATCGACTCCTCTCCGGTAAAGACGTGCGGCCGCGCCGGACGCGAGGTTCGCGGGCCAGGGCCTGCGGCCCGACGCGCCGGGGGCGGTGAGCCCGGGTGCCCCGGTGATCCGGTTCGTCCCGATCCTCCGGCTCGCAATGGAAATAGAGCAGGACCCGGAGCCGCTTCGCCAGCTCCTGCGGGGGCGGTGGGGGTGTGCCGTGCGCTCCCAAACCCGGAGACCGCTCAAATTCGGGCAGCAGGATGTTGCCCTCGCCGCGGACGACCCAGATCTTGCGCCCGCAGTCGCAGAGCAAGCGCCCGCCGGGCCTGGTCGCCCAGGGCTGGTAGCGCATCCGCCGGTCACAGTCAGGGCATTTGACTTTCGGTATGGCAGTCATGGTTTCTCCGCCAGGCTCAACGTAGCACGGCCATCCTGGCCGTGCCCCACGGGCTGGAAGCCCGTGCCACGAGGCAATGGTGCACGGCCATCCTCGCCGTGCCCCACGGGCTGGAAGCCCGTGCCACGAGGCAACGGTGCACGGCCATCCTGGGCGTGCCCCACGGGCTGGAAGCCCGTGCCACGAGGCAACGGTGCACGGCCATCCAGACGCCAGCACCGCATCCGTTGGAGGGACGCGCTCTGTCGCGTCCCTTCCGTTGGACCGCCGGGCACGACGGAGCGTGGCCCTCCATGTATCCGCGATGCGGCGTCGTTGGAGGGACGCGCTCTGTCGCGTCCGTCCCGTTGGCCCCTCGGCCACGACGGAGCGTGGCCCTCCATGTATGCGTCGCTCTTCATTGGTCTGATAGCCATTTTTTGAGGCTCTGGATCACCTGCCAGCGGCGGGCGTAGTGGCCCGGCTCGCTGGCCGCGCTCACCCCGTGCTGGGATAGTTCGCGCCAGCGATGCCCCAGCCGCTCGGGCACCAGGTGATGGTCCTTTTCTCCCCCGCTGATGCAGAGGCTCAGGTAGACGTCATCCTCGCGGTGGCTCAGCTCCGTAATGCCCTCGATCGCAGGTATGACCAGGGGCACGCGCTCGAGCAGCGCCCGCCGAAACAGCATGAAGCGCCCTTTGATGATGTCGCAGCGCGTGCCGGTCGTGGTGCCGTTGTGGTGGCGGCCGCGCCGGTAATCTTTGCCCGCCACTTCCGACCAGCCGAACAGCCCCACGATGCCGTCGGGACATTCCTCGCGGCAGGCCGCCACGGCGTCCTCGAGCACGCGCTCGTCCTTGAAGATCAGGTCGTCGTCCATGCTGCACACGAACTCGGTGTCGGCCAGGCTGGCCAGGAACCAGCGGGGGAAACAGCCCAGGTTGCGGCTGGCCTCGACGACCAGGTCCACGTCCGGATGTTCGGCCATCGGGCGCTCGTTGCCCTCGGTATCCGTCCAGCGCACGCCGCCGCCTGCCTGTGCGTGTCCGCCCGCAGGCAGGCCCGCATTGTCCCAGAGCACGGTCCGCACGGGCAGGGTCTGGTTCCGGACGGAGTCCAGGACCGGCCCCAGATTCTCGGGCCGTTGATAATTGAGCAGGCAAACGGTAACGACAGGCTTGAGACTGGAGGCTGGAGACTGTAGGGACGGCCACGGTCCGGCGGTGGCACTGTTGTCGGGCGGGTCGTTGTTGTTGTACCTACGGCCTCCAGCCTCAGGTCTACAGTCTGTCGTCTCCGGTCTCCGGTCTCCAGCCTCCAGCCTGTGTTCGTTTTGCCGTACCTCCGGTCTCCGGTCTCCAGCCTCCAGCCTGTCGTTAAAGGCGGGCCCGGAAGCCGAAACAGCGGAGGCGTCCTGGGCGCCCCCACCGGAGGGAGAGGCCCCGGGCCCGGGGTTTTCAAGTTCTGCCAGCAGTTCGCGTTCCTTCTTCAGTTCGCCGTGTTCCAGTTGCAGCCGATCGGCGGCGGGGTTGCGGATGATGCGCCCGCCGTCTGTCAGGACCTGCTTTGCCACCTCGAGGCACTGGTCCTGATACTCGCCGCCGACGATGATCAGGTCCCATTTACCGCGTATTTCAGCCAGCTTGAGCGGGCGTTTAACGTAGTCCTCGCCGAGCTTTGTGCGGACCAGGTGGATACCGGCCTCCTTGCATGCCGCCTGCCAGCACTGTGCCCGGTGGCCGGCGTATTCGATGCACGTGATGTCGGCCTCCGGCGCATAGGCCGCCTCGACCAGAAAATAGTTGCAGCGCCAGGCCAGCACGCGCTTCGCGTCCGCCAGGGCCTCGATGGCCCGGCGCTGGCGCACCCAGTCATGCTCCGGATGCCGTTCCGTGATGCGCGCGCCGATCCCCAGCAGGTGCGTGTGCAGATCGGGCGTCGCGAACGGCCACCCGGACGGTGTGTCAAGCCCGGCCACCGTCTCCCTCTCGACCTCCACGCCCAGCCGCCCCCGGCACCAGGGCCGGAAGTAGCGCTCGTAGGCTTCCTGCCCGAGCAGCAGCCGGGTGGACCGGGCGACGTTTTTCCACACCTCGCGCGCGGCGCCGGGGATACGGTTTGTCCCCCGGTACTTGTGGCCGGCGCGCAGGTCGCGGCTCTGCAGGACGGGCACGTCCATCAGCCAGGCCTTGATGGCCAGTGCCTGCTCGCTGAACCCCCACCGCCCGGCCGTATCCTCCCAGAGCTGGCCCGTGGGCTCCGATAACGCTTCGCCCACGTAGCGGGGCACGGCGTAGCAGGCGCCCATCATGCAGGGCGTGCGCCACCATTCCGGCAGCTTGTCGAGGCCCAGGGCGTCCTTGATCTGGCCGTCGGTCGACCATTTGGGCTGCAGACCGTAGCGGGGGTCGTAGTGCATCCAGCAGCCGCGCAGTTTGCCCCGGCTGGGGATGTCGTGACTGGCCGCCGTGGTGATGGCGCCCTCTCGGGCGGCTTTGACGGCGAGCTGCTCCAGCATGCCGCCCGGGCCGCGCACCTCGTCGGGGTCCGGAAACCGCATATGGGCGTCGTGGAAGGTCACCACGTCGGCGCCCATCTCCAGGGCGCGGCGCCAGCCGGCGTTGCGGCTCTGGCCGACGCCGTGAGGGGTCTCGTGACGCACTACATGCACACATGCCTGATGATATAGGCCGCACGAGCCGTCCGAGCTCCCGTCGTCGACCAGAATAACCTGCAGTACGGCCCTTTCTACAGACGCCACCAGGCTGTCGACGGTATCGCGCACTTCGTCTCCCTCGTTCCATGCCGTAATGACGGCGCAGATGTGCAGATCGCTCAGCGCGGACCGCAGCAGGCAGTCGCCGCAATAGCGCTCGGCCACGATCAGATTCGGCTGCCGTGGGTGATGGCATTTGACCTTGCGCCGGTGACAGCAGCCCTCCTGGAAGGGTTCGGCGTAGATGCAGCGGTCCGCGCCGTGCTCGGCCGGCGTTGTGGTTCCGTTGCTGATTCGATCCGCCTCCGCTTTCCAATCAATCATCTCTCCCTCCTCTGGATTCCGGCGGCGGACGCCACGGAGGGCGTCCCTCCAACGGATACGGTGATGGCGTCTGGAG
>CAZNGS010000039.1:14611-40485 GCA_964572825.1 uncultured candidatus Brocadiaceae bacterium
GCGGCGGACGCCACGGAGGGCGTCCCTCCAACGGATACGGTGATGGCGTCTGGAGGGACGCGCTCTGTCGCGTCCGGCGACCTCGTGGCACGGGCTTCCAGCCCGTGCAGCACGGATAGGATGGCCGTGCTGCGTTGTGCCCGTGAACCGTTACCCGGTCTCAAGTCTCAGACCTGCCTTTCTGCCGCCATGCCGTCTAACAGGGCCTGGCGGGCCTCGGGTTCCAGGTTGTGGCCGTCGGCCACGGCGCGGATGCGCTCCGCGCGCTCAATATCGTCCAGGTCGTCCAGGGCGGTCGCGAGGATCGGTCCCAGAGTGCGCACCTGTGCGGCGGCGCGCTCCAGGCGGCCCTGCTCGCGGCGCGCTTCCAGGTCCACCGGCTCCAGACCCTGCCATTTGCCGGCGGGACAGGCGTCCTCGTTCGATCTGTTGTAGAAGTCGCGGCTCAGGGTGAGCCGCTCCGCGGGCTGGAAGCCGGCGTAGCAGCATTCCTCGCCCCATTTCTCGCCGGGGCCGGTGCGCCTGGTGATGCGGCGCTCACAGTCCAGGCAAGCCCGGCGGCGGGCAGCGCCGATCGCGTTCAATGCCATGAGATTACTCCAGGCTGGAGGCTATAGGCTGTAGACTGCAGGTACGGCAAAAAGGCAGGCCGGAGGCTGGAGGCTGGAGGCGGCAGGCTGTAGACCGGAGGCTGTAGGCTTGAGGTACGGCAGCGACCCTGCATGGTCTTCGAGGAGGCCGTTATTGCTGTACCTACAGTCTCCAGTCTCAAGTCTCCAGCCTGCCTTTCTAGTAAACGGTGATTTCGCTCGGGTAATTGGTCACACAGTCGCCGGTGTCGGAGTAGGCGGTGTAGGTGCCGTCCGGGCAGCCGGGGACGTCGTAGTTGGCGTAGTAAACGGTGCCGGTGCAGTCTATCGATTCGGCTTTGCGGACGTAGAGCTGCCAGCCCCAGCCGCTCGGCAGGCCCCCATCGCACTCGATCCGGGCCTCACCGGGGTCATCGCCCAGGCCGCCCATACAGGCCGGCAGCGAGCCGCCGGTCACGTCCGTATCCCACTGGCACGGCTCGTCGGTGCCGTTCTGGCCGCGCGGCAGCGTGAAATTGCCGGTGCAATCCGTGCAGGAGTTCTGCCCGTCGTCGTCACAGGTGAAGGGATCGCCTGCGCCGACGTCGAACTCATAGGTGTCGTCACAGCTGTAGGCGTTCTCAACGCAAAAGCCCGGTGACTCGTCCGGGCACGGCTGGTGCTCCGTGGTGGTGGTCGTGGTAACGCCGGTGGTCGTGGTTGTGGGCGGGGCGGTGGTTGTGCTCGTTGTGCCGGCCCCCTCCGCTGCCGTGGTCGTGGTTGTGGTAACGCCGGTGGTCGTGGTCGTCGCCGGCGCGGTGGTCGTGGTCGTCGGCGCGGCCGTTGTTGTGGTGGTGGGGGCGGCCGTTGTCGTGGTGGTGGGGGCGGCCGTCGTCCAGTCCGCCGGCGCGTTGTCGTTGAACCTCGGCACGTGCACCTGGCAATCATAGATGTCCTGGCTCAGGCTCAGGTTGCGGCGGCTGAACAGGTTCATCTCCAGCCGTCGCTTCAACTCCGAGTACTCTTCCAGCATGAAGAAGGTGTTGGCGACGCGTATCTGCGTCTGCGCGCGGTCCAGATCCCATGTGACCTCGACGGCGTTGATGCCCAGCGTGCGCCACGCGGTGGGGTCCGGGTCGCAGGCCGGCGTTGTCGTGGTGGTCAGGCCCAGGGCGGCGGCGCCCAGGTTCACCACGTTGTATCGGTTGCCCAGGTTTAGGTCCCAGTCCACCTCATCGCAGACCAGCTCGCCCTGGCGCCGCACGTCCCTGTAAAGCTCCAGCAGGCGCGCCGCCAGCGTGGCCATCGCCGCCTCGTCGTCCGCCGTGCCCGCTTGCGGGTAGGTGGAGGTGTGGCGGAAGCCGGGGTCGTAGACGGTGCGCGTGCGCTCGTAGCCGTAGCAGTCGTAGGCATCTCCAGCGGGGCCGCTGCTGACGATGAAGGGCACGCGGGCCCAGTACCAGCCCCACAGCTTCTCTCCCGGGTCGAGGCTCGGCGCCTCCGGGAAGGCGATGATGCCCTCGGCCACGAACCACCACGGAAACCAGAAGGTGGGCTTGTAGGCCGTCTTCTCACCCGCGTCGGTGCCCACGTAGACGCGCGGCCCGTATGAGCCGTAGCTCCAGCCGTCCGGCGGGGTGTAGGCGCCGGCGTCGTCGATCGGCTTGTTGCAGAAGTGCCGCTTGTCCTGGCAGAGCGGCCGGTAGGCGGCGGCGAAGTCGCGCCACGGGCTGGCCACGTGCTCGAGCTCGCCCAGGTCGCCCTGGCCGGCGTTGCCGGAATTCTCGATGTTGGCCGGCTGCTCTTCGGTGGTGCGGTCCTGGCCCTGGATCGAAATGGTGCTGCAGACGCCCTCCAGGCTCCATTCCAGGCTATTTGCCAGCAGGCGGTAATCCGTGCCCGCCTCGTCCTGCCAGTGCCCCAGCTCGCCGGCCTGGATGTCCGTCGCCGGCAGCGAGTCCATGTCCACCAGTTCCAGGTTTCCTGTATCGGGGTCGATGTGCCAGCCGTAGAAGCCGCCGTTCAGGCCGATCAGCAGGCTGATCGCGTCCGCCACGGAGGTGTTGTCAACAGAAAATTCGCCCACGACGCTGTTGAGCGCCAGCCAGTCGGCGGCCGTGTAGCCGGCGATGTCGGCGGCGGTCAGGTAGGTGTCGTTGATGCAGCACGCGTCGCCGTGATGGCCGGGGATGTCGGACCCGCCGCCCGGCAGGCCCAGGGCGTGCTCGAGGATGTCGACGATGATCTGGCCGGCGGTCCACTTCTCGCCGTCGCCGTCGGGGCTGTCCACGCCGCCGTCGCCTTCGTCGCAGGGGTATCCCCGCCGGTTCCAGAGGTAGAAACCGCGCCCGTTGATGCGCACCGGCTCATTCTCCAGCCGGAAGCGCTTGCCGTTAGCGATGTAGACGATGCCCTCCTGGTCCACGCCTCCGGGGCGCATCTCGACGATGTTGCCCCGGAACCGGACCGTCCCCGCGCCGTCCTCGACACGCACCACGTCCCAGAGGTGGAACGGCATGGGCCGGTCATGACGGACCGGGCAGAATAGCTCCGCCTCATAGGGCGCCACGTAGGACGCACGGACCCAACGGAGCTGGCACAGGTTGCAGGCCGCCCCGCCCACGTAGAGCTGCGCCCCCGGCGCCGGGGTCGTGGTGGTCGTGGCCGCTGCCGTGGTGGTCGTCATGGTTTCCTCAGACCTCCTGTATGAACTCCGCCTCGAAAATGGTGTGCCGCAGGTCCGTGTGAGCGGGTCGCAGGCCGGTCAGCAGAACGTTCTGGTAGGTGTTGCCGTTGGCCGTCAGGTCAACCGGGCCGGGGCCGATCGAGCGGGCCAGGTCCCGCAGGTAGTCGGCCAGGTTCCCCGAGGTCGCCTCGGCGCAGGCGTTGACCACGAATTGCACGACGGCTCCCCGCGCCGGCCCCCGGGGACGGGCGCCCCGGGCGCGCGGGACCGCCCTGAGGGGGAAATCGCGGTTCATCTCGATGCGCATGGAAAGCGGATGATGTCCCAGCTCCATGCCCCCGGCGGCGTAGTCCTGATGCGTCCCGGTTCCGGGGTAGGAGCCCGGCGGGGACGGGACGCCGGCCCATTCGGGCTCCTCCTCCCGCTCGGGAGCGGCGAATTCGAGCCGCATGTCGCAGAAGCGAAAGGCCCTCACCTCGCCCAGGCCGCCCAGGCAAACCGCCCCGGGGAAGACGGCGCGTCCGCCCCGGTTGTGCTCGCACCCCAGACGGCCGGGATCACCGGTCGCCAGGCTGTGGAGGTGCTCGTAAATGTAGCGCTCGGCATCGCCCAGATTCTCGCGCAGGCGCTGGCCCGTCACCTGGATCTGCTGCACCCCTCCGCCGCCGTCCAGCAGGACGCCTGGGCGACCGCGCGGCTCCAGGATGATGCTGCCGCGTAGCGCCTCGGGCGTGGCAAAACAATGCGCTCCCAGCTCCACGTGGATCGTCCCGTCGCGGAAGTACCCGCCGGCCATCGGTTATGTCCTCGCCGTGTTGAGCCGCTTGATCTGTCGTTTGAACCGCTGCATGTCGCGGTTCATCTCCTGCAGCAGGGACAACGTCCGCCCGTGCAGGCGCAGGTCCTGCTGGGCCAGTTCGATCAGAAGCGACCGGAGCTGGCGCAGGGCTTCCTGCTGGCGCTCGACCTGCGCGGCCGCCTGCCGGTAGGCCCGGCGCGCCGCTTCCAGTCCGTCGTCCGGTGATGATGTCGGTTCCCTCAAGTTTCCTCTCCTTGCTCTGCGCTCAAAGATCCAGATCGACCTGGTAAGTGATGTCCTCCCCTGCCCCGTCTGTGCCCGCTGTTGCCTCCAGCTCGGCCCCGACGAGCCTGCCGGGGACGGCCGGTTCGGCGCACGATTCGGCATAGAGAACGGGCAGGGAGAGGCTCAGGCTGTGGCCCGCGGGATGGGTAAGCGTGGCCGAAAAGCCGAAGCTGGCGCCGCTGCGGATGGCGTCGTTCAGCAGGTCCCCGTCGGCCAGTTTTTCCAGCCTCAGCCGGATGCCGCGCTGTCCCGCCGCCAGCAGACAGGGCTGGCCTTCGCGCCACAGACCCTCCTGCAGCTCATTCTCCACCGCCACGGAGAACCGCTGCGCATCTGTGACGTTGGAGCCGCCCAGCGTCACGGCGGCCCCGCCGAAGGCGAACGGCACCGTGCTGATCCCCGAGTAATCGAAATCGTTTTCAGCGAGGGCGCCGTTGGTGGCCTCACCGGCGGCGATCAGGTGCAATTCCAGGTGCACCCCCTCCTCGCCGGCCTCGATCGCCAGCCGGTCCACCATCGCGCCCGCCATCCGTCGCGGGTCGGCGGGGGTGAAATGGTCCAGGCAGTAGCTGCCGAGACCCCCGCCGCTCCTATCCAGGCCCATGTCCAGAAGGAATTCGGCCAGTTCGGGATAAAGCCTGGTTCGGAGAATGCCCCGGGTGTCCAGGGCCCCCGGCAGGACGACGACATGCGCGTCGCCGCCGAAGGCGTTCTCGGGTCGGAAGCAGGCACGGTGCGCCTTGAGGGTAAACCCGTTTCCCCGGATGGGCACGCAACGCCACTCCGGCGAGGCCGGGCATTCGCCCCAGACCGATTCCCGGCAGAGACGCAGGTGCCGCCGACGGGGGTAGTGCCACTGTCCGGATGGTCCGCTCATCTGGTCTCCTTACCGTCTCCGCCAGAGCAGTTCGACTTCCAGGGTCGCCGTCCACAGAACGGACGCGGCCCCTTCGCGCGGGCGCGCGCCCCACGTCACCGAGCGCACGCGCAGCCCGGTGAGTCCTTCGGAGGTCAGGCCGAAGGCCGTCTCGTTCGCCTTTTCCACGCACGCCATCACCAGGGCGGCCAGCTCCTCACAGGGCTCCACGTCCTGGCCCGCCGTAGTGATGCGAATCCGCAGCGACTGGGGGATCTCCCGCTCCACGTTGGCCACCGGAAGGCGCCGCACATCCGAGGGGCTCAGGGAGAGGGCGGGACAGGAAGCGGGCTCCGGGGCGGCGCGTTGCTGAAGCCCCGCTCCGAACTCGTAATAGGTCTTCACCCGATCGTCGATCTGCGCGTCGGCCTTCAGGGCTGCCAGCAGCGCTTCCCGTCCGTCGGTCAGGAAGTTACTCATCTCTCGCTCCGGTCACAGGGGTTCGCTTCGGCCGAACAGGCGCCCCTCGCCTTCGTGCCGCACGCCGGCAGCGCCGGAGGCCTCCGCCGGCGCGGGTTCGACGCCCAGCGAGACGGTTCCGGCCACCGCCCGCCTGAGCCAGCCGATGTCTCTCTCGTGCTGGTCCCGAACGTCTTCGGTGACGCTGTCCCGCCCCAGCCGCAGGAAGTAGACCGCCAGGTTCACCGCGCGGGCTTTCAGGGTCTCCGGAGGCTCCCCGTCGGCCTTCAGCACGGGCACCGCGAAGCGTATGCCCAGGTAGCTGTCGATAACCGCCCCCGCCCCGGCGATGGCCTGGTCGATCACGTCCTGGTCGGGCGAGCCATCGCCGTCGTGGTCGGTCAGCCGGGTCAGTTCGTCCTCGCCGATTCGTGTCTCGATGTCCTGGGCCGTGCAGTAGCTCATGTGTTCCTCCGGCAGAAGGGGGGCGGAGGCGGCCCGGGGCCGCCCCCGCCGGGCTGGGGTCAGGCGCCGGCGCTGGCCTGGACGAGCCAGGGCGCCAGGACGGCCACCGCGCAGCGGCGGCGCGCCTTGTAGGCGTAAAGCTCCCGGTAGAATGCGTCGTCGTCGTCGGGAGAGTCCTTGGCCGTGAACTCCGGCCCCTCGCGGTCCTGCAGGACCATCGGCCGCACGGGGTCCGTGTCCATCACGAACCAGGCGGAGCTGGAGCCGAAACGGCTCAGCACCAGCAGGTCGCACTTCTTGTAATGCCGGTTGCTCTGGCCGCCTTCGAGGTACTGGACCTCGAGGATGCCCTCGGCGGCGGCCCGGTTGGCCGGTCCGCAGACCAGCAGGTCGGGCTGCAGGCCGAGTGGGGAGCCGTCCGGACCCACGCGGGTCTCCAGGGCGCTGACGGCCGCCTCGAAGTTGTCGGCGTCGAGGGCCAGGTCGCTGCGGTTGGACCAGCTCAGGCCGCCCACCCACTCGTGGCTGTCGCTGAACACGGTGGTGCCGTCG
Source organism: uncultured candidatus Brocadiaceae bacterium (assembly GCA_964572825.1). GTDB lineage: Bacteria > Planctomycetota > Brocadiia > SM23-32 > SM23-32 > CAYVBE01. The sequence continues at coordinate 21,283 of CAZNGS010000039.1, forward strand.
ATCCACTCGTCCGTCAGGCCGGCCAGGAGCACCTCTGCCCCCAGCCGCAGCGGGTAGAGGGCGGCGCGGCGTCCGAGCTGCCGCACTCCCGGGCGATAGACGCCGATGTTGTCGTCGGCGATGTCGTCCCGCCGCACCTGCACGATGCGCGCGAAGGTGCGGTTGGGAACGCTCTGGACGAACGTGCCGATGCTGGTGATCGTCACCTCGTCCAGGACTTCCTCCAGGTCGCCCAGCAGCGTGGCCACGGGGTAGTTCTCCGTGCCCGTCGAGCTGGGCACCACCTCCATCAGGCGGTTTATCCGTTCGTTCTCGGTGGCCTGCACCGAGTCGTTGAAGGTGGCTTTCAGGCCGGTGAAGACGGCCTCCAGGTTTCCTTGCGTGATCTCCATGGATCAGACCTCCATTGCGAATGCAGAATTGAACAGTGCGGGGCAACCGCCCCCGGCCGGTCACTACGCCGCTGCCGTGGTGGTTGTGGTGGGCTCGTCCCACGCCCTGCCGGCCAGGACGGCTTCGTCGATCGAGAGCCAGCACTCACCGCTGCCCTCGATGCGGTCGATCACGCCCACCCGCAGGTCGTTTGAGACGCCGTTGGCGGCGTCCACGGTCTGGTCGTCCACCGCGTAGACCCTGGCGCCGAGACCCGCCTGGGTCAGGGAGCCCTGGTAATTGAAGCGGTAGCGGCCCCGCCTGCGCACAACGACGCGCACGTCGCCGTCCTCGCCGTTGCGGTTGTCCGCCTGGGCCGTGGCGACGCCGGCGAACAGCAGTCCGGCCGTGTCCGCGGCGGGAACGGCGTAGCCGTCCTCCCCGATGCAGACCAGCGAGCCGGCAAATATGCGGGTCGAACCGGCGACCGGCATGGAGAGCAGGTCGCCCAGGCTGTACTCCGTGTTCCTATCGGACGTCAGGGCTGCCATGATTCATCCTCCCGAAATGATGTGAGATGTGTGTGGTTTACCCGCCGCAGGCGGGTTCACTGGGTCGCTTCGGCGAAGGTCTCGGCCGTGAGACCGAGCTGCGCGCAGACCGACCGCTCGGCCTCGCTGAGGCTCGATCGGTTCCTCTCCGCAGGGGCGGACTGCCGGGCGGTCAGCACCGGCATGGAGTTGATGACCTGCCGGGTGGCCTCCAGGTCGCTGAGCGCCTCGCGCAGGTAGAAATCGCGGTGCGCGGGCGGGACTTTGCCGGCCTCCACGGCCTGCGCCACCAGGTCCTCGGCGTCGCTGCGGCGGCGGTCCTGCTGAAGCTCCGCGATGGAGTTCAGCACCTCGTCTGCTCCGGCTTGTTCCGACAGCCCCAGTGCACTGCGGACGGCGTCCAGGCCGTCCCCGGGGGCCTTCAGCCGGATAATGGCCGCCTTCGCGGCGGTCTCGTCGGCATCGGGCGGCAGCCCGAGGGCCGCTGCCACGGCGTTGGGCACCGGGGCCTCGGGTTGCTGCAGTTCCTTGACTTTCGCGACGAGGGCCTGGACGGCCTCCGCCACTGCCCTGTCGTGGGCGCCTTCGGACAATCCGAGCCCGGATGCAAAACCCTCGGGCTCCCGGTCGAGCGCCCGCGCCAACTGCTCCAGAAGGCTCATGTTCGCGCCTCCGTCTGAGTGTGGTGTGGTGCTGCCGCCATCCGTGGCGGCGTCATGGTTCAACGCTTCCAGTTCGGTCAGGAACGGGGTGTTGGTCAGGGCCAGGCTGTGGACAGTCATGGGCACCGGCTTGCCGGTCACGCGGTCCGGCGCGTTGAACCGGAACACGGGGCTCACGTAGCGGTAGCGACGGGCGGCGATGGCGCCGGCGGCCTCGGTGGTCCATTGCACGCGGCCCCAGAGCTGCGTGTCGTCCTCGCGCAACTCCAACTCGCGAATCCACCCCGCCGCCGGCGCGTTCACCACGGGCACTGCCACGCTGGCGTGGTCGTAGTCCACCACCAGGTCCTTGCCGTGGGCGGCGTAGTGACGGGAGAAATACTCCAGCGCGGCCCGCAGGTGGTCCCGCGTTATGCGCTGCGTGCCCACCGTGGGGTGGCCGTGCCAGACGCCCACGCGGGCCAGCATCACCCATTCCGGTGCGCCGTCCCCGGCTCCTTTGCCGGCGTCCACGAAGGGCAACAGCACCCGCCCCGGTGGGCAGTCCCCGTGCGGCGCGGCCTGATCCGTTTTCATTGATTTCATGGTCTTCAACCTCCTTGTTTGGATTGCAGGACGGCCTCCCCCTCGGCCGGCCGGGGAATGCCGAACTTGGTGTAGGCCCATTCCAGCGGTATGGGCAGCCCCGCCTGGCTCAGCGTCTGGACGGTCCGGGCCAGCTCGCTCAGGTCTTCGGGCTTGTCGGCATGGAAGGTCCAGCTCGGCACGGGGGCCTTCTCGCCCAGGTTCAGCCGCACCAGCGGCCGTAGGAGCCGCTCGGTCAGGGTGCGGCCCAGGGCCCGGGCGTCCGATTCGATCAGGTCCCAGCGCACCTGGTTGTGAACCTGTCCCAGGGCGTAAGAGCCGCCCTTCTCGCCCCCGCTGGTCAGAAGCTGGCCCAGCACCGCCAGGGTCATCTCGCGGCCGGCGCGGTCCAGGATGCGCTCGAACATCCGGCCCTCGCCGCTGGAGCGGGTGTCCAGCAGCTCGATGCGGTTGCCCTCGCGCATGACGGCGGCGCTGTCCATGCCCAGCGCCCGGACGGCGTGCCAGAGTTGCCGCGCCTCCTGGCTGTCCCACGGCACGTCCTCGCGCAGCCAGCCGATCCGTGGCGGCATGCCGTAAACCTCCGCGAAGGCCATCCAGTCCTTCCATGCGAAATGGCGCACCACGAAGGCCCGCACGCAGGAGCGCAGCAGGCCGGTGCGGGCGCAGAAGCCGCTCCGCGCGCGGACGCGATGCACGATGAAGTTCAATGGGTTCAGTTTGATGCCTTCTCCGCCCGCGTCGCGCAGCAGCAACGTCTCGCCGTCGTCGGCCACCTGGAACCAGCGCTGGGGTCGCCACAGCAGCCGGGCAGGCCGCCAGAGGTCCGCGTCCGTCTGCCAGTCGATCTCCAGCACGCTGAACCCCTTGGGGATGGCATCCAGCAGGTCGAAGATCGCCTGTGCAACGTCCGGCGTCTGGCCCACCATCTCTCGACAGAGCCGCGTCGCCCGGCGGGCCTCCCCGGAGTCATCGGCCGGCTGGATGTCCCACCTGAGCCTGGCGACGCCGGCCTTGCGGGTGCGCAGGTAGGCGTCCAGCTCGCCGTCCTTCTCCTCCATTCGCTCGAACAGTTCGGCCTGCGCGGAGAGACTGCCGGATTCAGCCTCCAGCAGCATGCGCTTGATGCGCCGGGGAGTGAGGCTGTCCACGTCCACGTGGCCCACCACGGTGCGCGGGCCGAACCGCGAGGGCTCCGCCACGGTTTCTTTCCCGGGTTTTTCCGTCATGGAGTTGCCTTCCTAAAGGGAGGAGAAATCGGTTCTTTTGCGCAACGACATGTAGGGTTGCCCTTCATCGGCCGGGGAGAAACTGTCCGGCAGCAACTCGTCGCACCCGGCCGTCGCGTCCGGTCCGTCCACCCATCCGTTGGGGTAGCTGAGGAACTGCTCCTGCAGCGTGCGCACACCCCGGTTGGGACTGCGGGGGAAGCGCCATCGGCCGCTCTCGAACTGGCTGCAGAGCGCCTCGATGCGCAGGTCCTTCGGGCGGGTGTGGTTTACGTAGCGGACGGGCAGGTGGACGCGGCGGCGGTTCTCGTGCTCGCGCAGCAGCGGCTTGATCAGGGCGTAGCCGCCGTTTGACTCGATGCCGATCAATCGGGGATGATACAGGTTGTTAAACTGGAAGAGCTTCTCGATCATCTCCCCCGGCGTGCCCTGCTCGATCCAGGCATCCAGCACGTAGCGCTCGCCGGTGTGGCGCTCACAGCCGACGGTCACCAGTGCGCGCGGGCAACCGTGACGGCTGACGGCGGGGTCCAGGAACGCCACCACGTCCAGCCGGCGCACGTCCACCTCCTGTGGGGCATACGTCGTGATCCAGTCCGGCTGGAAGGGCCGCGCGGGGTCCTGAGGCTCCAGGGCGTAGTTGCGCAGCCAGTTGCGCAGCCCGATGGTGGCCCGGATGCGGGCCAGGGCCTCGTCGCTGAATCGTTCCGGCCAGACGGTTGACCCGCCTTCCGTGGCCGGCCGGCGGAACACCCGCGCCAGGGGAAGCCCCGTCTCATCCGAGCGCCGGGACAGCTCCTGCGCGCGCTGCATCATGCACTCGGGACCGAAGGTGGTGCCCAGCACCGTGAAGGCAAACTCGTCCGGCTCCAGCGCCGGCAGCACCTCGTCCATCAACCAGTCCCACAGGTTCTGTTCACGCCGGGGGTTGCGCGCCAGCTCGGCGTCCTCCAGGTCGTCGCCCACGAACTCCAGCGGGCGGTGCTCGCCGTGGCGCCGCCCGCGCGGGCTCATGCCGATGCCGAATGCCTCGAACTTGACCGAACCCCGCCGGCGGGGCGGGCTCACGGTCCACTCGGTCTGCGAGCCCTGCACCTCCGGCTGCCCGTAGTCGCTGTGCAGGCGAGGGTTGTGCTCCAGCTCCAGGCGGACGTAGTCCATGTTCTGCGCAGCCAGCTTCTGCACCTGGCTGCCGTAAAGGAAGTAAGGGACCTCACCGGCCAGCGCCCGGTGCAGTGGCCGGGCCATGGCCAGCAGGGCGCTCTTCCCCGCGCCGCGGAAGGCGCAGATAAATGTGGGCATGGCCGCCTCGCCCGCCGCCTCCACCATCTCCCGGTGAAACGGCGCGAAGGGCTCCTCGAAGTAATGGGGCAGGTAGATCCGGCACCACGCAAGGAATGGGAGACCCATCCTGCGCTCCCGCGCGGCGGCGTCCGTGCGCCGGAACGGCGTGGCCTTCTGTTCGATCATCTCCAGCACCTTCAACCGCTGCTGCTCGTAATGTCGGGACCATTTGCCCATGCTCAACGCGCTTCCCCGATACGGAAGAGTCACATCAGCAGGCCGCGCAGCTCGCGCGAGAAATCCTCCAGCAGCCGCAGCCGCCCCAGGGCGTCGGCGAACGTCTCGGCACTGGCCCGCACCTGCTCGGAGTCCACCTGGTTCAGCGGGGTCATGCCGCTCACCAGCCGGGCCAGCGCCTCGGCCGCGTGACCGGCCTCCGCCTCCGCGTCCAGGCGGCGACGCTTCACTTCGGTCAGTATCCTCTCGATTTCTTCACGCATCGGTGCCGTCGTGCCTCCTGTCACACTCTTCGTGGGTGACGAAACTGCCCCGGTCGCGGCGCAGGTCCGCCCGGATGGAACGCACCTCCTCCAGGATCAGGTCCACCCGCGTGCTCAGCACGGGGACGTTGCCCACCACGCCCTCTCCCTTCTGCAGGCGGGCCTCGATGCTCTCCAGGTGGTCCTCGACGCGCTGGCGCCACCGGCCCATGCGGAAGGCCACCACCCACCCGCCGATGAAACCACCCGCCAGGGCGGACACCGCGGAAACAACGGTCTGAAACCAGATCATGTGTTCTCCTTCTTCAGGTCATCCAGAAACATCCGGATCGCCTTCCGAACAGGCCGCATCTGTTCCTCATTGAGCGTGCGCAGACAGAAGGCCGCGAACGCCTTCATGGCGCGGAGCTGCTCGCCCACCGGGTCGCGGTCCGACCGCAGGTAGTCGAGCACCCGACAGATCTTCAGCATCCGGTCCTCCACTCGCGCGGAGCCGGACTCCTCTTCACCGGACTCGACCAGGTCTTCCAGCCGCTCCTGCAGCTTCGCATACACCCGCTCGACCAGGTCGCCTCCCGATGAGGCGAGGGCATCGGTCCGGCCCCGCGACGGGGATTCAGCTTCGCCGTCCCCTGGCCTTCGCCACGGCCGGCCGGCGTCGCGGTCCTGTTTGGCCCACCGTTGGATGGTCCGGCGCGAGACGTGGAGGGCCGACGCCACCTCCGCTTTCGACATCCCCTCGGCGCAGAGCACCCGCGCCTGGGGGAGGAGTTCGTCTTTCCGACTTTGCTTCGGCATTGTGTAGCTCCCGATGTGAATAGCACCCTTCGCATGACGGGCATATTATAGTCGTTTTCGATAATCTGTGGGTCCGGGTTGACCGAATTGACCCAGAAAATCCGGAAAAACTAAGAAAATCCGCCCGAAAACCGGCGATTCGGCAGTGCAGTTAGGCGTAGATGTATTATGTGGCGCCGGGACGTGTGCGGTTATTCCGGGGAGGGCGGGGGCATCCTGGGGGTTATGGGGTCCGGAGGCGCAGCGTCGGAGTCGTGAGTGTTCAAATCGGCAACTTGACAAGTCGCCGGGCGCCGATTAGAGTGGGTTTCGGTCGGGGCGTGGCTCAGTCTGGCTTAGAGCGCTGCGTTCGGGACGCAGAGGTCCCCGGTTCGAATCCGGGCGCCCCGACCATCCTGCTTTCGGCGGGATGATAGAGCAGGCGAGCAGTAGAGCAGGTGAGAACAGCCCGACGGCGCGTCCGCTCGCGACTGCCCGCCGAAAAGATAAGCGACGCTCGCCTGCGGTGTCCTGCCCACCTGATCCTGTGCTCAGGAACGCCAATGGCTTTCATGCTCGAGAATCTCCACGTCTGCCAGAAGGCCGGGGTTCTCGCCGATCAGGTGGCCGCCCTCACCGAAGACTTCGCGCGCGCCTGCCAATTCCTCGCCGACCACCTCAACCGCGTCCCCCTTTCCATAGACGCCAACATCGCCGAGGGCAACGGCCGCTTCACCAGGGCAGACGGGCAGAACTTCTTCGGCACCGGCCTGCGAGAATAACCCCCGTGCCGTCCTGTCGGGCAAGAACCGCCCGGTCGAATCCTCTCGGGGGGGCGGCGATGGTTCCTGCGGCACGGTGGGATAGTGGAGGCGCGGGGCTTGTTGCGGCGGCACCCTCTTTGCTGACTGACGGACCGGCGCGGAGTGTCTACTTCATTTCGCGCAGTATGTCCCAGTAGGCCCCGCGGGCGCCGTCCCGGATGGCTTCCTGCAGAGGCCGGTTCTGGTTGTAGTTGTAGTTTTCCGCGCTCTGTTGGGTGATCGGGCGGAAGAAGCGTTTGTCGTCTCCGATCACATCGCCGACCAGACGGGCCGGTTCCTCGCCCAGGCGGTGGCTGATGTAGAAGGCGGGCCGCAGCAGTTCATCGGCCGTGTTGTCCGACAGCCGCCGCGGAAGTCGAGGGTCTTCACTCCACCGCACGCCGGGGTTATCCCGCAGCGGACCTTCGCGAGACAGACGGCGGGTCAGTGGAGCTCCGGGATAGAGTCGCACACCCAGCGCCGCCCCCACGCAGTGCGGGTCGAGGCGCCGCGTGAACTCGATCGTTTCCCGGACGGTTCCTTCCGTCTCGCCGGGCCCCCCCAGCAGCAGGTCGATCATCACCTTGATTCCCGCCTCCCGGCAGGCCTTGACCGCCGTTGCAATGTCTTCCCTGCGGTGGCTGCGGCCGTAAGTCGCCAGCATCGCGGGGCTGGCGCTGTCGGCGCCGAAGTCCACGCCCACGCAACCGGCGTCGCGCATCGCGCCGGCCAGCTCGCGGGTGAAGGGGAGGGGGCTGACGTAGGCGTACCACCGCAGCTTCTCACCCAGACCGCGCCGCCGAAACTCCCTGCACACCGCCAGCGCGTGATCGATGGGAATGTTGAACTCGCTGTCGCACACGTGGAGGACGTCGATGCCGCGACGGGCCAGCCCCTCGGCTTCGTCCGCGACTTCCGCAGGTGGCCGGGTGCTGATGCGGCCGCCTTTGATAAGCGGGTCGGCGCAGTACGTGCAGCGGCGGTTACACCCACGCTTGGTTTCCAAACCCAACTGCCCGCCGTCGCGGAAATACCGGCGGTTCCGGATAAGATTCCGCCCGGTTGGCAGGCGCAGCGAGGGGGGCGAACAGATGCGGTTTCGGCGTAGTGCATCGCCCCGGCGCCACACCAGCCCGGGTACGTCCCCGAGGTCACCCCGGCCGTCCAGAGCGTCAAGGAGCTGGACGCACGCCCGCTCGCCTCCGCCGCAGATGCCGAAATCCGCGCCGGTGAGCCGCAGTATGGCCCCGGGAAAAACGGAGAAACCCGAGCCGCCCAGGAGCAGGGGGGCAGCGGCGGCGCCCCGGATGACTTCGATCAGCTCCCCCAACCGAGGCACGAAGGAAGCGGCACTGGGCCAGAAGCAGTCGTCGGAATTCCGGAAGCTCACCCCCACCAGCCGCGGTTCCATCCCGCCCAATTCCTTCCGCAGCCTGGCCGTGGGGTCATCGGCAAAGTTGAGATCCATCACCTCCACCCGATGGTCGACGCGGGCGAGCGCGCCCCCGAGGTAATCCAGACCCACGGGCGCCACCGGCGGTTTGATTTCGTTGGTGTTGACCAGCGCGATCGGTCCCATTCAGATGGTTCCCACCTCCACAGCGCTCAGCCAAATCTGTTTATGATCGTCACTGTATGCCGCCGGCTGCATGGAGCGTGCACACCCCGGGCAGGCCACGGGAGCGGGCGGCAGGGGGAAGCGGAAGTACGCTATGCAGCGTGGCCCACGGGCATGAGGTAGAGGGCCTCCTGGTCTTCGGGCAGCTCGAACGCCGTCGCCAGCCGGTCGTCGTAGAAGGCACCGATCCCCACGGTGCCCAGGCCCAGTGCCTCCGCCTGCAGGTAGATGTTCTGCCCGATATGCCCGGCTTCCATCGCCACGTAGCGGATGCCGCGCTCGCCGTACCGCCCCGTGGTTCGCGGGTAGTCGGCGGCCATGAGGATGAGCGCGGGGGCGGAGGCCAGGAAATCCTGGTTCAGCGCGGCGGCGGCGATCTTCCGGCGCGCTTCCCCCCCGGCATGGGGCTCCAGGGCGTGCCCGGCGGGGGCGTAGCGGTAGATGCCCGGCTCCAATCCCTCGACTGCGTTCTGCCCGACGGCCACGTAAAGGATCATGGGGTAGGTGGCTCCGGCGGAAGGCGCGGCCCGTTTGCGCCCGTCCTCGCTGGTGAGGCCCTGGGCGGACCAGAGCACCTGGCCCAGCTCCGCCAGCTCAATGGCCTCTTCCGTGAACCGGCGACGGCTGCACCGCCGCCGGATGGCCTGCTCCACCGACATTTCGCCCTTCAGATTGGGTTCCGGCAGGGATATCGTGCGCATAGTCTGGCCCCTCGTCACGATTGCGGCGGAGCGGTTGCCTCCCGGACTTCTTCGGCCGGAAAGATGCGCTGCATGGCGCGGCGGTGATCCTCATCAAACGGCCCCACGACGGCCAGGTTGCCGCCGGCCTCCACGAAGACCTCCCGCAGCACCCGGTCCAGGTCCTCCAGGCTCAGGCCCTCCTGCTTGCTGACGTACTGCTCCGGGGTTACGACACCTTCAGTGCCCAGAAACAGCTCCTGCTTGCCGAACCAATCCGCCAGCCGGGCGGGATGGTCGCAGAGTATCTCCATGCCGCAGCGCGCGCTCTCCTTGTAGCGTTCAAGCTCCTGTGCTGAGAATCCCCCCTGCACCAGCTCTCCAATGACTTCCAGAACGGCTTCCAGGGCCGCCGGTAGATTCTCGACGCCCACTGAGAAGGCAACGTTGGCAGACCCCGTATCCGAAAACGCCTGGGGGTAACTCTCCACCTCGTAGACCAGGCCCAGCTCCTCCCGCACCCGGGCGAAGAGCCGGGAACTGAGCCCGCCGCCCAGGAGCTGACAAACGGCCCGCAGCGCGTCCGAGCGGTCGTCCGCCAGGGGATAGGCGTGGTGCGCGTAGGTGGCCTCCGCCACGGGCAGTGCCTCGGTGGGGCGGTAGAATGAGCGGCTCGCCTCCCGATCCACCTCCAGGGGCGGCAGTTCCGGCAACTCCTCCCCGGGCGCCATGGCGCCGAACTGCGCGGCCACGTATTCAAGCACCTCGTCGAAGTTGAACCCGCCCGCCAGGCAGATGACCATGTTGCCGGGCACGAAGAAAGAGCGGTAGTGCGCCTGGAGCATGGAGCGGTCAAAGCTCTCAATTACGGGCGGGCAGCCCCGCGTGCCGGCCTCGTCCAGCTCCCGCTTGAGCAACAGCTCGTAGATGAGCTCATGCACGCTGATGTTGCGTCCCGTGCGGTCGCGGTGGCGCGATATCTCCTGGAGGACGATGGATTTTTCCTGCTCCAGCTCCGCATCCTCAAAAAGAGGACGCAGGAGCACGTCTGCGGCGATCCGCATCACCCGCGTCCAATGCTTGCGATGCACGCCGAAGATGACCTTGAGGTACTCCGTGTAGGTCTGTCCGTCCACCACCCCGCCCAGGTCTTCCACGCCCCGCATGATGTCGCTGGAGCGGGGGTAGTTCTCCGACCCCTGCATCAGCATGTGTTCGAGGAAATGCGTGAGGCCGGTCTGCTGGGGCGGCTCGAAGCGGGGCCCGGCGTGGACGTAGGCGGAGCAGACGAACGAGTGCAGGGCGGCGTTCTCCACCCCGAGCACGCGCAGCCCGTTGGGCAGCACCTCGCGGCGGTATTCCCCCAGCATAAGAACCCCCTTCCGGGCGCGTTGATCGGCGTTCGGAATCAGGAAACTCAGATGCGGCGGCCCACGACGGCGGCAAGCTCCCGGAGCTGGTCCATGACCTCCGCGAACTCCTGCGGATAAAGCTGCTGCGCCGCGTCGGAGCGGGCCTGGTCCGGACGGGGGTGCACCTCGACCAGCAGGCCGTCCGCCCCCACGGCGAGGGCGGCCCGGCAGATGGGCGGCACCAGGCCGCGGCGCCCGGCAGCGTGCGACGGGTCCACGATGATGGGCAGGTGCGAGCGCTCCCGCACCACGGGCACGATGCCCAGGTCCTGGGTGAAGCGCACGGCGTCCTCGAAGGTGCGGATGCCGCGCTCGCACAGGATGATGTTCAGGTTGCCGACGCTGGCCACGTATTCGGCGGCCTTGAGCCATTCCTCGACCGAGTTGCTGAACCCTCGTTTGAGCACCACGGGGATCCCGGCGCGTCCGGCCTCCGTCAACAGGTCGTAGTTCTGCATGTTGCGGGCGCCGATCTGGACGGCGTCGGCGTAGCGGACCACCGCCTCGACGTGAGCGGGGGCCCGGGCCTCCGTGACCACCGGCAGGCCGGTCTCCTCGCGCGCGGCGGCGAGCAGCCGCAGGCCTTCCTCCCCCAGGCCCTGGAAGCTGTAGGGGGAGGTGCGGGGCTTGTAGGCACCCCCGCGCAGCAGGCGCGCGCCGCCCTGTGCAGCCGCCCGGGCAGCGGCCATCAACTGCTCCTCGCTCTCCACCGCGCATGGACCGGCTATCACCGTGAACGTCCCCGGCCCGACGGGCACGCCTCCCACCTCCACGGTGCTCGGCTCCGCGCGCGCTTCCTCGCTGACGAGCTTGTACGGTTTGAGCACGGGGATCACCCGGTCGACGAACGGAAGCCCCTGGAAGACTTCCATCAGGTGGGGGCGCATCTCCTGGGAAGTGCCGATGACGCCGATCACGGTTCGCTCCTCACCCCGGGACACGTTCGTGCCGAACCCGGCTTCCTCCGTGGTCTCGACGATCTTCTGAACTTGCTCCTCGGTGACGCCCTTGCGCAGGATGACTATCATCGCGACCTGACTCCGAAGCAGAATGGAGGGCTGCCTCCCTGGCGTCGCAGCCCCAAATAGAATGGTATACAATGGCGGAATGTGGAGTCAAGTCATTGATCTGTGCCCCCGGCACTTCCCGCTCTGTCTATTCGTGGATCACACGCGCACATACGCGTCCCTCATCACACCCCCGGGGGAGGGGGGAATCGGCATCATCGCCCTGTGGGGGCCTGCGGCCGTGGACATATTGAGCGAAAGTTTCGTGGGTTCCTCACGGTCTGCTGAGCAGCTTCCGGCGGGCGCCCTGGCCCACGGTGTCATTCGGAAGGACGGCCGGACGCTGGACGAGATCATCCTTGCCCGTCTGCGCCCGCCGCATCCGGGGTTGGCAGGGCCCTACTTCGAGGTGAACTGCCACGGCGGCGTGATGGCCGTGCGGGGGGTGCTGCGCCGGCTGGAGCAGGCCGGGGCCCGGGTCGTCGAGCCCGATGAACTCCAAAGAGCGGAGGCCGGGCCGCCGCTGTCCCGGGGTGCCATCTGCGCGGCCGCACGACGCGAGCTGCTCCGCGCGCCCACCCGGCTGTCCGTGCTGATGCTGCTCCACCAGGCGCGGGGGGCCCTCAGTCGGGAGATCGATCGCGTCTCCGGCCTTCTGGAAAGGGGTGAAAGCGGGGCGGCGCTCCGCCGCCTGGAGGCGCTGCTGGCCGCAGCGCCGCTGGGCCGGGCCCTGGTGCATCCGCCGCGGGGCGCGCTGCTCGGCCCCCCGAACGCGGGCAAGTCAACGCTCTTCAACGCCCTGCTTGAAGAGGAGCGGGTCGTCGTCCACCACCAGCCCGGCACCACGCGCGACGTGGTGACGGAGACGGTCTCTATCCGGGGTGTGCCGTTCGAGCTGATGGACGCGGCCGGCATCGCCCCGCCGCGGGACGGCGTGGAAGAGCACGCGGTGCGTCGCGCAAGGGACCTGGCCCGCCGCTGCGACGTGGCGTTGGTGCTCTTCGATGCCCGCACCCGGAAACTGCCGGACTCCCTCCCGCAGATCAACCCGAAGGCCAGGAGGATTGCCGTGGCCAATAAGGTGGACCTGCTCCCGGAGGAGGGCGGGGGACGGCTCCTCGCTTGCGACGGGACGGACCTCGTACGCGTGTCCGCATTGCGCGCGCAGAATCTGGACGGGCTGGAGCGCGCGCTCGTGCGCCCTTACCGGGAGCACATTCCGTCGTGCCGGCAGGGGGGGCCGGTGCCCTTCAATGAAGAGACAGTGGAGGCGCTGGAAGCGGTTCGCGCGGAACTGGCGGACGGATCGGCTTCCGGGCCGGCCCGGCTGCTGCGGGAGCTGCGCGCCGAACGGACGATAGATGACGGCGAACCGGACGCCGACGGGCCGTCATAAGCCCACGGCGCCCATGGCGAAGTTCAGGGCGCCCCCCACCGAGAAGGCCACCACCAGCATGATGGCCGCAGCCTTCAGCATGTCCGACAGGCCGAGCTCGCGGAACAGCACGACGAATGTGGCCGCGCAGGGGAAATAGGCGGTCAGCACGACGCTGGCGATGGTGAGCTGCCGCAGGCTGAGCTCCAGTGGTTTCAGCATGCCCACTGCCACGTCTTTGCGCAGAAAGCCCACAAGCAGCGCCCCCACGGCCTCCGCCGGCAGCCCCAGCAAGTGCGTGAAGACAGGTTCAAACACACGACTCAACGACGCGATACCCCCGGACATGTACAGCAGGTTCACCAGCAGCACTCCCAGCAGCACGTAGGGCAACGCCTCCCGCAGGAATCCCATCATGCGCATGTAGAGCTTCTTCAGCAGCGCGCCCCAGTAGGGGAGGCGATACGGCGGAATGTCCACCAGTATCTCCGGAGTGGTGCCGCGCGTGAGGCGCTTCAGCACCATCCCCAGCACCAGCCACAGCCCAAAGAGTGTGCCGAAAACGGGGAAGAAGGCCAGAGCGCCCTCCGGGCCCAGCAGGCTGGCCACCATGGCGATCTGCGCCATGCAGGGCACGCAGATGGACAGCAGCGTGGCGGCGATGAACCGCTCCTTGCGCGTCTCCAGCACCCTGAGCCCCAGCGCGCCGGGCACGTTGCAGCCCAGCCCCAGCATCATGGGAACGATCGACAGCCCGTGCAGGCCCAGCCGGTGCATCACGTTGTCCACCAGCACCCCCAGCCGGGGCAGGTATCCACTGTCCTCCAGGATGCCCAGAACCAGGTAAAAGGCGAACACGTAGGGCATCACCGCCCCCAGGGGAATGTAGATGCCGGTGGTCAGCAGACCGAACGATTCCTCCAGGCGGACCTGCCCGTCCACCAGTCCGCCCACCAGCAGATCGTGCAGGACCCCTCCCCCCCCCAGGGCACCCGAGAGCAGCTGCATCAGGGGGACCCAGAAGGTGTCGAACAGCGGCTCGGCGACGAAGCCGATCAGTCCCTCTCCCACCAGGCGCACCACCTCGAAGGAGGCGGCCAGTATCAGCAGGGCCAGCAGCGGCCCGATCAGGGGATGCACCGTGGCGTGGCTGAGCCTCTGGCCAAAGGTAGGGTGCCGGTGCTCCACCTGCTGGACCTGCTCCACGATGCGCCCGATGACGTGCCACCTCTCTTCTTCGTCGAACGCCAGCCGCCCTTCGCGGGCACGCTTCAGGCTCTGCTGCAGGTCGCGTATCCCCTCGCCGCTCAGGGCGCACGTGGGCACCACCGGAACGCCCAGCAGCTCCCCCAGCTTCCCGACGTCGATCGTGATGCCGTGCTCGAGCGCCTCGTCCCACATGTTCAGCGCCACCACCATGGGCACATCGCGCTGGAGCAACTGAACCGTCAGGTTCAGGTTGCGCTCCAGGTTGGTGGCATCCACGATGTCCACCACCAGGTCGCCGTGTTCCAGCATCTCGACGGCCACCTCCTCGGCGCGGCTGGACGGGGTGAGCGTGTAGGTGCCGGGCACGTCGATGACCCGGCAGACGCTCCCGTCCAGGCGCATCCTGCCCTCGGTGAAGCCCACGGTCGTGCCGGGGTAGTTGGAGGCGACCACGTGGGCGCCGGTCAGGCGGGAGAACACGGCACTCTTGCCCACGTTGGGATTGCCCATCAGGAGGACCCTGGTCTCGTCGGACCGGTCCGGGCTTTCGCTGGCGGCTGCGCGGTTCATGGTCCCCTCACACCGCTTTCACCCTGATGCGCCGGGCGATCCCCCGCCCCATGGCCACCTGGCGCCCGTCGATCAGGACCGTCACCGGTCCGGCCATCAACTGGGAGCTGAGCTTCTGCACGACCTTGCCCGGCCGAACTCCCATGGCGTCCAGCTTCCGCCTCATGCCCCTGCCGCCCCGGAGTTCGGTCACCACGGCCCTGGTTCCTACCGGCAACGCCGCAAGATCAGTCTCCATCCTCTGCTCCCCTGCTGGCCTTCCTGGCGCGACACTCCGCGCAGATGCCGCGGATGCCCATGCGGTGCTCGATGGCCTGGAAGTCGTGCTCCCGGCAGACCCTTCGCTGGAGCTGCTCGATCTGCCCGTCGTAAAACTCGATCACCTTCCCGCACTCCACGCACACCATATGGTCGTGGTGGGGGTGGCCGTAGACCGTCTCGTAGTGCGCCCGTCCCCTGCAGCGGAGCACCTCCTTGACCAGACCGGCCCGCAGCAGCAGTGACAGAGTGCGATAGACCGTGGCGAGCGAGACGCGCTCGCCGGTCTCTACGAGCTGGCGGTGCAGGTCCTCGGCGTCGAAGTGGGCCGGCTGCTCCAGGACGCGGCTCAAGATCTTGCGCCTCTGCTCGGTAAACCGGAGCCCTTCGCGCGTCAAGAAGCTCCGAAAAGTCCACAGGGCCGCTTCCAGGCGGGCATCCTGTTCCACGGTGGAGGATTCGCTATTGCGATTCATTTTCAAAACCAGTATAAGCCCTCTCCGACCCTCGTGCAAGTGCCGCACGCAGCCATTCGCCCCGGGGAGCCCCAAGCGGCCTGCGAGCCGCCCGGGCAGCCCTGCGGGGGAGCCGCGGCCGGTTGTTCCGGCTCCGCCGCCCGGTGCAATCGACTCAGCGCCCGTGACTTCCGCCTTCGGTGCCATTTGATGTAAAACCGGACTGATCGCGCCGGCGGTATCCGGGAATTCTTGCTCCATGTCTTTGTCAAGAAAGCGCTTCGAGCAAATTCGGTTCGTTTCGTAATCGGGCCGATTTCGGGGTCTCGGCCTCTTGAAGGTGCAGGGGCCGCGCGCCGGACGTGAACTGTGCGTGGGCCAGATGGACGCTGTGGACTGACACGGACAAGCACCGACATTGCCCGGCCGCTCCACGGTAGCGGGCCGCCATAAGCCGCCAGCCGTGCGACATCCGACCCCAACGCCTGGCGGTCGCACGACATTCCCCGTCCGTCGAGGCGGCTCCGTATCCTGTGGTCGATCTGTACACATCGACGTTCGCCTGGTGTTGCGAGTTGCCAGTTGCCAGTTGCCAGTTGTGAGTTGCGAGTTGCCAGTTGCGAGTTGCCAGTTGTCAGCGGTTACCGGTTACTCGTTATTGGTTATTCGTTATAGGGCTATGCACATGGCTCTCGTGCATACAACATATAGTATGTCGAAAAGTGGCGCTGCAGACCATGCCCTCAGGCCGGCAATGGGGAACAGCCGCCGCACTCAGCCACTCCAACTGACCCTGAAGTCGGCCTCAGAAGGTCCTCGCAGGTCCTCAGGAGCCTTGGTAATGTGTCGTGGGCGCTTCCAAACATCACCTGATAGACCAGCAAACAGAGGGCGCCCGGCCGGATCAGTGGGCTACAACATATGGCACCCACGCGAGCGAAGTGCATAGCCCTAATTCGTTATTGGTGGGCGGCCTTGGTCCGGGTTGATCCGGCCGGTCGTTCTTTGCGTCTTGGCGCCTTCGTGTGAGACTTGCCGTTGCCGGCTGTCGTAGGGTTCCTCCCTCGGTCATTCTGTCGTTGATCAGTGAGAATCAGCGCACATCAGTGGCTATACGCCGCTGTCAGTTGCCAGTTGCCAGTTGTCAGTTGCGAGTGGTCGGAAATGGTTGGTCGTTTTCCGTTCGTCGCCCCGGCGTTCCGCGGTTGTGCCGTTAAGCCCTGGGCTTCACAGTCTCCCTTGTGGGGACGAAGCAGGCTGCGTTGATCTACGTTCATCGGGGCTTGGTTGTCGTTCGGGAGAACACTTCCGTTCAGTCGTTGTGCCGTTGATCAGCGTAAATCCGCGTAAATCAGCGGCTACAAGCCGTTCGCCGTTGGCGTACGTCAGTTGCCGGTTGTCAGTTGCCGAAAGTCGTTGATCGCTTTCTTGCAACCACGTGGACAGGTCGTTGTGCCGTTGATCAGCGTAAATCCGCGTCAATCTGTGGCTACAAGCCGTTGGCCGTTGGCGTACGTCAGTTGCCGGTTGTCAGTTGCCGAAAGTCGTTGATCGCTTTCTTGCAACCACGTGGACAGGTCGTTGTGCCGTTGATCAGCGTAAATCCGCGTCAATCTGTGGACAAATGCCGTTTGTCGTTGTCGTTACTTCGCCCTTTGCCCCCGCCTGCGGCGGGCAAGCTTCAACTGTTTGAACTTTCAACATTCAACGAGGCCGGCGCAGCCGGACTCCCATTATAGTCGTTCCTGGAAATCCGCGTGTCCGTGTTGACCCGGTTGACCGAGAAAGTCCCGAAATTCGCGTTTTTTGGGTTGCTTTTCGGCGGGTTAAGGCTGCTACGCAGCCTTGAGGGCCTCCATTGGTGGGGGGCCGGCTGCGGCGTTACCGGGTTGAGTCGCCCTCTTAAAGGCCTCTGGGGGGGCCGGCATCCCTAAGGCTTACACGCCGACGGCGTGCTCGCCCCGGGCTAAATTTGAAACGCCCGCACTGCGGCCTGGCCGCCTGAGCAAAACCGCAGAAGGGACAAGGCAGGCGATTCCCGGCACTGCCAACCGGGCTGTTAACCGGACTGCCGATGGTTCGCGTTCCCCGCGGGGAGCCACTTCCGTTTTTACGTAACTCGCTTCCCCGCATAGGTTAACAGCACGGTCACGGCTCTCCATTCCGCGCTCTTGCGCTTACGTGCCGCCCTACCAAGCAGTTACGCCAGATCGCCCATCGGGCCGCCTTTGCTCCCGTACTCTCTGCCCGCGCGCGAACCGCCGTCCGATAGTTCAGGATCGCGCCCGACTGCCCCGCACTCTCACATTCGCCCCGTGAGAGTACCCCGTAGGTTAACAAGCCGGTTGCGCTCGAACCCCAGAATGTTGGTCACGAACTACCACTCTCGCGGCAAGAGTCAGGGCCGAAGGCGCTTTCTCCGACCGCGCCGCGCCGTTAGAATAGGGGCGTCGCAGCAAGCGCCCCATGAGATTCCGTGGGGGAGAGAAAGATGCTGGTAGATGACCTGCAGGTTGACCGCGATCGGCTTGCCGAGGTGTGCGAGCGCTACGGCGTTGAGCGGCTGGAGGTGTTCGGCAGCTTCACGCGTGGCGAGGCTGAGGCGGAAAGCGACCTCGATGTCCTGGTGAGCTTCAGGCCCGGCGCGCGCGGGGGCCTGGAGTTCGTTGCCCTTCAGCAGGAACTGGAGGAGCTGTTCGGGCTTCCGGTGGACCTGCTCACGCGGAAATCCGTGGAGTGTTCTCCCAACAAGTACTTCCGCCGCTTCGCGCTCAGCCAGACGGAACCTCTCTATGAGTCCGCTTGACCCCCGCCAGCGCGACCTCGTCAAGTGCGAGGACATGCGCATCCACGCCGGGCGGGCCCGCCAGTTCCTGGCGGATCGCTCGCTGGAGGAGTTCCTCGACGACCAGATGCTCCAGGATGCGGTCATTCGCTGCGTCGAGGTGATCGGCGAGGCCGCCCGCCTGGTCTCGGAGCAGACGCGGAAGCGTGCTCCCGAGATCCCCTGGCAGCTCATCATTGGGATGCGGAACGTCCTGGCGCACGAGTACGGGACCGTTGACCTGGAGAAGCTCTATTCCGTCGTCAGCGATGACATGCCCGAGCTGCTGAGCCGGATCCGCCCGCTGATCTCGGAACTGGAGCAGGAGGTCGGCTGGCACGACGACCAAAGCCGCTGAGCCATGCCCGACGCGGTCCGTTACGCCAGCTACACCCGCCAATCCGCTGCCGATCCGGGGAATGTCCTCTCTTCCTGCGACGTCCAGTTCGAAATGTGTGAGGACTTCGTCCGCGCACGGGCGGCATCCAACTGGCACTGGATCGGGGAGCGGCTGGACGACGTGGGGCACAGCGGCGCGGACATGGACCGCCCCGGCCTGCAGCGGCTCGTTCAGCTCGTCCGCCAGGGGAAGGTGGAGAAGGTCGCCGTCTACCGCCTCGACCGCCTGACGCGCAGCATGTGGGACAGCCTGCAGATCCTCGACGCTTTCCGCAAGGCCGAGGTCGAGCTGCTGATCGTCACCGCCCCTGAGCTCGGCTCAGCCGCCACGGACAGGTTCCTGCTGAATATCATGGGGGCGTTCGCCGAGTTCGAGCGCGAGATGATCAAATCACGCCTGGCGGACGCCCGCCAGCGTCTCAAGCGCCAGGTCCGAACGCAACCGTGGGGGTTGCGACCGGTGCCCGAAAATCAGCGGAAAAACTCTCTGACTCTCTGGTGAACAACCCCCTCTGGGTTAACAACCGCGTACGGACCGGACCCCGAAAGCAACCGTTCCGAACTCCCGGAGCCAATTCACATAGGTATGCCCTCGCGGGCTTTCCCTGTCACACCACCGGACGTACGGGTCCG
>CAZNGS010000040.1:0-39132 GCA_964572825.1 uncultured candidatus Brocadiaceae bacterium
GAAACAAAGAACACAAACATCAACCTAAACCGACGCGCCAGTCTTCGACTCTACAATGTAGCTCAGCCGCCCCCGGCTGAGAGTCCACAAAAGAGCGTTTCCAGCCTTATATTTCGCCACGACGCTGATGTGACCTGTTTTTCAACAGGCTGCTAGCGGTTACCAGTTCCAGTTATTGGTTACTGGTTATTGGCTATCAGGTGCGTGTTGAGAGGTACGAGTTGCCAGTTGCGAGTTGCCAGTGGAGAGGCGGGAGTCGCTTGCGCGAAGTTCGAACTTTGCGAGCGGGCGCCGCGGGCGCGTGGCCCGGCATTCCTGGTTGCGCTACGTCCGGGCGGTGGTGGCGCCCCCGTGGAGCGGGGACCGGTGCGGTCCGCAAACGGCCGGACGGTGGCGGGGCTCGGCGCGCGGATGGCGCGCCGTGTCCGCCCGGTGGCGCGGCCCGGCCGCCGCGTGTCCGGCCAGCCGACAAGGAAAGGAACTTCGCCAAACGGCCCGATTACGAAACGAACCGAAATTGCTGTAACGCGCATGGGAGAAGACAGTTACCGGTTACTGGCCACTGGTTACTGGCTTATGAATTACCAATAACAAGTAACGAATAACAGCTAACCGGTAAGAACTTGGGAGCCTGGCCCGAGGTCGTCGCGGAGTTGCCGGCCGCCTCCCTCCGGGCCCGTACGAAAAACACTGTATCGCTCGAATCATAACGATTTGACCCCGTTGACCTGTTACCCGGAGGTCTCAGACGAAACAAAATGCGTGGGGTTTTCCAGCACACGCTGAGATACGGGGCGTTCCCCACGACGGATCTGCGGTCCGTCGGCTCATGGGCATTTTGCGAGAGGGTCGGATCGCTTGCCGCACACCGGCGCTTTGACAGCGCCGGCCGGGCGCGTATAATGCATTTTCCGCTTCTTCGGGCGGGCCGCGCGGCCACTCCTTCCCCTCTTTTCCCGGCACGGGATGCGAAGAAGCGTCCTCGCCGCCGGCCCTCCCCGTGACTCAACCGGTGTGCGCCAGATGAACATCTCAATCACCCTGCCCGACGGCAGCAGCATCAAGAAACCGGTCGGAGTGACCCCCGCCCAGGTCGCCGAGTCCATCGGCAAACGCCTGGCGCGGGACGCCGTCGCAGCCCGCGTGGACGGCGTGATGGTGGACCTCCACGTCCCGCTCGAACACGACGCCCAACTGGCCATCATCACCATCGACACGCCCCGGGGCCTGGAGATCATACGGCACAGCGTCTCGCACATCATGGCCTGCGCCGTGGGCAGGCTGTTTGAGAACGTCAGGTTCGGCATCGGCCCGGCCATCGAGGACGGGTTCTACTACGACTTCGACCTGGACGGCGTGATCAGCGCGGACGACCTGGAACGCATCCAGGACGAAATGGCACGCATCGTGGCGGACGAGGTCCCCTTCGAGCGGGTGGAGCTGCCCATCGAGGAGGCCCGCGAACTCATGGAGAAGGAGAATCAACCCTACAAGGTGGAGCTGCTCGACGAGATCGAGGACAGCATGGTCTCCCTCTACCGCACCGGGGAATTCGTGGACCTGTGCCGCGGTCCGCACGTCCCCCACGCGGGCAAGGTGGGAGAATACCGCCTGCTGAGCGTGGCCGGCGCCTACTGGCGGGGGGATTCGGATAATCCCCAAATGCAGCGCATCTACGGCACTGCTTTCGCCACTGAGAAGGAGCTGGAGGAGCACCTGCACCGGCTGGAGGAGGCCGAGAAGCGCGACCATCGCCGCCTGGGCAGGCAGCTCGACCTGTTCAGCTTCGACGAAGAGATCGGCCAGGGGCTGGCCCTGTGGCATCCCCGGGGGGCGGCCCTGCGGGAGGCTCTGGAGACCTACTGGAAGGACGTCCATCGCCGCAGCGGCTACGAGCTGGTCTTCACCCCGCACATCGCCTCCGAGAGGATCTACCGCCGCAGCGGCCACATCCCCAAGTACGAGGACATGATGTACGCCCCCCTGCAGATCGACGAAGAGGCCTACCGCATCAAGCCCATGAACTGCCCGGCGCACATCAAGATCCTCCAGACAAAGATCCGCTCCTACCGCGACCTGCCCATCCGCTATGCGGAGCTGGGCACCGTCTACCGCTACGAACTGAGCGGCGCGCTTCACGGCATGCTGCGCGTGCGTGGGTTCACCCAGGACGACGCGCACATCTTCTGCACCCCCGACCAGATGGTGGAGGAGATCGAAAAGATACTGGACCTGGTCGAGCAGATGCTCTCCACGTTCGGGTTCCGCTACAAGTTCTACCTGTCCACCCGGCCGGAGGTCTCGCTGGAAGAGGCGAGCGACGAGGAATGGGAGCGGGCGACGAATGCCCTCCGGGAGGCGATGGAGCGCCGCGGCCTGGACTACGACGTGGACGAGGGCGCAGGGGCCTTCTACGCGCCCAAGATCGACGTGATGCCCTTCGACTCGCTGGGCCGCGAGTGGGAACAGGGCCCCACCATCCAGGTGGACCTGAATCTGCCCAAGCGGTTCGAGGTCTCCTACGTAGGGCCGGACGGGGAGCACCACGAGTGCATCATCATCCACCGGGCCATCATGGGTTCGCTGGAACGGTTCGTGGGCGAGCTTATCGAGCACTTCGCCGGCTGGTTTCCCGTGTGGCTGGCGCCGGAGCAGGCCCGGGTGCTGCCCATCACGGACGAGCAGGCGGAGTACGCCCGGCGCGTCGAACAACGGCTTGCGGACACCGGGGTGCGGGCCTCCTGCGACGATCGCAACGAGACCATCTCCTACAAAGTCCGCGAGGGCACCATGGACAAAGTGCCTTACCTGCTGATCGTGGGCGAGCGTGAGGTGGAGAACGACACCGTCAGCGTGCGCAGCCACGACAACGGAGACGAAGGCCCTGTGCGGCTGCAGAACTTCGTGGGGCGGATCACCCGCGAGATCGAGACGAAGCAGCTTCCGGCCGCGCTCTGACGGCCGCCCAGGTGCGTCCGGCGGGGCCGAACGAGACCGGGATAACTGGGGGCCGGCGTGGGCGTGCCGCTCTGGTTCGACTGGCAGAGCCCCATCTTCCCACGCGAGATACGCGGCCGGGCAATCGGCAGCATGGCGGGGGCATCGGCGCTGGACATCACCGTGGCCGCGCTCGCCTCCGGCGCGGTCCGGCGCATGATCGCCTTTCCCCTGGACTACGTGCTGCTGATCCCCTTCCTCGGGCTCGTGCCCCTGGGCACCGGCTGGCTGATGGAGAACGCGGTGGGAGTGCGCAACGGCATCGCCCTGGCGCTGGTGCCCTCGGTGGTGGGGATACTGTGGCTGATCTTCCGGGTCAAGGAACCGCGCACGCTGGGGGTACTGGCGGGCAACAATCAGCCCGCCGCCTCGTAGTAGGTCTCGTAGAGCCTCTGGCGTCGGCGGATCTGGCCCTCGTCCAGGAGGGCACGCAGATATTTGACGGCCTCATTGGGGGCGATCCCCAGCCCCGCCGCCACGTCCTGCGGCGTGCAGGGCCGGCGCCGCAGCAGGTCCAGCACCTGCTGCCGGCGGGCCCGTCCCGCCGCGTCCATCCTGGCCCGGCCCGGCGGCGCGATGATCTCCGCACGGGGACCCAGCATCGCCCGGATCTCCTCCAGGCGCGCGGCAGGAGGGGTGCGAACGTCGGGCTCGGCCGGCGGCCGCACGGCGGTGTTGATCTGGACGCGGTGCGGCCGGATGCGGTCGATGCGTTGCTTGATGCGGCGAATCTGTTCGTCCCCCGAGTTGAGGCCCTCCACGATGAGCACCTCCAGCCACATCTGCCCGCGGAACTCCTCCCGCAGCCGCACCAACCCCTCGACCAAAAGGGCCAGCGTCAGGTCCGGATGGGGGCGGTTGACGCGGCGGAAGGTCTCCTCGTCACCGGCATCCAGCGACGGCAGCACAAGGTCCAGCCCCCCACACCCCCCGCGCACGTCGGGGAGGTGGAACAAGGACCCGTTGGTCAGCAGCGCCACGGGCACCTCGGTGATTTCTCGGATGCCCGCGGCCACCCGCCCGAAGGAAGCGTGCAGCGTCGGTTCGCCCGAGCCGGCCAGCGTCACGTAATCCGGCCGCGCGCACTCGGCCAGCCGCGCGCGGACCTCCTCGACCACCTCTTCCACCGGAACGTATTCTCGCCGCGCCAGCGTCGTCCGCTCGCCCGGGCCGAGCTGGCAATAGATGCAGTTGAAATCGCACGTTTTGGCCGGCACCAGGTCCACGCCCAGCGAGCGCCCCAGACGGCGCGACGGCACGGGACCGTAGGTGTATCCGCTCACGGCTGCTCTCCGGCAAGGTCGGCGGGCTCAGTCCCGGTGGGCGATCTTCAAGTCCACCACGGGGGAGCCGTCGAAGGCGTCCAGTCCGGTCACCACCAGCCTGCCCTCCTCCACGCGCACGACCTCGGCCACGGTGGAGCCGATGGGATTGGGCCGCATGGGGCTGCGCAGCGCGAAGACTCCCCGCTTTGGCTTCGAGCGGTCCCCCCTGGGATGGCATTGCAGGGTCCGGCGGTCCTCCTCGTCCAACCGGTGCATCCACCACATGACCTGCAACCGGTCGCCCGGTTCGATGCCGCGGGCGGCCGGCTCAAGTCCCGGTCGTAACTCAAGCACACACTGGCCGCCGGGGAACTCGTCGTCATCGCGCCGGACCACGGCCACCGGCCTGATCGTGTAAGTCTCCATGGACATACCTGCAACGGAAGGCTGACGGACCATCGAGTGGATTATAGACCGGCAAACGGCGGTGCGTCAAAGCGGCACGGGATTGCGACCTGCACCGGGGCGGGTTAGACTGGATTCAGGACTTCCGGCCAGCCTCTCAAGGCACCTGTCCATGACATCCGAGACCACACAACGCCGCCCACCCACCGTGCGGGAGGTGGAGTGCAAGAGCCTGCTGAACCGGAGCAAGCTCGGCAGCTACACCATGAACTGCTACGTCGGCTGCGCCCACGGGTGCGTCTACTGCTACGCGCGGTTCATGCAGCGGTTCCACCCCCATCCCGAGCCGTGGGGGGAGTTCGTGGACGTCAAGGTAAACGCCCCGGAGGTGCTGGCCGAGCAAGTTGAAAAACTGAAGCCGGGCAGCGTGTTCACCAGCAGCGCCTGCGACGGCTGGCAGCCCATCGAGAGGCGCCGGCGCCTGACCCGGCAGTGTTGCCGGATTCTCATGGACGCCGGTTTCACGGTTCACGCCCTCACCAAGAGCGCCCTGGTGCTGCGCGATCTGGAGGTTCTCCGACCCGGCCAGGCCCGCGTGGGCGTCACCATCACCACGCTGTCGGCGCGGTTAAAAGCTTTGTGGGAGCCGGGCGCCTCCAGCGTCGAGCAGCGCTGGGGGGTGCTGCGCCGCGCAGGTGAAACCGGGCTGGAGACGGCGGTGATGTTCGGCCCCGTCCTGCCGGAGTTGTCGGACACGCAGGAGTCGCTGGACGCCATGTTCGAGCGAGCGGCGGAGGTGGGGGTGGACGTGGTCTGGGTGGACGCGATGAACCCGCGGCCGCGCGTCTGGCCCTCCGTGGGCAGGCTGCTGAGGGGACACTTCCCCGAACTGCACGACCGGTACAGCCGCATCCTCCACCACGAGCCGACCCGACGGGCCTACCTGGATGCCTTGCAGGAGCGGGTGCGCAAGGCCGCCCGGCGCGTGGGCATCGAGGACCGACTGGCCCGTTGAGCCCCCGTCGAGCCGTCGCTCAGCCCACCCCGGCCCGGCCTTTCCGAATGGTCGCCAGCAGATGCGCCGGCGGGCCGTCCTTGGTCAGGTAAGCGTCCGCGCCGGCCTCCAGCATCGTCTCGCGGGTGCCGTCCAGGTCGTGCATGGAAAGGCCGATAATGCGCACTTCGGGCATCTCGGCCTTGATCCGCCGGGTGGCTTCTGTGCCTGACATCCCGGGCATGGAAACGTCCATCAGGATGGCGTCCGGTCGGACGGTGCGCGCCGCATCCACGGCTTGCTGGCCGTCTGCCGCCTGGGCGACCACCTCGATGCCCGGCTGGTCCCGCAGCAGCTTCGCCAGTCCCTCACGCATCAAGCTGTGGTCATCCACCAGCAGAACACGTACAGCGCGGTCCGTTCTTTCTGCATCCATCTGCCCCTCGTTCCCCCTTCTGCGCCGGCCTGCGAACTCTGGTTCCCCCGCACGACCGGCAACCCCGGCATGCACACTCTCCGCGGACGTTCCGGAAGGGGCGTTGCGCCCGGCCACCCCTCACGATGCACGCCGGGACGGAAAATCGATCGCACATCCGTCGCACGTACGCCAGCATATCCGCTCGGTCCGCCCGCTGCAAATGCGCGCGGTCCGTTTGCCAGGACATCGCTCCCGCCCCGGAAAAGGCAAGAATACCGGGAAGAATCCCGGGGCGCGCCCACCCCGTTGAGGGCAAGAAAAGCCTTGACGTCTGGACGTGATTGGTCTGGACACGCCCGTTTACAATGTCCGGCAACATTGCACCGTGCGGCGGGAGGGGGTGGGCATGGCCATTATGCCGGAATGTCCGGGGTGCGGCAAGAGGCTCAAGGTCAAGGATGAACCGGCCGGCAAGCGGGGCAAGTGCCCCGGCTGCGGGGCGCTGCTGACGATACCGGAGCCGGCGGCAGGGGGAGCGCAGGAATTCCCCGACGAGTTTGATCTCGAGGAGACCGGCGACAAAGCCGCAACGGCGTCCGCGATGCCGAAGCCACCGGCGCCCTGCCCGAACTGCGGGCAGCCCGTGCCGTCCTCCGCCGTGTTCTGCGTCAAATGCGGCACCGACGTGCGCAGCGGCACGCGCGTTGAGGAGGCGAAAGAGTCCTTGCTGGGCAATCTCAGGAGCAACTACTGGGGCCTTTTGTTCGTCTGCCAGTGGGCCTGGTTCGCGTTGCTGTTTCTCCCGCTGGTCGCCATCCCCCTGCTGTCCGGTGCCGGAGCAGAGGGGTCGGCGGGCGCCACAGAAATGGGCCTTGCAGGACAGATCATTTTTCCGGGCATCGCGGTGGTTGTTTCCGCGCTCTATCCCGCCGCCATACACTGCACCTTCTTCTACCACCTGACCTATCCTCCGCAGAGCTGCCTCGGATGGATATTCCTTCTCGGTCCCGACCTGAAGAGCACGGCCATCAAGTGGGTCTGCGCGTTGCTCCTGCTACCCTTCTTCATAGGCGGGCTGGGTGTCGGGGCGGTGATTGTGCTCTGGGGCGTGGTACTGTTCGGAGACCTGTGGTCGTGGCTGGTGTTTAAAAGGCTCTATATCGGCGAGGAGCGCCGATCGGCATGCTGGCGCTTTTCCTGCAGCGCTGGCGCGAATACAGACACCCCCGGCGGGCCCGTTACCGGTAGTCCCTGCCCCCGCTCGGGCGCATTGTCGCAGGTATCTGAACTGCCGAGACGGCACCGCCGGGCAAGCGTCCGCGACCAACCCGTCATATCCGAGGACAAGGCGGTTGACGGTATTATCTGGAGCCGGTAAACTCCGGAACCGTGTTCGGAGCGCGGGCTAGCTTGCTGCCAGGCCAGGACGGTATTCTTCCACCGTTCGCGCCGGGAAGTGCCACCCCTGCATCCTTAAGCACCCTCAAGCTACCGGAGACGACTGTGACTGCGGTTTACCCTTACGTCTACACATCCCAGGTCGGCTACCTGCCCGAGGCCCGGAAGGTGGCAGTGCTTGCGCCACCGCTGCTCGGTGACGGCGGCTTCGTGGTCCGGGACGTGCAGGACCTGCGCCGGGTCGTATATCACGGCGAACTTGAACCGGTGGACTGCCCCTGGGGAAAGTTCGCCCTCGCCGATTTCACGCCGGTTCGCCAACGGGGATTCTACCAGGTAATCGCGGGCACCCCCGCCGCTCCCTCCGTCGGTGAAACCCGGGCATCTTTTCCCTTCCCGGTGGCAGAAGATTGTTACGTCAAGACACTGCGGATGGCCTTCGAGACCTTCTACCGTCAGCGTTGCGGAACGAGCGTGCCGGGCTACCATCCGCCCTGCCACCTGGACGACGCGGTCAGCCACAGGACGGGCGAGCAACTGGACCTGGTGGGGGGCTGGCACTCCGCCGGTGACCTGCGCAAAGCGACCGGCTCGCACGCCTTTTACGCCTATGCGCTGCTGGAACTCTACGAGCTCCTGGCCCCCGATTGGACCACACGCAACGACTGCGAGGGGGACGTGCTGCAGGAGTTCCGGTGGGGAAACAGCCTCTTGCTGAAGATGCAGGATTCCGAAACCGGCCGGCTGCGACGGGGCATCTCGTGCGGACCGCCCTTCCACAGCGAAGACAACCGGTGGACCGACAACCGGACGGCGTCCGGGGACGAACGGAGGTGCACCGGACCGGCCAGCGAACTCGGCCACTGGCTGTTCGCCGCCACGGAGATCAGGGCAGCGCGCACCTTCGCCGCCCTCGACCCCGACTACGCCGCCACCTGCCGGCGGGCCGCAGAGCTGTGCCTGCAGCACCTCCCCACCGCCTCCTACGGGAACGTCTTGCTCGATGGCTGGGCCGCGCTGACGCACCTGGAACTCTACGGCCTCACGTCGGAGAAGGAGCACCTCCGGCTGGCTGACGACTTCGGTGCCGGTCTTCTCGCCTGCCAACAAGCCGACGGGGAGCGGGAACGCGAAGGGGTGTACGGCTACTTCTGCGAGACGGCACGGAAGCGCCGTCCCTTCCGACACCACGCCAACCCCGGAATCCCGCTCTACGTCCTGGCTCGACTGGCCCGGGCCTGCCCCGATGCGGAGCGACGGCAGAGCTACCGGGAGGCGATGCTGCGCTACGATCGGGGCTACGTGCTGCCGATGTGCGCCCTCACACCCTACGGGATGATGCCCTACGGCCTGTATGCGAACTCATTGCCCGGCGAGGCAGTCGTGCGGCCACTCGATGGCAGCCCGGGGTATCGCTTCTTCTGTTGGACCCGCGAGCGTCCTCCGTCCGAGTCCCCATTGGAGGGACCGTTCCTGCAACACGGGCAGACCGCGCACCACTTCTCGCAGGCGGCCGGCCTTCTCGCCGCGGCCCCGTTGCTCGACGACGAGGCAGAATTACGCGCCGCGGCCATGTGCCAGCTCGAATGGGTGATGGGCTGCAACCCGGCCGCGGCGTGCCTGATGACCGGCGCCGGCACGAACACCCCCTACCCGCACGCGCGCTTCTGCGGCCCCATGCCGGGCGGCATCCTGAACGGGTTCATCGGACGAGAGTCGGATGAGCCGTTCCTGCACCCGGGCAACACGCTCGACTGGGAGTCCACAGAGTACTGGAACATGCACGCCGCCTGGTACATTATGGCACTCGCCATACTATACGAGGATGCGGACATCTCTCTTTGAAGAAGCAGGGCCGCATGAGCTTACCGGGCGGTTCATCGCCTCGGCTGCGGCGTGAGCCCCGCCCCGATAATCGCCCGGCGGTAGCGCGTAATGGGCGGGGGGCCGGAATCGGTCACTTCCAGTATCACGTGAATGGTGGCGTTCCCCGCGTCCCGGGGCACGGCAACCACGGCCCGTGCATGGCAGGCTCCTTCGATGGGGACGTCGCCCCCGTACGTACCCGCCTCGCGATAGACCCACCACCGGTAGGACAGATCGTCGCCGTCGGGGTCGCGGGAACCCTCCGCACTCAGTTCGACTCTCTGCCCCGCAGCGGCCTCGATCTCCAGCGCTCTGCTCGATTCGTCGCCGTTGAGCACCGCCACGGGCGGATGATTGGCCCCCTCCTCCGATTTGACGCACCAATCCATACGAGCCTGGAATTCCCGCTGGAAGGCGTCGCGCCAGCGCCAGACGGTCACCGGGCCACCGGTCACCCCTCCCACCGTATCCGCCCGGCCGAGGGATAGCCATCAGCGTGTCGCACGAGGGCGGGCTGCACCTCGCCGTAGGCGTCCAGCACCTTCGCCACCAATGCCATCTGCCCGGAAGGGCTGAACCGGTGGGACTTCCCCCAGTGCTCACACAGGATGCCCTCGATGTCGAATTCATCGGCGTGCACCAGCAGCCGGATCAGCGACTGCTCATCGTCCGGATCACCCCCGATGTCGGTCAGCACCAGCAGGCGGGTCCTTTCATCCATCCCTTCCCCCGGAGTCGTGAAAGCCGGAGCCCCGCCACACACGCCCCCCAGAAGGATAAGCACAATGCACAATTTCACGGCCATCCTCCCGCGCTCCGTGCCACAACGTCGTCGGCAGTTGCCCGACCCGGCAGGACAGTGGGGGGCATTCCCGCCGAAGGGACTCTGCCGCTTCGCGCTCAGCTACCTGATGCGTCCTCCCGCTGCGCCACCGGACGGTACCAGATATTGCGGTAGCGCACCCTGTCGCCGTGGTCCTGCAGCCGCAGGGGCGCCTGCTCGGGATGGGGCTCGTAGTCGTGCACGTTGCGGTGACCGGTGGGACCGATCAACCGGGTGTTGTGGTGCACCAGGACGCCGTTGTGCAACATGGTGAGGTGGGCCGGCCTCACCAGCTCATCGCCTTCGAAGCGCGGACCGAACCAGACGATATCGTAGGTCTGCCACTGCCCCGGCCCGCGGCATGCATTGACCAGGGGCGGGAACTCCCCGTAAACCGACGCCGCCGATCCGTCCGCGTAGGTGGGATTCTCGTAGGAGTCAAGGACCTGCACCTCGTATCTGCCCATCAGGAAGACGCCGCTGTTCCCGCGGCCCTGGCCCTGGCCCTTCACCTTGGCCGGCGTGGCCCACTCGACGTGGAGCTGGCAGTCTCCGAACGTCTCTTTCGTCTGGATGTCGCCGCTCTTGGGGACCACCTCCATGTAGCCGTTCTCCACGAGCCATCCCGCCTCCTTGCCGTCACGGCCTTCCCAGCCGGACAGGTCCGTGCCGTCGAAAAGCACCACCGCGTCAGAGGGCGGCGTGCCCGGCTTCTCCTGGGTGCTCGGCGTCCCCGGCGTCACCACGCGGGGGTGCGGCCGCTCCTTGTCGTGCACCTTCCATTCCGACCCGGGGATCAAGGGCGTGTCATCGTAACCCGGCTTATCCTGCGCCATCGGGCTGCTCCTCATGCAATGGGATCAGAGTAACGTGCGCCGGTCAAAGACCGGTGCGAACCCAGCCGGGGATTGTAACGCGCGCCACTTGCCAGTCAAACGCCTCCAGTGGAAACAGGGGCCTCGCCGGACACCCGGAAGCCACATATAGCCTGTGCCTCCCGAGGGGATGGGCAGTGCAGCACCCGGCGTGACCCTCGGCTCCCCGAGGACGAGACCATGTTATACGTCCGGCCGTTGTTCCGGGAAGGCTGATTACCTCGTGCGCTGGTCGGGAATCGCGGCAGGCCCTGCGGTCAGCCGGTGCCTTCGTGTTATACAGGTCCCCTGTTACGCCTGCTTCCGCCACAGGTCTTCCAGGAAGGCACACCCGTGGCCGAAGTAGGTGTGCGGGTGCTCCAGGCGGTGGTGGGCCTCCCGCACCAGGTATTCGGCCGCGGCCTCCAGCGTCTCCCGGCCGAACTCCGCCGTGGCCTTCTGCGGCGGCATGGCCCCGCCGACGCCCACCAGCTTCTGCCCCTCCTCCGGCAGGAGCGACATGTCCACCGTCTCCGGGTGCAGCGCCAGCAGGTGGGAGGTCTCCCACCCGGCGGCGTGGTCGCCGGCGCACTCGTACCGGTCCCGCAGGGGCAGATAGTCCAGCGCGGCCCAGGCCAGCATGCCGTGCCGCCGCTCGGGGCTGTAGTGACGGCGGTTGAACGTCAGCACCGCGCCCGGGCGTGATCAATCAGCGGATAGTGGCCCGCCACAAACACCCCCACCTGGAAGCCCAGGCTCTCCACCTCCGCCAGGATGTGGAGCAGGAGGCGCTGATAGTTGAGCGTCTGCTCGGTGGGCGTGAAAGGTTGGCGCTCCGGCAAGAAGTTGTCCGGGTCCAGCCTGATCTCCGCCGCGATCAGCTCCCGGTCGTCCGCGTTGGCGTCCATCAGGGACTCTGAGCGGTTCTCGCCGTAGTAGAGGGGCGGGAAGGCGAGGCCGCCGCCCTTCTCCGCCGCCTGCACTGCCAGCCCCTCCGCCTGCAGCGTGTCGGCGCCGACGGGGTTGTGCACCCCGTGCCACTCCAGCGTGCCGATCGGGACGTAAGCGATGGGGCAGGCCTCGCGTCGCTCGGCAATCTGCCCGGGCCGCAGCATGTGATAACGCACTTCGTCCGTCATGGCTTCGCCCCTTCTCGATGATTGACGCAAGTCCGGCATAGACTCCAAATTTGCACAGTATGTATTCCCAGGCTCTGGTCCCAGCGTGAGAACCCGGCAACACCCGGCCAGCGGGATCATAGAGTCCGCAGCGGCAATGGTCAAACCCCCGAAAGGTCGGCGGAGCACACGGGGCCGATTGCATGCCCCCGTCGGGTAATATGCTTGGGCGCCGCGGCCGCGACAGGGCGCACTGTGCCAGTCCGTGCCCGTCCGTGCCGGTCCACTGATGGTGGACCGGCCGAGGGATCGGCGCGTCCGTTGCGGGCCCGCCGCTGCGCCCTTATGCTGTACTGTTCGCCATACCCGAGGAGTCTGACCCATGAGCAACGCCGTGGTTTTCATGTCGGACGAGCACAATCCCCGCTTCAGCAGTCCCTACGGGCATGAGGGCGTGGTGACGCCCAACCTGCAGCGGCTGGCGGATACGGGCACGGTCTACGAGAACGCCTATTGCCCGTCCCCGCTGTGCCTGCCCAGCCGATCCTCGTTCATGAGCGGGCACTACGTGCACGAGATACAGACCTACAGCAACTGCACGGTGAAGCTGGGCCTCGACCTGCCCAGCTACGGCGCCGTGCTCGCCCAGCAGGGCGTGCACACGGCCTACGTCGGGAAGGTGGACGTCTACAACCGGGGGGACAAGTTGGGATTCTCCGAGATGATCCTGCCGGGGGACCGGGGATGGCCCGGAGACGTGAACCACGGCCGCTCGCCCCTGACGATCCGGGAGGGCTCGGCGGACCGCGCCGACGGGTTCGGACCGCACGAGAACCCCTTCGACACGGACCTGAAGCGCGTGGACGCAGCCGTGGAGTGGCTGGCCGAAACCGCCCCCGCCCTGGAGAAGCCCTGGCTGCTGCTTGTGAATACCGGCAAGCCGCACTTCGCCCATTACGTGACGCAGGAGCTGTGGGACCTCTACGCGGGGCAGGACGACCTGCCCGCCCACGGGCGGGAGTGCGCCTCCGCAAACCACCCCTACGCGCGGGACCTGCGGGACCATTTCGAAACGGACCAGTTCACCGACGAACAGATACGGGGACTGAGGCGCGGGCACCTGGGCTGTGTGACGTTCGTGGACCGGCAGGTGGGTCGGGTGATGGATGCACTGCAGGAGGCCGGGCTGGACGAACAGACGAACGTCATCTACACCTCCGACCACGGGGAGATGCTGGGCAAGTTCGGCATGTGGTGGAAGTGCAGTCTCTACGAGGACTCCGCGCGGGTGCCGCTGATCGCCCGGGGACCCGATTTCCGGAGCGGAGAGCGCGTGGCGATGCCCGTGCAACTGCTGGACCTGCAGGCGGAGTTGTTCCGCATCTTCGGCGCCGAGCGCCCCCAGGACTGGCACGGCGCGCCCCTGAGCGAGCACGCGAAGGACGCCCCGCAGTCCGTGACCTTCTGCGAATATCACGGGCACGGCACCCGCTCCGGCGCATACATGATCCGGCGGGGAGACTGGAAGCTGATCTACTGCATGGACGCGCCCCACCTGCTGTTCAACCTGGCCGAAGACCCGGAAGAGCTGGAGAACCTTTACGAGGCGCATCCGCAGAAGGCAGAGGATCTGGAGGCGGAGCTGCGGGGCATATGCGACCCGGAGGTGGAAAACCGCCGGGCACATGAGTTCGAGCAGCAGCAACTCCAGGCCGTGGCGATGGCATAGCAGACAACACCTGAAATGGGGAGGACACGATGGGCAGAATGGTGGTAGTGACCGGCCGGGGGGGCGCCGGGAAGAGCACTTTCGCGGCGCTGGCGGTGCGTCATCTCCCCCCGGTGCCGCTGCTGATCGACGCCGACCCGGACCAGAGCCTGGCTCAACTGCTGGGGGTGGACCTGGAAGATGCGGGCATCAATACCATCTCCGACGTGCTCTATAAGCTGCAAAAGCCCGGGGAGTACGAGGACCTGGGATCGATGCCCCTGGCGCAGAAGATGGACTACCTGCTGAACATGGATTGCCTCTACGAGTCCGAGGCATTCGACATGGTGACCCTGGGAGTGAAGTGGACTCGCGGGTGCTATTGTCAGCCGAACAACGTCTTGCAGGGCCTGCTGCCCGACCTGGCGAAGAACTACGACTTCGCCATCCTGGACTCCCCGGCGGGGCTGGAGCACGTGAACCGCCGCGTGGTGCGGGACGTGGACGACGTGTTCGTGATGATCGACCCCAGCGCCAAGGCGCTGCGCAATGCCCGGCGACTGACCGAGATAGCCGATGCGATAGGCGTCCAGTTCAAAAACATGTACCTGGTGGGCAACTACCGTTTCACGCCGGATGCCGAGGACCGGCTGGAGTCCCTGGACGGGGCGAGCTACCTGGGGCGGGTGGAAGCGGACGAAACGGTGCAGCAGTTCGACTGGGAGGGCCGATCGCTGCTGGAACTACCGGGCGACTCAGCGGCCGCGCGCTCGGTGGCGGCTATCCTGGAGAAGGCGGGCTACCCGACGGGCTGAGAGTTCTTTGCAAAACATAGCTCAGCCGCCTGCCGTGGCGCGGCTGCAGGAGCGAGCCACCTTCGCCCTCCGAGCTACGAAGGCCAACAGGCGCCCGTGCCATACAAGGTTGATGTGTGGCGCAGCCGCCCCCGGCTGCGGCCGTTCGTTCCTGTGAAGCGAGGCTTGCTCCTGGGTCTCAGGCGAGGGCGCCTGATCTACACACAACAGCGTGCTCAGGTTGGATGGCATCCTCAGCGCTGGTAGATGGGCAACTGGCAGTAGGGAACGCTGAGGGCCAGCACGGCCATGGCGGTGGAGTAGCACCTGCCCGCACGCTGGCCGCCGCCGCTGTTGTCGGGCCAGGAGCCGTCCCCATTCTGCCGCTCCAGCACGGCGTCGAACAACGAGGAGGCGTACCCGCGCCAGTAGCAGCCCCCGAGCTGGAACATGCCCTGGGAGCAGTAGTAGACACCGTAGTAGAACCAGCGGTTGTCGTGGCCGTGCTCGAGGAGGTATTCGGCGGCGCCGAGGGCCTCCTTGCTCTCGTGCCGGCCGCAGAGCTCCAGGCACAGCAGCGCGGTGCCGGTCCGGGCGATCCCGGAGCCGCTGCCGGGCTGGTAGGCGAAACCTCCGTCACCGCGGCGGCAGCGGAGAACGAACCCGAGCCCGTCCTCGATGGCCTCGCGGGGCACGGCTGCGCCGTTGTTGCGCGCCGAGCGGAGGGCCATCAGGGGCCAGCCGGTGCAGGAGATGTCGCTGTCATGGCTTTTGGAGTTGTAGCGCCAGCCGCCGTGGAACCGGTTGGATTTGCGGACTTTTTGGGCGGACAGGATGATCTGAAGCGCCGTGGGGAGAACCCGGTCGATCTTCTGCTGGCGTTCGCCATCCACCATTCCGGATACCTCGGAGAGCAGCAGGGTGGAGATGGAATGGCTGTACATCCCACCGTGGCTCTTCTCACGGCCCACGATCATGCCTTCGTTGTTCTGGCAGCCGAGCACGTAGTCGAGACCCTTGTTAATGACCTCACCGTATGGACCGGTGCCCGGGGTATAACCCTTTGCAAGGAAGGCCATCACGCACAGCGAGGCAACGCCGGTGTTATGGGTCCATTTGCTCCTGAAGGCGCCATCGTCCTGCTGCTGCGCGGCGAGGTAGTCCAGTCCGCGATCGACGGTCCGGTCGATGCGTTCCTCGTATGCCTTGAGCGGATCGTCGTCGGGCGCCGGGGAGCGGGCCGCAGCCACGAAGAGAAAGAATGCCGATGCCGCGAGACAGACAGGCAGGCAAGCATGGCGTGGCCGCAGATGCATCATTCGGCACCCTCCTGTCGCTCTGCGGCCCCACGGCGGGCAATTTCCCGGAAGTAGCGGCGGATCAGTGTCCGGTATTCCCGGGGACTTTTCTCCTCGGGCGCCTGGAGGATGTCCTTGCGAAGCTGGCTGGGCAGCTTGCCCCAATCCGCCAAATCGATGCCCGCCTGCCTCAGTTTCACAACGGCATCCTCCCCCGGCACGGCCTCGATGCCGTCCCTGGGGTCCGCAGACTGGTCCGGGCCTCGGCCCACAAGGGAATTCACGCCGACCGGGGACTGCATCAGGCGCATGCGCCGGGCTCGGGCCGCGGCGCGCGCACGCGCGACGTCCAGCCGTTGGGCCGCCAGCGCGGTGTCCAGGGCCTGCGCGGTCAGGGCCGCCTCATGAGCGGCATTATATGCAGCGGCGAGAGGCTGGCTGTCTTCGGCGCGCGGCGCAGCCAGGTCGGGCGTGTCGGCGCTGGCGAGCGCCCGGTCATAGTGACGGCGGGCTTCTTCGAGCGCATGCGCGGCGGCCTGCAGGTGCCCGGAAGCCTCCTGCTGCTGCGGAGCAGCGTCACGGGGTTCCTGCGCGCCGAGAAGTCGTCCGGCCTCGGTGCCGGCATCCGCGGCCTGCCGCAGACGCTCCGTGCCCTTCGTCGCGCGCCCATATACGTCGTGCCCCGGCAAGGTCTGCGCCAGCCGGTCTCGCACGCCGCGCGCACCCCGGTGCAACTCCTCGGCTTGCCGGGTCAGCTCCTGCTGAGCGACGACGGTCACGGGAACAAAACGGTCTCCCGCCAGCGCCCGGAGCCCCTGCGCCACGGTGCGCTGCCGGGCGGCCAGCGCAGCGCTCTTCTGCGCGAGCTCACGATGTTTCGCGGTCTGTTCGGCACGGGCTGCCGCGGACTCCTCATCGGCTGGCGGCTCATCGAGCGACGACTCCGCCATCTCCTGGGCGGTCTCCCTGAATCTACCCGCCAGTTCCTCCAGCCCGTCGGCCGCCTGATCGGCGCTCCCGGCCGCGTTCGCGATCTGCATCGCCTCGATCTCCCCCGAGGCCCGCGCAGCGGCGCGAGACGCGCTGCGCTCCAGTCCGTCCTCCTGTGGAGAGACGGCGTCCACCCGGTAGGCAAGCCTGGCGGTCTGCTCGGCCAGTTCGGCCTGCTCTGCCTTGAGCCACGCCATGTGCCGGTCATGCAATCCCTCGCGCAGGCGGCGACGTCGCTCGCTCAGCTCCTCCAGGGCCTTGCGGAGTTTCTCCTGCTCCTCCGCGGCGCTCGCGATCCATTCGGCTTTCCCCATTCTGTCGGCGACCGATTCGGCTCGATCCACCAGGTGCTTCTGCACCCGCGCAAGCACCTCGAGACGTTCGGCCGATTCCCCGGCGCGCGCCGTGGCCTCCCGCAGCTTTCCTTCCTGGAGCAGCTTACTCAGTCGCCTGGTGTGCCAGATCGGCGCACGGACGCGGAAGGATTCGTGGGCCCGCGGGGTCGCCTCCTGGTAATCCCTGCCGGCCTGCTGCAACTGCTCGTGAAGCTGCTGGTGAGGCTCGGCCAGGTTCCGTGCGGCCTCCTGCGCTTCGGCAAGCTTCTGCGCGGTGCCCTCAGGATCGGCAAACTCCCTCTGGAGCTCCTGCGGCAGCGACGAGATCTTCTCCGCAAGGTCTCCCTGCGCCTTCGCCACACGGTCGGCCTCTCTGACCAGGTCATCCACGCCTTGAGCGTTCGCTCCCTGCCGGGCCTTCCGGAGCCGCTGTGCCAGCTCCTGGGCCGACCGCAGCGCCTTCTGTGCGGCATCAGCGGCCTCCGGCGCTCTGCCCTGCTCGAGGTCTTCGGCGGCGGACGTCATCGGCCCGGAAGGTTTCAGTCCTTCCCGGTCCGCCGTCGCAGCATTCTGCGCCACTTTCGCTTCCAGCCGCTTGCTTCTCTCCGCCAGGGCCTGCTGTTCCCGCGCGAGTTGCTCGGCGACGGGTCTGCTGCCCTTCCAGGCTTTGATCTGCTCAACGGTACCGTGCAGCGTCTCAACTGTGTCCGCCAGGTCGCGCTGCTTCCGCGTCATCTTCTCGACGGCCGCGAGCAATTCTTCATCTCGGTGCTCCCGGCGCAATCTTTCCGCCCGGCCCCGAAGAGCCTGCCCTGCTTCCTTCTGGCCCTGTCCGGCCGCCTCCAGCGCACGCCCTCTGATCTGGTCCGCACTCCTGGACATGGGAGCGCGCAGGTCTCGCGTCAGCTCCCGGCCCCCCGCATCTTCGGCCAGTTCCTCCTGCTGTTCGGCCAGCTCATCCAGTGCCCGCTCGAGTTCGGCCAGCTCGCTCTCGCGCTCCGAATCTTCCCCCAGAGCTTGCTGCTCCTGGCTGAGCACCTCCGCCTGCTGCGCGTAATCGCGGAGCCTTTGTCGATCGCGACTGGCCTGGGCCTGCAAACCGCCCGGCGTCTGCGAGAGGATGTCTCCCAGTTCGGCGGTCACCCCATCCTGGGCCTCATGCCAGCCCTCATCGGTCATCGCGACCGGTGGGGCCTGTCCGTCAATCTGCGCGCGCATTGCGGCGAGCTGCTTCTCGCGCTCGGTAAGTTCCGTCAGCCGCTCCAGCCGCTTGCCGACCTCCGTAAGGGCGCTTATGTCCTGCAGCATCTCGGCAACGGCCGCGGTAGCCGCTCCCACCTGGAAGTCCGCCTCGTCCGCAAGCTCTGCGCGCCGTGCCGCGTCCTCGTCCAGCTTGATTCCGTCCACCGCCTCCCCGGCGGGACCGATATGCCTCTCGGCCACGTCATTCAGCCGCGCCGCCAGCGGTCCATACGGCCCCTGCCCCAGGACATCGGAGAGCCGCCGCGCCGCAACGTCCGCGCTGGCAACATGCTGCGCGAGCGCATCGACCCTTTCTGCCGCCTGCTCCGTCAGGTCGTCCTCCTCGGCCAGCGCCTCCCGGACCCGGGCAGAGCTTTCCTTCGCCGCTTTCAACTCCCGAAGCAATTCATTAAAACCCTGGCTCGCCCGGCGGTACAGTTCGTCCCACACCTGCGAGGCGTAGGAAGGGGCGTCCCTCTCCAGCATCACCGTGAACATCCTGGAGAGCCCCTCCTGCGGTCCTTGCGAGGTCTCGGGCAGGTTATCCTTTGCGGCAACCTGGAACTCCACCTTCGAAGCCCCCTGGAACGCCCTCGCGGAGAAATCCAGCGCCGTTTGACCGCTTGCTCCAAGACTACGTCCTCCCTCCTCCGGCCGCAGGGATAACGGGCGGGAACGCACCTCACCGCCGTCGGTTTTCAGCAGCAGCTCCACGCTCGCCAGGCCGAAATCGTCCGCCGCAGCGTAGGTGACCGGCAGCCGATCGGAAGGTCTACACCGTATGTGTGTGTTTTCCGGATGCACCACGCGCACCATCGGCGCCACGTCGGGCACGGAGCGGATCGGGTACTCCGATCGATCGTTCCTGAAACCGTGCTGGTCCGTAATCTCCAGGCGCCAGTGCCCGTCCAGCCCGGGGAGCAGGTCGAACCTGAACGTGCAGGTCGGTTCGCCCTCGCTCCCCGGCTTTATGGTTCCCGTAGCGACGGGTTGCTGCCAGTCGTCGACCAGCAGACGTGCCATGCTGAGGAACTTGTTCAGCGCAGCGGTCACGGTCACGCGGGTGCCCTCTACCGCCTCGATCTCTCCGTCCGAGTCCCGCTCCATCCGCGGCGGGAGCCCCACGTAATCGGGGTAATCATAGAGAACGTCCAGCCGCTGCACGGCGGGCGGCGGCACCACCCGGACGGTGTAGTAGCGGCTCAGCGCGTCGCCGGCCCGTACGCGGTAGCGATAATCCTCCCGAGCGGGCGGGCAGGTCAGCGTGAACCGCCTCGCCCCGTCCCGCCCGTCTGCGATGCGGGTCATCCTGCTTCGGATCGGTTCGCCCCGGGGCACGGTCCGGTAGAGAACCGCTCTGGCGACATCGTCGTTGTCCACGGTGACCTCTATCCGGACGGTATCGTCCGGCAGCGCGACGGTGTCGCCGGGCAGGACCCTCAACTGGTAGGCGGCCACGTTGGGCAGGTTCAGAAAAGGGGCAACGGCACGCGCCAGGAGCCGGCTCGTCTCGTCCGGCCAGGCGAGGGTGAGCCCCAGAACGATGGCCACGGCGCAGCCAGCGGCCAGCAGAAACGGCCTCGCCGCCCGCAGGGTCACCTCCCGGGAAGGTCGAAGCTCCATCACGTCGTGACTGGCCTCCCGGGCCAGGGCGGAGATCAGCGCCTCCGAGCCCCGCACTTCCGGCCGGTCCCCGCTGCCCAGCAGTTCGATGGCCGAACTGATGCGTTCATGCAGTTCCGGATGTCGCGACTCCAACGCCCGCGCTATGCCCGACAGGGTGAAGCTATGCGCCAGGGGCCGTATGAGGAACCACGCCGCCGCGGAGAGAGCCACGCCCAGGACCCAGAGAGACAGCGCCCATCGCGGCCAGGCCGAGATGATCGTGACCGACACGTCGATCGCCATGACCACCAGCAGCGCACCCAGAGTGGCGGCCAGCACAAGGCATGCCCCCCGAAGGGTAATGACGAACCGGACCCGACCGATCACCCGGCCGAGCACGCGCACGATCGGCCGGGGGACCTGCCCCTCCGCGGGAGAACCGGTTTTTTCCCTCATGGCAATGCACTCCTCCTGCGAACCAGCCACTCCACCGTGGCAACACCCAGAATCAGAAGCAGGTACGGCCATGAGCTCCACAGGACATACTCACGCCGCTCGGCCCGAACATAGGCCCTCGGAGATAGAAGCTGAACCAAACGGCCCACCTGCCACGGCGCCGCCACGCGCCCTCCGCTCAGGTCAGCCACCCGCTGAAGCAGCACACGATCGGGCGATAGCTCCACCTTCTCCGAAGACATGGCCGGGTCGACCACGAACTGCGTCGCCACCTCTCCCGCGCCCTCGCTCGCCAGGACAGCGCGGGCACCCGGGCAATCAAGCTCCACGCGATAGGAACCGGGGGCGTCAACCTTCAACTGGGCCTCGTAGATGCCGGGCGAGTCCGACAGATACCGCAGGACCCTGCGCTCCGCCAGTTTTTCGCCCCGCCAGATATCCACTGCCGCTTCCGCATGGGCCAGCGGGCAGAGGTCCGCCTGCAGGATTCTGGCCCTGACCCTCACCACATCCCCCGGGCCATAGCGCGCCCTGTCCGTGCCCAGTTTCACCAGGTTTGTGCCGGCCGCCAGTTTGCCCGCCGTGGCCCAGCGCATGACCTGGCCCCAGAACTTGTGGTGGTGGACGTCGCCCGCCCGGTAGCGCATCCGCCACGTCCGGTCGAAGCACAGCATCATAACACGCCCGAGCGACAATTGCTGCACCACGATCAAGGGCGCTTTGCGGGCCAGCTCCGGGGAACTGCCGTCACTGTCCGCGCCGCTCTCGGCCCGGCCATCCTCCCCCGGATCGGCAACCGGAAGGGCGTACGCCAGGACCCGGGCGCCGGCCTTGGCGGTCAGGCCGGTATGACGCCAGTAGAGCGGTGGAAAAGACCTCCACGTTCGGAGGTTGCCCTCCGGGTCCAGACTCTGCCGCATGACGACGCTGTGGCGACCTTCGGGAGTAAGCCCGATGCAGTAGCCGTCCTCACGGCCGGCCAGAAGGGCTTGCTCGCCCAACCTTTCGATTCGAACGGGCACGATGGTCTCCAGCACGGTGCCGGCGAAGGCGTGGGGCATGTGTCGGGGGCCGGCCAGGACCACAAGCACTCCTCCCCGGTCCTCCACGAAACGCCGCAACGCGTTCAGCTCGGCGGGACCCAGTACCGCGGGCGGTACGTCCCCCAGAACGACGACGTCGAACTTCAGCCATTCTGCCTCCTCGCGGGGCAGCACGGTAGCCTGGGGCTCATCTCGCGTCACCGACGCCGGAACCGTCACGGGGGCAGCCATGCCGGCAACTCTGTCCCTGTTGAAGAGCACGTACTGCATCTTGACCGAGGGATCCCGGCCGGCAAAGAGGTTCTTGAGATAGCGGAACTCCCAGCGCGGATACCCCTCGATCACCAGCAGATTGGTCCTCTCGTCGCTCACCCTCACCCTGAGCGGCACCTGATTGTTGTCCAGGAACACCTCCCCCTCGAAGGTCTCCAGCGCGACCTCGTATTCGTGCAGGCCGGCGTCCCCGGGGGTGTGCGCCAGTTCGACTTTCTGCCGGTGGTGATCGCGCACAATGTCGATGGTTTTTTTCACCAGCGGCTCTCCGCCGCCGCTTTCTCGAAGCACCAGCACCGCCGTTCGCCCGGCCAGGCCATCCAGCTTCACGGCGGCGCCGACGTACATGGTGTCCTTCGCGTAGACAACGTCCGGAACGTCCAGCGAAACCACGGCCGCATCGCGGGGCGGGGCTTGGGCGCCGAAGACCAGGGGCAGGACGGGCACCCCCGCCAGACCGGCCCTCCTGGCCGCCGGCTCAACCGGGGAGGCCCCGTTGTGGCAGCCGTCGGTCAGCAGTATGATCCCGGCCAGTCTCTCGGCGGAAAGGTCCTTGAACACCCTGTCGATGGCGGACGCAAGGTCCGTTTCCTCCCCTTCCACCGTCTCCCCCCGGTGGGTGATCACAAGTTCCGACGGCTCGTCGGCGAACCGATAGACCTTCAGTTCGTAATCGTCCGCAAGCGAATCGAGCAGTCCCCCGCCTTCTCTCTCCACCGCCTCGGCGCTCTGCTCCGGTCTCAGGATGCGCCGCGCCAACTGGAGACGACTCAATGCAGCGATCCGGTCCGCCGTCTCCCGCTCCTCGGCCGGCAGCGCCGAGTGAATGGCAGCGTCGACTTCCCGCGCTTTGTCGCGGACCTCCTGCGTCAGCGAACCAATAGCCACAGTTGTATCACCCAGGTTACGCAGCAGCTCGCTGTGTCGTTCGGCCAGCTCCGGCAGATCGCCGGAAAACACCTTCTGTGCCGCCTTCACACGCCCTGCCACGTCCTCCATTCGGCGTGCGAGCTCGCCCAGGGCGTCCTGCACCTCTTTCCCCGCGGACCCCGATGCCTCCGCCAGCGTTGTCCTCTGCCGGTTCAGCCCCTCCTCCACTTCCGCCAGGGCTCCGCGGAGCTCCTCTGCCCGGTCGCGCAGATGCCCGACCAGCGCCCCCGGCTCCAGACCTCCCACCATGGACAGCCATTCGACCTGCGTCGCCAGCCGATCCCTCGACTTTTCCAACGCCCAGCCCATCTCTTCCAACCGGACCGGCCGGTCAATCCCGGACCCCGCGATTGCATCCGCCAGCCGCAGCTTCTCCCAGGCGACCAGATGCGTGTCGGGGACCCGCATCGAGAGCGAATCATCCAGCAGAACGGCCACCGCGCGGCGGAGCTTGCGCCTGTTCTGACGGACGAATACCGGCTGGGCCAGCATCAGCAGCACCAGGAGCACCAGCAAAACGCGCAGGGCGAGCAGCACGCGCCCCGCAGCAGGGGAGACCCGGCTGCGCTCAGCCGCATAGAGCAGCGCCACGCCTTCCACGGCACCCGCTCCCGCCAGGCCGAACATCCACAGGGGCAGGCTTGTGGCCAGGAAGACAACACGACCTATCGCCTCGAACAGCAGCACCAGGACCGCCGCGCCCGTCGCCAGGCGAACCGCAGCCACGATGCCGCGGTGCCACCAGGCGGCCTGTCGCAGCTCGAGGACGCGGTGAGTCACGTACCACGCGGCCGCCATTACCGTCGCCGCCCCCCACAGCGCGGCCGAAGTGACGGCTGCAAAAAAGCTGGACTGTTCCGTGACGGCCAGAATCATCACCCCCTCGTTTCCCGCGACTCAGACGGAACCAGTGCATCAGCATCCTCGAACCGTGCGCGCACCTGGTGGGGGTCCGCTACTTGCGGGCCGAATTCCACCTCTTCCACGCGGCGGCTGCGCCGCGTCAAGGTTATCCACCGTGCCAGCCCCACCTCCAGTACCAGGGCCAGCAACACGCACAGCAGGAGGCGCCGCCATATCTCGCGGCCGGGCACGTCGCCGGAGACAATGTCAACCAAATCCGCCAGGTTTCCCGCGCTCACCAGCTCCACATAATCCCGCGGCGTGGCGAGGTCGCGCTCGGAAAGTGCAGCTACAAGGCTCTCCTCCAGCTTCCGGGGGACGGTGAATGGCAGACGGACCTCCTGCGTCCCGGTCGGGCCCGGAGGCAGGCTGAAGTAATAGACCCCCGGCTCGCGCGTGCCCGCGAAGTTCAGCCGCCAGCCGCCGGAGGCCGGCCGAAGCGCACCGGTACGCACGGCGTTCCAGGGCGTGATCACCTCCACGGCACGCCCCTGCGGTGGGCCCTGTGGACCGAACAGGTCGGCAGCCACCTGCCCGGACAGCGGCAGGCTGACCGGGGAGCCCGGGTCCACGTTCAGTTCCGGCAGCAGAGGAGTCGCGAGGTGATAGACGAGCTCGTGCACCAGGGGCACGAAGCAACTCAGGGCAGGCAGCGAGCTGTCCCGATGGTCCAGAGAAAGCGCCGTCATCAGC
The DNA here is from genome assembly GCA_964572825.1 of uncultured candidatus Brocadiaceae bacterium. Classification (GTDB taxonomy): domain Bacteria; phylum Planctomycetota; class Brocadiia; order SM23-32; family SM23-32; genus CAYVBE01. The sequence continues at coordinate 24,409 of CAZNGS010000040.1, forward strand.
ACGCGCCCCCTGCCGACTTTCCCCTCCACGATGAACGGTTGACCGTTGCTCAGATGCGCGGATGCGCTCACCCCGCGCTCTTCTTCAGCCACGTGGAGGCGCCAGCAGGAGCGGATGAGCGCTGAGCCCAGGTCCGACCGGTCGGGGTCGGCCACCAGGGACAGGGCGGGATGGCTGAACGTCTTCAGTGCGGGATGAACGGGCTCCTCGTCCTGGCTAACGTCCAACCTTTCGACCAGCGCGGCGGGCATCATGGGCCGTCCTTCACCGACCAGCCAGCGGTTATAGAATTCACGTCCCGCGCGGCGCCCCGGCGCCACCAGCAGGCCGCCCCCCTGGCGCACAAACGCTTCCAGGCGCGCCGTCACGTGGCCGGGCAGGTGGGGGACGTCGGCCAGGATGACAACCGGGTAGGGAGTCAGGTCGGCAATGCCTTCGATCTCGGTAACGGGTATGACAGTCGTCTCAACGAACTGGGCCGCCTGGCCCTCCCCTCGCTCCGGGGCCAGGGCGACGTCCATGAACGAGGCGGCGCCCGCCAGCGGTCGCGCCGAGGGAGAACCCTCGACAATGAGCACGGGCAGACGGGCCAGAACGTTGACCACGAACGCGTCCGCATCGTCCCCTTCCAGCCCATCGTGGCCCGCGAGAGCAGCGCGCACGATGTGCGGGCCCGGCGTGTGGAAGCGACGGGCGAATTCAACCACCTCCGATCCGCCCGGCTGCACCCGGGCCAGCTCCCGCGACCCGGCCGGGGCCCCGTCCACGGTAAGCTTGAGCACCAGCCTGCCGCTCTCGTTCGTGCCGGCGTTCAAAACCCTGACGCCGATCTGCACGGCCCGATCGGTGCCGACCACGCGCCGGGAGCAGGTGATCTCGCCCACGGCGCAATTGCGACACTCGGCAGGCAGGGGAAAGATGCGGCAGATAATCGAAGGACGCTCCGCGAGGCCATCGAGCGTGGATGCGAGGAACTGCCAGCGCGCTCGATCCTCCGGCGCCCAGCCCACCCGCTGGCCATCGGTGAGCACAACGATCTCTTTGCCGGCGTTCTGGCCCTCCTGAAGCCTTGCGGCGGCGAAGGCCAGCGTCTTCGGCAGGTCCATTGAGCCACGGGTGCAGCGGAGTCCCTGCAGGGCCCGCCGAAGCGCGGCGCGATCGCCTATGGGTCCGCTGGTGGCAGCGATCGGCAGCGCACCTGCCTGGATGACGCAGAAGGCGTCCCCCCGTCGGGAGCGTTCGATCAGAAGGCCCGCCTCCTCCAGCGCGCGCTCGAAATTCGTGCGCCCTTCAACCCGAAGCGACATTGACATGGAACCGTCGATGATAACAGCTATGTCCCGCCCCTCCGCGCCGGAGGACCAGCGGTCGCCCTGCAGCAGATGCCCGGCAATCGCCGAAGCAGCCGCGCCCCCGATGAGCAGGGCCGCCAGCCCGAAAAGCAGCCATGCGGCAGACCGCCGCGACCACATGACGGCGCCCACACCGGCGCATGCCGCCCCCGCAAGCGCCGCCGGAAGCACCGCCACCCACGGGATCGGCGACTGCGCCGGCAGGAAGGGCCGCGCGGCCGCCATCACCACCAGTGCCACGGCCACGCACCGCAGCGCCATCAGCAGCATCTCCTCCAGGAGAATGCGGCGGTTTCGCGCCGCCAGGGAGGCGCGCAGGAAACGCATCGCTCCCCAGTCGAACGTCTCCGCGTTGCGCCGGTGCAACAGGTGAATGAGGATGGGTATGGCAACCGCGCCCAGGCCGACGAGGATGGCAGGATTGAGGAAGGTCATCTGGCCCGTCGCCTCCGGCGCGCAAGGTAATCCGTCAGGGAGACGTCGAACCGGTCCTCGGTGCAGACGGGCACATAGTCCACCTGCATCCGTCCGCAGCCCCTCTCCATGCGGCGCACGAATGCCCGCACCCGCTCCACGTACGCGGCCCGGATGGCCCCGGCGTCCAGTTGCAGCGTCCTGCCGCCCACCTCCAGGTCGCGAAACCGCGCCTGACCGCTGAAGGGAAAAGTCAGCTCCTCCCGCGCCATCACGTGGAAGAGGATGACTTCGTGCTTGCGATAGCGGAAGTGGTGCAGCGCGTTGAGAATCTCATCCGGATCATCGAACAGATCGGACATGATGATCACGAGGCCGCGGCGGTGGATCCTCTCGGCGATGTCGTGGAAGATGGGAGCGAGGGCCGTCTCCTCACCCGGCTCGGTGCTCACCAACTCCTCCAGCATGGTGCGCAGGTGGGTAACCCGGCTGCGGGCGGGGATGTAGCGCCGCACGTCAACGTCGCAGGTCACCAGGCCCACGGCATCCTGCTGATGGATCATCATGTGCATCAGGGATGCCGCCATGTACCTGGCGTATTCCAGCTTGCTGAGGGAACGTCCGTCGTGCTGGGCCGCCTGCCGTCCGGTGTAGCCCATCGAGCCGGAAGCGTCCACCAGCAGGGTGGCTCGCAGGTTTGTCTCTTCCATGTACTGTTTGACGTAGTAGCGATCCGTGCGGGCAAAGACGCGCCAATCCAGCTTCTTGACGTCGTCTCCAGGCACATACTGGCGGTGCTCGGCGAACTCGACGGATGCGCCCTTGTAGACGCTCTGGTGCCGGCCGCTGACATAGCCCTCGACCGTCCCCCGGGCCACCAGCTCCAGCCGATGGACCCTGGCCAGCGTGTCCGGGTCGAGCAGGCGTGCGTAATCCGGTGCGGCCTGGTCCGGCATGTAGTTGCTCCGCTTCCAAACGCCGGGGCGGGGCTACACGATCTGTTCTCGCCGGGCGGGAATGACTTCCAGCAGGCGCGCCACCACGTCGTCGGCGCGAAGCCCCGCCGCCTCCGCGTTGAACGTGGTTATCACCCGGTGGCGCAGCACGGGCAGCGCCAGCTCGCGGATGTCCTCCGTAGTGGCGTGGTATCGTCCGTGGAGGACGGCGCGCGCCTTGGCGGTGAGGATGAGGAATATGCTGGCCCTGGGCCCCGCCCCCCACTCGACCAGATCATCGACAAAATCAGGGGCCTCCTCATCCCCGGGTCGGGATGCTCGCACGAGCGCCCGGGCGTACGTGAAAACGTGCTCCGCCACCGGCACCCGGCGCACCACGCGCTGCAGGCGCATGATCTCTTCCGCGCCCAGGACCGGCTCCAGATGGGCCTCGAACATGCCCGTGATCTGCTTCATGATCTCCAGCTCTTCCCCGGCGTCGGGGTAGTCCACCATGATCTTGAGCATAAACCGGTCGAGCTGGGCCTCGGGCAGGGGATAGGTTCCCTCCTGCTCTATCGGGTTCTGTGTCGCCAGCACCAGGAAGGGCGCCGGCAGGCTATGGGTGGTCTCGCCCACGGTCACCTCCCTCTCCTGCATGGCCTGCAGGAGAGCCGCCTGAGTCTTGGGCGGAGTCCGGTTGATCTCGTCTGCCAGCACCATGTTGGCGAACAGCGGCCCCCGCACAAAACGGAAGAACCTCTTCCCCGTGGTCCGGTCCTCCTCCAGGACGTCCGTGCCCGTGATGTCGGAGGGCATCAGGTCGGGGGTGAACTGGATGCGGCTGAAGCTCAGGTCGAGCAGCTCAGACAGCGTTCGCACCAGCAGGGTCTTCGCAAGGCCCGGCACGCCCACCAGAAGCGCGTGACCGCGGCAGAACAGGGTGGTCAGGACCTGTTCAATGACCTTCCTCTGCCCCACGATGACGCGGCCGAGCTGGTCGGTCATCCTGCGGTAAGCCGCGCTGAGCGCCTCGACCGTTTCGATATCGCCATCAGCGTCAAGGGTCGTGGCCGGCCGGCCGGCAGGGCCGTCTTCGCTCATAACCTCGGTCTCCGCAGATGCCGTGAAGGCGGGCGCATGGGGGTGCGTTCCTGGCGAACCGCCCTTGCGAACGATCTCCCGCATCGTGAAAAAGCACCACACTGGATCATAGCAGTGCCCGCAGACCGATTCAAGCCTTCGCTCCACGGAGTCATGCGGGGGCAGGTGTCGGACTCTCGAGGAGATACCGCCGGCCCAATCCGCCGCGACCTCCGCTACAGCCAACCTTCCAATGCTACGACTATAACATATTAGGAGTGCACAAGAGACCAGTTCCTCGGCTGCGGACGTTACAAGAGATCACGGCACCGAAAGGGATACAGAAACGGTTACGGCCGCCGCCAGCTGGAGACCACCTGCGGCTCTCTGCGGGTCCGGCTGCCCCGCATGAGGGGTTCCGAGGTGCCCTTCCGCCCCCGCACCATCGCCGCCTGCCAGAGACCCTGCCCCCAGGTCGACGAAATGCGCACCACATGGGTGGCCTGCGAGCCGCCTTGTGCATGGTCCACCCCAGAGTGCCCAAGCAGTTGTGCACTTTCCACAAGGTCCAGAACATCGCCGGCCACCTCGAAAACTCTGATTTACGCGATGAGATCCTCTCGGAGGCGCACTCGACCTACGAGGGCCTCACCACCCGGCGTCAGGCCCTGCGCCGCCTGGCCGCCTGCAAGGAGCGCCGGGAAGAGGTCGAACCGGAAGCGGTGCGGTGCTTTGCCTGCGAGTTCGAGGACACCCTTACCTATCTGAACCAGCCGCCCCAATGGTGGGAGCACCTGGGGACCACCAATCCCATCGAACGGGTGACCCGGGAGTTCAACAGGAAGATTCGGCAGGTCGGCATCTGTCCCAATGCACAAAGTCTGGAGAGGACCACTTACCTGGTCTGGCGGAAACTGCAACGCCGGGGCTACGGGCGAACGGCTCGCCAGAACGCCCCGATCGTTTTTACACCGAACTCTTGACAGCATCGACGACCTGCGCCAGTTGACAGGTGAAATACAATCCCATACACTGAAACCACATGCGTTTGCCCGTCGGCTGTGCGTGTGTGTCTTCGCGCCGGACATCTTGTTCCCTTCCTGTGTCGGAACCGTTTTCTATGGGCCTCGACGAACTGCGCAAAACGATAGATGAACTGGACGCCGAGATTGTGCGGCTCATCAACGAGCGGGCCCGGGTAGCCCGGCAGGTGGGCGAGCTGAAGTCCGAAAGCCACAGCGATGTGTACGTGCCGTCCCGGGAACGCGCCGTCTACGACCACGTGGCGGAGCTGAACCAGGGTCCCCTGTCCGACGACGTGATGATGGCGGTCTACCGGGAGATCATAAGCGGGTGCCTCACGCTGGAGAAGCCCGTGACCGTGGCGTATCTCGGCCCGGAGGGCACGTTCACCCACGGCGCCGCCCGGCAGAACTTCGGCGATTCGGTGCACTACCTGCCGGCAGCCACCATCGACGAGGTGTTCGGCGAGGTGGAGAAGAGGCGCGCCGACTACGGCGTGGTGCCCGTGGAGAACTCCACCGGCGGCGGCATCCACGAGACGCTGACCCGTTTCCTGAGCAGCCCCCTCAAGGTCTGCGCGGAGATCGCCTACGAGATCCACCATGCCCTGATGGCCCGTTGCGACCCGGAGGCGGTTGAGCGCGTCTACAGCCGGGGGCAGGTCTTCGCCCAGACCCGCCGGTGGCTGCAGACGCACATGCCCGACTGCGAACTGCACGAGGTGGCCAGCACCAGCGTCGCCGCCCGGATGGCGGCCGAGGAGGAGGGGGCCGCCGCCATCGGCAGCGCCAGCCTTGCCGCGGTGCACGGGCTGAACGTGCTTTTCGAGCACATCGAGGACTACTCACATAACATGACGCGGTTCTTCGTGCTGGGCAAGCATGCCAGCCAGCCCACGGGGGACGACAAGACGGCCCTGTTGTGCAGCGTCAGGGACAAGGTGGGCGCGCTGCATGACCTGCTGGCCCCGTTCAAGGAGCACGGCATCAACATGACGAAGATCGAGTCATTCCCGTCGCCGGAAGCGGCGTGGCAGTATTACTTCTTCATCGATTTTCTGGGACATCCCGAGGACGCGAAGACCCGGCGCGCGCTGGAGCAGATGCAGGAAGAGTGCGTCTCCTTCAAGGTGCTGGGGGCGTTCCCGCGCGACCGGGTTTGAGAGTCTGAGTTCACGCTTCTGCCAGGGGCTGAAGACCCATGAGACAACTGTTCGTTGCCGGAAACTGGAAGATGAACCTGGACGGGCGCAAGAGCCGCGAGCTGGTCCAGGAGCTCAACAAGCAGGCCGGCGGGATAGAGGCGGTTCGCATGGCCGTCTGTCCCCCCTTCGTGTACCTGAGCTCCGTCGTTCAGGTGCTGCAGAGCAGCAACATAGACGTGGGCGCCCAGAACATGTATGCCGAGGTGGAGGGCGCTTTCACCGGGGAGACCGCCGCGCCGATGCTGCTGGACGTGGGATGCCGCTACGTCATCCTGGGCCACTGCGAGCGCCGTCACGTCATGGGCGAATCCGACGATTTGATCAATAAAAAGGTCCGCCAGGCCCTCGAGTGCGGCCTGGAGCCCATCCTGTGCCTGGGCGAGAAACTGGAGCAGCGCGAAGCGGGCGAGACCGAAAAAGTCGTCTCCGGCCAACTGGAGGCGGGGCTGGACGGCGTCTCACCCGAGCAGATGGGCAGAATAACCATCGCCTATGAGCCCGTGTGGGCTATCGGCACGGGCCAGAACGCCACGCCGGAGCAGGCCGAGCAGGTTCACGCGTTGCTGCGCGGGCAATTGGCCGAGCTCTACGACTCGGATGTCGCCGAGAGCACCGTCATTCAATACGGCGGCAGCGTCAAGCCGCACAACGCGGCGGACCTGATGAGCATGCCCAACGTGGACGGCGCCCTGGTGGGCGGGGCCAGCCTGAGCGCGGAGACGTTCGTTCCCATCATCCAGGTGGCCGTCGATTTGAGCTAATCTATCGGAACCTCACCTCCCATGGACCCTGAAGAACTGCGCGGTGTGATCAAGAAGGCGCTGGTAATCTCGGCCTTCTTTGTGGTTGGCCTGGTTTTTTTCATACTGGGATGGCGCACGCTGCTGGTGGTGTATCTCCTGCTGGTGGGCGCGGTCTCCATGCTGGCCATCCTGATCCAGAGCGGTCGCGGCGGCGGTCTGGCCTCGAGCCTGGGCGGCCTGGGCGGGGATTCCCTGCTGGGTGTCCACTCGGCCACGCCCATTGCCAAAGCTACTTACGTGATGCTGGCGCTGTTCATTTTTCTGGGCGTGTTACTGGCGCGCATGGGTGGCCCCGCCGCCCGCAGCAGCGGGCTGGCGGAAGAAACCCCCCGCGTCGAGGCCCCGGCCGAAGAACCCGAGGCGGGCGAACCCGGCGCGGAGCGCGGGGGAATGCAGCCGCCGGCGGAAGGCGGGGCGGACGAGCCCGAGAGCCCTCCGGCCCCGGAGAGCGCTCCGGAGCAGGGCAGCCCACCGGAGGAACAGTAGCATGATCCGGAGCATGACGGGCTTCGGGACGGCCGAGAAGGCGACCGGCCAATGGCTGCTGCGGGTCGAGGTCCGGTCAGTGAACCGCAAGGACCTCCACGTCTCGTTTCGGCTGCCGGAGTCTTTCCGACTCAAGGAAAGCGAACTTCAGAAACTGATAGAGAACAAACTGCACCGGGGCCAGGTGTACCTGTCCGTCTCCTGCGAGAGTCGTGCCGGCGAGAGCCCGGCCCTGCTCAATACGGAGCGGCTCCGGGGATACCTGCGCGGGCTCAAGCAAGTAGCCGCCGAGGAAGACGTCCCCGTGCAGATTGATCTGGCGAACCTGCTGAGGCTGCCGGAAGCCATCAGGGACGTCGAAACGGAGACGGAGCTGCGCGATGCGCTCTGGGAGGACGTGGTCGCGGTCACCGAGACCGCCGTCGATCGGCTGGTGGGGATGCGGCGTGCGGAAGGCAGAAACCTGGCGCGTCAGCTCGGTGAGTTGTGCGAGACAATAGAGGAGTTGGTGGCGGGTATGGAGGAGCTTCAGCAGGGCTTCGTGGAGCAGTATCGGGACCGGCTGCGGAAGCGAATCGATGCACTGCTGGAGGATGCGGAAGTCGCGGTTGACGAAGCGGTCCTGGCGCGGGAGGCGGCCGTTTACGCGGACCGCTCGGACGTCAGCGAAGAGATAACGAGGCTGCGCAGCCATCTGGAACAGTTCCGTGCCGGTCTGCGGGAGGCAGAGGAGCCCGTGGGACGCAAGATGGAGTTCATCGGCCAGGAGATGTTGCGGGAGGCCAATACCATCGCCTCGAAGGCCCCGGCGGGCGAGGACGTGGGCGAGATGATCGAACTGAAATCCGCCATCGATCGGCTGCGCGAACAGGTCTCCAACGTGGAATGATGCCCCGAGATGACCGACCAGTCCAGCGCCCGGGACCTGGCCAGGCCGGACCAGGTGTTCGTGCTCTCCGGCCCGAGCGGAGTGGGCAAGAACACCGTGGCAAAACGGCTGTGCGGGCGGGGACGGGCGGTCCGGGCGGTAACCGCAACCACCCGCGACCCCAGGCCGGGGGAACGCGACGGGGTGGATTATCACTTCGTCAGTGCGGAGCGGTTCGAACAATGGATCGAGGAGGGCCGCCTGATCGAGCACACCCGGTACGTAGGTCATTACTACGGAACCCCCGTTCGGTCCGTCAACCGTGCCGCTGAGTCGGGACTGCCGGTGCTGCTGACCATCGACGTGGACGGTGGCCTGCAGATAAAGCGCAGGTGGCCGGAGGTGACGTTGATCTTCCTGGCGCCACCTTCGGAGCATGAGCTGCGCCGACGGCTCGCGCACAGGGGCCGCGACGATGCCGCCACGGTGGAGCGGCGACTGGAAAGGGCTCGTGAGGAGATGGCGTACGCAGAGTATTACGATTTCGTGGTGGTGAACGACGACCTCGAGGAAGCCGTCGATCAGGTCGCTCGAATCCTGGCTCAAAGGTGTCCGTGCAATGGCAACGACAACGGTTCTCATCAGTCGAAGAGGTAGCCGCATGAGCAGCACCGAGGAAGGGCGCATCGAGGAACTGAGCAAGAAGGTGGGCGGCCGGTTCAGGCTCACCGCCCTGGTGCAGAAACAGGCCCGAGAATACGTGCGGGGCGGCGGCGCCTTCATGCCCAGGGTGCGTAACCTGGACGAGCTTTTCCGCTACATCCTGGACGAAATCGAACAGGGGCGCATACGGCTGCTCCTGCCCGGCGAAGAGCGAAAGGAAGAATCCGAACAGGAAGAGTAAAGCCTCCTTCACTCAACGCTTTAAGGACCGCATGGGATGAGCCAATCCGCCGGCGGCCACATCGTGCTTGGCGTGACCGGCAGCATTGCCGCCTACAAGGCCGCCTCCGTGCTGCGCGGCCTGATGGACCGGGGGCACGCCGTCCGTGTGGTGATGACGCGGGCTGCCTGTCACCTGGTGGGCCCGAGCACCTTTCGGTCCCTCTCCGGCCGGCGGGTGGTCACCCGCTTGTTTGTCGAGCAGCACCAGGTGGGGCTGGAGCATATCGAGCTGGCCGAGTGGGCCGAGGTTCTGGCTGTCGTCCCCGCCACGGCCAATTTCATCGGCAAGGCGGCCAACGGCATAGCAGACGATGCCCTGACCTGCACCTGGATGGCCTGTGACTGCCCAAAGCTTGTGGCGCCCGCCATGAACGACCGGATGTGGGCCAGCCCGGCGGTGCGGCGTAACTGCGGTTACCTGCGCGGGCTGGAGGATGTGCATTTCGTCGAACCCGTGGAGGGCAGACTGGCCAGCGGCAAGAGGGCCATGGGCCATCTTGCCCCCGTGGCGCAGATCGTGGAACGCCTCCACGCCCTGACCGAAGGGGGGCCGGACGGCGGCTGACGCTGCTGCCCACCTTCAAGAGTGGGCGCCGCTTGCCGGCCGCGCGCTTGCCTGCCGGACCCAACGCAGTGGTCAGGCACGCTTCGCCCGCTTTCGGGGAACGGGGCGCTGGCGGTATCGTTGATTCCCAACGCGGAGAGAGAGCCCGCATGTGCGAAGATAACTCCGGGGATGGTGTCAGGCTTCTGGTCCTCCGAAAAGCAGGATGCGAAGACCTGCCCGTGCCCCGCTACATGAGCCCCGGCGCCAGCGGCATGGACCTGCGCGCCGCGGTCGGTGAGGAGGGGCTGACGATCCTGCCGGGCCAGGTGAGGCTGGTGCCGACGGGGATTCACATTGCCCTGCCGGCCGGTTACGAGGCACAGGTCAGGCCCCGCAGCGGGCTGGCGCTGAAAAGCAGGGTGACCGTGCTGAACAGTCCCGGCACGATTGACAGCGACTACCGCGCCGAGGTCGGCGTCATCCTGGCCAATCTGGCAGAGGAACCGTTCGTGGTCGAGCGAGGCATGCGGATCGCCCAGATGGTCGTGGCGCGCACGTGCCGCGCCGACGTGGTCGAGGTGGAGGAGCTTGGACAAACCGAGCGCCAGTTCGGCGGTTTCGGCTCCACCGGGCTGCACTGACGTCCGTGCAGAGCCGAGATTGCGAGAGGACGATCCCTTTCACGATCTGCCGGTTTTGGGACAGGTCGTGCCGCTCGCCGGACCGGGAGGAACCGGTGCGGCCCGTGCAGGCACCCGCAGAGAGGAAAACGATGGGCGATAGCCTGACCTACAAGATCATCAAGGAGCACCTGGCCGAGGGAGCCCCCCGGCCGGGCGAGCCGATTGGGTTGAAAATCGACCAGACCCTCACCCAGGATTCCACGGGCACGGCGGCATACCTGCAGTTCGAAGTCATGGGCGTGGACCGCGTCCGCACCGAACTCTCGGTCAGCTACGTGGATCACAACACTCTGCAGTGCGGCCCGGCCAACGCCGACGATCACCGATACCTGCAGTCCGTGGCCGCCCGCTACGGCATCGTGTTCAGCCGGCCGGGCAACGGCATCTGCCACCAGGTTCACCTGGAGCGCTTCGGCGCCCCCGGCAAGACACTGCTGGGCAGTGACAGCCACACGCCCACCTGCGGCGGACTGGGCATGCTGGCCATAGGGGCCGGGGGGCAGGACGTTGCCTGTGCCATGGCAGGTATGCCCTTCGCGCTGACGGCCCCGTCGGTGGTGCGCGTGGTGCTGACCGGCCGGCTGCGCGAGTGGGTGACGGCCAAGGACGTGATACTGGAGATGTTGCGCCGACTGGACGTCAAGGGCGGCGTGGGAAAGGTCTTCGAGTACGGCGGCCCCGGCGCGGCGGCCCTTTCGGTGCCGGAGCGGGCGACCATTGCCAACATGGGCACCGAACTGGGAGCGACCAGCAGCATCTTTCCCTCGGACGAGCAGACCGCCCGGTGGCTGGAGGGGCAGGGACGGCCGGAAGGCTTGCGCCCCCTGAGCGCCGATGCGGACGCGGAATACGCCGAGACGATCGAACTGGACCTGTCCGAACTCGAACCGCTCATCGCCCGCCCGCACAGCCCGGGCAACGTCGTTCCCGTGCGCGAGGATGCCGGCAGGCCCGTGGACCAGGTATGCATCGGGAGCTGCACCAACTCCTCCTACGCCGACCTGGCGCTGACCGGCGCCTTGCTGGCGGGCAGGCACGTCCATGCCGACACCAGCCTGACCATCTCCCCCGGCTCCCGGCAGGTGTTGAAGATGATCTCCGAGAGCGGCAGCCTGGCGGCCATGCTCAGCGCGGGGGCACGGGTATTGGAGGTCGCGTGCGGACCGTGCATCGGCATGGGACAGTCCCCTCCCAGCGGCGGGGTGACGCTCCGCACCTTCAACCGGAACTTCGAGGGGCGCACGGGCGCGGCGGACGCGCGATGCTACCTGTGCAGCCCGGCCACGGCCGTAGCCGCCGCGCTCACCGGCCGCATCACCGATCCGTGCGAGTTGGGTGAAATGCCCCGGGTGGAAATGCCGAACCGGTTCCTTATCGACGACACGGGCATCATCTATCCCCCCGAGGACGGGACGGGGGTCCACATCGAGCGCGGACCCAACATCAAACCCATCCCCCGTCGGGAGCGCCTGGGCGCAGAGTTAACGGGGGAGGTTCTGCTGAAGGTGGGGGACAACATCACCACCGATCACATCATGCCCGCCGGGAGCGAGATACTGCCTTTGCGCTCGAACATCCCGGCGCTCAGCGAACACGTCTTCGAGCCGGTGGACTCCGACTTCGCCCGGCGCGCGAAGGAGAAGGGCGGGGGCTTCGTGGTCGCGGGGGAGAACTACGGACAGGGCTCCAGCCGGGAGCACGCCGCACTGGCGCCGATGTATCTGGGCCTGAAGGCGGTCATCGCCCTGAGTTTCGCCCGCATACATAAGGCGAATCTGGTGAACTTCGGAATACTGCCTCTGATCTTCACGGACGAGGCCGACTACGAGCGGGTGCGACAGGGGGACGCCCTGACCATCCCGGCGGTGCGGGGGGGACTGCCGGAGGGTTCCCTCACCGTGCGAGACGCCACCCGGGACCTCGAATTCGGGGTGCGGATCGAACTATCCCCTGAAGAGATAGACATACTGCTGGCCGGAGGCAGGCTGAACATCATCGCCCCCGGCGCATAGCCGCAGCCCGGCAACCGTGATTCCATAAGCGAGGTTGCCAGCCGTCATGACCGAACAACCCACGAAAAAGCCGCGCATCCCGCCCGGCGGTGAACTCATCGAATACCGGGACGGCGCGCTGACAGTGCCCGACCATCCCGTGATTCCGTTCATCGAGGGCGACGGCATCGGTCCCGACATCTGGCGCGCCACCCGGCTGGTCACCGACGCCGCCGTGGAAAAGGCCTACGGCCCGGACCGGCGCATCTGCTGGGTGCAGATATACGCCGGCGACAGGTCCATCGAGCTCTTCGACGAATGGATCCCCGAGGAGACCTTCGAGGCCATCCGGCGGTTCCGCGTCGCCATCAAGGGACCCCTCACCACCCCGGTGGGGGAGGGCTTTCGCAGCGCCAACGTGACCCTGCGGCAGACCCTGGACCTCTACGCCTGCGTGCGGCCCGTGTTCTGGGTGGCCGGCGTGCCCTGCCCGGTCAAGGAACCCGAGAAGCTGGACGTGGTCGTGTTCCGGGAGAACACCGAGGACGTCTACGCGGGCATCGAGTTCCAGTGCGGCAGCGCGGAGGCGCAGAAGCTGGCGGCCTTCCTGGCGGAACAGCTCGGCAGCCCCGTGCCGCCCGACGCGGGGATCGGCATCAAGCCCATCAGTCGCCGCGGCACCCGCCGTCTGATGCGCATGGCCATCCTCCACGCCCTCGAACACGGCCGGCGCAGCATCACGTTGATGCACAAGGGCAACATCATGAAATACACCGAGGGTGCGTTCAAGGACTGGGGCTACGAGCTCGCCGCCGAGGAGTTCCCCGAACAGACCATCGCCGAGCAGGAGGTGTGGGATCGGCACAACGGCCGGGTTCCCGAGGGCAGAATCCTCATCAAGGACCGCATTGCGGACGCCATGTTCCAGCAGGTGCTGCTGCGGCCGGACGAGTACGACATCCTGGTGACCCCCAACCTGAACGGCGACTACATCTCCGACGCGGTCGCGGCCCAGGTGGGCGGGATAGGGATAGCCCCCGGAGCCAACATCGGGGACGGCATTGCGCTGTTCGAGGCCACGCACGGCACCGCTCCCAGGTACACCGGCATGGACAAGGTCAACCCCGGCAGCCTGATCCTGAGCGCCCGCATGATGCTGGACTACATGGGGTGGACCGAGGCGGCGGACAGCATCCTGCGGGGCATCAAGGGCGCGGTGGCGCAGAAAACGGTGACCTACGACCTGGAGCGCCAGATGGAAGGGGCCACCCTGGTGAAGTGCTCCGAGTTCGGCCGGGCCGTCGTGGATAACATGTGAGGAGGCGCGCAGCATGGAGACCGTGGAAATCGCCGGCCGGCAGGTCAGCCGCTTCATCCTGGGCAGCAATCCCTTCAGCGGCTTCTCCCACCAGGGCCCCGACCGCGACGCGGAGATGGTCCACTACTTCACCTGCGCCCGGATCAAGGACGTCATGTGGGAGGCCGAGGAGCTGGGCATCAATACCGTGCTCGGTCGCGGTGATCGGCATCTGATCCGGATATTGATGGAGTACTGGGACGAGGGCGGGACGCTGCAATGGTTCGCCCAGACCTGTCCGGAGCTGGGTCCCCCCGAGCCGACCATCGACCGGGCCCTCCGGGCAGGAGCCGCCGCGTGCTACATCCACGGGGGCTACGCCGACCACCTGATGGTGAACGGCCGGGCCGAGGAGTTGAAGGCGCCCGTTCAGCACGCTCGGGAGCAAGGCATTCGGGTGGGTCTGGCCGGCCATCTGCCGCAGACCATCCGCTGGGCGGAGGAGAACCTGGACGTCGACTTCTACATGTGCTCCTACTACAACCCCGCCTCGCGCAGGAAAGACGCGGCGCATCGATCCCAGACCGGTGAGAAGTACCGGCAGCAGGACCGGCGGGCCATGACGGACCTGATCCGGGAGCTTACCCGGCCGGCCATCCACTACAAGGTGATGGCCGCCGGGCGCAACGATCCGCGACAGGCCCTTCGGGTCGTTGCGGAGAACCTGCGGACGGGGGACGCGGTCTGCGTGGGCGTTTTCCCAAAGGATAATCCCGGCATGCTGCGGGAGGACGTGGAGCTGCTGAAGCGGGGCCCGGCGACGTGCAGGAGAACCGGCGGGTGAGCGGAGCGGCCGGGGAAGTGGTGAAATTCGCGTTCGTTTTTCCTTGACTTAAAAAACCGGGTACGCTATCATCGCGTTAATCCGAGGTGCGCCTACATCCCACTCGCTGGTCGCGGCGGCTTTCAATTCATGTACGCTGACGGATTCCCGTCACATTTCAGCAGCGGAAGAGGGCGCTCGTGGTCAGGTGCGTTAAAGCTGCTGTAGCTCAGTGGTAGAGCGCGTCCTTGGTAAGGACGAGGTCATGGG
>CAZNGS010000041.1:0-38109 GCA_964572825.1 uncultured candidatus Brocadiaceae bacterium
CATGGAGGGGCCATACTACATGCAGTATGCACAAGAGTAAAGTGCATAGCCCTATAACACATTTGCCGGTGGGCCGGTTTCAGATCAAGACCACCTGGAAATACGACCAGTGGGACGGGGTGGAGGAGGTCTTCTGCGACGTGATCGAGGCGTGGGAGGACGCCCAGAACCACCAGGACACCGAGTATTACTACGGGGCGGCCAAACACCCCGGGAAGGTCTCCAAGACCACCTATCCCGACTCCGGGGACGTGACGACCGCCTACAAGGACGACGGCGTCGCCGCCCCGGTCGTGGCAACCCATGGCCGCAAGACCAATGCTTGACTTTGCCGCTCTCGTGTGGATAATGGCGCATGGTAATGGCACGGGGCGGAAGGGCGAAGTATGAAAGGCGAAGGACGAAGTGACAACGGCACGGGCGCACGCGATATCTGCCGACGCACTTTCGAGTTTGCGGTTGATGTCGTGGATCTATGCAAACGCCTGGAAAAGGCGTCCGGTGTATGGCGGACGCTGGGGCGCCAGTTGCTGCGTTCCGGCGTCTCGACCGGCGCGAACGTGGAGGAAGCCCGGGGCGGGCAGAGCCGTGCCGACTTCATCTGCAAGTACGCCATAGCACGAAAGGAAGCACGGGAGACGCTCTACTGGCTCCGTCTGCACCGCGCGACGGGCTCCGCGTCGCAGGACGGCCTGGAGCATCTGACCGATGAGGCGGACCAGTTGGTGAGAATTCTGACGGCCATCATCAAAAGCGCGGAGCACGTGAGGCTCCTTCTCAAGCACGGGGCCGATCCCCACGCCGAGGACGAAGAGGGTAAAACGCCCCTGGAAATTGTGCGCGAGACAGGACGCCGGTATATGATCGACACACTGGAGAAAGCCGCCGAATCCACTGCCGCCGAGTAAGTGGCAGCCTGGAAGCAAGGCGCACCTGGGGGACCTCACAGCGGTTGGGTCTGCTCATCGATCCCGATGCCGGCTCCACCTGCCGGAACTGGGCCGGCCCTCCCAATACTGCATTCCGGATGCGGGGAGGCCGTTTCACCGGGGTTCGATATCGTTGCTCAGGTACATATCCTGCAGGGCTGTGGCCAGGGTCTTGAATCGCGGCCCGGGAGCTTCATGGCTCGCATCCGTTTCTGTATCATGGACCTCATGCTTGTGATGCCGGTTCCGGGGCGATCAGAGGCCGCCCCAGAGCTCTTCCGCCCGCGCCCCCCGGCTGTAGAAGCGCTCGAAATGGTCCTGCGCCTGCCATCCCAGCAGCTTCTCGGCTTTCTCGCATCGGAATTTGTCCATGGGCAGGGGAGCACAGATGTTGAACATCTCGTTCGGGTGGGGCATTTGGGGCGCCCGCAGCGCGCAGAGGTAGGCCCGCGCGAGATCGGGCCACGAGACGGAGAAACATTGCACCACGTCGTCGTCGCGCCCGTCGTAGCGTTCGGCCGGCCGCAGCCTGGACAGAAGCAGCGTCAGCACGTCGAGCTCCCGGTGCTCCGCGAAGGCGTTGACCACGTGGTAGCCCATATACTTGCTGTGGCTGTAAAGCCCCGTGCCCGGCCGGTAGGGGGTGTCCTCGGGGATTCCGAACTCGTACCGGCAGTCCCCCTCGTAGCCCTGGGTTCTCCCCTGTACGCCGGTGTGAACAACGCGCTTCAGCCCCCGCGCAACGGCAGCCTTCATGATGTTGAAGGCCCCCCCGACGTTGAGGCTGAAAGCCAGTGCGGGTTCAGACCGGTTCACCACCAGATTCACCGCGGCATCGCAGCCATCGAGAGCATCGTGCACCTGCTCGTAGTCCGTCACGTCCACTATCCGCCACTCGTGCGGTGGCTCGGGCGCCTCTTTCCAGGCCGGCCAGACGGGGTCGCCGCCCCGCTCTATGGCCTCGGAGACGCCGACGATGTCGGTGAGCCGTAGCGTGTAGTGCTTGCCCAGCACGGGCGCGATGACCGCGCCCACGGGGCCGCCGGCTCCCAAAACGCATACCGTTCCTTCTTCTATCGGGGGCATCATTCGACTCCCTGGGGCTGGAATCCGAGAATCAGTTGCGCCTGCCGCGAGAGGAACCGCGGCGACGAAGCGATGTGGAAGACGTGCCAGCGGTAACCGGGCGATCCCAGGTCGAGTTCCAGCGCCCTGTCGATTGCCTGCAGGGCATCTTCCAGGCGGGTGTTCTGCTCGGGATCGTCCCCGATGGGGCGGAACCGCAGGCAGAGGCCCGTTATGCCGCCCTCGCGGGGGAACTCCCGGACGACCTGCTCGCACAGGTAGGGCGCCAGGTCGGCCGCGCGGGGGGCAGGGCGGGGCTTCCACTGCTCATCGACAAGGTAAGACTCCGGGTAGCTGTCGAACACGCTGAGCCTTCCCGCCACGATGATGCGGGAGACGCCGACGTCCCTGGCCGCCCGACAGAGCAGATAGGTGCTCAGCGTGGCGCGGGTCAGCAACTCGTGCGCGGCGTTCGGACCGGTGAGGGGCTTCGGGTTGAACTCGGCGAAGTGCAGGATTGCATCCATCTCTCGGACCAGCGCCTCGGCCGCCTCCGGGCGGCGCAGGTCCTCTTGCCGGTACTGCGCCGCGACCCCCCCGCCCGGCGCGGCTCCGGAGTAGCCCGTCAGGCGCAGTTGGTGTCCCCCGGCCAGGTGTCTGGCAGCGGCCGCGCCGAGGGGGCGGTCCGCCCCTGTGACCAGTATCTTCATGGCATCTGTGCCTCCGGCGGAGTAGAACCTGAATGGGCGGCGTCCCGTGACGCGTAGCATGTTTACGGCGCGAGGGACGCCTGTCAAGGACATCGGCGGGGCGGGGCCGTCAGTCCAGCAACACCACGGCCTGAACCTCCAGGGCTTCCCCGCCTCCCACCGGCCCCAGCCCCTCTGCGGTGCGCGCCTTGACGCTCACCCTGTGGTCCGGGATGCCCAGGACGCGCGCCAGCCGCTGCCGGATCGCCTGCTTGCGTTCTCCCAGGCGGGGCCTTTCGGTGATGACGTTGACGTCCACGTTGACCGGGGCCAGCCCTCGCGCCTCGCGGACCAGGCGAAGCGCCTCGGCCAGAATGGCGGCGCTGTCCGCGTCCTCCCACCGGTCGTCCGTGTCGGGGAAATGCTGGCCGATGTCCCCCAGCGCGGCGGCGCCGAGCACGGCGTCGGCAACCGCGTGGAAGAGGGCGTCGCCGTCGCTGTGGCCGATCAGCCGCGGTTCCGCCGCGAAAGTGAGTCCCCCAAGAACCAGGGGCGGCTCCGTCCCGAACCTGTGGATGTCATAGCCGATTCCCACACGCATGGCGATCTCCGGCATCTCAATGGCTTCGCCAACAGTTTACCAGGAAGCTCCGTGCGTTTCACCGTTTGTGTCACCTTTGACAGCCCGCCCGTGCGGCGCGGTAAAATGGCAAAGCGCTGCGTGAGCGGCGGCGCGCAATGTACTGACGGTAGACCGCCTGGAAGGAGCTCGACGTGACGGAGCAACGGTCCATACAGGGGGCCGCCGGCCAGAGCGACGAGGAGCTGTGGCGGTCCTTTGTCGGGGGGGACGATGCGGCGCTGGAGGCCCTGATGGGCCGCTACACCGACGAGCTGTTCTGGTACCTGCTGCTCAGCACGGGGGATCAGCAGGAGGCGGCCCGGCACCTGCTGAACGTCTGGGAGATCGTGGCCCGGCACAGGTATCCGTGGGAGGGATTCGGCTCGTTCAAGGTGTGGCTCTACGCCGTGGCAACGCAGAACGCCCTGCCGCCGACGCACCCGGAGCCGATGGGACTCAGCCATCTGATCAGCGATCTGAAGCGGCGCGCTCCCTCGTCCGGACCCGCCGAGGTATTCTACAGGGTGGTGGACATGCAGCGCGCCATGCGGCAGCCGTTTCTGCTGGCCACCGTGGCAGGGCTTTCCTTGCAAGAGACCGCGAAGGCGTGCAATTTCACCGGCAAACGGACGCTCGCGTTGCTGGAGAAGGCGTATCGCGCAATGTCCAGGTCCACGTCCCTGGGGGCGACGGAGGAGCGCGATGAACTGTAGGGCGGCCCGGCGCGCGATGGTGGAGCGTCTCCTCGGCTCGGAACTCCGGGCCGACGAACTGGCCGTTCACCTGCGGTCATGTTCCCGCTGCCGCGAAGCCCTGGAAAAGTACCGGGCTGTCCGGGAGGGCATGAAGGAACTGGGGCCGGTCTCCCCCCCGGAGCCCGTGGTGGAGTCCCTGCGGCAGCGGGTGGAGGAGGCGCTGGGGGCCGGACCCGATCCGGCGCTGGTGGCGGCGCGGCCCGACCCGGAGAGGTCGCTGCTCTACAAGACGGTGGTGTTCACGGCGGTGATGCTGCTGGTGGTGGGCATCATGGCTGCGGCGCTGGTGCTGCTGCCGCGGGCTGGAGAGCCCGTGGAACCGGTGGCAACCGTCACCGAGATGATCGGGGAGGTGCGGTGCCGCGTCGCCGGCAGCGAGACCTGGCAGCGCGTCCACGCAAAGCGGCCGCTCTGGCCCGGGACGACCATCCGCACGGGAGAGGAGGGCCTGGCGCGGATCAGCACGGAGGGCGCAACGTGGTCCCTGGACTCCGGCTCGGCGTTGGGGTTGGGCGAACGGGGGATGGCGGAGCCCGTCTTCGGCCGCCTGTGCGTGGACGCCGATCGTCCTGAGAACGAGCCCCTGCGGCTGGTCAGCCGGCAGGGGACCGTTCGGTGCACCCGGGCTCGACTGGTGGTGACGACTTCCGTCGGCCGGATGCGGGTGGCCTGCCTGGGGGGGGAGGCGCGGCTCGCGCTCGGGGAGGAGGCGCAGATGCTGGCGCCCGGCCGGTGCGTCATGCTGGTTGACGGGGCCGTCTGCGGGCCCATGCGGCCCGTTTCGGGGCCGGCCGCCGTGCTGTGGCTGCGCAAATTCCCGGATGCCGCCGGGGGGCGTCTCACGGCCCGCCAGCTTGCCGCCCTGCCCGTCGGTCCGGAGCAGGGGACTCTGCCGTCTCATGTTACGCCAGCGGCCCTCGATCTCGACATCACCGTCCGCGGTCCTCTCGCCCTGCTGGACGTGCGGGCCGTGCTGCGCAACGAGGGGGAAAAGTCCTGGAAGGGGGAGCTTTCGGCCGGAGACCTGATGCTGCCGGTGCCCCTGGCGGTTGCGTCTGCTTCGGTGGCCGTTGCGCCGGGCGAGGAGGCCGAGGTGCGGACGGCGGCCGTCTGCGCCCTGCGCTACCGGGATGGTCGCGGGGCGCTCGGGGTCAACCCCCGCGTCTGGAGCGACGCGGTGCGTCGTCTGAGGGTGCGGATGGACGCCTCCACCACGGGCGGATTCCGGACCGTCTCATGTCCCCTGGCCGGGCTTTCAGCCCGCGGGCAGGAGCAGGTCTCGTGGGAGTATTCGGAGACGGAGGCCGGGGCCTGCGAACCGATGGTGTTCGAGTTCGTTCCCGCGCGTGCCCACGCCGTGGACGCCCTGGAGTTGAGCGGCGGATTGCTGCTGGGCTGGCGGCTGCCCCGGTGGAAGCACCGATGGCTGACCAACGAGACACGGTTGCTGGTGGCCTTCGACGCCACCGCGGATTTCGGCCCCGGGGGGCGGTGCCACGCGCAGGAGGTGATGGAGAGGATTCTCGGTGCGCTGCCCGTGGGGTCCCGGACGGCTCTGGCGGCCTACGACGGGTCCCTGAAGGTGGAGCAGAGCCCCATGTCTCGCCATACGCCGGCACGGGTGGAAGCGATGCTGGCCGGGCTCTGGAAGCTGCAGGCGGGACCGCCGGGCAAGGCGGGGAGTTTTGTGGAGAATGCCCTGGGGTTGTCGGCCCTTCCCGAAGGCGGCAGAACGCTTCTCTACGTGACGGGGCGGGGCCGGGCCTCCGGGCCGGCCGGCGCTGCGCTGGAGGAGGCGGTGGAGAAGGAAGTGCGGGTTCTGGCGTTGCAGATCGGCGCGCACCAGCCATCTGCGGCCTTGCGGCGCCTTTGCCGGGCGACCGGAGGGGCCGCCATGGCCGTGCCGGCCAGGATGGCCCCGGAGCTTGCGGCGGGCGACTTCCTGGCGGCTCTTTCCCGGCCGGCGGTTGAACACGTGGCGCTTCACCTGGAAGGAGGGGGCATGACGCGCATCCTGCCCGCCGAAGGCGGTTTCGCCGTGCAGCCCGTCGTGGCCCTGTTGGAGTCACCCCCCGCGGGGGCGCTGGAGGGTAGCTTCCACGGGCTGGCAGGTGGCCGGGAGCTGCAGGAGGGTTTCGCCCTGGAGCGCGGTCCGGTCGCGCTGGCCGGCCGGCCGGGGGAGCGCCTCGTCGAGGCTCTCCGCGCCGCCCTGGCGAGGATGTGACAGCGGACCCTCCGTGTGATAGAATCGGATCGTCCAATGCTCGTGGTGGGAGTTGCTCGGATGGTTTGGTCTGGCGCTCTACGGCGGCGTGCGATGTCTCTCCTGGCGGCGGTGTGCCTGGTCTGGGCCTGCCTGGCGGCCGGGGCGATCGAAGTGTGGACTCCTCAGACGGGGGAGGTGGACCTGGATGAGCCGGTGGGTCCGGACGTCCGGTCCAGGCTGCGGCACGCCTACGCCCTGATCGGCGCGCGGCAGTGGGCGGGTGCCATACCGCAGCTCCGGAAACTGCTGAAGGAGTCGCCCGACGCCGCGTGGGCCGGGGAGGCGCGTCTGATGCTGGGGCGGGCTTTGATGCAGGCGCAGAACTACGAGGGTGCTTTCGAAGAGCTGAGCAAGCTGACGGCGGGCTACCCGGAGGATGAACTGGCCGTTCGGGCCCACCAGATGCAGTATGAAGCGGCGCAGCGCGCGTCGGGGAAGCATCTGGGTTCGGCGCTGCGGATGTACGACCGCCTGGCTGAGACTGCCGCCGACGAAGCCGAAATGATGGATGCTCTGCGGCGCAAGGGAGATGCGATTTTTGAGCGCGGCAATTACCTGAGGGCCCAAAACGAGTATCTCGCGCTGACCTCCTTCGATGCCCGCGGTGAATGGGCGCCGTACTGCTGGTACCGGGTGGCACAGTGCCGGTGGCGGCTGGCCAACTGGCTGGGGCTGGGTCTGGAGCGAGTGAGGCGCGCCGAGCGGGCGTTTGCCGACTTCGTCGAACTGTATCCCGACCACAACCTCACCTCGAAGGCGCAGGAGGAACTGGCGGAAGTGCGCCGGCGACGCGCCGAGATGAACGCCCGGGTGGCGCAGTTCTACGATAGCCGCGAAGACAGGCCCTGGGCCGCGTTGAACTACCTGCGCTACATCGTGGAGGAGTTCCCGGAGTCGCCCCAGAGCGAATGGGCCGAGTGGCGGATGCGCCGGATCGAAGAGGAGATGAATGGTCCAGCGCGCGGCGAGCGGCAGGACCTGCCCCTCCCGGGGGTGGAGACAACAGAGTGAACCACACGGGACGCAGAGATCACCAGGACAGCCGGGCCTGGCAAACGCTGTATTGCCGGTGTCTTCCCGTTCACTGTGTCCGCTGTGGCGCGGGTTCTTCGTTGTAAGAGTGTCTGACCGAGTGCGTGGAGACTGCACGAGGCGAGGTGGCTATGTGGACCAGAAGGATTGTCTTCGCAGCGCTGGCCGGGTTGCTGGTGGGGGCGTGGGGGTGCGGCTACCGGGCGGAGAACCTGTTCCGCGACGACATCCGCACCATTTACGTGGCGGAATTCGACAACCAGACCACCCGGCGGGGGCTCGAGGTTGCCCTCAAGCGTGCCGTGGTGGAGGAACTGAAGCTGCGAACGCCCTTCCGCTTCGCGCCCCGCTCTGAGGCGGACAGCGTCCTGAGCGGCCGCTTGGTCCAGGCCCGCGAAGCGTCTCTCGTGAAGGCCGAGGACGGCACCACGGTCCTGGCCGGCACCGGGGTGAAGGTTCTATTCCGCTGGCGTGATACGCTGACGGGGACGGATATCGTGCCGGAACAGACGGTCGAGGAGAGCTTCCGCCTGGCCACCGTCACGGGGGAGACGGAAGCCGGCCTGAGCGGTGACCCCGTGCCGGCGGACCTCATACCCGGGGACGCGGAATTCGGGGCTGTTATGGCGGAGGTCGCTCAGCGCCTAGTGGAAAGGATGCAGCGGAACTGGTAGAATGTACTTAACGGTGGGAAAGTATTGCTCCTAAGACGTTGGCATTGAATGAATAACAAGGACAATCGAAATCGGCGCAGACCGGGCAGGACGCCGGACGATCAGGACGGACCGGACGGTCCGCAGGGCCCCAGGATAGGGCGACAGTTGCTGATGTGGGCCATATTGATCGGCGGCATCCTGGTGGCTATCACTATGTACCGCCGTCTCAGCGGCGACGGGGTGGATAAGCCCTCGGAGGGCGAATTCTTCCGACTGATACGGGATGACCAGATTGCCGCACTGGAGATCGAGGGCACCAAGGTCAAGGCTACCCTGAAGTCCGGGACGGGCGGCCGGGATACGCTCACCTTCACCCTGCCCAAGGAGACCATCGCCGCCAACCTGGAGAAGTGGTCCGAAAAATTAGAGCAGATGGGCGGAAAGGTCGATTACTCCGAATCGAACGGTTTCTGGTCCTTCGCCCTTATCAATTTCGCTCCGTTTCTGCTGCTGCTGGTGGTGCTGCTGTACTTTTTCAACCGCCAGATGCGGGCGGTTAACTCGCGCGAGAGCATCATGCCGTTCCTGGGCAGCAGCACCGAGAATGCCCAGAAGAAAAAGAAACCGGACGTCACGTTCGACGACGTAGCGGGCGTGGAGGAGGCCAAAGAGGAAGTCGAGGAGATCGTCGAGTTCCTGAGGAATCCTGAGAAGTTCCAGCGCATCGGGGGGCGCATTCCGCGGGGCGTGCTGCTGGTGGGAGCTCCCGGCACCGGCAAGACGCTGCTGGCGAAGGCCATCGCCGGGGAGGCGGACGTGCCGTTCTTCAGCCTCTGCGGGTCGGATTTCGTGGAGCTGTTCGTCGGCGTGGGCGCTTCAAGAGTGCGCGACCTGTTCCGCAAGGCGCGCCAGAA
This sequence comes from uncultured candidatus Brocadiaceae bacterium, assembly GCA_964572825.1. Taxonomy (GTDB): domain Bacteria; phylum Planctomycetota; class Brocadiia; order SM23-32; family SM23-32; genus CAYVBE01. Next base: position 8,929 of record CAZNGS010000041.1, read on the forward strand.
CGAGCCCTCCATCATCTTCCTGGACGAGATAGACGCTGTAGGCCGCAAACGCGGCACCGGCCTGGGCGGCGGCCACGACGAACGCGAGCAGACACTGAACGCCATCCTCAGCGAGATGGACGGCTTCAGCCGGGACGAAGGCATAATCGTCATGGCCGCCACCAACCGGCCGGACGTGCTGGACCCGGCCCTGCTGCGGCCCGGGCGGTTCGACCGGGAAATCGTGGTGGACATGCCGGACGTGCAGGGCAGGGAGGAAATCCTGGAAGTCCACGCCCGCAAGGTGCGCGTGTCCGATTCGGTGGACCTGCGCCAGATCGCGCGCGGCACGCCCGGGTTCACTGGCGCCGACCTGGAGGCGCTGATCAACGAGGCGGCTATCCGGGCCGCCGTCAAGGGGCAGACACAAGTCCGCATGGGCGACCTGGAGGAGGCCCGGGACAAGGTGCGCTTCGGCCGGCAGAAGAAGCGCAGCCGCGTCATGAGCGAAGAGGACCGCAAAATGACCGCCTACCACGAGGCCGGTCACGCCCTGGTCGCCAAGCTGCACGATCACATCGAGCCCCTCCACAAGGTCACCATCATCCCCCGGGGCGTGGCCATGGGAATGACCATGATCCTGCCCGAGAAGGACAAATACGGCCTGCGCCGGAACGAATGCCTGGGCAAGCTGGCCATGGCCCTGGCCGGCCGCGTGGCCGAGGAGATGTTCTGCGGCGACATATCGTCCGGTGCCGAGAATGACATCGAGAACGCCACCGCCCTGGCCCGCAAGATGGTCACCCGGTGGGGTATGAGCGAGGCGCTGGGCCCCATCAGCTACTCCGACGAAGAAGAGCACGTCTTCCTGGGCAACGAGATCACCAGGGGCAAGCGCCACAGCGAACGCATGGCCGAAAAGATCGATCAGGAGATACAGTCCCTTCTCACCGGCAGCTACCAGACGGCCCGCCGGATGTGTGAGGAGAATTCGGACGCACTTCAGAGGACCGCTGAGGCACTGCTGGAGCTGGAGACCCTCAAAGGCGAGGAGGTCGATGCCATCCTTGCGGGCGCCACCATCGAGGAGCTGGCTGAGCGCCGGGCGGAGGAGGAACGGCAGGAGAAGGAACGAGCGGCTGAGCAACCGGCTGCCCAGGGACCCGACGAGGACACGGCCACGGGGGATTATCCCCACCCCGTGGGAAGCCCCGCCTGACACTCCACTTGCTTCGCGGCGGTATGAGCCCTTCCGGCGATTGGAATTCTTCCGACGTCTGGTACGCGGGGGGCCTTCGCTTCACCTGCACCTGCTGCGGAGCCTGCTGTGGGGGAGCGCCCGGCTACGTGTGGGTTGATCGTGCCGACATCCAGCGGATGGCCGCCTACCTGGGGGTGCCCGCGGACCAGTTCAGGTCCCGATGGTGCCGACGCGTGTGGTGGCGCATCAGCCTGAAAGAGCGTTCGAACGGGGATTGCGTCATGCTGGGGCCGGACGGCTGCACGGTCTACCCGGTTCGGCCGCCCCAGTGCCGCAGCTTTCCCTTCTGGACGCAGGTTCTCAAGAGCCCCCGTCGCTGGGAGTCGCTGAAGAAGAAGTGTCCGGGGGTGGGACACGGGAGGCTCTACACACGGGAGGAGGTCGAGCAGATCGCCTGCGGCGAACGCGCCACGTAGCGCGCTTCAGCAGTCCGGCCGGACCCTCCGGCCGCCCGCAGTAAGCCGGGTTTTGAGATGGTTTCTTAGGTCGACTTTCGACAATTGAAGAGGAAAGCCCTCCCCATATATAGCGTCCCCGCGGGAGAATGGGCACGCTTTCAGGGCATGATCCTCCACGTGGAGCCGTGTCCCTTCGGCTCTGTAAGAGCCCGACGCGCCTGTTCAGCCACCTGCTCGGCGTCACGGGTGGCCACCACGGTGGTGTGCTCGGGGATGGCCGGCAGAAAGCCGAACCGGTGATAGAAGTCAGGAATGCCGAACAGCATGGAGACGGCGTAGCCGCGGCGGGTCACGTATTCGACGGTGTCGCTGAGCAACCGGCGGGCGTAGCCTTTCAAGCGGTGTTTCTGCTGAGTGTGCACGCCGGCTATTCCGACCATGCTTACAGGGGTTCCGCACAGGCTTATCGAGCTTCGACGACGGAGAGCCTGCTGACGGGTTCGCCGTCTACTATCAGCTCCCGGACATGTCGTTTATCGCTATCCCGCGTTCTGATCTCGTTGCCCACGGTCGAACTCCCGTAGTTGCAGCGGCGCACTCCGCCCGGCCGGAGTGCATTGTGCGGATTGCGCACCCGGTGTCAAGCGCTTTGGCAGCGATCGGGCGGGTTGCCGGCCGGTGGGGGGGCGCCATGATCGACCCTGCAACGAAGAACGAGCGGGCGCGCAATTGCCTGAAACCAGCGCTGTTCGACGGGCTGGATTGGTCCCCATGCAACGTGGCCATCATGGCCGCCACGTGGCACCGGCACCGCCGGGCGCTGGAGGAGGTGGGCGGTCCCGGCCAGTGAGCGCTGTTTGCGGCTTGCGGGCGGGCTCTGATACAATGGGAGCTTCTGGAATTGCGGGGTTTGCTTCTGGAGCAGGCGCGTCACATGATCGTTCTGATATCCGACATCCACGGAAACCTGGAGGCACTCAAGGCAGTGCTGGGGCAGGTGGACGACGGCGACGACGTGCTCTGTGTCGGGGATATCGTGGGCTACGGACCGAACCCCAACGAGTGCTGCGAACTGGTGCGCGGGCGAGGTATCCGGTGCGTGATGGGCAACCATGACTTCGTCAGCGCCAACCTCGGTGACATGGAGGGCGAGGAGGGCGCCGCGCACTCGGAAGGGGGAGAGCTGTGCCGGCGTATGTACGAGGGCAAGAACCCCGCTGCCCGGGCCTCCTCCCGGTGGACCCGCCAGGCGCTGACCGATGAGAACAGGGAATGGCTGTGCCAGCTTCCGGTGAAGCTGACGGTGGAGGGCCTGAGCATCGTGCACGGCAGGCCGGGGACGCGGGAGGACATGCTGAACGAATACATCCTGCCCGGGCAGCGAACAGAGCAGTTCACGGAGGGGATGGACGGCGAGATGCTGGTGGTGGGGCACAGCCACATCCCCATGCGGGCGCCCCGGCTGCTGAATCCCGGCAGCGTGGGACAGCCCCGGGACAGAAACTGGAAGGCCAGCTATGCCACCGTCGACCCCGTGAAGTTCAAGTTCAGGTTCATCCCTCGACAGGACATGAGCTTCCGGTTCGTCAGCCAGATCGTCAAGATACACCGCGTTTCCTACGACATCGGGCGGACCGTTCAGAAGATCAGGGACGTCCCGGAGCTGCCCGATACGCTGGGAGACCGATTGACCGTGGGAGTGTAGTTTTTGCCCCTGGATCGGAGACCGCGATGCCAGAGACCGATGAACGATTGAGCAAGGCGAAAGAGCTGGCCAACTCGGCTGAGGGGTTCATGTCCGACGCCGAGTTTCGCAGCGAGCATGAGACCAAGCTGGTGCGCTACATGCAGTCCGTGTCGCACAGCCTGCTGGCGATATGCCTGCAGAACGAGGTTCTCCTGGAGAGGCTGGGCGAGCAGGGATAGGCTGCCCGGCCGCGTCAGCGGACGACGTCGACCTCTGCCCCGATTCGGCGCATCAGGTTCACGAAGCCGGGGCAGGTCACGGCGGCGGCTTCGGCCGTGTCGACCGTGGTGGGCTCATCCGTTGCGAGACCGGCCACGGCCAGGGCCATCACCACGCGGTGGTCCGCATGGCCGTGAACCTCCCCGCCGTGCAGGCGGCTGTGCCGCAGTATGATGCCGTCCGGCAGTTGCTCCACGCTGGCGCCGATGCGGGCCAGCTCACGGGCCATGACCTCGATGCGATCGGTTTCCTTCTGCCGGGCCTGGGGGACGTTGAGCAGGCGCGTGGTGCCGGCGGCGCATGCCCCGGCCACGGCCATGGCCGGCAGCGCGTCCGGCGTGGCATTCAGGTCGAAGTCGCCGCCCTCCAGTCGGTCGGGCCCCCGCACCGTCAGGCCGGCGTCGTCGTGGCAGACCTCGCACCCCATTTGCGCCAGCATGCCGACCACGGCCCTGTCGCCCTGGCTGTCGCCCATCTCCAGGCGCTCAAGCCGGAGCCGCGATCCCGTGATGGCCGCCGCGACCAGGAAGAAGCTGGCGGTGGAGAAGTCGCCCGGTATCTGTCTGCGGAAGCCTTCGTACGCCTGCCCGCCGGGCAGCTCCAGACGGGAGTAGTCCTCGGCGGCGCGGTACTCTATCCCCACCCGGTCCAGCCATTGCAGCGTCATCGTCACGTAGGGCCGCTCGTTCAGAAGGGGCACGCTGAGGCGGGTGTCGCCGGGGGCGAGGGGGCAACTGAGCAGCAGGCTGGACAGATACTGACTGGTGGGGCACTCGATAATGGCGCTGCCGCCCTGGAGCGGCCCGGCCACCACGAGCGGCGGGCAGTCGTTATCCTGTTTGGACCACGCTCGGGCACCCAGCGCGCGGAGCGCTTCCATCAGGGGACCGGCGCTGCGGCTGCGTATCTGGGCGTCTCCCGTGAACTCGGTTTCCCCCTCGGCCAGGGCGGCGGTGCCCATGGCCAGGAACAGCGTGGTGCCGGAGTTGCCCACGTCCACGGGCCCGGGCGCCGGTCGGGGCCGTCCGGCGGTCCCCTGCACCTCCCACAGGGCTTCGCTCCGCCTGGTGACCCGGCCCCCCAGGGCCTCGCAGGCGGCCAGGCAGCTCAGCGTGTCACTGGATTCCAGGGGGTTAAGCAACTGTGAGGTGCCGGAGCCCAGAGTGCCGATCAAGAGCCCCCTTATCGTATGCGACTTGCTGGCGGGTATGGGAACCGCTCCCTCCACCTTGCCCTTGCGCACAACCAGCTTCACTGGACTCCCCATTCTCCCGGAGCGGCGGGATATCGCGGTTGAGAGCGATTATACGGTGCCGGCTCCGGCTCGGGCAAGGGCGCCCTGCTGGAACGGCCGTCCGCGATGTGCCATAATGTTGCTCTGTTGAGAACATGGCCTGTAGCCGAGCCGCCCTCGGCTGGGATAGACACAGGCGGGGGCGCCTGTGCTACATATTGCTGGTGAATCGCGCAGGCCCCGAGCCCCGTTGCGGGGAAAGGCATGTTGTCGACAGAGCACCACAATGTGTGAGAGCCCGTGTCAGACCCGAGAGTGAGCGATAGGGAGGTTCTGCTGTGTCCGTGGCCCTGACGGTTGACGTGGAGCCCGACTGGGGCGTGCGGGGAACGCGCGCCTTTCGGGAGGTCACGCCCGGGTTTCTACGCTTTCTGGAGCGGCGGGGCGGTCGCGCGACGTTCTTCGTTGTCAGTGACCTGATGGAGGTTTCATCGGACATGGTTGCGGCCCTGGCCGAGCGCAACGAGGTGGCCAGCCACGGGTGCAGCCACCGCCTGCTGCCACGGATGAGCCGCTCCGAGGCGTTGCGGGAACTGGCTGAGTCGCGACAGCGCCTGCAGGAGGCAGCGGGAGCCGTGCGGGGGTTCCGGGCGCCTTTTTTCGCGCGACGCGGCGACCTGGGGGCCCTGCTGCGCGAGGCCGGCTACGCATACGACGCGTCCCTGGGAACGGTCTTCCCGGGGCCCCGGAACGGCCGCTTCCACCGCCTGGACCATCCCTGCCGATGGGATGGGCTCTACGAGTTCCCCACCTCCGCCATGTGCGATGGGCTGGCCCCTCTGTCGCTGACGTGGCTGCGCCTGCTGTCCCCGGCGGGTGTGTCCGGAGGGACGGGCCGGCGGTGCCTGCTCTACCTGCACCTGCACGAGTTCCTGCCGCCCGAGACGGCGCGGTGCCTCCCCGAGCCGCTCAGGCGCGTGCTGACGCGAAACTGCGGGCGCAGGGCCTGGGACGTGCTGGCGCACGGGCTGGACCGGCTGGGCGGTGAGTTGACCACCTGCGGGGCCATCCTCACCGAGGAAGCGGAGAGTGAGCCTGAAACGGAGCTGTCAGATGCCCCGTGAGAAACCAGTCGTCATCGCCGGGGCCGGTGTTGCGGGGCTGTCCGCCGCCTATCGCCTGCAGGAGGCGGCCTCGGTCCCCTGCATCGTGTTCGAGAAGCACCAGTATATCGGCGGTTGTTCCCGCACGCTGGAATACAACGGCTTCCGCTTCGACCTGGGGGGGCATCGTTTTTACACGAAGAAGCCGCACGTCGAACAGGTGGTGCGTGAGCTGGTAGGGCCCGACCTGTTGACCGTGGACCGGCTGAGCCGCATCCTGCTGAGGGGGCGCTTCGTGAACTACCCCCTCGACGCGTTGAGCACGCTCAGGGGCCTCGGCATGTGGGGTGCGTGGAAAGCTGTGCGCGATTACGCCGCCATGCGGCTGGGCCAGGTGGCTTTCCGGCAGGAGCCGGCGCGGACGTTCGAGCAGTGGGCCCTGCGCCGGTTCGGGCGCTACCTCTACGAGATATACTTCGGGCCCTATACCGAGAAGACCTGGGGCGTTCCGTGCGCCGAGCTCTCCGCCGATTTCGCCCGCCAGCGCATAAGGCGCCTCTCCTTTCGGGAGAGCGTCAAGGACGCCCTGCTGAAGCGCGGGCAGGACGAGTCGCTGGTGCGGCAGTTCTTGTATCCTCGCTTCGGGTTCGGCCAGATACCGGAAGCCATGGCCCGCGCCATCAGGTCTCCCAGCCGGGTGCTCACGGGCCGGCGGGTGGTGGGGGTGCGGCACGAGGGGGGCCGGATAACAGCCGTCACCACCGCTGACCGCCACGGGCACAGGGAACGACAGGCGTGCTCGGAGCTGATCAACTCCATTTCGGTCACGGAGTTTGTGCAGTTGCTCAAGCCGCGAGCGCCGGAGCAGGTCAGGCGCGCCGCCGCCGCTCTGTCTTACCGGGACATGGTGATACTGCTGCTGACGCTCGACGTGGAACAGGTGAGTCCCGACCACTGGATCTACCTTTCCTCCCCGGACGTCGGCCCCTGCCGCCTGCACGAGCCCAAGAACTGGAGCCCGGAGATGGCGCCGCCGGCTCGCACTTCGCTGGTGGTGGAGTATTTCTGTTCCCGCGGCGACAAGTGCTGGAGCCGGAAGCCCCAGGAGCTGGCGGCGGAGGCGGTCGAGGACCTGGAGCGGGTCGGGTTGGTCCGGTCGCAGTGGGTGGACGGTTTCACTACCGTGCGTCTGCCGCGGGCCTATCCGGTCTACCGGATCGGCTATCGGGAAAACCTTCGGATCGTCAATGACTATCTGGCCCGTTTCGAGAACCTCCAGAACGTCGGGCGCAGCGCCAGTTTCCTCTACACCAGCTCGGACCACTACATCGACATGGGACTGAAGGCGGCGGAGAACGTCCTGGGCGGAGGCCACGACCTGAGCCGCGTGGGCCGCCGGGCAGTGTATGCGGAGGCTTAAGGGACGGTGCAAGGATGGATCTGAGGCGTTTCTGCAAGCAATGGGAACGGGCCCGGCTGCGGCGGGCCTTCGTCGTCGTGATGGGGCTGGTGGTGCTGGTCCTGGTCGCGTGTGGAATCGAGCGCGCCCTGCGCGGCTCCTCGGAGTTCCGGGGATTCCGCCGGATCGTGCAGGTGAGCGTTGTCCAGGATCGCAACCACTACGAACACATAGGTCACGTCCGCGCTTACGGGCCGTTTTTTCCCATTGCCTGGGCCCCTTTCGGCCTGTTCCCGCTGGGAGAGCTGCCCGACCGCGAGAACGCCCTGGTCGGCACCTGTCTCTGGCAGCAGGTGCAGTTCGGTGCCAGCGCGGGAGTCCTGCTCCTCGTGATGTCGGCGCTCACGGTATGGTCCGCCCGGTGGGTGGCAGAGGCCTGCGGGGTGCAGGAGCGACGCTCGTGCCTGGCCGCGTTGACGTGGGTCCTGGCCGGCGGGCTGATGTTCAACTCCATCGTCCGGTGCGAGACGGACATGTTCGTCGTAGGGCTCGCGGCGGGCGGCATGGTTCTGCTGCTGGAGCGGGGCAGGCCCTGGTCCGGGGGGTTCCTGTGGGGGATTGCCGCCGCCTTCAAGCTGACGCCGGCCCTGTTCGGGGTCTACGTGCTGTGCCGCCGCAAATGGGCGGCGCTGTCGGGTATGGCCGTCGGCGTCGCCGTCTGCTGCGTGTTTATGCCGGCCCTTGTATGGGGTCCCGCCGGGGCCGTGGACCGCTACCGGTCCTGGTTCCGGCGGGTGCTGATTCCCTACGGCGCCCGTGGGCCGGAGCGATTCATCGGCCGCGCCTACAGGCCCGCCAACCAGTCGCTGACGGCGGCCGCCATGCGCTACCTGACGCCGTACAACGTGGGAGACCGGGATGAGGAGCGGTCTGTGAACGTGGCCTCCCTGTCGATGGATCGGGCGAGGCAGGTGGCTTCTTTTCTGAAGGCCGGGGTGCTGTTGCTGCTGGTGGCGCCGTGGTTGCTGTTTTCCCGTCGGGCCGACCGGGAAGCCGAGCTCCTCCTGCTGGCGCTGGTGCCGCCGGGGATGCTGCTGCTTTCGGACGTATCCGTCGGGGGGCACCTGGCCATCATGGCCGTTCCCGCCGGTGTGCTTGCGAGCTTCTGCCTGCGCCGGGCCGACCGGCCGGTGGGGCGGCGCGTCACGGCCCTCATGCTGCTGGCCGTTCTGCTTCTGTTGCTGATCTCGGTGCCCCGCTTGAAGGAGCTCTCCGTCGCCACCTTGGGCGTGATGCTCACGATGGGCCTCCTGCTCTACCTTGTCTTTTCCGGTCATGTCTGCCGAAGGGACGCGCCGGCGGGCTGATCCGGCAATGCACATCTGACTTTGAGGAGATGGATCCGGCATGAAGACTTTTCTGGACTGTGTGCCCTGCCTGGTGCACCAGGCCCTCGACGCCGTGCGAATGGCTACGGACGACCGATGCCTCCAGGAGACGCTCGTACGGCGGGCCCTCTCGGAGTGCGCGGAGTTCTCGTTGGAGCATCCGCCGCCCGTGATGGGGGCGCGCATACAGCAGATTGTGCGTGAGGGCACGGGTGTGGAGGACCCCTACCGGAGTGCGAAGATTCGGTCGAACGAATTCGCGCTGGAGTTGCTGCCGGCGCTGGTGGAGCGTGTGGAAAGCGCCCCCGACCCGTTCGGGGCGGCACTGCGGCTGGCGGCGGCGGCCAACGTGATCGACCTGGGCGCAAAGGCCGGCCACGACACCAGCGAGGAAGCCGTGAAGGCGCAGCTGCTGACCGCCCTGGACGAACCTGTCTCGCCCGACGCCCTCAAGCGGTTCCAGACGGCTTGTGCGCGTGCCGGGGAGATACTCTACCTGGCCGACAACGCCGGAGAGATCGTCTTCGACCGGCTGTTGATCGAGCGACTGCCGGCCGGGCGGGTGACCGTCGCGGTGCGGGGCGGTCCCATCATCAATGACGCGACGGAGGAGGACGCGCGCCGGGCGGGCATACCCGAGGTGGCGAAATTGGTGGACAACGGGACCCGCCTGCCGGGAACGGTTCTGGAAGAGTGCTCGGCCCGTTTCCGGCGCCTGTTTCGGGAGGCCGACGTGGTGGTCGCAAAGGGCCAGGGCAACTACGAGACGCTCAGCGATGTGGAGCGGGACATCTTCTTTCTGCTCCGGGTCAAGTGCCCCGTGCTTGCGCGGGACACGGGCACGGAGGTGGGAAAGCTTGTCCTGCTGCCGCCGCCCGTGTGATGCGGCGCAAGTGGATGCGGGCTGGACTCCCCTGCGGGCGTTCTGGGGGGAGATCAGTAGATGATCGAAGCCAGCTTCCGGCGGTAGGTTTTTGCCAGGTCACTCTGCGGGCCCGCCAGCGTGAAGACCGTCAGCACCGCCTCCCGCGCCGCGCCCTCGCCGTAATCCCTGTCGAGCCTCAGGGCGGCCAGGAATTCGTCCAGAGCCTCTTCGTAGCGTTTCTTCGCCGCCAGGCAGCAGCCCAGGTTGTAGTGGACCTGCGGGTCCTCCGGAGCATCTTCCGCGCTTCGCCGGCACGCCTCAAGGCCCCCGTGCCGCCGGCACGTTTGCTGGAACGCCACGCCGGCGAGCAGGGCGCGGGCCTCGCCGTACTGCCGGCCATCCTGCTCGATGCGGGCCAGCAGTTCCTCTCCTTCCTCGGTGCGGCCGTCTTCGAGCGCGAGGCGACCCAGCCCCAGCAGGGCACCCGGGTGCTCGGGCTCTTCCTCGAGCGCATCCCGGTAGCACTGCTCCGCCTTTTCGGCCTCGCCCTGGCTCAGCAGTTGATCGGCCTTCGTAACCAGTTCGTCGCCCGGGCCGGGGACGACCGCCGAGATAATGCGTTCCACCTCGGGCCGGGGCAGGGTGCCGGTGAACTCGCGAACCACCTGTCCCTGGCGGAAAACCTTGACCGCCGGAATGCCGCGCACCCCGTAGCGAACGGCCAGTTGAGGGTTGTGGTCGGTGTTCAGTTTCGCCAGGGCCACGCGCCCATCATAGGCGCGCACCACGTCTTCCAGCACCGGCCCCAGTGCCCGGCAGGGGGCGCACCACTCGGCCCAGAAGTCCACCACGACGGGTCTCTGGTGGGAGGCCCGGATGACCAGACGCTCGAACTGGTCGGCGTCCACCTCGAAGAGGATGCTCTCGTCGTTCATGTGCTCCGTTGCGGCAGACGATGCAGCCGCGCTCCACAGGTCCGGGGGAGTAGACGTTCCCCGTATTGTAGCACACCCGGATGGGCGGCGCATGGGCGCCAGAGGTGGCGCATCCGGCCCGCCCCGGCGGGCGAAGCAATGCCGGCCAGGGGATCAGGTGGGGTTCCTCGCAGTGGGTACGACAGGAGGCCGATCGGAGCCTGGGGCGGCGGAGGGGGATTGGTGCACCGCCACCACGGCGTCAACCGAACGGCCTCCCCTTCGACTAGCGGCAAGAGGTATGCCGTTCTCATCGCCGGCGCCGCCCCGATCCGGGCCAGGGCTTTACCGCCCGGAATGGCCGGTCCAGAGGCCCGGAGAAGAGCAGGGATACAGACGCCCACCGGCGGGATGCGGGGGCGGGTATGTGATAGGTCAGGTCACACCTGTTGGGAATTCCAACACATCAGGTGGGGTATGCGCTGTTGAACCGCACGTAATCTTCCGTCAGGTCGCAGGACAGCACGGCGGCGCTCCCTTCACCGAGGCCCAGATCGATGAGTATTTCGACCTTGTCTTGCTGCATGTGGCGGGAGGCGTCCTCGCCCGTGGGCTCGCCGGCGTCGAAGACCTTTGCCGGGCCGATGGACATGGCGGTGGTTTCGGGCTTGACGTCGGCGCCGCTGTAGCCCAGCGCGCAGACGATGCGGCCCCAGTTGGGGTCGCCGCCGTAGACGGCGCATTTTACCAGTTGAGACTCGGCCACCGCGCGGGCGGCCCTGCGCGCTTCGGCGTCGGTGGCGGCCCCTCGCACCCGGACCTCGAACACGCGGCTGACGCCTTCGCCGTCGGCCACGATGCGCCCGGCCAGGTCGGCGACCACGGCGTGCAGCGCCCGTTCGAAGGCCGCCGGCCCGCCCGGGTTGTGTTCAGGGTGCGCCCCGGACGCGCCGTTGGCCAGCACGATCAGCGTGTCGTTCGTGCTGGTGTCCCCGTCCACGGTGATGCAGTTCAGTGTCGAATCGACCACCTTCCGGACCACATCCGCCAGCGCATCCGGGGCCACCGCCGCGTCCGTGGCGACAAAGCAGAGCAGCGTCGCCATGTCCGGGTGGATCATGCCGGCGCCTTTTGCCATGCCCCCCACGACGAACGGCGTGCCGCCGACTTCGGACCGCACGGCGCAGCCCTTGGGTTCCGTATCCGTGGTCATGATGGCCCGTTCGGCGGAACGCGTTGCATCCAGCGTGGGGCGAAGGCGGCCGGCCGCGGTGCGGATGCCGGACTCCAGCCTGTCCATGGGCAGGGGATGGCCGATGATGCCGGTGGATGCGACGAGGACCCGGCCCGGTTCGCAGCCGAGGAGTTCGCCGACGAGCTCGGCGGACCGCACCACGTCGCGCGCTCCCTGCCCGCCGGTGCACGCGTTGGCGTTGCCGGCATTGGCCAAGATCGCACGCGCATCGTCACGCGGCAGTTGCCGGCGGCACCACTGGACCGGCGCCGCCGCGAAACGATTGGTCGTGAAGGCCCCCGCGGCGGCAGCAGGGCCGTCACTCACCAGCAGGGCGACATCCGGGTCATCGCCGGACTGTTTCATGCCGCATCGGGCGTGCCCGGCGCGGAAGCCCGCCGCCGAGGTGAAACCGCCTTCCTCAATCCATTCCATCGTGTGTGTTCTCCTCGGCAGGGGGGCGTTGCAGCGCAGCCAGGGCGTGCGCGCGCGCCGCTTCCAGCCTTCCGTGGCGCGCGTAGTGATCGCGCGCCGATTCCCGGTCGTTCAGGTGCGCCACCAGCAGGCGAGCGAGTTTCAGGTGGAGGGCCGAGTCCCAGGGATTCAGCGCCAGCGCTCGCTTCCAGGTGTCCCTGCACTCCGCGTGCATGTGCAGCCGTCTCTGGGCCTCGCCTTTCAGCTCCAGCGCTTCCACACTGAAGGGAGCCAGTTGCGCGGCGCGCTCGGCTTCATGGAGGGCGTCCGCCGGTCGGTTCTGTGCCAGGCGGACGCGGGCCAGAGCCATCCGCGCGGGAGCCGTCTGCGGGTTGTGCTCGACCGCACTCAGGGCGGCGGCCTCGGCCTTGTCGATCTCGCCCGAGCCGAGGAAAGCGCGGCACAGGGCGGCGTAGGTGACGGCGTCCGCACGGGCGGAGACGGCGATCTGCGCGTTCCGCACCGCTGCCTGCGACCGGGACTGCTCCCCGAGGATGGCCGCCAGGGCCAGGCGGGCCTCCACCTCGTGCTGCGGGTCCCCGGCGACTTCCTCAAGAAGCGCGGTCGCCTGCTGCGACAGGCCCAGTTCGTCCAGGATTCTCGCCTCGGCAATGCGCGCCGGGACGTGGCCGGTCTGCTCGTGGGGTATCTCCCGGAGGATATCCACGGCTTCGACGTAGCGCCGCTGCCGGGCGAGGACCTCGGCTAGTTGCAATCGGGCATGCGCAGAATCGGGGGACAACAGGACCGCCCGGCGGAGACGGTCCTCGGCGGACTGCATGCGCCACATGTGGGCTGCGGTCTCGCCGTAGGCCAGCAGGAGGGAGGGGCTGCAGGGATTGGCCCTCACAGCTCTACGAAGCACGCTCAGGGCCTCCTCGTGCCGTCCGTCTTGCTTGAGCCTGGCGGCAAGCCGGCGAGCGAGGATGGGGTTGTCCCTGTGCCGACGAAAACCCTCACGCAGGGCCTCCACGGCGCCCTCATGGTCGTCGGTGCCATCCAGCATCATGGCCAGCTCGGCCCAGGTTTGCGCGCTGGCGCCGGGGCTGCGCGCCGCCCGACGGGCGTGAGCAACGGCCGCCTCCGTCTCTCCCCGGCTCCACAGGATGCGTGCTGCCTCCATCTGCACGGATTCGCTGCCGGGCAGAAGCTCCGCCGCCCGTGTCAGGTGCGTCCGGGCCGTCTCGGCGTCTAGCGTCTCGAGGGCCATGAGACCCCTGGCATAGAGATAAACGCCCTCGCGTGCCATGTCCACCAGGCGCGCCTGCTCCAGGAGCATCCGCGCGTCCTCGGCTTTGCCCTGGCGCTGCATTAGCCAGCCGCCCAGCGCGTAGAGGGGGCCGTTGTCCGGGTGGGTGTTGAGGGCAGCCTGAAGGCGGTCCCGAGCGTCATCCTGGAGGCCGGCCAGTTGCAGGCTGACCACTGCCCGGCTGTGGGCAGGGCTGGGACCCGGCTCGGCCAGGGCCAGGTAGCGGCGGGCCGCTTCGGCCCACAGACCCGCCCCGAAGAAATAGTCCGCCTCGGCGGTCTCCAGCAGCCCCGCTCCCTCCTCCGCCATCGGAGGCGGTTCGAACAGCCGATCGAGCAGGTCGAACCATTTTCTGTCCCGCTCCGGCAGCGGCTGTGGCTGGCCTTCGATCAGCGCGGACAGCTCCCGGGGCAGGGACAACTCCCTCCGTTCGAAATGGACCCGTGCGCCGCTTTCGGCATCGTAGGCGGCGACCTGCAGGGACCGCTCTTGCCCTTCAACCGTCCCGGCGCACTTGACGAACAGGTCTCCTCCCTCGTGCCTCAGAACGCACAGGGGGCGCGCCGGCAGCCCCTCGGGGAAACCGTCGGGCCACTGGCTGACCGCCCGGACATCGGCGCCTCCCTTCCGGAGGTGGGCGCAGAGCATGTGGGACATGTATCCGTCCGGCAGGGATTTCGGCTCTGGCCGGGCGACGTGGAGCCGGTCGGCGGGGGGAGCCAGTTCCAGCAGGTCGGCCGCTGCTTCCTGGAGCACTCGGGGCAGCGGTGGCACCGGAGCGTCCTCCCGGGCCGAGGCCGGGGGCCTCAGCAGACACAGTGCAACCACCACGGTGGCCGCCGTGAGCTGTAAGCTGATCTGAGCTCGCATACCAGCCTTCTGAGTGGTGCGGGAGCCGTTTTCGGGACAGGCACGGGGAAAGCAACAAGCACGCTGCGGCGTTGACACCCCGGATGCAGGGCAACTATAATTCTTACCGAATCCCCACCCTTCGTGCAAAGGTGCACTGCGTGTGCGGAGATGAGCAGAGCTTCGAGATCGTGGTGGCGCAGACCGCCGGCTTCTGTATGGGCGTCCAGCGGGCGGTGCGGCTGGTGCTGGAGGCCGCCGAGGACCCGCGCACGTCGCTGCCCATCAAGACTCCCGGTCCCCTGATCCACAACCGGCAGGTGCTCCAGCTGCTGCAGAGGCGGGGGGTGCTGGTTATGGACGAAGCCCCGGAAGGCGGGAAGGGCACGGCCGTCATCCGCGCGCACGGCCTGTCCCGGGAGCAACAGGAAGACCTGCGCCGGCGGTGCACGCACCTGCTGGACGCCACCTGCCCGCACGTCAGGGGACTGCAACAGATCGTGCAGGAGCACGCCCAACGGGGCTACCTGTGCATCGTGGTGGGGGACCGGGACCACGCCGAAGTGGAGGCGGTCCTGAGTTACGCCGACGGGCGGGGTTGCGTGGTGGCGGGCCCCGAGGAGGTGGGCGACCTGCCCCCGGCCGAGAAGGTGGTGGTCGTGGCCCAGACCACGCAGAATGAACAGGTCTTTCGCGCTGCGGTGGAGAAAGTGCGCCGGCGTTACGAGCACTGCAAGGCATTCGAGACCATCTGTCGTTCCACTGGACAGCGCCAGGCGGAGGTGCGACGGCTGGCCGGCGAGGTGGACGCCATGATCGTGGTGGGCGGCCACAACAGCGCCAATACCCGCCGCCTGGCGGAGATCAGCGGGGGGATGGGCACTCCCACCTACCACGTGGAAACGGAGCAGGAACTGGACGTGGACGAAATCCTGGGCTACCGTCGGGTGGGCGTGACGGCGGGCGCATCGACTCCCAACTGGATGCTCCGCCGGGTGATCCTGCGGCTGCGGGACGAACACCGCCGCCGGACGCACCCGGTCCGGGAACATCTGCGGGCCATCCTGAGGGCTCTCATTTACAGCAACCTCTTCGCCGCCGGGGCTCTCGCCGCGCTGACGTACGCCGCCACGCGCCTGTTCGTGCCGCCCCTGGAGGGCTGGCCCCTGTGCATGGCCGTCAGCTTCCTTTTCCTGCTGGCGCAGCAACTGCTCAATCAGTACGTGCGGCGTGAGTCCCTCTATCTGAGCGAGCCGGCGCGGTCGGAATTCTTTATGGCCAATGAAAGGGCCCTGTTCTGGATGGGCGTGCTGTCGGCCGCCGGGTGCCTGGTGCTGGCCCTGTGGCTGCCGCTCTGGGCGCGTGGCGTGGTCGCCCTGGGCCTGGCGGGCGGACTTCTGTACCAGTTGAGGTGGCCGGGGCGGATGGCGAACAGGCTGGGCCTGCGCAGCCTGGAGCAGGTGCCGGCTTCAAAAGAGGTCTTTGTGGGATTGGCCTGGGGCACGCTGGCGGTGCTGGTGCCCGCGCTTTCCTCGGGGCGGGGGGCGGGGCTGTGGCGATCTGCGGCGCCCGCCTTCGTGGTATGCTTCCTGATGGCCTTTCAGCGCACCCTCAAGCTGGACCTGCGGGATGTGGCAGCGGACCAGCTGGTGGGGCGGGAGACCCTGGCCGGCCTGCTGGGGGGCCGGGCCGTCACGTGGCTGGTTTTTGTGCTGGGGGGACTGGAAGGCGCCGTTCTGACGGCGGCCGCACTGGCCGGGTGGACGGAGCCGGCGGGCCTTTTGCTTCTGGCGAGCATCCCCTACGGAGTGGTCTTTTTTGTGCTTCTCCGCGGGCGCACGGGCATGGAGGAGGACCTGGCCGAGACGCTGGTGACCGCCAGATTCTACCTGGCCGGCCTGCTGGCTTTGTCCTGGCACGCCCTGGCCGTTTGAGCGCCGGCTGCCGGGGAGACGTCTCCGGCTGGCGAAGGGGTCGCTTAGAATGGTATTATGTATGCTGGCGGGACGGGGAGACGGTCTCCAGGCCCCGCTCGATGCGGGCGGGAAAAGGGTCTGATTCTGTGAAGGCATGCGCGTGAGCCGGCAGCCATGGGCAGGTTCTTGGACTTCATCTTCTTCCGGGACAAGAACCGCTACGGCGGGTATGAGCTGGTTGAGGAGGTCGCCCGCGGCGGAATGAGCCGTATCTGGAAGGCCCGGCACCCGGAGACCGGCCAGGTCTGTGCGATAAAGATCCTCACCCCCGAATCGGTCGAGACCCAGGAGCGGTTCCGCCGGCTGTTTGAAACCGGCGAGGGGGAGATAGCCCTGCGCCTGAACCATCCCAACGTGATCCGCACCTTCGACTACGGGCGGGAGCGGAAGGGCGAGTACTACATCTGCATGGAGTTCGTGGACGGGCCGAATCTGGGGACCCTGACCGTGGCCGGCTCCCAGAGGGTGCGGAAGAACCGTTTCGACCTGGTGATGCAGTTGGGAGGGGGACTGCGCTACATCCACGAGATGGGCCTGATCCACCGCGACTTCTGCCCCAAAAACGTGCTGCTGAACGAGCAGGACGTCCCCAAGATCATCGACTTCGGACTCACCATCCCCGCCCAGTTGAAGCACCGTGCGCTGGTGACCCGGGCCGGCACTGCCAGCTACATGGCTCCCGAGCAGATCAGGAATCAGAAGGTGGACGCGCGGGCCGACATCTACGCCTACGGCGTCTCGACCTTCGAGATCCTCACCTTCCGCTCCCCTTTCCCCAAGGCCAACACGCGCCGGAGGCGCATGGAGCACCATCTGAACGTTCGCCCTCTGCACCTGAAACGGTTTGATGCCGACCTGCCCGAGGAGTTGGACCGGGTGATCCAGAAGTGCATTGCAAAAGATCGGGATATGCGCTATAAGTCTATGGACGAGGTCATGAAGGACTTGCACGCTGCCGTGCAGCTCGCGGTGTCACAAAGCAGCGAGTGATCAGGTGGCGCCGGCTACCCGCGGGACCGTGAGAGGAGGGACGGTCCATGAATCCTCGCCTCCGCGTAGAAGTTGGCAGGCAGGTAAACTTCGAGTACGAAATCCCGCCCGTGGAAGAGGAAGAGGCCGTATGGGTGGGGCGCGGCGGATTCTGCCAAGTGCGACTGGCGGACCATCAACTGTCCCGACGCCACTGCGAGCTCAACTACGAGGATGGGCATCTCTACGTCAGGGACCTGGGCAGCCACAATGGAACGCGTGTCAACGACGAGCTGATCGAGGACAGGGTCGAGCTCAAAGACGGGGATACCATCACGCTGGGCCAGCATGTTCTCCGGGTGATCCACCCCACGCAGAGGCAGAGCGGGAAGGAGGAGCTGCCCGAGCTGAGCGCCCAGGAAGAGCAGCGTGAGATACAGGAGAAACTGCAGGGCCTGCTCGGCGGCCAGTTCGTGGGCTTTCACATGGAAGATATTATCTTCGACGGAGAGAGGTCCGCCATTTTCCGTGCCCGGGACCCCGAGAAGGACGCCCCCGTCGCGGTGAAGGTGATGAAACCACTCTCGGAGATCCGCGTCGAAGACCGGAACCGATTCATCCGCGGCGCCAGGCACAGCGCCACCCTGCGCCATCCCAATTTCGTCCAGGTCTACAAGGGCGGGCGCCGCGGGGACTGGTACTACATCGCCATGCAGTACGTGCCCGGCAAGAACCTGCAGCAGGTGGTCGAGCAGAACGAGGGGCCCCTCCAGCTCGAGCAGGCCTTGAAGATCATCAGGCAGGTCCTGGACGCGCTCCAGTACGCCTACGAGAAGGACCTGGTCTTCCGTGCCGTGCGGCCGGACAACATCATCGTCCTGAAGGACCTGCGCATTAAGCTGACCGACTTCGACCTGGTCAAACCGCTGACGGGCCGCCAGGAGGCCCAGGTGACCCGCGTCATGGACGGCAGCGTTCGGGTATCGCCCGAGTTCGCCGCCCCGGAGCTGATCGCGTATCCGGTGGTGGCCGATCAGAAGGCGGACGTTTTCGGCGCGGGGGCCGTGCTTTACTACATGCTCTCGGTGCGGGCGCCTTTCGCAAGCCGGTTGCCGGCCACCAGCGTCTCCAGCGCTTTTGACCGAAGCTACCGCAGTTTGCGCCAGATCAATCCCGCCGTTCCCGAGAGCGTGTGCGAGGTCATCCAGCGCGCCATGTCGGACTACGAACGCTACAACTCGCCCGGGGAGATGAAGCGGGCGCTCGACACTGCCACCGGTGGCTGAATCCCTGCCTTCCGTTGAGCTCGACTTTCGACAATTGAAGAGGAAAGCCCTCCTGACATGTAGCGTCCCCGCCGGGGAATGGGCGCGGTTTTAGGACATGATCCTCCACGTGCAACCGTGTCCCAAGGCTGTAGGCTGTGGCGCGGGCAGAGACTGAGGGCGAATCACTTTTTCAACGCCCGCATTCTGCCCCGTGCGAACATAAACTGTGGCCGCTGCAAGCGTTCTCAGCAGTGCCGCATGGCTGCGCCAAAAGCCGAACAGCGTAATGTCGAAAGTCGAGTTGAGTGAGAAGCAGTTTATGAAAGCGATACTCGAGGTAACCCGGGGACCGATGGCCGGCCAGAAGCGGGCGCTCAGCGGAGACACATCCTTTTCCATCGGTCGGCGGGGCAGCAACGACTTCAAAATCCTCGACAAGGGCGTCTCGCGCATCCACTGCCGCGTCGATTACGACGGCGATTACTTCTGGCTGGTGGACTGCAACAGCCACAACGGCACGTTTCTGAACGGCGAGCGCGTCACGAATTCCATGCTTTATGACGGGGACGTGGTGACGGTGGGACATTCCCAACTGGTCTTCCGCCTCCCCGAGGAGCCGGACGAGAACGACGGCTGAGCCGGCCTTTCCTTTCCTCGGTGGCCTCCCGCCGCTATAATCGGTTCCCTGACGTCCTGAGCACCCGCTTTTGTCCGTGGAGGAAATGGCAATGCCCGTTCGCACCAGGGCCCTGAGGATTTACGGCAAGCGCGACCTGCGACTGGAGACGTTTGATCTGCCGGACCCCGCCGAGGACGAGATTCTGGCCGAGGTCGTCACCAACAGTATCTGCATGTCCTCCCACAAGGCGGCGGAGCAGGGCCCGGATCACAAGCGCGTCCCGGACGATGTGGCGGAAAACCCCACCATCGTGGGCCACGAGTTCGCCGGCCGGCTGCTGAAGGTGGGCACCAAGTGGGCCGACCGCTACCGGGAAGGGGAGATGTACGCCATCCAGCCGGCCCTTTTGTACGAGGGTTCCACCGACGCGCCCGGCTACTCCTACCGCTATATCGGCGGCAACGTCGCCCGCATCATCATTCCCAGGGAAGTGATGCTCGTGGACTGCCTGCTGCCCTACAGCGGCGACGCGTTCTTCAAGGCCTCCCTGGCCGAGCCGATGTCCTGCATCGTTGGGGCCTTTCGGGCGCAGTACCACTGGGAGCCCGGCACCTACGACTACGAGATGGGCATCCGGGAGAGCGGCAACTGCGCCCTGCTGGCGGCGGCCGGGCCGATGGGAATGGGGGCCATCGACTTCGCACTCCACGGACCCCGAAACCCCGGCCGGCTCCTCGTGACCGACATCGATCCCGGGCGGCTCGCACGCACGGAGAGTGTCTTCCCGCCCGATGAAGCGGCGGGGGAAGGCATCGAGCTGGCCTACCTGAACCCCGCAGAGCTGGAGGGCGGGGATGAGGCCGTGCTGCAATACGTGCGCCGCTTCACCGAGGGCCGGATGATGGACGACGTGTTCGTCTTCTTCCCCGCCGAGTCCGTCGTGGAACAGGCGGACGCCATGCTGGGCCGCAACGGCTGTCTCAACTTCTTCGCCGGTCCGCCGCGGAAGGACTTCTCGGCCCGCATCAACTTCTACAACGTCCATTACGAGGAGCACCACTTGGTGGGCACCAGCGGGGGCAATACGGAGGACATGCGCATCTCGCTGGACCTTATGAGTCAGGGACGGCTCAACCCCGCCGCGCTGGTCACGCACGTCGGTGGCCTGGACGCAGCCGCCGATGCCATCCTCAACCTGCCCGACATCCCCGGCGGCAAGAAGCTCATCTATACCCAGATCGACATGCCGCTGACGCCCATTGACCGGTTCGGAAAGCGCGCCGAGACGGCCGAATCCCCGTTGAAGGATATCTTTCGGGAGCTGGACCGGCTGGTCCGTGCGGGAGGCGGCCTGTGGAACGTCGAGGCCGAGAAGTTCCTGCTGGGCCGCCGGGAGTTGAAGGTCCCACTGGATTGATGCCTGACGCGGACACCATCCTGGCAGTTTCCACCCCCCGAGGCTACTCTCGCCGCGCGGTTGTGCGCCTGAGCGGACCGGACGCCCTCTCCTGTGCGCGCGCACGCTTCCGCCCGGACGGCGGCGGCCCGGCATGGCGGAAGACCTTTCGGGCCGCGCGGGGGCAGTTCCACCTCGCAGGGCCAGAGGTGAGCACGGCAGCCGTGCTGTACGTTATGCGTGCTCCGCGCTCTTACACGCGGGAAGACGTGGTGGAGGCCCACGTGGCGGGTTCTCCATGCCTGCTGGACCTGGTGCTGGACGATCTGCTGGAGCACGGGCCCGGCCGTCTGCGGCTGGCGGAACCGGGAGAGTTCACGCGCCGGGCCTTCCTGAACGGGCGAATCGACCTGTCGCAGGCCGAGGCGGTGCTCTCAGTTATACGGGCGCGGACGGAGGCAGAGCTGTTGGCCGCCAGCTCGCGGTTGGGAGGGGCAGCCGCACGCCGCTGCGCGCGATTGCAGGAGCAGGTGACCGAGCTGCGGGTGCGGGTGGAGGCGGCGCTGGACTTCGCCCCGCACGGCATCGAGCTGATATCCCGGCGGGAATTCCTGGATCGGTGCCGGGCTCTGCGCCGGGAGGCCCGGCGGGAGGCCGATAAAGGACGGGGCGAAATTGCCACGCAGGCCGGCATACAGGTCGTCCTCTGCGGTCCGCCCAATGCCGGCAAGTCCAGCCTGCTGAATCGGCTTGCGGGCCAGGACAAGGCCATCGTGCACGAGGTCGCCGGCACCACGCGTGACGCGGTGGCCGCGGACGTGGAGGTGGAGGGCGTGCATTTCCGATTGACAGACACGGCCGGCCTGGGGGAAGAAACGGCCGGGCCGATGGCCCGGGCGATGCAGCAGGCCCGGGACCGGGTAGCCTCCTGCCACCTGGTACTGCTGGTGCTGGATGGGTCGGCGGCTCTGCCCGACCACCCGCTCGAGCCGGCCGGGTCGGTTTCCCCGTCCCGCGTGCTCTGCGTCATCAACAAGTCGGATCTGCCGGCGGCCTGGAAAGCGGGACTGATCGAGGAGAAAGGGCTGAAGTGCGAGACCGTGCGCACCTCGGCCCTCACGGGCGAAGGCCTGGACGAGTTGCGCCTGGCGCTGTGGCGGACCGTGGCGGAAGGCCGGCTGGACGCATCCGCCGCGGACTGCCTGTTCAACGCCCGCCAGCGGGAGGCGTTGCGCCGGGCCATGGCGGAGATCGAATCGGCGCAAGAGGCGGTGAGGGACGGGCTGGGCTACGAGTTCGCCGCCCTCAACCTCCGGGAAGCGGCGGCGGCCCTGGGCGAGGTCACCGGACAGGTGACCTCCCAGGACGTACTGGATCATATCTTCAGCCGTTTCTGCATCGGCAAATAGCGCAATCCCCACTCGCCCGCAGAACCTTGCGGATCGGAGCGTCCGGCGCTGGCGAGGGGATCACGCTCCTGGGAGCAGACCGGGTGGATCAACTGCCCGTCTCTCCGCGGACCACCTCGGACGGTGCTCGCACGATGCGCGTGAAGGCCTCCCCCCGTTGCCGGTAGTTCTCGAACATGTCGTAGCTGGCGCAGCCGGGAGAGAACAGTACTCTGGCGCCCGGCATGGAGAGCTCACGCGCCACGCTCACCGCTTCCCGCAGGGACCCTGCCTCGCGCACGACCATGGAGCCGCCCAGACACACGGTCTCCCGACGGGCCTTCTCGGCCAGGGCGGGGCCCGTCTGACCCATGGTGATCAGCACCTCCGCGTGCCTGGCGACCGCGCGGGCGATGGGGGTCAGGTCCAGCTTCTTGTCATAGCCCCCCGCCAACAGTATGACGGCGCCCTCGAGGCTGTGCAGGGCGGCCACGGTTGATTCAGGAGTGGTGCTGTAGGAGTCGTTGTAATAGCGCACGCCTCCCCGTTCGCAGACCAGTTCCAGCCTGTGGCGCAGGCCGGCAAAGCTGCGCAGGGCATTGCGCACGGCCGCCCAGTCGGTGCCCATGCAACGGGCGGCGGTGGCAGCCGCCATGGCGTTCTCCACGTTGTGGAAGCCCGGAAGGGCAATGTCCTCCCGCACGCAGACAAGCTCGTCCCTCCTGCCCGCGCGCCAGACCAGGCGGTCGGCCACGAAGTTCATGCCCTCCTGCAGGCCCCCTCCCTCCGGGGCGGCGTTGAACAGCAGCCGCCGGCCTCCCCTGCCGGCGCGGGCCCACTCCGCCAGGACGGGGTCGCAGTAGTTGAGGACCGCGAAATCCTGTCGTCCCTGGAAGTTCAGGATGTTCTTCTTGGCCGCCACGTACTTCTCGAATCCGCCGTGCCACGCCAGGTGGTTGGGGGTTATGTTGGTGACCACCGCCAGGTGCGGGGACCAGGGCAACCCCCCCGCGTCGCTGAGCTGGAAACTCGACAGCTCCAGGACCACGATGTCGTTCTTCTCGATCTGCGGCAGGAGGCCCAGGAGGGAGACGCCGATGTTGCCGCCCAGCCAGACCCGGTAGCCGGCATTCTCCAGCATGCCCGCCAGCATGGCCGTGGTGGTGGACTTGCCGTTGCTGCCGGTGACTGCTGCCACGGGGGCGGGGCAGCGCGAGAGGAACATGTTCATCGGGCTGGTGATGGGCACACGCGCCCGGCGGGCCGCGGCGAGAAAGGGGTTCGAACGCGGCACCGCCGGGTTGGCCACCACCAGGCGGGCGGCGGTGAAATCCTCCTCACGGTGCCTGCCCAGTTGATAGCGGGCCCGCCCGTCCCCCAGACGTGCGATGGGTTCGGCAAGGCGGTCGGCATCCCGCAGGTCCGTGATGGTCAGATCGGCGCCCCGTTCGATGAGGAACTGCGCCGCCGCTTCTCCGCCGCCGAACAGGCCCAGTCCCATGAGTGTGACGGGCTTGCCCCGCAGGTCCGCCAGGCACCTGCGCAGCCGCTTCAGGGAACACAGCTTCACTGGTTCGCCGGGGGCGCCGCCGGCCATACCCACTCCTTGCACGGTCAATCGTCCGGATCATCCAGGGCCGCCACCTGGGAGGCGGGGAGCTCACTGTGGAATCTGCCGATCAAAGCCGCCAGACAGCGGGCCGTGTCCAGGACGGTGTGGCTCATGGCGAATCCTTCCCGGAGGTTCTTCGGGTTCGCACCCCAGGGGGTGTTGTACATGCCCCGGCGCCGGTCCACGAACTCCAGGATCACTTCCCCGGTCCGTGCGTTCGTCAGTCGTGCAGCCACCTGCAGGTCCGTGGCCCCCGTGGTCAGGAAGGGAATCAAGCCCGAGAGGTAGCGCAGAAACCCGGACCCCATCTTGAAGCGCGTGACCATGCCCTCCAGTCTCAGCACCTGCGCACCCGGTGCGCCGTCCTCGGCCCCGTCCCACTTGAAGGTGACCGTTTCGAAGGCGTGCAGCTTGCTCAACTCTCGGCGGAGGAGAATCCGCAGCATGGTGGCATACCCCACGGCCCATTCGCGCGACCGAACCCACTCGTCCCCGAGTTGGACCGGACCAACCACGATGCAACGGTAGGGGCTCAGATCCGTGCCCGGGGCCGCATACGTCAGGGAAGCCAGGGGCTCGTATTCATCCGTCATGCGGTCATAGCGGGTGACGAACTCATAGGTCGGCACGGCTTTGGGCGGGTGACAGCCGGTGGCGGCCATCAGGACGAGCACAGCCACGAGCGGTGCGCCGCCATATGGGGGTGTGACCTTGCTGCGGGTGGTGCCCATGCCCGCTCCCGATGTTTTCAGAGAGGATGAGCGCGCTACTGCGACGCGCGGACCTCGGCCACCTGGATGGCCGCCGGTCGAACGACCAGTTCCGCCCGCCGGTTCTTGCGCCGGCCCTCGGCTGTGCTGTTGGCCGCCACCGGGCGGGTCTCTCCGCAGCCGATGGCCGCCAGGCGCTCGGGCTCCATCCCCTCGGATTCGATCAGGTAGTGCACTACGGACACGGCGCGCGCACAGGACAGGTCCCAGTTGGATTTGTAGGGAGAGTAGCGGATGGGCACGTTGTCCGTGTGCCCGCGCACCTGCAGGTGGGCGTCGGGATGGTTCTGCCGGATCAGGCGGACGGCCTGGTGCAGCGTGGACTTGCCGTCATTGGTGAGCTCCGCCCGACCGGAATCAAACAGAACCTCTGACAGGATGGTGTACTTGATGGAATCGCCCTCCTTGCTCACCTGGATGTTGGCGGGCACGTCCGCCTGAAGCGTGGTGCCTCCCTTGCGCGCCTCTTCATAGGCCTCCAGGAGAGCCTTCTGGTGGGCTTCACTTTTGCTCAGGGCCGTTTCGCGGGCGTGCAGTTCCTTTTCCTTTTCGCTCAGTTCCTGGGAGAGTTCCTTTACCTGGTCGGTCAGTCCCTGCAGTTCAGCGTCGTCCTGCCCGCCGTAGTATTTCTCGGCCGCGATGGCGCCCGTGGCCGCTCCCACCCCCATACCCACGAGGGCCCCCGGGCCGCCGCCGGCCGAGGTGGCATAGTGGCCTATCGCGGCTCCCGTGGCGCCGCCGGTCGTGCCGCCGATCGCCGTTCCCTTCTGGACCGGCGTGCAGCCGGCCGCCACAATCACTCCAAACACCAGCCCAACAACAAGTCCTCTGCTAACCATGGGGTTCGTCCCTCCGGATGGTGATTCCGTTCACAGTTTGACTCTACGGAATGGCTCGAACCCTTTTCAAGAACCGCCCCGCCACTTTGCCGAGCGCGGTCACGCGCCGCGGGCATCGGGCCGCAGAGGTCAGTAACCGCACCGGCCTTTTTCAGCCCTATCACCTTGCCTGGATATGCCTTAGATCAGGGAAACCGGTCCTTCGCCGGCCGGCGTGCGGACACATTCAGGGGAGGGAAGAAACCGAAAAAAGCGGCCAAAAAAGTGAGCCTGCCCCGCCCGCAACGCCGGCTCTCCCGGCGGGTCAACGCTCACCGGCCACCTTTCCGTAGATGCACGAGAGGGGTGGAGCCTGCCGTCGGTCGCCCGTGTGAGCGATCCGATAGGGGAGCTTCCCCAGCGTCTGCTCCAGAAAGGCGGTGAACTCGCCCACGATCTCGGGGCGCTCGTCGTAAACGTTGTCCGATTCCCCGGGATCGTTCTGCAGGTCGTAAAGCTCCCGTCGCTCGCCCTGGCCCGTAGAGTCGATGACCATGTTCCACTGTTTGTCCCGCACGCTGACGTTACCGTGCCACGCAATGATCACCTTCTCCAGCGGTCCGCTGGAGGGGTCGAATACGTCCCGGCCGTCCAGCTCCGGGTCCGCCTCCGGTTCGATGCCCATCAGGCGGCAGATGGTGGGGAACATGTCCTGATGCTGGACGAAGTCGCGGCGCTCGGTGCCGCGGTCGCCTCCGCCCGGCAGCCTCACCACCAGCGGAATGCGGGTGTTGTATGCGTAGAGCCGGTCCCCGCCCTTGCCGAACCTGCCCTTGTCCCACAGCTCCGTGCCGTGGTCGCTGGTGAATATCACCGCGGTGTCCTCCAGCAGGTCCATCTGCTCCAGCTTGTCCAGGAACGCGCCCATCCACTTATCCACAAAGGTGACGTACCCGTAGTAAAGCGCGCGCGTCCTCTTGATCTCCTCCTCGCTGGGATTGGCGCGGCTGATGAGCTGGGGCTGCATGTAGTCGCGGCTCTTGTGCGTGGTGTAGTAGGCGTCGGCGAATTCCGTCGGCGGGTCCCACCGCTCGTGGGGCGCGAACGAGTCGATCCACAGGAACCACGGGGAGTTCTCGCGGTTCTCCTCCAGCCACGTGCACGCCCGTCGGAAGACCCGCGGCGTCAGGTAATCCTCTTCCGTGTGCCGGTCCAGCATGTTCAGCAAATACTGCGTCAGGGTGGGCCAGCAGCTCAGGTCGTTCTTCCCCTCGGGGTGGTACGGGGAGACATCCACCGCCGAAAGCGGCCCGCTCCGCACCGGGTCGCCTTCCTGACCCCGGATGAAGCTCCAGGAGCAGAAGCCCCGGGTGAAGTTCTGGGTGGGCTTGAACATGTGATAGGTGTCGCCAACCAGGCCCGTGACGACACCGTGTTCCAGCACGAACTCCGAGAGCATCGTCTGCTCGTCGGGAACCCGGTGCCAGCCTGGAATGGCCGGCGTCAGCCCCCGGCTGCCCATCTCGAAGCGCCAGGGGAAAGAGCGCCTTCCCGTCAGGCACGTGCGTCGGGCCTGGATTGTGGGCAGTCCCTCCGCAAAGGCGCTGGTGAAGTTGATCCCCTCCCGACACAGCCGGTCCAGGTTGGGAACCCGGACCACGTCGTGCCCGATCATGTCCGCACGGAACGTGTCACAGCAGATCACCACGCAGTTCATCTCAATGCCCTTCTGTCAAGCGCAACAGCACACGGTAAACGGGTTCCTTCAGACGAGCTCTGCGACGAACAACCGTAGCCGGCCAGCATAGACGGCCTTGCACGTTCTTTCAAGGACGCAGGTCCGGGCCGACTTTGGAACCGCCGGGCGGTTCGTGGTTTAATGGACGCTTACCCGCCGGACCCCAACCTGGAGACACCCATGCCGGAAGACTTCATCAAGTTCCTCGGCACCGCCGGGGCCCGGTTCGTTATGGCCAGGCAGTTGCGCTACTCGGCCGGGACGTTCATCTCCCTGCGCGGACAGAGGATCGTGCTCGACCCCGGCCCGGGGACGCTCCTGCGCTGCTCCCGCTGCCGGGCCAAGGTGGACCCCACCTCCCTGGACGCCGTCATCCTGACCCACGGCCACATCGACCACTCCGGGGACGTCAACGCCGTGCTGGACGCCATGACCGCCGGGGGATTCGACTCCGGGGGACTGCTCTTTGCCCCCCGGGAGTGCGTCGAGGGGGAAAGGGCCGTGGTGCTGAGCTACCTGCAGGACGTGGTCGGCGAGGTGGTGACCCTCGAGCCGCGGGACGAGTACTCGGTCAATGGGGTGCGGTTCACCACTTCCGAGCGGCACCACCACACCATGGAGACCTACGGCATCGTTTTCCGCCCGGAGGACGGGCCGAACGTGGGGTTCCTGGTGGACACGGAGTACTTCGACGGGCTGGCGGACAGCTACGCCGACGCGGACATCCTGGTGATCAACGTCGTGCGGCACGAGCCCCATCCCGGCGGCAAGGTCATGCACCTGTGCCTGGAAGAGGCCCGACGGGTCATCGAGCAGGTGCAGCCGCGCAAGGCGGTGCTCACCCACTTCGGCATGACCATGCTGAAGGCCAAGCCCTGGGAGCTGGCCGAAGGGATGAGCCAGGACCTGGGCCTCGATGTCCAGGCCGCCTCCGACGGCATGACCCTTCACCTGGAAGGGGACGCGTAGCCCTGTCGCCCTCAGCCGCCGTAAACCTCGCGCCGCAGGCGGTGGACCGTGTCCGGATCGGCCTGGAAGGGGCAGGGGACCGGGTCGGGCAGGGGGAGGGCGTGGGTCTCGCCGAAGCCCAACCGCGCGGCCTTCAGGTTGTAGGCCATCACCAGCAGGCGCTCCAGGTTGACCGTGTCGGCGATGTTGTAGGCCAGCAGCGTCTCCAGCGCGCGCCGGTTGCCGTTGCGCCGGAAGTCCTGCCACAGAACGACGGCGAAGTATCCGTCCACACCCTCCAGCTCGCCCCGCTCGATGCCGAGCTGCCTCTCGCAACCCTTCAGCCCGCCGCGGTAGCCGAGGGAGGCCAGCGGATAGCGCAGGTCGAGGTGGGCCTTCGGCAGGCGCACGCCCAGGCAGTTGCGAAGAAACGGAGCGTCGAACTGCTTGCCGTTGTAGGTAACCACGAGCCGGTACCGGCCGATGTCCTCCCGGAAGTCCTCCAGGTTCTCCTCGTAGACGTAGTGGCGCACGGTGCGGCCGTCGTAGAGCGCGATGGTGGTGACGTGATCGTAGGGGCCGCCGAGGCCGGTGGTCTCGATGTCCACGTAGGCGAGCGAATCGCCGAACTCCGGGAAGAGCC
Organism: uncultured candidatus Brocadiaceae bacterium; assembly: GCA_964572825.1. GTDB lineage: Bacteria > Planctomycetota > Brocadiia > SM23-32 > SM23-32 > CAYVBE01. Next base: position 37,387 of record CAZNGS010000041.1, read on the forward strand.
GCCACTGCTCCCCGGACGGCAGCCCGTCATAGAACCAGCCGGCGTCCGACCGGACAAGGCGCTCGATCGATTCTTCCGCGTATCGGCTGACATCCCGCGCCCGACGCCCGCCGATCGGCAGGGCCACGACGGACCGGGCATCCTCCCACCGGCGCACTCCGCCATCCCAGAGCCTGCGCTCGGTCCCGGGTCCGATGCCCTTGATGTGGCAGAAAGTGTTCCTCAGCATGGTGAAATCCTTGTCCGGCGGTTGCCGCGCGCGGGCCGCTGCCGCTTTTCTTGAGTGTACCGACCACGCCGTCAGGCCCGGCCACCGGGGCATCGGCATCGAACGGTTCCCCGAAGGAATGCCCGGCGACCTCGTCAACGGGAGGGCAGTCCGGCGCCTCGCCAGCACAGTCTATGGTAAGGTGAAACCGGTCCCCTTTCACCCCCAGGGAGAGATGCTACCGGCGTTCGTGCTAAAGCCGCGCGAGCTGGATTTCGACCTGGTGGCCGGAGAGCCCCGCACTAAACAGCTTGAGGTCAGCAGGAACTTCGGCGGGGGGCTGGAGGTCGGCCGGCCGGAGGACCTTCCTTCCTGGCTGGAGCTGTCACTTCCCGGAAGGCCGGTCGGCGCCCCAGGGATCTATTGAAAAATACGCCGTATGAACGTTGTGGCGAAACGGAAGGCTGGAGACGCTCTTTTGTGTGTAATGAAATGAAAGGCTGCCAGCTCCGGTG
>CAZNGS010000042.1:0-36817 GCA_964572825.1 uncultured candidatus Brocadiaceae bacterium
ACGCCGCTCCCGCTGCGATGATCGGGGCCTCCAACCACTTCGAGGTCGCCATCGCCACGGCCACGATGCTTTTCGGCCTGCAGTCCGGGGCGGCCCTGGCCACGGTGGTGGGGGTGCTCATCGAGGTGCCGGTCATGCTGATGCTGGTGAAGATATGCCTGGGCACCCGGCGGTGGTTCCCCCGGACTGCCGGTGCCGCGGAGCGGGCCGCGCAGGACCTCGGTTCGGGGTGAAGCGGCTACCCGCAGGGCCGCGCACGCCGACGGGCGCGCTTAAGGCTGCGGCTCAGTTGCCGCCGCTGCAGGTATTTCCACATCCGCAGCTCCTTGCCCAGGACGTAGCGGATGTGGAACCGGACGACTACGCTGAGGGACACGATCTGTCGGGGGGGCATCTGGGGCACCGTCTGGCCGGCGGCCACGCGCTGGAGGATGCACAGGAAATCCGCCCGCACGGGTATCGTCTGGCCCGGATCCGGCCCTTCGCATCCGCCGCACAGGGGGCCGCCGTCGGCCGGACTGAAGGTGACCGCTCCCCTTTCCGGCAGGGGGCCGCCGCAGACCGCGCAGGCGCCGAAGTCGGGGCGGGTTCCGTGCTCGGCCAGCACGCCCAGTTCCATCTGCAGCACGGTGGCGCCCAGCCGCTGGCCGGTGGCGAGTCGCCGCAGGACCTCGAGCATCAGCTCGTAGAGTTCCGGGCAGGGGTCCGCCTCCATTGTGAAGTTCAGGGTCAGCTCCGCCGCGTAATAGCCGCACAGGATGCGGCGCAGTGACCGGCGGATGCCCCGGAAGTCCTCCCGCAGAGTGCGGTCCGTCAGGTTCTGGAGCATGCCGGCAGGACGCGGTGTGTAGACCAGTTCGTAGCGCCCCAGCAGGTCGAAGCCGGTGCGAACGCCCCGTTTGGGCGCGCGGGTCACGCCTTTGGCCATGAAGGAGAGGCGTCCCTCATCCCTGGTCAGGAACGACGCCACCTGGCTGGTGTTGCTGTAGGGGATGCGTCGCAGGCAGATGCCTTCGGTGTGCAGGTAGCTGGCCACGGCCGGACGTTCTTCCCGCGGTTCGAGAAACGGTTGGGATTCGCAGGTCGCCCCCTACGTTCTCACAGGCGTTTGAGGAAGACGCGATGGATGCGGCGGGGGTCGCTCTGCAGCACCCGGATGATCAGGCCGTCCTGGCGGTACTCTTCGCCCGGCTCGGGCACCCGGCCGAAACAGGAGGCCACGTATCCGCCCACGGTGTCGTAACCTTCGTCCTCTGGAATGTCCAGCTCGTAGGCGGCGTTCAGCTCGTCGATGCGCACGCGGGCGTCGGCCTCGATGCCGCCGGACGCGCGCACCCGCACCCGGTTCTCGTGGTCTTCCTGGTCGTATTCGTCCTCGATTTCGCCCACGATTTCCTCCAGGATGTCTTCCACGCTCACCACGCCGCTGACCCCGCCGTATTCGTCGAGCACGATGGCGATCTGAACGTGGCGGTCCTGGAAGTCCTGCAGCAGGGAGCCCACGGTGCGTGTCTCCGGGCTGAAATACGGCTCGCGCGCCACGCCACGCACCGTTTTGCCCTCGGCGCCGTCGCGCGCCGCGCTCAGCAGGTCCTTGACGTAGACGATGCCGACTACTCTGTCCAGAACGTCCTCGTAGACGGGGATGCGGCTGTGCCGGAAGGTCTCGATGGTCTCCAGGGCCTCTTCCAGGGGCATGTCGGCCTCCAGGCCCTCGATCTCCGTGCGCGGGGTCATGATCTGGGCGACGTCCACCTGGCGGAATTTCAGGATGCCCTCGATCATTTCCTTTTCTTCGGCCACGAGGGCACCCTCCGCCGTTCCATCCTCAATGGCGACGCGTATCTCTTCTTTGGCCGCCTCCACCACTTCCGGTTCCGGTGCCTCCTCCTCGGACGGGGGGCCGTTGCGGCGCCGGGCCAGCAGCCGCAGGGGATAGCTGACGGCGTAGAGCGCCGGCAGGACGGCCCGCAGTATTGCGGCGGACCATCGGCGGCCCAGAAAACGCCCCGCCAGCTCGGCGGCGGCCACCAGCCCGCCGGCCGCCGCCATGGAGAGCGCCATTCTGCCGGGCTCCGGCCGGGAGGCGTAGGCAACCAGCGCCACCAGCGCCACGGTGGCCGCCACCCGCACCAGCAGGCTCATCGCGTGGAACGTCCGCACGTGCTCCAGGTAACGTGCGTAGCGCTGGCGGCTGTCACGGCCTTCCAGTTCGTCCTCCAGCCTGGACCAGGAGACGAAGCGCAGCGCTGCCTCAGCAAGCGCGGCCAGCAGCAGCACGACCCATAACACGGGCAGCTCGGTTCCTCCCAGTAACAAGGACGGTGCCTCCTGTAATGATTTCGTGAATTCAATACTGAACGGTGTAGCCGGCGGCGGTCAGGACATCCTGCTCCCGCCGGCGCATCCGCCGGCGGTCTTCCTCGTCGTGGTCGTCGTATCCCAGCAGGTGCAGCAGGCCGTGCACGACGTAGAGCATCAGATCCTCCCGCGGCCCGTGCGGCATGTCCGCGGCGCGGCGTGCGGCCAGTTCCGCGTTGACGACGATCTCTCCCTCCAGTTTTTCCCCCGCGCTCCCGTAGGGAAAAGCAAGCACGTCGGTGATTCCCGCTCGACCCAGAAAGCGCCGGTTGAGCCTCCGGATGCCCTCGTCGTCCACCACGGCGATGCTGAGGTCCGCCGTCCTGCCCTCCATGCGAAGGCCGATCCGGACGACCCGCCGTATCTCCTCCGGAGGACATTCAATCGCCGCCTGCCGATCGGTTATGTCAATGCTGCTCATCGCTGTCCCGGCCCTCGGCGGGAGCCACTTCGGGGGGCGATTCCAAGTCTTGTTCCGAATCCTGCCCGGGGTAGCGGACCCGGTTGTGGAAGATAGCCCGCACGCTTCGGACCAGGCTATCCTCCAGCTTCTTCAGGTCCGTTATGGTCAGGCCGGATTCATCCAGTTGTCCGTCGTGCAGACGACCCAGGATGATCTCGCGGGTGGTCTTGCGCACCTGATCGGGCGAAGGGGACTGCATGGAGCGCGTGGCGCTCTCCACGGCGTCACACAGCATGATCACGGCGGCCTCCTTCGACCGGGGCCTGGCCTGGCGGTAGCGGAAATCATGCTCCCGTATCTGGTTTTTCTTCTGGTCGCCGCCGCGGGCCTTGTGCCAGAAGTAGCGCAGGACGCTGGTGCCGTGGGACTGCAATATGATGTCGCGCACCTCCTTTGGCACGCCGTATTTTTCGGCCATCTCGGCGCCGTCTTTCGGGTGGGCCGTGATGATGAGGTTGCTCATCGTGGGGCTCAAATCGTTGTGGGGATTCTCCCCATCTTCGGGCATGTTCTCCGCGAAGTATTCGGGCTTTTTCAGTTTGCCCACGTCGTGGAAGTAGGCGCTTACCCGCGCCAGCAGCGGATTGGCGCCGACGGCCTCGGCCGCCTCCGCGGCCATGCTCCCCACCAGCATGCTGTGATGATAGGTGCCGGGGGCGTTCAGCAGCAGCTTTTGCAGCAGGGGCTGATTGGGGTCACTCCACTCCAGGAGCCGTATGTCCGTGGTAACGCCGAAAAGCGTCTCAATGAGCGGGAGGGCGCCGCTGACGATGAACCCGCCCAGGAAGCCGTTGGCCAGCGCGGCCAGTGAATCGTGCAGCAGGGGAGACTGCCAGAAGGCCAGCGGGATGCGCCCGGTTGTCTCCGCCCCCATCAGGCCCAGGCCCCAGACGGCCAGGAACTGCACCAGGCCGGTCAGAAAGCCGGCCTTGATCAGGGCGCCGCGTGTGCGCACCTCTCCGCTGAGGAGGGCCGCACCCAGCCCGCCCAGCAGCAACACGGTGAATTCGGAGGCGGCGCCGGGGGCGGCCAGCCGCACCAGCAGGCTGAAGAAGACGGCCGTTCCCATGCCGAAACGCTGGTCGTAAACCAGGCTGGTTATGATCACCATCATGGGCACGGGGACCCAGAGCGGCGTGATGTCGCGCAGCACGCACACGCGCGCCAGCGCCGCCACCACGAGGGTGATGAAAAAGAAAGCCAGCACCTGCACGCGCTTGCGAAGCAATTCGGCGCAGTAGCGGCGTGCGTAGACCACCGAGGCCGCCATCAGGATGAGCACCAGCAGGGCCACTCCGCCCAATCTCTCGGCCATCGCCATCGCCCCGGCCGGGGTGGCATGATAGCGGTTCCGCTCGCTCCGCAGGTCCTGGATGTGCTGTGGTCGCACCTCGCTGCCTTTGGCCAGGATGATGCGGCCCTTGTCGACGGTCTTCCGTTTCTCCGGCTCCTGCTCGGCGGCCTCCCGCGCGGCCTCGCGGGTGCGTTCCAGGTCCGGGCTTACCGTGGGGGGCAGCAGACGGGCCAGGCCCCGGCGGGCCAGGTCGGCCTTATCAGGGGGCAGCCCTCCCAGCGGGGCCTCGAGGGCTTCCCGCAGGGGACCCGCGGAGCCGCTCAACTCCTTCAGGTCGGAAAATGCGACCGTCCGGCTCTCCTCGGACGGCCCCGTGAGGAGCACGCGGTTAGTGAGTTTCTCCTGCAGCACCTGGTGGTCCAGGTCCCGGGGCAGGGCGAGATACCGGTCGGCCAGCCCGTTCAGTACCTCCTGCAGTGCCTCGACCCTTTTGCGGAGTTCCGGGACCAGCGCCAGGAAATCCTCCCTGGGAAACCCCTCGGGCAGCCGTTCACGGAGGGCATCCCTGTCATCGCTGACGATCAGCGCAAGGATTTCGGCGACACCCTCACGCCAGGCTTCGGGCTGATGGCGGAAGACGGGGGGTTGGAGCATTCGCGCCCGTTCTCGGGCCGTCTCGGTTCGCTCCAGGTCCGTGCTCTGGAATGTCACCCGGGCCACGTAGTCCCGGGGGGACCGGTCGCCCACGTCCACCCCTATGGAAGGCCGGCCGGTGGTGATGACGACGAAAACCGCTGCCCCGAACAGCAGGATGACCGCCGCCCGAGCCGGCGCGGACCAGGAGGACCGTTCCTGTTCGTCGCGACCGCCCCCTGCTGTTGCGCGGTGATTGGCGTTACCGGTCCGCAAGGTCGGGTTCCTCCGCCTGTGTCTCGCCGGGGCCAGATGGTTCCTGCTGGTAGGCATCCAGGATGCGCCGCACGATCGGATGGCGCACAATATCCTTCTCGGTGAGCCAGACGAAACGGATGCCCTTCACCCCGCGCAGTCGCTCCTGTGCGTCCACCAGGCCGCTTTTCTGCCGGGGCGGCAGGTCCACCTGCGTGATGTCGCCGGTGACGACCAGTCGGGCATTCGTTCCCAGCCGGCTCAGGAAGGTTTTCATCTGCCCCACAGTGCAGTTTTGCGCTTCGTCCAGGATGATGAACGCGTTGTCGAGCGTGCGTCCGCGCACGAACGCCAGGGGCAGCACCTCGATGAGATCGTTCTCGATGTAGCGCTGCACGCGTCGCATGTCCATCAGGTCGTGCAGGGCGTCGTAAAGGGGTCGCAGGTAGGGGTTCACCTTGGCATAGACGTCTCCGGGCAGATACCCCAGGTTCTCACCGGCCTCCACGGCCGGGCGGCAGAGCACGATGCGCTTCAGCGTCTCTTCCTTCAGATAATGCAGTGCCATCGCAACGGCCAGGTACGTCTTGCCCGTGCCGGCCGGGCCGATGCAAAAGGTGAGGTCGCTGGCCCGCATGGCCCGCACGTAGGCCTCCTGGCCCGGGGTGCGCGGGGAGACCCCCGGCAGCGGTGGACCGGGCGCGGCCCCGCCCGGTGCCGACCCGCTCAGGTGCCTCTCGACCTCCCGGTCAACCAGGCGCTGCGTGATGGCCTCGCCCCGGCCGAGCTCCTCCTCCAGGGCCAGCAGTGTGGATTCACAGCGGCGGACGTTCTCGGGCGGGCCCTGGATGCGCAGCTCGCCGCCGCGGGCGGTCAATTTCACCTCAAACGCCTCCCGTAGCTGCTTCAGATAGCTGTCCCGCGGACCGAATAGCTGCACCACCTGGTCCTGCGTGCCGATGTGCAGGGTTTTCTGCACGATGGGTCAACCCCCGGCGCTCAGAACGTGGAGGAAATGGAAGAACAGGAATCCCACGGGTGCGGCGAAGATCACGTCGTCCGCCATATCCAGCATGCCGCCGAAACCCGGCAGGAGCTCCCCGGAGTCTTTGACCCCGGCTTCCCGCTTCAACAGGGACTCGGCCAGGTCGCCGAAAGTGGCCGCCCCGGCCACCAGCAGCCCCAGCAACGGGGCGTACACGGGGTCCACCACGCCCCAGGGGGAATGGCTGATGGCCCACGCGATGACCACCCCGGCCGTTAACGCACCCACCAGCCCGGCCACGGTCTTGCCCGGGCTGACGGCCGGCACCAGCCTGCGCCGACCCAGCAGGGTCCCCGCGAAGTACGCGCCCGTGGACGTGCCCTTGCAGACGGCCAGCAGGGCGATCAACCCCGCCACGCCCCACCGCAACCGGATGGCCGTCAGGAACCCGAACATCACCGGTATGTAAACCCATCCCGCCACGGCGACGGCGGTGGTGACCGTGGCCCCCTGAACGCGGGCCCCCGCCGCCCGCGAGCTCAGCAGCAGCACCAGCAGGGCGGCCAGCAGGACGGCCGCCGTCAGCCAGGGGTCGGCTGCGCCGGACGAGCAGGCCGCCCAGTGGGCGCTGAAAAGCGCGGTGCCGCCCACAACGAAACCCACACGCGGCAGTTCGACTCCGATCTGCTTCACCAGCAGGGCGAACTCGGCCAGCGCCAGGGCGGTGACGGCGACCATGACGGCCGCGTACAGGAAGCCGGCGTCCCAGGTGGCATCGACCGCGATCACCAGGGCGAGTCCGACGGTCAGTGCCATTCCCAACCCCACCCGGAGGGCGGAGACTCTCCTGCGCTTCTCGGTCAGCTCCGCCGCCGCTGCCTCCTGGCCGGTGCTCCGTGATCCCTGCATGCCTGAGTTGTCCTTTCCCCCGCGCCGGGTCCTTTGCCTGCGCTAATCCTTGAGGCCGCCGAAGCGCCGTTCCCTGCCTGCGTAGTCCTGCAGGGCCTGAAGGAAGGCGTCTTCTGCGAAGTCCGGCCAGTATGTCTCGGTAACGTACAGCTCGCTGTACTGCAACTGCCAGAGCAGGAAATTGCTCAATCGCCTCTCCCCGCCGGTTCGGATCATCAGGTCCGGGTCGGGCAGGTCGGCCGTCCACAGATGGGCTTTGAATGTCTCTTCGTCGATCTGGTCGGGGTTTAGCGCCCCGTCCCGGGCCTTCCGGGCGAGCTGCCGGGCAGCCTCCACGATCTCCAGCCGCGCCCCGTAGTTCAGCGCCAGCACCACCGTCAGGGCGTTCCCCTCGGCCGTGGCCCTTATGGTCCGGCGGAGCTCGCTCTGAACGCCTTTCGGCAGGCCGTCCAGCTCGCCGACGGCCCGAAGCGAGACGTCCTTCTCCACGAACTCCTTCCGCCTCTCCCTCAGGAACTTCCGCAGGTTGGACATCAGAAACCGGACCTCCGCGGCGGGGCGCTTCCAGTTCTCCGTGCTGAAAGCGTAGAGGGTGAGTACGGGTATGTGCCAGTCGCGGCAGCACTCGGCGATGGTCCGCGCGGTCTCGAACCCGGCCCGGTGTCCCTCCACCCTGGGCAGGCCGCGCTGCCGCGCCCAGCGCCCGTTTCCGTCCATGATGATCGCCACGTGGCGCGGCAGGTTGTCCGGCAGCTCAGTCATCTCCTGTTCGCTCGATCATTTGCTGGCGGTTGGGACCAACGGAGATGAACTGCACGGGCGTGCCGGCCAGTTGCTCGACGAACCTCACGTAGTCCCGTGCGGCAGGGGGCAGGGCCTCCCACCTGCGGGCCTCGGAGATGTCACAGCGCCAGCCCGCCAGCTCCTCGTACCGGGGCTCGGCACGCTCCAGCACCGCCGCACTGGCGGGGAAGCGGGTGACCAACTGCCCGTCCACCCTGTAGGCCGTGCAGACCTTGACGGCATCGAATGCGCTCAGCACGTCCAGGGCGGATACGGCCAGCGAGTCCGCCCCGCTCAGCCGGGCCGTGTGGGCCAGGGCCACTCCGTCCAGCCATCCGCAGCGGCGCTGCCGCCCGGTGGTGGCCCCGTACTCCCGACCGCCGTGCTCTTCCATGGTCCGGCGGATGGTCCGGCCTATCTCGTTGTCCTGCTCCGTCGGGAACGGTCCGGTGCCCACGCGGGAGCAGTAGGCCTTGGCCAACCCGATCACGCGGTCCACCCGGGTGGGGGGGATGCCGGTGCCGCCTGCGGCCCCGGAGATCACTCCGCTGCTGGTCACAAAGGGGTAAGTGCCAAAGTCCAGGTCCAGCAGGCTGCCCTGCGCCCCTTCCAGGAGGATGTTTCGGTCGTCCTGGAGCGCCTCGTGCAGCAGCGTCACCGCGTCGCGGACAAACGGTCTCAGGCGCTCGGCGTAGCCGCAGTACTCCTGGTAGATTTCCTCCACGTCGAGCGGATCGGCACCGAAAACGCGCTCCAGGATGGTGTTCTGCAGGTCCATGAGGGCCTCCAGCCGGTCGCGGAACACCTGCGGGTCCAGCATTTCGGCAAAGCGTATGCCCCGCCGCGCCGCTTTGTCGGCATAGCAGGGCCCGATGCCGCGTCCCGTGGTGCCCAGCCGCTTGCCGCCCCGAGCGTTTTCGCGCACCCGGTCCAGCAGCTTGTGGTGGGGCAGCACCACGTGCGCGCGGTCACTCAGCACCAGGTTCTCTTCCACCCGCACGCCCCGCTCCCGCAGACCCTCTATTTCCTCCAGCAGGCCCGCGGGGTCCACCACCATGCCGTTGCCGAGTATGCACAGCGCATGGTCGCGCAGGATTCCGCTGGGCACCAGGTGAAGGACGAATTGCTCTGCGGCGATGTGCACGGTATGGCCCGCGTTGGCGCCGCCCTGGAATCGGACCACGACCTCGTAGCTGCCCGATAGGGCGTCGATGACCTTGCCTTTACCCTCGTCGCCCCACTGGAGCCCGACGAGGAGCAGTGTTTGACCCATGGCGCTTCCTCGAAATAGCTCAACTGCCGTCCCCACACCCCGCCACCGGCAGACGTTATACCACAACTCGGTCAATCAGAGAAGGCAAAGCTGCAGGAGGGGGCGGCGCAACGGAATGGTCCGGGCTGTGCCTGACCCACGGGGACCTGGCCTCAGCCAAAAACGCGAAGAACAAGAACGAGTGTGATCAGGACTCCAGCGGCGCACAGACGTACCACACGGCCCGCGGAGCGCTCACATGTTTTCCCCTTACGCACCTGCACATTATACGCCGGTACGACCTCGCCCGTCAAGTGCGGAATGGCTGGCGCAGGAGCAACCTAAGCCCTTTTATAATAGACACTTACACAGGACCCTCCGTGCGATGTGCCGGCCCGCCCCGCTTCAGAGACAGTGCGTGCACCTGCCGGGCCACCTCCAGGCTGTCCGCCGCCGACCACCGGCCCCTCGAGCATTCCCGCAGACATCGCATCCGATCCAGCACCGGGACGCCGGGCGGCAGCGCCGCGTTGATGCGGGCCAGGCACTTGACCCATCGGCGACGGCCGATTCTCGTGTCGAACCGCGCCCGGTCCAGGTCCACCAGCCAGAGACGAAACTCGCTTCCGTCCCGGCGCACCAGGATGTTGCTCGCCTTGGTATCGGGATGATATACCCCCTCATCGGCCATCTCCACCAGCAGGCGCGCCACCGCCCGTGACAACCTGCGGCGCTCCGTGGGCGTGGGGCGCCTGTTCATCAGGAACTCGACCAGCGTTCCCTCGTTCTTGATGGCTTCGGTTATCAGGTAGTCGGGCTCTCCGGCCAGTTTGTGCCGGCTTTCCAGCAGTGCCATCGGCTGCGCGGCAGGTATTCCGCGCACGTGCAGTCCTCTGGCCGCCACCCAGGCCACCCGCGCCCGGCTGCGGGGACGCAGGGCGTCTTTCAACCGCTCCCGGAGGGTCTGCCGCCGGAAGGCTTTCACACAGACCCGGCCAGGCCGGACCCGGTCTGGAGGCGCCGGCTGATTCAGCGTGCGGGGGGGCACCGATTCCGACGGGCAGACCGTGACCTCCGTCCGGCGGCCCTGCCGGAACACCTCCACGCCGTCTGTCTGGCCCTGCATCGCCTTCCGGTGCAGCGCCACCGCCGCCAGCGCGGCCTGCCGGGGGAAGTCGCGCCGGCGGTGCACGGTAAAACGCTCTGTCTCCTCGATCGTGAACAGGGAACTTTCCTTCAGGCAGCGCCGCGTGCGGCTGCACATGTGCCGGCGGTGCTGCCTCCGTACGGCCTCCCGCACGCGCCGGCACCAGCGCCGCAGGTCTGCCGGCCCCACCTGTTGCAGACCTCTCCAGCGCTCAAGGAGACGGCGCAGGAACTGCATCCGCGTGGCTTCGTTCACGCCGGGCGCCTTCGTGGAGCGAGCCAGCATGGCCAGCATGCCCACGACGTGCCGCCGGCGGATGAGCCGTCGGCGAAAGCTGTGCAGGTCCACGACGAAGAGCCGCTGGCCGGGCGGCGTCTGGGGGCGTATGAGCAGGTTTCCGCCGTGATAATCGTTGTGATAAAGCCCGTTGCGCAGCAGGCGGGCGGTCATTTCGGCCAGCTCCTCGGCCACGGACCAGAGCGCCTTTCGGTCGTGCTGCTGGTGGAGGAATTTGCTGAGGCCGGTCACCCCTGCGATCTCGCGACTGATCAGAAAACCCTCCTGCGGGAGGCCGCACTTTCGTCGCAGCCCGATGGCCAGCACATCGCAGGTGGGGACGCCGATCGCCCGCAGCATCCTGCACGCGCGCCACTCGACTTCCGGTTTGGTGGGCATCGCCAGGTGCCGCAGGCGGCGGCTGAAGTCCCGGAACTTGTAACGCTTCAGGAACAGGCCGGGGCCGCCGGGCTCCTGCGGGTCCGGCAGCCGCAGGACGCTCCGGACGGTGTTGTCTTTGACCAGGCGCCAGTCGCCCAGCCGATCGACGCGGCGCGCCCGCAGCACGTCTATCCGCCGCAGCGTGGGGGCGAAACCGGCCACGCTCAGCCATTCCATGCCGTGCGCACGTACCTGTGTCGTGATCTCTTCCAAGCGCACAGAGGTCTCTAAAGCAGGCGACCGGCGGCCAAAGGCCGCATCGTATCCGGGTGCGGGTCAATCCGCAACCGAGGGCTGAACGGGCAGTCCGATGATGCGCCGGGCCTGCGCGGGAGAGGCGGGTTCCCGGCCCATCTCCCTGGCGATGCGCGCAATCCGTTCCACGAGCCGGACGTTGTCGGCCAGCTCAGTGCGCCGGCGGTCATAGTAGAGGTTATCCTCCAGGCCCACCCGTACGTGGCCGCCGGCGGCGATGGCCATCACGTTGGCGTCCATCTGGTAGCGGCCGATCCCTCCCGCAGCCCACGTCGCTCCCTCAGGCAGGAGGCTCACCATGTATCCCAGCCCTATGGGGTCGAGCGGGGCGGTGCCGAGCGAGCCGAGTATGAGGTTGAAATAGAAAGGAGGTCCGAGAACGTCCTTGCGGATCAGGTATCGGGCGTAGTTGATGAAACCAGGCTCGAACGCCTCCAGCTCGGGCACGATCCCGGCGGAGCGCATCCGACGAGCAAGCTCACATATCGTATGCGGCGAGGTCTCGACGGCCTGATTCGGGAAGTTCAGCGAGCCGAGCGTGAGGCTGGCCATCTCGGCGTCCGCCCGCAGAGGCGCCGAGCGGGCCTCGAGCTCGCACACGTTTCGCCCGCTGCAGGAGACGCACACGATGAGGTCCGGGCATGCCTCCCGCACCCGGCGCGTCAGGTCCACGTAGGCTGCCGCCTCGCTTGTGGGCCGCCCCTCTCCGCCGCGTGCATGGATGTGGACAATGGCGGCGCCGGCGTCGCGCACGCGCCGGCTGCACTCGACGATCTCCTCGGGCGTGGTCGGCACGTGCGGGGTGTCCTCTTTTGTCGGCACCATGCCGGTAATGGCGGCGTTGACGATAAGGCGGTCTGCGTCGCTCATATGATTTCCTCCGCAGGGACCTGTCCGATCACGCGGGCCGGATTGCCCACGACGATGGCCCGGTCGGGTACGTCCTCGGTCACCACGGAACCCGCTCCCACCAGCGCGTTTTCCCCCACGGTTACGCCGGGGAGCAGCACGCTGCCGCCTCCGACGCGGGCCGCCCGCAGCAGTCGGGGCGCCATGCGCGTGAACTTCAGGGCGGGACGGCGGTGGCAGACGCGGCGATCGTTCATCGTGGTCACGCGCGGCCCGCAGAACACTTCGTCCTCGACAACCACTCCCCGCGTGATGTAGCAGAAGCTCTGCAGAGACACATGGGCGCCGATGACCACTTCGCCCTCGATGTCCACGTTGGAGCCGATGGTGCAGTCCGGGCCGATGCTCGTGCCACTGCGGATCAGCACAAAGTTGCCCAGCCGCGTGCCCCGCCCGATCTCGACACCGGGAAATACCACGCAATACTGTCCCTGCTCAAAGCACACCGGGCGGACTCCGCGATAGCCACAGGGCTGCCCCCCGCCTGCCGCGGGCGTGCTCCTTTCTTAATCGGTGACGGCCATATTGTCAATGGATTCTCGTGCGAAGCCGCCGTCCGGCGTTCAGCAATTCCCTGCAAACGGGGCCGTTGATCACTTACACTCGATACGAGGTCATCCTGGACATGCATGCTGACAGCGGAGAGGAACTCTATGGCGCGCATCCTGCTTTCAGCGCCGGACGACCGACCGTGGAGCTGGGGGCGCCACCTGGAGGTGGCCCTGCAGGACCTGGGCCAGCAGGTGCGCTTCCTGGACTTCAGGTCCGCCCGGGACCCCGACGCGGAGCTGCGCCGGGCCGCCCGTCAGTTTCGCCCCGTTGTGCACGTGGCATGGAAAGGGGAGCGATACAGCCCGGACGCTCTGCGCGATATCTCCCGTCGGGGCGTCTTCAACGTGCTGTGGCATCCGGACGCCACCTGCCCGGACTGGCTGCCGGGGCTGAGCAGGGCCGCCGACCTGTGTTGCGTGCAGAGCCGCGGAATGCTGGAGAGCAGAGAGTTCAGGCGCGCGGGCATCCGGGGGGCCCGCTGGCTGATGGAGGGGTTCACCCCCTCCTGCTTCACATGCGGGGAGATGACGGCGCAAGAGCGGCGCGAATACGGCTGCGAGGTGGTCACCATCGGCACTTTGGACCGCCACCCGGGCTATCTGCGCCGCCTCCACGCGCTGAACCGCCTTATTCGGGAAGGCTTCCGGGTCAAATGGTGGGGGCGCAAGCTATCCTTCCGCCGCAACCGCCTGCGGGACTACCTGTCGCCCGCCGCCCGCGCCTACGGCGGGCGTAAGGTGTGGGGGCAGACTTACGCCAGGGCCTGCCGCGGCGCCCGCATCTTTCTGGCCATACCCCGCCATCCGGAGCGGCCCGGCGGGCTGAGCAACCGGGCATTCTGGGTGACGGGGCTGGGGACCTTCTACCTTTCCCTCTACCGGGAGGGCATCGAGAATATCTTCGAAGTGGGCCGGGAGATCGTTGTCTTCCACGACGAGGACGAAATGGTGCAGAAGGCACGCTACTACCTTGAGCATCGCGAAGAAAGGGAGCAAATCGCGCGGGCAGGGCAGCGCAGAACGCTTGCAGACTACACGAACCAGCAGGTCTTCCGGCGGCTCTTCCGGTTGGTCAGGGAGGCCGGCGGCCCGGCAATCCGGGTTCCGGGACCTCCAGGGGCCCGCACTCGGGCGTGAGGTCGGTCCACCGGTCCGCTCAGTCCACCTGCTCCCAGACAGGTTTCAACCGCTCGCGGCCCAGCACGATCGGCTTGATGCCGGCGATCTCGCACAGTGTGGTCAGTTCGGCCACCCGGTCGCCGGGCACGCCCTGCACGTGGTTGCAGGGGAACACGTTCAGAAACTCCTCGAAGGAGCACTCCAGCCTGGCCCAAACGTGCGGCCAGGTGGGGTCGGTCTGGTCCTTCAAGCGCTGGCTTTCCTCGGGCGGCAGCTCCACCGACTCGCCCGGGGCGATCACCATGTAGGGCTTTTCGTCCCAGATGCCCAGCCGCGCGAAGGTCATCGGACCCGGCGCCGCGTCGAACTCCACCGAGGCGCCCCCGGCCTTGAAGTAGAACTCCAGCGCCGGGTGGAGCGTTATTCTCCGGAAATTCTCCTCGGGCTCGAAGCTCTGCGCCGCATACCAGCTTGCGTGATTGCCGCTGTTGCACCAGTCCCACAGCTCCCGATCCGGGTGGTAGAGGCGCACGTCCATGAACAGCGTCGGCAGGCCGCCGCTCAGGTACTTGAGCAGTTGCATGGTCACTGCCGCGTTGGAGTCGGCCTCCGTGGCGCAGACCACGGGCTCTTTCGGCCCGTTCCAGTCGTAGGGATCGTTCATGAGCATCTCCGCCACGTCCCCCAGGCAGACGTGTTCGGTCAGTTCACGCTGGCCTTTGAGGCCGCAGAAGTCGAACCCCTTCTGCTCGTTCACGTGGTTGAGCGCCAGGTAGAGGCGAAGCTGGGTCTTCAGCGTATCCTTGGTCAGCATGTTGCCGTCGTAGAGCAGGCGGTCGCCCAGCATCTCCTCGAACCAGTCCAGGCCCTTCTCGACCTCGGGCTGGTCCACCTGGTCCTCCATCACTTTCAACAGCCACAGTTGATCGACCTGGCGGGCGGTCACGCCCAGGGACTTCAGCATGGGCGTCAGGTGCCAGTATCCCGTCTCCATGCCCATCGAATGGCCGCCGTAGAGGCCGTAGACCTCGTTGCGGATGCAGGTGAGGGTCTGCGAGGCGCGCACCCAGCTCACGGCTTTTGCCTGGGTCTCGTCCTCATCCATCTGACCCACGATGCGGTGCGTCCTGACCCCGGCCTGCCGCAGGGCGCCGTCGGTGGCCAGCAGCCCCACGTTGCCCGGAAACTTGCCGTTGTTGTTGGAGAGGCTCAGGATGGGCACGTCCCGCCCCAGCGTGTTTACGAGGGGCCAGGCCAGGAAGGGGAAGTCCCACACGTTGTAGCACATGATGAGGGACCGGCAGCCGGCGCGCCGGAGCCCCTCGCCCACCTTCTGCGCAACGCGCACACCGGTGACGATCTGGTCGGCGATCACGATCTCCGGCGCCGAGCCGTCGGCGTTCTTCAGCCTCTTGCCCAGGATGTCGGCCCAGCCCCGGACCACTTCCATGTTGCACTCGTTGTTCTGCTCCCACACGTGCTGCCGTTCGTCGTTCAGCATCGCGATGCCGATGGGCGTCGACTTCATCTGTGCCCTCCCCGGTTCAACTGTTGCTGTTTCGATCCCGGCGGCAGTCCACGGACCGTCCGCCCGGCATTCTGTATACGACAGCCTGGGCAGGGCTGCAACCGCATTGCGGCCCGGCGCTTTGTTGCCGTGCCGCCGAACCACGGGCGAATCGTGGAACCTTTGGGCCGGACCGCACGGCCAGGGCTTTGATGGTGTCCGCCTTTGACGGCCGGCGCCCCCGGGGCCGATAATGGTCGTCAGCCCGGCCATGGCCCGCATGAGCGGGCAACGGCGCTTGTGCGCAATGTGGGGTAGGGAGGGAGCATTGGCACGCGCGAGGAGCTTTACGGTTGCACTGGTGGCGCTGACGGGCGTCGTTTGGCAGGCGGCGCCCTCCGGGGTGGGGCGGACCCCATCGCATTCGGCCCCTGGCCTGACGGTCGGTCCGGAGGGCACGCTTCTCAAGGACGGCAAACCCTACCGTGGAATGGGCATCAATTACTTCAGCGCATTCTACGACGCGCTGCAACGCCCGGCCGAACCGGGCTATCGCCGGGGCTTCAGGACACTGGCCGAACGGGGTATCCCGTTCGTGCGTTTCGCGGCCACGGCATTCTGGCCCGGCCACATGGAGCTGTACCTGGACGACAGGGAGGCGTACTTTGAGAAGTTCGATGCCCTGGTGAGGGCGGCTGAGGGCGCCGGCGTGGGGCTGATTCCGTCCATGTTCTGGCATGCCGCGATGGTCCCCGACCTGGTGGGCGAGCCACGGGGGGAGTGGGGGAATCCGGGCAGCAAGACCCGCCGGTTCATGCGCACCTATACCGAGGAGGTCGTCACGCGCTACCGGGACTCGCCGGCGATCTGGGGCTGGGAGTTCGGCAACGAGTACAACCTGGCGGCTGACCTGCCCAACGCCGCGCGCCACCGCCCTCCGACTCACCCGGCCCTGGGAACCCCGGAAACCAGGACCGAGCGGGACGACCTGACCGGCGAGATGATTGTGGACGCCTTCATTGACTTTGCCCGAACCGTGCGCCGCTTCGACCGGCATCGAGCGCTCTTCAGCGGCAACAGCCGGCCGCGCCCCAGCGCCTACCACAACTGGACGGAGGGCTCCTGGACTATCGACACGCGCGAGCAGTTCGCCCGGATGCTGCAGCGCGACAATCCCGACCCGATCGACACCCTCACCATTCATCTCTACGCCGGCGCGGAGGGACAGTATTTCCCCGACAGGGCCGGTTTGCGGGAGATAGTACGGGTGGCGACGCACGCCTCCAGGGCGGCGGGCAAGCCGCTGTTCGTTGGAGAATTCGGAGCCAGCCGCCAGCTCTCGGAGGCTGTCGAAAGGCAGAAGATCAGGCAGTTGATCGACATCATCGAGCAGCTCCAGGTGCCCCTCTCCGCCGTGTGGGTCTTCGAGCTGCCCCGCCAGGAGGGAACCCATAACATCACGGCGGACAACGGCCGCTCCTACATACTGAACCTGATTGCCAGGGCCAACGCCCGCATGGGTGGCTGAGGAACCCGCGCCAGATTCCGGGGAGTCGGTCTGCGGCCACGCCCTTGAGGCGCCGTCAGTTGCCGGCGGTTCCCTGGATGATGACCCGGCCCTCGCCGGGGATCACCTCCCCGATGGCGACCGGCTCTTCGCCGGCGCGTCGGAGCCGGCGCATTACGCTGTCCGCGTAGTAGGGAGAGACAATCAGCACGAGCCCGATGCCCATGTTGAAGGTCCGATACATCTCTTCGGGGGGCACCTGGCCCAGTTTCTGCACCACGTCGAAGATGGGGTGCCGCCGCCAGGCGGAGGCGTCCAGCCGCACGGAGCAGCCGTCCGGGAGCACGCGGGGGACGTTCTCGACCAGGCCGCCGCCGGTGATGTGCGCGATGCCCCGCACGACCTGCTTTACGCTGTAGCGCTGGAGCACCAGCCGGACCGGCCGCACGTAGATGCGCGTGGGCGTGAGCAGCTCCTCCCCCAGGGTGCGCTCGATGCCGAACCGCGCCAGGGAGTCGGCGCAGCTCATCCCTTCCTGCTCGAAAAACAGCTTGCGCACCAGCGAGAAGCCGTTGGAGTGCAGGCCGCTGGAAGGTAGCCCCACCACCCGGTCGCCGGCTCGGATCTTCTTGCCCGTGACGAGGCGGTCCTTCTCGACCACCGCGACAACGAAGCCCGCCATGTCGTACTCGCCGTCCTGGTAGAAGTCCGGCATCTCGGCGGTCTCGCCGCCCAGCAGGGAGCACCCCGCCTGTCGACATCCTGCGGCGATGCCGGCCACGACCTGCCGGAGCACCTCCCCCTGGAGCCTGCCCGTGGCCAGGTAGTCGAGCATGAACAGCGGTTCGGCGCCCAGGACCAGCACGTCGTTCGCACACATGGCGACCAGGTCGATGCCCACCGTGTCGTGCCGCCCCGCCCTGAAGGCCACCTTCAGCTTCGTTCCCACACCGTCGGTGGAGCTGACCAGGACGGGATGCTCGTAGTTGCGACGGAAAAGCGTCTCGTCGTAGTCAAGGGAGAAGAGCGCGCCGAATCCGCCGGTATTTTCGGTGACTCGTTCCCCGAACGTGCCCCGCATCAACTGCTGGATATCCCGCGCGAAGCGGGCCCCTTCCTCGATGTCGACGCCGGCGTCCTTGTAGGTGACCGGGCTCATTCCGTTTCCTCGCAGCGGAGACAGAGGCAACCGCGCCGCGAAGGCGGGCCTCGGTGGTGATTATAGGGGGCAGCGGGAGGGTGTCAATGAACGGCGCCGGCGAGAGGTCCCCTCACGTGCGGCGGAACTGGCGTTCGAGCTGCCCGCGGGAGAGGGTGATGGTGGTGGGGCGTCCGTGCGGGCAGGTGTCGGCCGGTCCGAACTCGCCGCGCTTGCGCAGGAGGTTTTTTATCTGCTCCGGGCGGAGCCTCTGGCCGGCCTTCACGGCAGCGCGGCAGGCCATCATGCGGACCAGTCGCTCCAGGCGGCGGTCCACCTGTCGGCGTTCTTCCCCTCCTTCCATCTCCGCGAGGAGGTCCTCGAAGAAGCTTCTGCCGTCGAACTTGCCCAGTATCTGTGGGAAGGCCCGCACGATGACGGTCTGGTCGCCGAACGCCTCGATCTGCATGCCGAAACGGGCCAGGTCCTCCTGCAGGTCCATCACGGCGTAGAAGTCGGGCCGGGGCAGCTCCACCAGGTCGGGCACCAGCAGGCGCTGGCTGTAGAGCGGCCCTTCCCGAAGCCGCTCCTTGATCTCGTTGTAGAGCAGCCGCTCGTGCAGGGCGTGCTGGTCGATGATGTTCAACCCCTCGTCGGTCTCCTCGATCAGGTAACTGTCGAGGACCTGGACGCAGTTGCCGTACTGCACCTGCATGCGCGAGCGGCCCGGGGCATCGCCGGCGGCCCTGCCGGGGGAGCCGGACCCGAGCCTCGCTCCGGCGGCACGTCCCCGTCCTCCACCGGCCGGGGGAGGGCGATTCTCGGTAGCCCCGGACGATGCGAAGAAATCGCCGATGGCCCGTCGGACGGCCTGGCGCGTTTCGCCCCCCTCCTGGTCGGCCTGCAGAGCGACCTGGGGGGTGATCTTGGCCTCGCGGAGCGCCTCGCGCATGGCGCCCACGACTGCCTGGTGAATCTCGTTGGCGTTGCGGAACCGGACTTCCAGCTTGGTGGGGTGGACATTTACGTCCACCGTGCGGCGATCCAGGTGCAGGAAAAGGAAGCAGACCGGCCTCCGCCCGCTGGTGATCATGCCCTGGTATGCCTGGCTGATGGCGTGCATCAGGGTCTTGTTGCGGATGTATCGCCGGTTCACGTAGGTGTACTGCATACGGGTGTTGCGGCGGTCGATGGTGGGGGGCAGCAGGTAGCCTTCGATCCTGAGTCGTTCGTCCTGCCACTGGACGGGTATGAGGTTGTCCGCTATTTCCCGCCCGAAAAACTCCCCGATCCGCTGCGCGGAACTATCGGCCGGGGGCAGGTTGAAGACCTTCCGCCCCTTGTGAGATAGGGCGAAGTGGATGTCCGGCCGCACCAGGGCCAGGCGGGTGACGGCCTCGGTGATGTGCGCCATCTCGGTGGCCGTGGACTTGAGGAACTTCTTGCGCACGGGCACGTTGGAGAACAGGTTGCGCACCTCGACCTGGGTGCCCACGGGGGCGCCGCAGGCCCGCACGGACCCGATGACCCCCTCCTCCATCTCGATCTCATAGCCCGATTCGCTGTCCGGGGTCCGGGAAACGAGACGGGCGTGCGAGACGGCCCCGATGCTGGCCAGCGCCTCCCCCCGGAAGCCCATGGTGGAGATGTTGAACAGGTCCTCTTCGCTGGTCAGCTTGCTGGTGGCGTGCCCGGCGAAGGCCAGGGGCAGGTCCTCCGCCTCGATGCCGCAGCCGTCGTCCACGACCCGGATCAGCCGCGCGCCGCCGTCCTCCAGGTCGATCTCGATCCTGCCGGCGTCCGCGTCGATGGCGTTCTCGACCAACTCCTTCACGACGGAAGCCGGTCGCTCGATGACTTCCCCCGCGGCTATCTTGTTGGCCACGTTGCTGGGCAGGATTCGGATACTCATGCGCCGATTGCACCCTGGATTGCGGCTCACATCCACACGATGATAGCACGGCGGCCCGGTAATAGGAAGGTCAAAGCGCCCGCCCCGGTGGGTGACGACCTCACTGCGGCTCCAGTTCGGGCGGGCTCAGGCGGGGGCGCACCGTTTCCTCGGGCAGGGCCTCTTTGAGGACCCTGGCCTGGGTGCGCACCGGCAGGCCGTGCAGCTTGATGAAGCCCAGGGCCGCCTCGTGGTCGAACTGGTCGCCGGCGTCGTAGGTGGCAAGCGCCTTCTGATACAGCCCCAGCGGGCTCTCCACGCCGACCTTGGAGGCCTGGCCCTTGAACAGCTTCATCCGCGCTTTGCCGCTGACAACCTGCTGGCTGCTCAGCACGTAGGCCGCCAGGTCCTGGTGGAACTTGCTGAACCACAGGCCGTCGTAGATGAGGTCCGCGTAGTGGGAGCTGACCGTCTGCTTGAACCGCTGTGCTGGCCGCGTCATCGTCATCCCCTCCAGGGCAGCGTGGGCATGGTGCAGCAGGACGGCGGCGGGGGCCTCGTAGATCTCGCGGCTCTTGATGCCCACCACGCGGTTCTCGATGTGGTCGATGCGGCCGATCCCGTGTCGGCCGGCGATGCGATTGAGCCGCTCGATGATCTCGGCACCCTCGCACGGTTCGCCGTTCAGGCTCATCGGGATGCCGTGCTCGAAGCCGATCTCCACGTATTCCGGCTCGTCGGGGGCGTCGGCGGGATTGACGGTCCAGGCGAAGGCGTCTTCCGGGGGCTCGGCCCACGGGTCCTCCAGGACTCCGCATTCGATGCTGCGGCCCCACAGGTTCTCGTCGGTGGAATAAGGGCTCTTCCTGGTGACGTCCACCTCGATGCCGTGGCTGGCGGCATAGTCCATCTCCTGCTCGCGGGTCATGCCCCACTCCCGGGCCGGGGCGATGATCTGCAGGTCGGGCGCCAGCGTTTTTACGCCCACGTCGAAGCGCACCTGGTCGTTGCCCTTGCCCGTGCAGCCGTGGGCGACGGCGCGGGCGGCGTGTCTGCGCGCGGTGTCCACCAGCAGCTTGGCGATCAGGGGCCGGCCCAGCGCAGTGGCCAGCGGATACACCCCCTCGTAGAGGGCGCCGGCCTGCAGCGCGGGCCAGACGAAGTACTCCACGAACACGTCGGTGGCGTCCACGACCAGCGCCTTGACGGCGCCGACCTCCAGGGCCCGCGCCCGGATCGTCCCCAGGTCTTCGTGCGTCCCCAGGTCGATGGTCAGGGTGATCACGTCCAGGTCGTAGGTCTCCTGGATCCAGCGGACGGCCACGGAAGTGTCCAGGCCGCCGGAGTAGGCCAGAACGACTGTGTCTCGATCAGCCACGGGAATAACCTCGTCGTACACAGGCGAAGGGAATTCCGCGTTATTCCGCTTCGTAGTCGATGAGGGAAACGATCCGGTAACCCTCCAGCTTATCCCGGCCGTTCAGGAAGCTTAGCTCTATCAGGAACAGGCAGGCGGCCACCTCGCCGCCGAGCTCCTCCACCAGGTCGCAGCAGGCCTTCATCGTGCCCCCGGTGGCCAGCAGGTCATCCAGCAACAGCACCCTCTGCCCAGGCTGGATGGCGTCCCGGTGGACGGTCAGTGTATCCGTGCCGTACTCCAGCTCGTAAGTGCGCTCGATGGTCTCGGCCGGCAGCTTGCCGGGCTTGCGGACGGGCACAAAGCCCGCACCCAGCTCGCAGGCCACGGCTCCGCCGAAGATGAACCCCCGCGCCTCGGCCGCGACGACCTGGTCGATCTCCTCGTCCCGGAACGGCTCGCACAGGGTGTCAACAGCGGTCCTGAGCGCCTCCGGCTCCTTCAGCAGCGTGGTGATGTCGCGGAAGACAACGCCTTTCTCGGGCCAGTCCGGGATGCTGCGGATGTAGCTCTTCAGGTCCAATGTATCTCCTTCGAGCACGGGGATGTATCGGATGGCCGGCGGAGGTCCGGCCAGGACCCCCGCGACCGACCTGTTTCAGCGAACCGGGGGGAGCCGCGCCGCGGGCCGGAGCCCGTTATTAGTCGGGCTCCTGCTCCTGTTCGGGCTCGACCGCCTCGTCCTCGGCCGGTGCCTCGGCAGTCTGTTCCGCTTCGGATGCCGGGACTTCTCCGGCGGCCGCCTCGGCAGCAGGCGGGGGACCGGCAGGCTTCTCTTGCGGGGTCTCCTCCTCAACCGGGGCAGGGGCGGCGGCCTCGCCGGGAGGCTCCTCCAGGGCCTCTCCCTGCGTGGGGACAGGCGCCGGCGCTTCGTCGGGAGCTTCTTCGGCATCTTCCTCGACGTCGCCATCTTCCGCAGGACTCACGAGGTCCTCGGGGATGTCGAGCCCCTGGCCGGGCTCTTCATCGAGCTCCGGCTCCTCGCCGGCTTCGTCCTCGGCAGGAGGCTCCACCGCAGATTCTGCTTCCTCAGCTTGGGCTTCGGGCTCTTCCCGGGGGCCCAGCAGGTCCTCGGGGATGCCGAGGCCCTCGCCGCCTTCCCCCGCGGGCTCGGCAACAGATTCCCGATCTTGCTCTTCGAACTGAGGGGCCTCCTGCATGGCCTCTTCGACCATTTCCTCGGGGTTTTCCGCCTCTTCAAGTTCGTCGCTGCGAATGACGATGCGGGGCTGCTCCTCTTCCTCGGCCACGGGTCCTTCCGTGCGGAGGCTCAGTCCGATCTTGCGGGCGTCGGGATCGATGCGGATGATGCGGACGTCCAGCACGTCCCCGACCTCGACGATTTCCTCGGGAGAGGGGATTTTCTTCTCGCTCAATTCGCTGATGTGCAGCAGGCCCTCAAGGCCCTCTTCCAGCTCGACAAAGGCGCCGAAGCTGGTCAGCTTGGTGACCACGCCGCGGGCCAGGTCGCCGGGGAGGTAGCGCTGGGGAATCTCCTCCTCCCAGGGGTCCGGCTCCAGTTGCTTCAGCCCCAGGGCCACGCGGCGTTTCTGGGGATCCACGTTCAGGACCATGCACTTGATGGTCTCGCCCTTCTGGACAACCTCCGAGGGATGGGAGACCTTGCGGGTCCAGGACATGTCGCTGACGTGCAGCAGGCCGTCGATGCCTTCTTCTATCTCGACGAAGGCGCCGTAATTGGTGAGGTTCCGCACGCGGCCGACCACCTCGGTTCCCGGCGGGTAGTTCTCCTCCACCAGTTCCCAGGGGTTCTGTTCGGTCTGCTTCATGCCCAGGCTGATCTCTTCCTTCTCCTTGTTGATGCCCAGGACCACCACGTCCACCATGTCGCCGATGGAAACCAGCTCGCTGGGGTGGTTGATGCGGCGCGTCCAGGACATCTCGCTGATGTGGACCAGGCCCTCGACGCCTTCCTCCAGCTTCACGAAAGCGCCGTAGTTCATGAGGTTGACGACCTCGCCGGTGACTTCGGAGCCGACCGGGTATTTCTCCTCGATGTCCTCCCACGGGCTGGGGGTCTTCTGCTTCAGACCGAGGGCGACTTTCTCTTCCGCGCGGTTGACGTTCAGGATGACCACCTCGATCAGGTCGTCGATGGCCAGCATCTCGCTGGGATGGCTTATGCGGCCCCAGCTCATGTCGGTGATGTGCAGAAGCCCGTCTATGCCGCCCAGATCCACGAAGGCGCCGAAGTCCACGATGTTCTTCACCTTGCCGGGCCGTATCTGGCCCTCCTCCAGGTCGTCGAACAGGCGGACCGTCATGATGTCCCGCTGTCCCTCGATGAGCTGGCGGCGGGAGACGACGATGTTGCGCCGGCCCTCGTCGATCTTCAATATCTTGGCCGTCAGCCTGTGGCCGATGTAGTCGGCGATCTCCCCGGGACGGCGGGTATCCACCTGGCTGGCGGGCAGGAAGACCGGGACGCCGATGTCCACCAGCAGGCCGCCCTTGATCTTGCGCATGACGGTGCCGGTGACCACGTCGCCTTCGTCGCAGTGGGTGACCACCCGCTCCCACTGGCGGATGCGGTCCGCTTTGCGCTTGGAGAGCTGCACCAGGCCGGAGTCATCCTCCACCGCCTCCAGCAGCACGTCCACCGTGTCACCCACGGAAACCTCGGCGTCATAGCCCCATTCGTTCAGGGGCACGGCCCCCTGGCTCTTGTAGCCGACGTCCACCATAACCTCGTCGTCGTTGATGCTGACGACGCGCCCCTCCAGGATGGTGTTCAGGTTGTAGTCCTTGACGGACTCGTCCAGAGTTTTCTCAAGTTCCTCGCCCTCCAACCCCGCCAGGGATTCCTGGACGGCCTGCTCGACCTCGTCCCTGTCGATGTCGAATTCGGCGAGTATGTCGCGCTTTGCCATTTTCTTTGCCAGACCTTAAAGAAACCGAAAAAGAGTACCCTTTCCTCTCGTGGTGACCTTGCCGGCCGAAACCGTGAGTCTCGGCCGGGACTGTGGTCTCCTGTGATCCATCGTTTATTCCGAACCCTCCAGGCGCTTCCTCAGCATGGCCTGCAGGTCGACGATCTGATCTCGCACCTCTTCCGTCACCACTGCCGGCTCCCGCTCGGCGGTGGGCACCAGCCGCCCGAAGGCCACGGCCACCCGGCCGGGCCTGGGCAGCGGGCGCGTGCGCGGCCAGCAGGCGAAGGCGCCCTCGATGCAGGCCGGCAGCACGGGCACTCCGCACCGCGCGGCCAGCGCAGCGGGGCCGGGTTTGAAATCGCCCACCGAGCCGTCATGCGTCCGCGTTCCCTCGGGGAACATCAGCACGGCCTCCCCCTTCCGCAGCAGCCGCAGGACCGTCCTGACGGCCTCGCTGTCCACCGCGCCCCGGCGGATGGGGTGAGCGCCCAGCCAGCGTATCAGCAGCCGCAGACCCGGTATCCTGAACAGGCTCCGACGCGCCAGGTAGCAGATGGGCTCCGGCCACACCATGCCCACCAGGGGCGGGTCGAGAAAGCTCTGGTGGTTGGCCGCGATCACCCAACCGCCGGAGCGCTCCCCGATGTCGGGGGCGCCGTAGTGCTGCACCCGGATGAAAGCCTTCATCGGCAGCCAGATCACGCGCCGACAGAACCGGTAGAAAAGTCTCCGGATGAGTTCGCTGTCGGACACGTCGTGGTGCCGGGCTTTCACTCTGAGGCCAATCGGCGTTCCACCTTCCGCCGCATGCAGCGGACCACTTCGTCCGCCGTCATGTTCGTGCTGTCAATAACGATCATGTCATCGGTTCTGCGCAGGGAGCCCACGGGACGGGACCGGTCCTGCCGGTCGCGCCGGGCCATCTGTCGCTTCACCTCTTCAAGCGTCAGGTCCTTGTCGTTTTGCCGCTGCTGGCGCAGGCGCCGTCGGGCGCGCTCTTCCAGGGACGCTTCGAGGAAGAATTTCAGGTCGGCCTCGGGGAACACGTCCGTCCCCTGGTCTCGCCCCTCCGACACTATGTCGCGGTCGCGCGCGATGCGCCGCTGCTGCTGGATCAACACTTTCCGCACGCCCGGTTCGTCAGCCACGCGGAAGATGTTGTTCGTCACCTCCGGCGTCCGTATCCGGCCGCTCACGTCTGTGCCGTCGCACAGCACCCGGCCGTCCGGCGTGAGCTCGATGCGCGTGTTCTCCGCCAGCTCGACCAGGGCACGGGGATCATCCAGCGGCGTCCCGCTCTGCAGGGCCCTCCAGGTCAGCGCCCGGTACATCGCACCCGTATCGAGGTACTGAAACCCCAGAGCCCGGGCCAGCCGACGGGCCACCGTGCTCTTGCCGGCGGCCGCCGGCCCGTCCACTGTGATGACCAAACTTGTTACCTCGAATCCGCTGGAATCAGGGCGCTGCCGGCCAGCAGCCTCAGGTGAGCCCGACCAGGCGAGCAGAGCGCGTCGCATCCCGCTCCGTAACGCTCGAATATACCAGATATGCGACCGTCCGGCAACCGCATTTCGGCGGCCTCACCGCAGTCACGATTCGTCCTTCCGGCGCCGGGCCTCGAGTGCCGCTACGGCGTGCAACTGCTTTATGATCAGCTCGACGGCGCGCTCCGGGTCGTCCGTGACTTCGAACAGGTCCAGGTCTTCCGGGGAAATGTAGCCCCGCTCCAGCATGGGGTCCCGCAGCCAGTCAGTGAGTTTCTCCCAGTATTTCCTGCCGAACAGCACCACGCCGAAGTGGCGGCTGCGCCGGGTCTGCACCAGCGTCAGCGCCTCGAACAGCTCGTCCATCGTTCCAAAGCCCCCGGGGAACAGGATAAACCCCACGGAGTACTTCAGGAACATGACCTTGCGCACGAAGAAGTAGTGAAACTGGAGGGTCTGGTCCTGGTAGGGGTTGGGCACCTGCTCGTGGGGGAGGTCGATGTTGAGGCCGATCGAGCGGCCGTCTCTTTCACGGGCGCCGCGGTTGGCGGCCTCCATGATGCCGCCGCCCCCTCCGGTGATGACGGCGATGTCCCTGTCGGCCAGCAGCCGGCCCGTCCGGCGGGCGTGCTCGTAGTACGGGTCGGACTCGTCCGCGCGGGCGCTGCCGAATATGGAGACGGCCGGCCCCACGCGCGAGAGCTGCTCGAAACCCTCCACGAACTCGCTCATGATACGGAATACGCGCCAGGTGTCTGTTTCGGTGAATTCCTTGTCCTGCGCCGAGGCGTCCAGCAGATCAAAGTCATCCTGCACGCTCCGCTGCCGCCAGCCCTGCCCCTCGTCCGGCAAGTCGTCCCTGCGGTCTTCCTTGCGCATTCCCTCGCTCCATCGTGCCGCTGGAAACCACAGGAGATTGTACGCCAGCTGCGGCATGCCTTGCAAACCTTCTCCCGGCGCGCCCCGGCACCAATTGCCCGCAGGCCGGTTGCAGCACGCGCCGCAGTGGGATAACCTGCATAATCATAGTCAAGATTTGCTCCTGCCGGGGGAAAGGTTCATGCGGCAGGATACCCAGTGATCTGCTGAGGGGGGCATCGGGAATGGCGCTGTTGCCGGAGACGAGCGGGTGGTGAAGGACGCGCTGCAGGGCTGCCCGCCCACCGATCGGGAGGAGATAGGGCGGCTCTTTGAACTGCCGGCGTTCAGCCCGGATTCTGCCGCCCTGCGGCTCGCGGCGCGCGAAGCTCAACCCGGAGACGCCGCTGGTGGCCAACGTGGGGGACTTCAACGCGGCCCGGGCCCGCGAGCTGGAGGAAGCCGGGTTCTGCGGCATCTACCACGCCGTCCGCCTCGGCGAGGGCCGGGTCACGGGCATTCCCGTTGAACGGCGGATGCAGACCTTCCGCGCCGCCCGGGAGGCGGGCCTCACCATCGGCACGTGCCTGGAGCCCGTGGGTCCCGAGCACACCACCGCGGAGTTGGTCGAGAAGCTGCTGATTACACGCGACGTGAAGCCGGCGTACAGTGGATCCGCCCGGCGCATTCCCATCCCGGGCACCCGGCTGGGGGAGGTCGGCACGGTGAGCGAGGCCCGAATGGCGCACATCCTGGCCGTGGTGCGCATCACGCTGCCGCTCAGCATAAAGGGCAACTGTACGCACGAGCCCAACGCGCTGGGGGCCGCAGCGGGGGCCAGTCTCATGTGGGCCGAGATGGGGGCGAACCCCCGCGACACACAGGAAAAGACCGAAGAGAGCCGTGGCATGACGGCACCGTCCATCCGGCAGATATACCGGGAGGCGGAGTGGAAGTGCCTGGATGGCCCTTCGAGGCTCTACGACGGGTAAGAAAGACCGTCGACATGCGCTCGCAGCCGCTGCTGATCGTCTTCGCCCGATATCCGGCGCCGGGCCGGGTCAAGACCCGTCTGGCACGGGATATCGGCCCCGGCCCGGCCTGTGAGATATACCGGGCCTGCCTGGAGCGCACCCTCCGGGCCGCCCGCCGCTGGCACCGGAGCACGGGGGGAGCCGTGCGGGTCTGCTCCGCCGGTCCGCCCGGTCCCCGGTGGTCCGAGCTGGTCGGCCCGGACCGGGAGGTGTTCCCTCAGCGGGGTCGGGACCTGGGCAGCCGCATGAGCAACGCTCTGCATGGAGCGCTGCAGGAGGGTTTCCGTCCCGCCCTGTGTGTGGGCACCGATCTGCCCGGTCTTACGGCCGCTCACCTGCAGGCCGCGCTCAAGGCGCTCCGCGCGGCGGACGTGGTGCTGGGACCGGCCGCGGACGGCGGCTACTATCTGGTGGGGCTCAATCGTCCGGCCCCCGGCCTCTTCCGGGACATGCCGTGGAGCACCCCCGAAGTGCTGGACCGCACGATGCTTGCGGCACGCCAGGCCGGGCTCCGGGTGGCCCGGATTGACGTCCTCCATGATCTGGACACGGCGGAGGACCTCCGGGGAGGCGCCGGACCGACCTCCGTCGTCATCCCCGCCCGTAATGAGGAGGAACATATCCGGCGCGTGGTGCGCATGACGCGCGGCCTGGGCGTGAGCGAAACCATTGTTGTGGACGGCGAAAGCGAGGACCGGACGGCGGAACTCGCCGAGCAGGCCGGCGCCCGGGTGCTCCGCTGCCGGCCGGGCCGGGGGCGCCAGCTCAACCTGGGCGCACGGGCGACGACCGGACGGACGCTCTGGTTTATTCACGCCGACTGCCGGCTGGAGCCGCTGGCCCTGTGGGAGCTGGGCCGGGTCCTGAATGACGATGCCGTGGCGGGCGGGGCCTTCCGCCTGCGGCTGGAGCCGCGCACGCCCCTGCTGACCCTCCTGGAGGCCACGGCCAACCTGCGCAGCCGGTTCCTTGGAAGACCCTACGGCGACCAGGCCATGTTCGTGCGCCGGAGGGTTTTCGAGCGGGTGGATGGTTTTCCCGACTGGCCGCTGATGGAGGACGTGGAAATGGCCCGGCGCATACGGGGCGCGGGTCGGCTGGCCATCGTGCCCTCGGACTGCGTGGCCTCCTCCCGCCGGTGGCTGCGGGGAGGGCTGTGTCGCCGCTACTTCATAAGCAAGCTCGTGTCGCTGGGTTACCACCTGGGCGAGCCGCCGGACGTTCTGGCGCGTCTCTACGAACGGGGCGAAGACGTTTGACCGCCGGGTCACGATGAACCGGGCTCGGGGCGGCTCTTCATATCGTTGAGCTTCCAGTTGTAATCCAGGTAGCGCACCCGAAGACGGCGTTTGTTGGCACGTATGAAGCGCGCGGTTTCCTCGGCCACGTAGCGGGCCACGTATTCCAGCACGCTGTCGGCCTCCTCCTCGAAATCCTCGTCGTACCAGTCGTAGATCCTGGACAGGTAGATGGTCATGTCTCTGCGATTGAGCCGTATGCCTTTGTCGCTGGCGTTGAAGGCCCGCGCGGCGGCCTGGAGTTGCTCCTTCAGGTCTTTTGCAGTGTAGGGCTTTCCCCGCAGGTCGGGGCAGCCGATGGAGGCGCAGTTGAGCGCGAAATGGACCAGGGGCTCCTCGTATTTCTCGCGCAGCAAGTCGTGCTCTATCTGGCTGAGGCTGTAGATGCGCCCCCCGATGTTCCATCGCTCGTCCTTCCACCGTTTCCGCCGGAAGAATCCGTCGGGGATGTCCTTGATGGAGTCGATGTGCGGGTAGTACTCGGTGATCAGCTTGAGCGTGAACGCGTTGTAGGCGTTGATGTACAGGGCTATCCTCTCCTTGCGCTTCAGCTCGTCCAGGTCGGCATCGGCCAGCTTCTGCAGGTACTTCAGCAGGTCCCGGGGATTGCGCTTCAGCCCGGTGTAGTCCACCCACCCGTCCTCGACATATTGATCAAGCACCTTCTCGAACGCGGAGTGATCGAAGCCCTCCCGCTCCTCCTCATCCGCCTGTCCGCCGGCGGCGGACACCACCGCCAGCAGGAAAACGAGGCCGACAAACCCGACATGCTTCATGATCCTCATCTCATTCCCCTTTCGCCCACGCCGCAGTTCCGATGGTCTGGCGTTCCGCCATGCGCGCGCCCCGCGGAGCTGACCGCGCCGCACCTGTCTCCATGATAGGCTTCCCGTTCCTCTCGGGCAAAGGACGGCAGGGAGGAACGCCGTTGTGCGCGGAGCGCCGGCCGATGCCCCCAATGTTGACAGGATTTGACAGCTCGCGACCGGGGCGGTATAATGAACATATGTTCGAAATAAGCCGATGCGGGATACATGCCGCGCAATAAGAAAACAAGGTTCATACGGCACCGACCGCCGGCCTCGATTTTCAAGCCGGCGGGCGTTCCCGCGCGTGAGCTGGGCCGGTGTGTTCTGCCCCTGGACGGGTATGAGGCCCTGCGGCTGGCCGACTACCGCGGGCTGAGCCAGGAACAGGTGGCCGAGCGGTTGGGTGTGTCGCGCCCTACCGTGAGCCGTATCCTGGCCGAAGCCCGCAGGACCGTCGCGCAGGCGATGGTGGAGGGCCGGGCGCTGGTGATTGAGGGCGGGCCGGTTTCGTTCACCCCGCCGCAGGGGCCCGGACGACACCGTCGGAGACGGCGGCGCGGGCGGGGCCGGCAGAGATGATCCGATTCAGGCAGTTCATATGGACTACGGAAAACGGAGGTAAGAGATGCTGAGCGGTGCAGGCAGAGGTCAAGGTGCAGGCGGTGGACGCGGTGGCGGCGCCGGCGCCCGCGGCGGACGCGGCCGGAAGGGCGGTTTCGCAGCCGGCCCGGGCGGCAACTGCGTCTGCCCGAACTGCGGCGCCAAGAAGGCGCACCAGCGCGGCGTTCCGTGCTACGAGATGCAGTGCCCCAGGTGCGGGGCGAAGATGACGCGCGAGCGTTGAGCGCGCTCGACGACGATGACCTCAATCGCGTGAGAGGAGGTTCACAATGCCACGCGGAGATGGAACAGGACCGGCCGGAATGGGCCCCATGACCGGTCGGGCGGCAGGGTACTGTGCAGGATACTCGATGCCCGGTTTCGCCAACCCCGTGCCAGGCCGAGGGGCCGTCGGGTTCCGCCAGGCGCCTTACGGGACACCGTACGGAGCGCCCGCAAGGGCCCCTTACAGGACGCCTTACGGCTACGGACGCCCCTACGGCGGTTTCCGCGGCGCCGGCTTCGGCCGCGGACGCGGGATGGGACGAGGCTTCGGTCGCGGACGAGGCGGACGATTCTTTTGACAGTCTGTTGTAACTCTCTTCTACAGGAGGCATGACCATGCCAGGTGGAAACGGAACTGGACCGGCAGGGATGGGTCCGATGACAGGACGCGCGGCCGGATACTGTGCAGGATATCCCACTCCCGGTTTCATGAACCCCGTCGGGGGTCGTGGATACTGGGGACGGGGCCGCGGCGCAGGCCGCGGATGGCGCAACTGGTACTACGCCACGGGTATGCCGGGCTGGGCCAGGGCGGCCCAGGGCATGCCGGCCTACGGCCAGCCGTTCTATGCCCCGCAACCCTACGCAGCCCCCTACGGCGCCGCGTATGGCGCACCGTATGCAGCCCCTTATGCGACCGGCCCGAGCCGGGAGCAGGAGCTGGAGGCGCTGAAGGGACAGGCGGAGTACCTGGAGGACGCGCTGGACGGCATCCGGCAGCGCATCGAGGAACTGCAGGCTAAAGAAGAGTGAGCGCGCCTGTGGCGCGAGCCTCCTTCCTCGTCGGTCCGGTCGGGGCGCCCCGCGTGCCCCGGCCGGCACCGCTTGAGCAGAGCACAACAGCGGAGCTTTCAGGAATACAGCACAATGAGAATCGTTGTCACCGCTGCAGGGCCCGGTCTGGAGGACCGGGTTGATCCCCGCTTCGGCCGCTGCCCCTACTTTCTGGTGGTCGACCCGGATACGATGCAGTTTGAGGCGCTCGAAAATCCCAACCTTTCCGCGGCCCACGGCGCAGGCATCCAGTCCGCGCAACTGGTGGCGGAGCAGGGGGCGGACTCCGTGCTGACCGGCAACTGCGGTCCCAACGCCTTTCGCACCCTGGAGGTCTGTCCCACGGAGGCAATCTCGGTCAACGGCGTGGCCTCCGTGTCGGTCGAAGACTGTATCGGCTGCGGACACTGCGTGATGGAGTGTCCCGAGAGGGCGCTGTCGCTCGGGCCGGCTTGATCCGAGCAGCCGAATAGTCCGTAATTTGGTTACTCTTGGCACCACAGAAGGAGCCGACCGAATGAAGATTTGTGTAACGAGTCAAGGAACGGAACTGTCGGCGGAGGTTGATCCGCGCTTTGGACGGGCCCGTTACTTCATCATCTACGAGGACGAGACGGGAGAGACCGAGGCGGTGGACAACGCCCAGAACATGAACGCCGCCGGCGGCGCGGGCGTGCAGGCCGCCACCACGGTGGTGGAAAAAGGATGCGACTGGGTCATCAGCGGCCACATGGGCCCGAAGGCGCTGTCCGTCCTGGCAACAGGCGACGTGCAGGTGGCCGTGGGGGCCGAGGGGACGGTGCAGCAGGCCCTGGACGACTTCAAAAACGGCAGGCTCCAGGAGGCCGACGAGGCCGACGTCGCCCCCAGGTGGTGAGCGGGGCGGCCGGCGAAGCCAGCAGCCGATACACGGAAAGGATGACTTATGCCAGAATCCCAGCCGGGCGCCGACACTGCCGAATCCAGGCGGGCGCAGCAGCAGGAGCAGCAGCGAAGACTGCGCGACCGCATGGGCCGGGTACGTCACAAGGTGGTGGTTCTTTCGGGCAAGGGCGGCGTGGGCAAGAGCACCGTGGCCGCCAACCTGGCGGTGGCGCTGGCCGGAAAGGGCTTCCAGGTGGGACTGCTCGACGCGGACATGCACGGTCCCAGCGCGCCGCGCCTGCTGAAACTGGGCGAAAGCCAGGTGCTTTCCGACGGACAGCAGATCATCCCCGCGCGACACGGTCCCCGCCTGCAGGTGATGTCCATCGCCTTCCTGGTGCAGGACGCCGACGAGGCCGTCATCTGGCGCGGCCCGCTGAAGATGAACGTCCTGCGGCAACTGCTGGCTGACGTGCGCTGGGGCGAGCTGGACTTCCTGGTCATCGACCTGCCGCCGGGCACGGGCGACGAGCCCCTGTCCATATGCCAGCTCATTCCGGACGCCACCGGGGGCATCGTGGTGACCACCCCCCAGGCGCTGTCGGTGGGCGACGTGCGCAAATGCATCCGCTTCTGCCAGCGGCTGGAGCTTCCCGTGCTGGGTGTTCTGGAGAACATGAGCGGGTTCGTCTGCCCGCACTGCGGCGGGCGGGTGAACGTTTTCGGCGAGGGAGGCGGCCGGGAAATGGCCGAGGACATGGGCGTGCCGTTTCTGGGGCAGGTACCGCTGGACCCCACCGTGGTAGAGAACTCGGATGAGGGTGACCCGTTCGTGGAAAAAAGGCCGCAGAGCGCTGCCGCGGAGGCGTTCCTTGCGGCCATCGAGCCGATCGCGAAACTCGGAAGCGAAAAGGACAAGGAGGAGCAAACGTGAAGGTAGCGGTACCCGTCGTGGACGGTTCCCTGGCGCGGCACTTCGGCCACTGCCAGGAGTTCGTGATCTATGAAGTGGATGGCGAGGAGGGGACGATTGCCGGCTCCGAGAGGTTGGGCGCCCCCCCCGCATCAGCCGGGCCTGCTGCCCCGCTGGCTGCACGAGCGCGGCGCGGACGTCCTCATCGCCGGCGGCATGGGGCGTCGCGCCCAGGGTCTGTTCGCGCAGGCCGGCATCGAAGTGGTCGTCGGAGCGCAGAGCAGCGACCCCCGTCGGATCGTGGAAGACTACCTCGCCGACGCCCTGGAGACGGGTGAGAATCTGTGTGACCACTGACCGGAAGAGAGAACAACAGTGATAATCGCCATTGCCAGCGGGAAAGGCGGCACCGGGAAGACTACCCTTGCCGTCAACCTGGCCGCCGTGCTGGCGCGCAGCAACGAGATCCGCCGTCCCGTGCGCCTGCTGGACTGCGACGTGGAGGAACCCAACGACCACCTGTTCGTGCGGCCCAGGTTCAACCGCAACGAGACGGTCCAGGTGCTCAAGCCGGTCTGGCACGAAGAGTTGTGCACCGGCTGCGGCAAGTGCGCAGACATCTGCAACTACAACGCCATCGCGGTGGTCAAAGGAAAGGTGCTGTTCTTCCCCGAGCTGTGCCACGCCTGCGGCGCGTGCAGCTACATCTGCCCTGAGGACGCCATGACCGAGGAGCCGGCATCCATTGGCCTGGTGGAGGTCGCCGAGGCACAGGAGCCCTTCTCCTTCGGCCACGGGACTCTGAACGTGGGCGAAGCGCTGGCGCCCGACGTGGTGGAAGGTGTCAAAGAGCACATCCTCACCGACGGCATCACGATCATCGACTCGTCCCCGGGCACGGCCTGCCCCGTGGTGGAGGCCGTGAAGGGGGCGGACGTGGCGATACTCGTCACCGAACCCACCCCCTTCGGGCTGAACGACCTCAAGCTCGCGGTGGGACTGAGTCTGAAAATGGGCGTCCCCAGCGGCATAGTCGTCAATCGCTCCGATGGCGCGGACCGCATCATTCAGGACTACGCGGACGAGGTGGACGTGCCGGTGATCGGGCGGATCCCTTTCCGGCGAGAATACGCCGAGACATACTCGCGGGGCGACTTCCTGGTGGAGGCCCATACCGAGCTGCGTCCCCTGCTGATGAACATCTACCGGCGGGCGTGCGAGGTGGCCTCGGGGCCGCCTCAACCCGCGCCCGAAGAGGAGATGCGGCTGCCCATCTCCGAGGACGCGGAGGAGTCCGCCGCGGCGGGCGGCAGCTTCCACGAGCTGACGGTGATCAGCGGCAAGGGCGGCACCGGCAAGACCACGGTCACCGCCTCGCTGGCGACGCTCATCAACGACAAGGTGCTGGCCGACTGCGACGTGGACGCGGCCGACCTCCACCTGCTGCTGCAACCGGACATCCGGCAGGTCGAGGATTTCGTCGGGGGCTACAGGGCCGAGATCATCCCGGAGAAGTGCACGGCGTGCGGGCTGTGCGCCCGGCTCTGCCACTTCGATGCCATCCTGCCCGTCGTCCCGGAGGGCGAAGACGCGCCCGACCACTACCGGGTGGACGGCCTGGCCTGCGAGGGATGCGGGCTGTGCGGGCACGTCTGCCCGGAGGAGGCCATCGATATGGAACAAGCCCTCACCGGGCAGAACTACCTGTCCGACACGCGGTACGGTCCACTAAGCCATGCCCGGCTGGGGATTGCGGAGGAGAACTCGGGCAAGCTGGTCACCCGCGTCCGCCGGCGGGCGGCCGCGCTGGCCGCAGACCGGGAGAGTGCCAGCATCCTCGGCGACGGTTCGCCCGGAACGGGCTGCCCGGTGATCGCGTCCATATCCGGCGTGGACACCGCCCTGATCGTGACCGAACCCACCGTCTCCGGCGTGCACGACCTGGAGCGGGTCCTGGAGCTGGCGCTGCACTTCCGCGTGCGGCCGCTGATCTGCATCAACAAGTGCGACCTGAACCCCGAGCAGTCGGAGCGCATCCGCGAACTGGCACGGCGCACGGGGGCGACGGTCGTCGGAGAGATACCCTTCGACGAGCACGTGAACCGGGCCCTCATGGCCGGCCGGACCGCCATGGAGGTCGGGAACGGACCCGCCGCAGCGGCCATCCGGAAGCTGGCCGACCGCGTCCGGCGGCATCTGGCCGGTCAGCCCGTCGAGAGGCGGAATGCCTGAATCCGTGCGAAGCCGTGGGAGAGACACATGCCCACCTACGATTACGAGTGCATCGACACCGGCAGGCGTTTCGAGCAGTTCCAGAACATCACGGCCGACCCACTGGAGACCTGCCCCGAGTGCGGGGGACCCGTCCGCCGGCTCATCAGCGGCGGCGGGGGGCTGATCTTCAAGGGCAAGGGCTTCTATGCCACCGACTATGGAGGCTCAGCCACCCGCTGCGGCCGCGGCAGGACCTGCTGCGGCCGGGAAACTGCGTGTGATTCCCCGCCCTGCGAATCGTGAAGCCCCGCCAGTGCAGAGACTCCCCTCCGAGGGGAGGCTGCCATCCTGGTTCATGGCCAGCCCGCGAGGAATGACGGGCGACCATTACCTTGGTGGTCGAGTTCGACTTTGGCTATTCTGCATGGGGTAGCGGAGCCGAGAAAAGCGTCCATCGGCACGGTCATAAACGGAGCGCGGATGGCAGGCCGACGGCTGGCTAACACCCACATGCTGCCGCAACGGAACACGAGGTGAAAACCATGGCGTACGGCACGAACGCGGGTCGCATGACGCCTGGTTTCCTTGTGGGCATCTGCCTTCTGGCCGGCACGGTGTGTATCGGGGGAGAGCAGGATTACCGGCAGGTGGACCTCCGCCCCGTGGTCAACATGGGCTGGAAAGACGAGGCCGGCAACGACGGGGAAGGCGGCTGGACGGATCAGGGCCGCAATGACATGCGGTACGTCGACCTGACCCGGGACGAGTTCGCCAAAATCCCCTTCGAGCTTATCGAGCCGGCGCAGAATAACGGTAAGGCCGTGCTGGTTTTGAAGTCGAAGCATACGCCCTTCAGCGCTGACAGCGTCTCCGACCCCGTTCGGTGTGGCAAGGAACTGGAAGACTGGTGGAGCCCCGAGCACGGTGAGAACTACCGCGTCGGCTTCTACGCACGGAACGAACGCACCTCCAGCGTGGGAATGTGTGTGTACGGCTGGGATAATCCCCATCCCGAAAAGGCGATAGGATCGCTGGAGTTCCGCAGTGAGAACGGCGGGGGCTGCGTTATCGTCGCGGGAGTCGCCCTGTCTTCAAAGGCAGCCTCCCTCCCGCCGAACTGTTGTGGCACCTCGCACGCCGGATGAAGCTCGAGGGCGAGCTGGCCCGGCGCGCCGCCGTGCTGCTGGACCACGAGGAGATGACTGAGTTTGCCAGGTCTCACGCGGACGACCTGACAGGGCAGCGGCGCCGATGGCTGAAGCTGCGGCTGGCCGCGCGCGAGGTCGTGCTGTGCAATCCCGACCTGGACTTCGAGGACATCCTGTTCGCCACCCGCTCCGACGTGGGCAACAACGGCAACATTACTCGCGGGTTCTACATGGCCTTCTAAGGGAATTGAGGTAAATGCCTTCCGGCTGCCAAACAGCCGGCGCGGCGGGGACGCCGCGCCTACCTCTTGGGGTAGGTCCGGCGTCTCGCCGGACCGGAGCTCGTACGATCTGGGGAGCCGGGCCTTGCCTTCTGTCCAGGTAGTTGAGCCAGCGTGCCCTCAGCGCGTCGGGTTTCGCAAACCGGAAAAGATTTATCTCGTATCGCTTAGAAGCTCAGCCGGAAACCCCGTTTTTCAGGGGTAATATCAGGGCCATCATAGAGTTTCGGTGGATCGTAGTCGGTGACTGTTGGCCGCCAGACAGAAT
>CAZNGS010000043.1:0-36199 GCA_964572825.1 uncultured candidatus Brocadiaceae bacterium
ATTCGCTTGACCGCTGACAGCCTTTCAGAGATAGCTCAGGCGCCCTCGCCTGAGGCGTTTGCCGTACCGGGAACGACCGCAGCCGGGGGCGGCTGCGCCACACATCCACCGCGCAAGTGCATGAGTCGCGTGTAACTCAAGCGCCCCCGCCTGAGGAGAACGGCCGCAGCCGGGGGCGGCGGGGCCCCTGGCAGGGTTTTCATCAGGACAGGAGACACCGCACATGAACCGACCGAACATCGTCCTCATCCTCACCGACGACCTGGGCTGGGCGGACATCGGCTGCTACGGCAGCGAGGTCCGCACCCCCAACGTCGACAGCCTGGCGCGGGACGGCGTTAGCTTCACGCAGTTCTACAACACCGGCAAGTGTTTCCCCTCGCGAGCCTGCGCGCTTACGGGCGTGTACGCGCAGCAGTGCGGCATGGCCCGGCATCACGGCAACATCGAGAACGCCGTGACGTTCGGAGAGGTCCTGTGCACGGCGGGTTACCGCACCCTCTGGTCGGGCAAACACCACGGCCGGGAGAATCCCTACGAGCGGGGGTTCGACCACTACTACGGACTGCGCGACGGGGCCTGCAACTACTTCAATCCCGGCCTGCAACGCGAGGGCGAACCGAAGCCCGCCCAGAAGAGATACGGCGGGCGCACGTGGTGCATCGACCGGGAAACGCTCCGGCCTTACACGCCCGAGGAACGCGATTTCTACACCACCGACTATTTCACGAAATACGCGGTGGACTGGCTCGACGAGGGGAAGGACGACGACCGGCCGTTCTTCCTGTACCTGGCCTACACCGCCCCCCACGACCCCATGCAGGCATGGCCGGAGGACATCGCGCGGTACGAGGGCATGTACGACGTCGGCTACGGGGCCATCCGCCGGGCGCGCTACGCCCGACAGCTCGAACGGGGCCTGATTGACCGGAA
The DNA here is from genome assembly GCA_964572825.1 of uncultured candidatus Brocadiaceae bacterium. GTDB lineage: Bacteria > Planctomycetota > Brocadiia > SM23-32 > SM23-32 > CAYVBE01. Next base: position 934 of record CAZNGS010000043.1, read on the forward strand.
AACGGCCCCCCTCAGCGACCGCGAACACCCGGAGTGGAACAGCCTGAGCCGGGAGGAAAAGCGCGATCAGGCCCGGCGCATGGAAGTGTACTGCGCCATGATCGACCGGATGGATCAGGGGGTGGGCAGGTTGCTGCGGAAGCTGCGCGAAATTGGGGAGGAGGAGAACACGCTGGTGCTGTTCTGCTCCGACAACGGTGCCAGCGGGGTGACCGTGGAAGTGGGCGACGCCCCCATCGGCACCATCGGTCGATGGTCGTCGCTGGGCAAAAGGTGGGCCAACGTGGCCAACACGCCCCTGCGGAAGTACAAGAACTGGAGCCACGAGGGCGGGGTCTGCACGCCACTGATCGCCCGCTGGCCCGCCCGCACCGCGGACGGCGGCCGCATAACGCACTGGCCGGGACACTTCATCGACTTCATGGCCACCTTCGTGGACATTGCCGGCGCCGACTACCCGGAGCATTTCAACGACCAGGACATCACACCTCTCCAGGGGGTGAGCTTCCTGCCGGTGCTGGAGGGAGGGAACGGTCCGACCGACCGGACGCTGTTCTGGGAGTGGTCCGGCGGCCGGGCAGTGCGCCGGGACGGCTGGAAGCTGGTCAGCAAACGCGGGCCCTGGGAGCTCTACAACATGGCCGAGGACCGCACGGAGACCAACGACCTGGCCGGCGAGCGCCCGGACCTGGTCGAGGAACTGTCCGCCGCCTGGGAACGGTGGTACGCCGACTGCTACGGCGGCAACCCCCCGGAGTTCGGGTGAGCCGGCAGTGGGTCCGTGCACGTTGCACGCACCACGTGAGGTCCGTGTCTCCGGCCAATACCGTGCTGTTACCGAAGCGGCCTGCGGAACACCGGCAGCCCGCCATTGGTAGATGCAAGGCCCGAGAGCCGCCGTTTCGTTGGAGGGACGCGCTCCGTCGCGTCCGCCCCCGTGTGGGCCGAACGACCGGCCACGACGGAGCGTGGCCCTCCAGACCGCTTTCGCGCGGTAACCGCCGTTGGGGCGTCGTCCGACGTCCGTGCGCAGACCGGCCGTGTGAAACGAAAGTGCTCAAGAACGCCTGCATTCTTGCAGGCCGCCCAACAGATCAACTGTGCGCCGCGCGCCACTCGCCCGGCGTGCGTCCCGTCAGCTCCCGGAAGCGGCGATAGAAATACTTCTCGTTCCCGTAGCCGCAGGCGCCGGCCACCGCACTGATCTTCAGGTCGCTGCAGGCCAGAAGCTGCTTCGCCCGTTGCAGGCGTATCGTCTGGATGTAGTCCACGGGCGTCACATCCAGCTCCTGGCGGAAGGCGGCCAGAAGGGTCTGGCGGCTCACGTTCAGCCGCTCGGCCAGGCCGGTTACGTTGATGCCCGTGTCCAGCAGCGACTCCAGCAGACCCTTCGCCTCCTCCACCAGGCGCGCACTCGGGTCCCGCCCGGCCGCTACGGGACCCGGCGCCCGACAGGAGGCCGCCAGATCAAAGAGCAGGGCAAGTGCCCTGTATGGATCGGCCGGGGGCGACTGGCCGTAGCACTCGAACAGGTCATGGAAGCACCGGATCGCCCGCTCGGGCTCGCCGGGCCGGCCGACTCGATCCGTGGGGGAGTAGCCCATGGTTCGGACCATCTCCTCGGCTCCCTCCCCCTCCAGGCGCATCCAGTAGAAGTGCCAGGGATCGTCCGGGTCCTCCCGGAAGGCGTGCTCCACGCCGGGCCACAGGCAGAACATGTCCCCCGGTCCGATGGTGACCTCTCCGTGGACCAAGTCGAAGGTCCCGTGGCCCCGCGTTATGAGGTGCGGATGGAACGCGGCCGACACGCTGGCACGGCTTGAAGTGCCGTACCCGGTCAACTCTCCCACGACCGCCGCCCACACTGTGGCCCCGGTCAACCCCTCCGGCCGAGGCCACGGATGTAGCGTGACTTTTTCATCCTGCATGTCACAAGATTACCATCTTCTGGCAGAACGTCACACTGGATGCCTTCGGAAAAGGCGATCTCTCCGTTACAATACATGGTATGGAACTGATTACCCCGGTGCACCGCCGCAGAGTCTCGGTATCCATCACATGAGGAGAAAACCTGTGCACTACTTCGCGCTGACCTTGCTGGCCGTTGTCTCGATCGCGGCGGCTCCGCCGGATCTCCAGAGCCCGGGCTACACCGGCAGCGTGGCCCACCGCGTGACCCGCACTCAGCCCGCCGACCTCGGCGTGTCGGGCAGGGCTTCGGAACTGCTCATTGAACAGACGCTCATGCCGGCCGGTCCAGTGGAGGACTGGGCGGCACAGAGCCGGTCGGCCCGTGAGGACGGGGAACGGCCGCCCGATCGGCTCACCGTGGCCGAACTGGTCGTGACCTACGCCGATGACCGGACCATCGTCAGCAACATACGCTACGGGGAGAGTGTCGGGGCGGCCCTGCGCGATTGGTGGAATCCGGTCGACGGGTTCATCCATCACCTGGCGTTTGCGAAGGTGGCCTGGACGCAGCCGCTCCAGGAGGACAGCCTTCGGCACGCCGTTGTCTACCGCACCGAATGGCCTAACCCGCGCCCGGACATCCCCATCGAATCGGTGGAAGTGAGGCCGACCGAAGGGCTGGGCGAGGGCGAGCTGCTGGTCTTCGACGTCTCAACGAAGAACGAGCCGGCGAGGGGGACCACGTATTTCGTCTCGCCCGCCGGCGATGACGAGGCCGATGGCTCCTTCGATCGGCCGTGGGGTACGCTGCACAAGGCCGCCGAGACCATCGAGGCCGGCGATACCGTCTATGTGCGCGGGGGAACATATAGGCCGACGCAACGTGTCCTCTTCAAATACATTGATGCCCCGCCGGGGCACCGCACCCGCATCATCGGCTATCCAGGCGAGACGGCCGTTTTCGATTTCATGGACGCCCACTGGGACACGAGTCCCGAGCGCAGGCAGTACGGCTTCGAGGTCTACCCCCACGATCAATCCATGATCATGGCCTACGACTGCGATCGCTTCACGTTCAAGAACCTGCACATTATCCGCTCGCGGGCGCGGGGGTTCGGGATGGACGCCGGCTGGCCGCGGTATGCCCGTCGGGACAATCTGATTGACGGGGGAAGGCCGCAGCAGGTCAACAACGACCCCTTCGTGGGCTCGGAGATCGTCTACTGCTCCGTCTGGCGCGTCTTTTCGGCCGGCATACGTTTCTCCAACGCGGAAAGCGGCCGCCTGATCGGCAACGTGCTCACGCGCCCTCAATCCATCAGCATGGGCCCCGCCGAGGCGGAGACGCCCGGGTCCGGTCCTGTCGTGGGTATGGATGGGACCAGCTACTTCAACCGGAACGGCGACCGCAAGTCCAACCCGCCCATGGAGGGCATCGACTGCGGCAAGTTCGCCGACATTGAGATCGCCTACAATGAGATCGGCTGGCCCGATAAGGAGGGCATGCTGATCGACGGCGACGTGGACGGCCTGCGGGTGCACCACAACTACGTGCACGACGCGTGGAACACGGGTTGGGTCTGGGGGTGGACCACGGGAATCGGGCCAAACGGTTACGGCGAGCAGCAAGACATCGAGATCGCCCATAATATCGCCCACCACGTCGGCAAGGGCTTCGGTGTCGGGACAGAGGGTGGCGGGTTCGGGAAAAACATCCGCATCCACCACAACCTGGCCTACGACTGCCACTGGACGGGCGTAGGGGTCAGCGGCGCGTGGAAGAGCAACGCGAGCCTTTATGACATCTCGGTATACAATAACACGCTGTTCCACAACGGCCACTACACCCGGAATCCCCACTTCCCGTGGAGAGAGAACACGCACATGCTTGGTGGCATCCCCGTTTCCTTTCCGCGTCCCACGCTCGAGGGTGAGGTGGAAGACGTGGTTATCGCTAACAATCTGATTCTGCAGCCGCGGGATTACGCCCTGGCGCTCCAGCACGAGGGCGACCCTGAAGAAAGCAGAATCCTGTTCACGAACAACCTGACGGACCTGGAGGCCGAGACGGACACCTCGCAGCGGGAGCGGGACGAAAGCTGGCGTCCGGTTCGGGATGAGGATCTGATCGTGTTCACGAAGCCCGTTGTGCGCGACGCGGAGAAACGTGACTTCCGGCTGGTGCCGGGGACGCCGGCGGTGGACGGGGGCGTGGCGATCGACCAAAACGGCAAGCCCCTCCCCGGCGGGTGCACCTATATCGGCGCCTCCGGTCCCGATGCGCAATGGGTCGAAATCGAAGTGGAACAGGATGACCCATGAGAGATACAACCGGGCGAATGTTGGTCCTTGCGATTCTTTGTGCTATTCAGCCCCTGGCGGCGCCGGCGCGTGGTGACCTACAATGACTACGGGAGGTTCGGAGATCTGTTCGATCGCCATACCCCCTGGGAACAGAAGGTCCACCTGATATCTGCAGGCGAGTGAGCTTTCGGCAGTGGCTCCTCGCCGACGGAGGGCCTGTGAATCCAACGAGAAATGCAAAGGAGAGGATCATGCGCTTCGCTACACAGATCGTTCTCGCCCTGACGGTTTTCGTGTCCGGCGCGTTCGGGCAGCGTGGACGAAACCGGGACGGATTGACGGAGATCGGCGACTTCAGGGACCGTCCGGCGGAGTTCGTTGTCACGACCGACGTGGTCAATGAGGGGGTCCCGCCCTTCACCGCAACCATCGGCACATTCGGCAACACCTTGATGCACATCCGCAACGGCGCATTCGAGCCCTACCAGTGGCGCGACCGGTTGTGGGCGACGGAGGATGCCTCCGACCGGGTACACACCGGTGGCATCAGCGGACGCGGCCGGTTTTCCAACGGCTTTCTCGACGGCGCGGAGGTCATGATCTTCCGGCCGGTGAACGGAAAGATGAAGCTTGTCCGGCGTGACCGCGTGCCGGAGGGCGGTTGCGTGATCGAATGCTGGGAGCATCACACAAGCCAGGCGGTCAAACCCGAAGTCACTTCGTTCATGTGGTCGTGGCCGGACAGCACGGCAGGGGGGGAAGACGTGTGGCTGACCGTCTTTGCGATCGACCGGCCCGGAAACCTGTCCGAACCCGCCGCGCCCGTGAAACTGCGCACGCCGGATCGGGTCGGGGTAGGGGAAGAGGAGGCAAAGAACGATACCTTCCGCTACAACACCCGTCGCCGTTCCACCGATAAGCAAGCGCCTCCGGCTCCGACCGGACTGAGCGCCAGAGCCCTGGACAACGGTCTGGTGGCCCTGAGCTGGAACCCGGTCGAGGCCGATGACCTGCAGGGATACGTCGTGGGTTTTACGGCGACGGACCCGGCCGCACATCGCGGGCAATACCTGCGGCTCGCGGGCGGAGGCAAAGAGGGCGAAGCGGCGGTCCGCAAGGGGGACCTGGTCATTGTGTCGAAGGAGATCCGTCGTCTCAACCCCGAGCATCTTTCGCCTTTTCATCGCAACAACGAGCGCTTGATAACCGGTTTCAGTCCCCCCCTGGTGTCGTTCGCGCCCTGGCAGACCCCCCGCGTCGCCTGGCGCCATGTGGATCACCCGGCCCACACGCCGGTATCCGGCCCGGGGCGGACGTACCTGGAACTTTCCGTCGGTGACGGCAAGAGCGTCGAGCTGGCGTCCCGCGATATCGCCGCCGCCGACCAGAGCTACTACAACGTGCCGCTGGACACGGACTATGTGGTGGAGGTCTGGCTGAAGGCCGACCGCGACGATTCGCCACCCGTCAGCTTCCAGGCCACGGGCAACAAGGACGTAGGGGAGAGCCTCCCCGCCCTCTCGTTCCAGCCCACCACGCAATGGCGGCATTTCCGCGAAGTCGTCCGCGCCAGGCGCCCCGAGCAGGGGACGCCGGGATTCCTGATGCTGACCGTCAAAGGTCCCGGCACGTATTCCATCGATAACTTCCGGGTCTATCGCGCGGACACGCCCTACCTCCGTTTTGTTCCGGAGGAGGTGCAAAGGATAAAGGCTTCCGGCCTGACGATCCTCCGCACGCACGGGCCTATCAAGACCGGCACCGACACGTATTCCATGGAGCAATTCACCAACGACGGCGGCGCCGTGCGCGGGATCAAGAACGGCAACAGCCTGCCGCAGATGTTGGCGGCGTTCCATCAGGCCGGCGTTAATCCCTGGTTGCAGATCGAGATGCACATGCGTCCGTCCGAATGGCGGGGCTTCGTGGAATACATGGCCGCCCCCTACGACCCGGCGACCGACAGCCCGCAGAGCAAGCCCTGGGCCCACAAGCGCTTCCGCCAGGGATACGAAAAGCCCTGGGTCGAGGTCTTCGACGAGATCTACTTCGAGATATCCAACGAAACTTGGAACTGGTCGTTCAATCCCTGGGTGTTTGAAGGCATGACCGATGGGGCCACCGGCGAGAGATACGATCGCGGTGCGGTCTACGGCATGTTCAACGACTGGGTGATCGAGGTTCTGCATTCGAGCCCGTACTGGACGGGCGCCGTGGAGGACAAGTTCCGCTTCGTCATCGGCGGCTGGATGCGCTCCAATTACGGTTGGGAAGCCGCGAGGCACAGCGAGCACTCCGACTACTACACCATCGCCAACTACATTCGCGGTTGGGACGGCGCCCGCTACGACGAGAGGATCGCCAGGGCCTCGCCGGCCAATTTCTTCGAGCTGCTGCAATACGCCTACCAGGGCACGATCCCGACCCTCATGGCCGACCTGGAGCGACTCAAGGAACTACGCCAGGTGGGCAAGGATATCCAGTTGGGCACGTACGAAGCCGGACCCGGCTACTCCTTTGGCAACGCCCAGGAGAATCGCGCCCAGGAACTCGTCGGCAAGAGCAAGGCCAGCGGAACGGCCACTCTCGACAACTTCCTGATGATGACCCGTTACGGCTACGACCTGCAGAACTTCTTCACCTACAGCGAGGGCTCCCGCTGGTCATCCCACGCCCCGCGGCAATGGGGAGGTCAAGCCTATCCCAACTGGCTCATGATCAGCCTCTTCAACCAGGAGGCGACCGGTGACATGCTCGACACGCGCGTGCGCAACGTCTCCACCATCGACATGCCGGGCAAGGGCCGTACGCGCGACACCCGCAAGGCGCCCCTGGCCGACGTCTACGCCATGCGCGACGGCGACCGCGTGAGCATCTTCTGCCTCTCGCGCGAATTCCCGGGCATCCCGGAAGGCAACGACGGCTACACCCCCCTGCGCGTCAAACTGCCGTTCACGTCCGCCGAGAAGATCACGCTTTATCGCATGACGGGCGACTTGACCGACAATAACATCCACGACAAGAACGTCAGCATCGAGAGCGTGACGATCGGCGAGAATGTCGGGAATCTCGATTACCTGACCATCAATCAAGCCAGCGGCGGCGACGCTCGGGGACTTCCACCCGGTGAGACCTTCCTCTACGTCTTCGAAGGCACCGACATCGGCCCTGCGGGCCGGACCATCGGTCTCGAAGAGATGATGCAACGGCCCGTGTCTTTCCAGCCTGCCGTCGAATAGCGCCCTTTGGCGTGACGTCGTGTGACAGGGCTAAGTGGAGAAGGCAACAACTGATGAAAACTACCTATTGCGTGCTGACCTTCCTTTGCGGATGGATTCTGCTGTCTCCCCCCTCATCGGCACAGGACCAGCCGGTCCTGTTCGATGTGTACCAGTTGGGGCAGAGCTACCGGACCCCGATGTCGATGTTCAAGGCATTCGCGTCCTCACGGGGGCATCAATTCCGCAGCAGGGAAAAGCTCCCGCCGGGCGTGCCGATCCGCGCGCACTGGAAGAACGAATCGGCGCGCCGGTTCGTCGCCGAGGGTCGCTATCGGGTGCTTTGCCTGGTGCCGTACTACGACCTGAGGGATGACAGTCCGCCGGCGGCGGCCGGTTTCTTCGGGTTGGCCCTGCAGAAGAACCCGGACGTGCGCGCTTACCTCGTTGACCACTGGCCTGCGAGGGGAATGCCGGCCGAGCAGAAAGAGCAGTGGCTGGAAGAGAACCTGCCGCTGTTCGAGAAGATGGTGGACGCGGCCAATGAAGCCCATCCGGACGCCCGCCACCCGATGCGGTTGATTCCGCGCGCAGCGGCCTTCATGCAGTTACTGGAATACGGCGATCGCATTCCCGGCTTCTCCTCTCCCTCCTGCGCCTACAACGACGGGGGACACGCCGGCAACAACGCCAACTACATGTTCGCCGTCATGGAGTACTGCTGGATCTACAACGAGCTGCCGTGGGGACTGCCTCTGCGAGAAGAGAAGACGGGCAAGTTCTTCGGGAAGATGGAGCAGCAAATCCTTTTCGATCTGACCGAAGAGCAGGCCCTGGCGCTGCAACGCATCGGGATTCACAACCTCGCTGCACACCCCAAGAGCGGCTATTCTCTGCCAGAGGATCATGTGCCTCCCCCTGCACCCCCGAACGTTACGGCGACCGCCACGCCCAGGGCCGTCAGGCTCGACTGGCCCGAGGTGACCGACGAAGGCGTCGGCGTGTATCGCTATGTCGTGACGCGCAACGACGGCCGGGAGTTCGATCACGTGCTGTCGTTTGTTGAGGATACGCAGGTGGCGGCCGGCGCGTCGTACACGTACTCCATTGTGGCCGAGGACGTGGCGGGCAACCGGTCCGCCCCGTCGGCGCCGGTCAGTGTCCGGGTGCCCGAAGACCACGAGCCGCCGCAACTGGCGCGCGTGCTGGCCAACGAGAACCCCGGCACGGTCCGGATCGAGTTCAACGAGGACGTGGCGCCCGGGCCTGCCACCGCCGTCGCGAACTATTCCGTGCCCGGGCTGGAAGTCCGTTCCGTGCGCCTGGCCGACGACCGGACTGTCGTACTGAACACCAGCGACATGACGGAAGGCGAGACGTATACGCTGAAAGTGGGCGGCATTGCGGACACGGCCACGCCCGCAAACAAGCTCGCCGGCGCGCAGGCGACCTTCACGTTTGAACCGCCCGAATGGCATCCCATCGACCTGACGCGATGGGAAGGGGCACAGATGCACAAGGAGGGCTCGCAGATCCGCATCACCGCGAAGGGCGACGGCGACCTGTTCAAGATCGGCCACCTCGAGGAGAACCCGCCTATCGTCGGCTACTGGAAGAGCGTCGATGGGGATTTCGATTTCCCCCTCGCGATAACTTCCCAGGGGAAGGTTGCGGCGAACGAGGCGCTCAAGCCGTATCAACGCAAGCACGGCTTCGTGAAGACGGGGATTCTCATCGCCAATGACATCCGGGATATAAAGGCAGGCAATCACGCGGCGCTGTATCTGAGCGACGTGCCGCGATTCCACTTCTCCGTCAGCCGCAACTGGCTGGTTACGGCTCGGGTGATCGGCGCGGGGCTACGCTGGGGTGATCCCAGGGAATACCGCAACGGCTTCAACCTGCCGGTGTGGATTCGACTGGTGCGCCGGGGAAAGAAGCTGACGGCCTATTTCAGCCTGACCGGCGTCGGCGCCGACGAGTGGCAGAAGCTCGGAACCATCGTCGCTGAGAAGATGCCGGACACGGTGCATCTCTGCGTCTTCACGCTCAGCGGCGTCGAAGACGAGGCTTCCACGGCCATGCTGGACCTGCGCGCCTCCGGTCATGAGCAATCGTACACGAACCCGAACGCCAAGGAGACGCCCTAACCGATGTAAACTCAAAGCCAATCGCCGATGCGCTTCCGCGCGAACGCGAAGACGGTCGTGGATCCTACCGAGGCCCCGTACAACTGCGAACCGACAGAACGCCGGGACCGCAGCGCCTCCCGTCGCCTGCCCTGCCAGGCCGGTCACGTTGATGCCCGTATCCAGCAGCGACTCCAGCAGGGCTTTTGCCTCTTCCACCAGGCGCGCACTCGGGTCCCGCCCGGCCGCTACGGGACCCGGCGCCCGACAGGAGGCCGCCAGATCAAAGAGCAGGGCAAGTGCCCTGTATGGATCGGCCGGGGGCGACTGGCCGTAGCACTCGAACAGGTCATGGAAGCACCGGATCGCCCGCTCGGGCTCGCCGGGCCGGCCGACTCGATCCGTGGGGGAGTAGCCCATGGTTCGGACCATCTCCTCGGCTCCCTCCCCCTCCAGGCGCATCCAGTAGAAGTGCCAGGGATCGTCCGGGTCTTCCCGGAGACTGTGCGCTACGCCGGGCCAGAGGCAGAACAGGTCGCCGGGTCCGACCTCGATGACTCCGCGCGAGGAGTCGAAGGTGCCGTGCCCGCGCGTGATCAGGTGGGGGCGAAGCCCGCCGGCACGCTGGCGCGGCTGGAGCTGCCGTATCCCGCGAGTTCACCCACCACGGCGCACCATACCGGCGCACCGGCCAGGTGGCCAGGCCGCGGCCATGGGTGGATGGTCAGTTCCTCGTCGGACATGTCAAAAGGTTACTACAAAAGGTCAGAAGCTAACCCTGACGAGCTTGTTGATGGCATTACGATCGCGTATCCTAGGGTAGAGGTACCCATCGGTTATGTCAAATAGCGACTTTGCGTAGCGTGGGCGTCGGGCCTGCCAGCAGGCAGGTGGGCATCCTCTGCTCCAGGACGAAGGCATGGAACGAGCCGTGAACGAGCCGCCGAACTTCCTCGTCTTCTGCGTGGACCAGATGCAGGCGGCCTGCCTGGGCGCGGCCGGGCACCCGGACGTGCAGACCCCGAACCTGGACCGCCTGGCCGAGCAGGGCACCCGCTTCCAGCGGTCCTACTGCGAAAACCCCGTCTGCACGCCCTCGCGCGTGAGCATCCTCACCGGTCTCTCCAGCCGCCAGCACGGCGTCTACACCAACGGCTCCAGGATCCCCTGCGACGTGCCGACCGTCGCCTCCGTCCTGCGCGAGGCCGGTTACCGCACCGAATCGGTCGGCAAGCTCCACCTGCAGCCGTGGAGCCACGAGAGTTCACCCGAATGGCACAACGGGTGGAGATCCGGGCAGGTCGAGGAGATTCCGGCCGGATACTTCGGTTTCGAGAGTTGCGACTTCGTCGGCGGGCACGTCAACTACATCTTCGGCGACTACACAAACTGGCTTTCCCGCGAGCACCCCGAGCTGGCCGAAGACCTCACGGCGCCCCAGCGGCGCGCGAGTTGGTCCTATTACGAGGACGAACGGGCGCGCGTGCCCGACAGCCCGCTGACGCGCACCTGGCGCATGGAGATACCCCTGGAGCTGCACTACAACCACTGGATCGCGGACCGTTCCATGCACTACATCCGCGGCCTCACGCACGACGAGCGCTTTTTCCTGTGGTGCTCGTTCCCCGATCCGCATCATCCCTTCGCGGCGTGCAAACCCTACAGCGAGATGTATGAGCCGGCCGATGTCGAGCTGCCCGAACACTGGGCCGAGCCCACGACCGACATGCCCGATATACCGCGCTGGGCGCACGGCATCACCCTGGAGGACTGGGACGAGCGCGGCCTGCGGGAGATGCTGGCGCAGACCTACGGCATGGTCACGCACGTGGACGAGTGCGTCGGCCGCGTCATGGATGGCCTGCGCGAGGCGGGCCGCGACGAGGACACCGTGGTCGTCTTCATGGCGGACCACGGTGATTACCTGGGCGCCCACCACCTGATCTGCAAGGGCATGCTGCCCTACGAGGAATTGGTGCGCGTGCCGTATCTGTGGCGCGTGCCGGACGGCGTGGCCGGGCAGGAGGTGGCGACGCCGGTCAGCCTGCTGGACTTCGCCCCGACCGTGCTGGACTACGCCGGCGTGCCGCTGGCGAATCTGCGCCCGCATCCCAACCAGGGCGTCAGGCCGGAAGGTATCGCCCAGCCGTGGTTCGACGGCGAGAGCCTGTGCGCCTGCCTGGATGAGGGCCGAGCACCGGCCGAACGCCCGCTCATCATCGCCAAAGAGGAGAACCGCCTGTTCGGTCCGAAGCTGCCGCGGCCCGTGCGGTGTCGCGTTCTGGTGACAGGCCGCTACAAGCTCATTCTCTTCGCCCGCGAGGGCAACAACTGCCTGTTCGACCTGGAGGAGGATCCGCAGGAGGTGAACAACCTCTGGAATGACCCCGCATCGCAGGAACTGAAGTGCCACCTCCTTGAAAGATACAGTCACGCCGCCATCTGGTCGGAGTACGCCGGCCGGGGCCGCATTGGAGGAGCCTGACCGTGAGCACGAGCAACATGGCAACCATGCGATTCCTGGACGAGTATCCCGACTTCGAGGCCGAGATGGACGCATTCTACTCGGCCTATCCGCGCGAGGTGGACGACCTTTGCGCGGAGATGGACCAGATCAGCGCGCGCCATCCCGAGTGGGGGCCGTGCCGGCGTAAGGCGCTCATCTACGAGACCGCCGCCGAGAAGTGCCCGGTCAAGGTCTTCCGGCACTTCCCGTTCTTCTACGAACTGGACGCCGGCCTGCCACGCAAGTGCTGGGGTAGCCACCGGGCCGACCTCGGCGGGCTCGGCGGGTGGCTGATGCGGCAGCCGGAGCAGGTGGACCTGCAGAACCGGGCCGCCGAGCGCCTCGCTCCAGCCCGAGAGCCGGGGCTCTCGTCCGGCCCGCCCGTTTTCGACTTCGACCATCACTGTCCCGGCTACGACAACGTGCTGCGGCTGGGGCTACACGGGATCATCACACAGGCCGAGCAGCGCCTGCAGCAAGGCGTGGATGAACGCGGACGGGATTTCCTGGAAGGCGCCATCATCGGCAACCGCGCCCTGATCCGCATCGCGGAGCGATTCGCCGAACGCGCCGGGGAGATGGCCGAAAAGGAGCAGACGCCTTATGTGCGCCGGCGCTTGCGTCGGATGGCGGAGACGGCGCGCCGCGTGCCGGCCGAGCCCGCGGAGACCTTCTACGAGGCGCAGTGCACGATCCTCTTCATGCGGCAGGTCCTCGGCGGGCTGGAGGGCCTGGGGCAGAGCATCCTGGGCCACCTGGACCGGATGCTGGGGCCCTATCTGGAACGTGACCTGGCGCGGGGCCGCATCACGATGGAGGAGGCGGAGGACCTGATACAGGCGTTCCTGGCCATGACGGACGTCAAGTTCAACATCCGCGAGGAGCCGCGCGAGACCTCCACCACCGTCATGATCGGCGGCTGTGACCGCGACGGCACGCCCGTGTTTAACGACGTTACGCGGCTGATAATTGACGCCTACCGGAAGCTGGCCCTGGTGAACCCGAAGCTCAATGCGCGCATCTCCCCTCGGCACCCGGACGAGTACTTCCAGCGGCTGGCCGAACTGCACGCTCAGGGGCGGAACGTTTTGGCGGTGTTCAACGACGACACGCTCATCGAGGCCAACCGGCGCATGGGCAAGGCGGTCGAGGACGCCCGCCTCTACGTCAGCGGCGGTTGCCAGGAGAACGTGCTGCAGAACACCGAGATCAACAGCCGCGCCTCGATCTACCTCAATCTCGCCCACGTGCTGCTGATGGGCTTCCGGCCCGAGCAGTGGCGGTCCTATCTGGATGCGGCCGGCATCGAGCCGGCGACCTACAGGGGCGCCGAGACCTACGAGGAATTCCACCGCCGGTTCCTGGCGAACCTGGAAGCGGTCGCCAACGAGCACATCGCCGCCCGCAACCGCACCGAGAAGGAGGGCTGGTGGTACAACCCGTGCCCGCTGCACTCATCGGCGCTGGATGATTGCATCAAAGAGGCGCGCGACATGCTGGACGGCGGCACGCGCTACGCCGGCGCCAGCGTATCGCTGATCGGCGTCGGCACCCTGGTGGACTCGCTGCGGGCGGTGCAGCGGCTGGTGTACGAAGAGAAGCGCCTGAGCCTCGCCGATCTGTCGGAGATACTGGAAAACGATTTCGATGGCGAAGAGCATCTCCGGCAATACCTGGCAAACCGGGTGCCCAAATTCGGCACCGACGACGAACGGGTGCGGGAATTCTCCGGCCGGGTATTCAGCGACCTGGCGCGGGTCACGTCGGGGCAGCCCAACACGCGGGGCGGGAAGTACGAGGCCAGCGTTTTCGTCTATCGGACGTTCGTCTGGATGGGGCGTGGCACCGGCGCCACACCGGACGGGCGGCGCGCCGGCGAGCCGCTTTCGCAGGGGATGGGCCCCGGCTCGCTGGCGCTGAGCCAGGAGGCCGGCGTCACCACGGTGTTGAGCGCGCTGGAGCCGATTGAACTGCAAGACTACCCCGTCGCCGCTGTGCTGGATGTCAAGCTGCCTTACGCCCCGGCGGGAATGGACACGGAGGTGCTCGTTACACTGATGAGGCGCTTCCTGGAGGTGGGCGGCTCGGTGCTGGAGTTCAACGTGGTGGACCCCGAGGAATTGCTGGATGCTCGCAAGCACCCCGAGCGCCACGGCGATCTGGTGGTGCGCGTAAGCGGCTACAGCGCCCGCTTCACCACCCTGCACGAGAACCTCCAGCAAGAAATCATAGAACGCGGACTGATGCAGAAGTAATTGGTTCAGGGGGTGACTGACGACATGAAGATTGAGGCGAAGCAGTTCATCATAACGGTCACGTTGCTGGCCGGACTCTGCACCTCAGCCGAACTCCAGGCCAAACCGGTGGAGGATGAAAGCCTGCCGAAGCCGGAGGCCATCCGGTTGGCGATAGAGGACCTGGACGAAACGTACGGCGACCGATACCCGGGCGCGGACGAGTACCTGAAGCGCCTGGAAAGGCTGGAGTCAATGCCAGAAGACGAGGAGCGCACCGACGCCCTGCGCGCCCTGCGCCGGGAGGCCCTGCTGGCCAACCCGCTGCTGGACTTTGATAAGGTTCTGATGATCCGTCGGAAGGAAAAGGACGTAAGCGACGTGCGACGCGCGGGTGGCTATCGCTGGAGGGTCAAACTCGGCATATCCAACAACTTCAACGGAAAAGTGGGCATCCCGGAGGCGGACGATCGGGACAACGCGATTGTCACACTCGAGAACTACCGCGACGAGCCCGTCGTGAAGGAGGTCTTTCGCCCCGAACGCAGTGTCCTGGTAGCGGACATGGACCTGCACTGGGACGCCGAGAGACTGCTTTTCGCCTCGTTGGACGAGACGGGCCACTGGCACATCTACGAGGTAGGCATGGATGGAACGGGGCTCCGGAAGGTGACGCCCGACGAACTGAGTCGGCTCAACGTGGATAGCTACAGCCCCTGTTATCTGCCGGACGGGCGGATCATCTTCGTCTCGACCGTCACGGAGCAAACCGTGCCGTGCACCGGCGGCGACGAGCCCATCGGCAACCTCTGCCGGATGAACCCGGACGGCACCGGCATCCGCCGCCTGTGCTTCGACCAGGACCAGAACTGGACCCCGGCCGTCAGCAACCAGGGGGCGGTCCTCTACACGCGGTGGCAGTATTCGGACCAGGCGCACCGCTATCCCCGCATCCTGATGCGCATGAATCCGGATGGCACGAATCAGCAGGAGTTCTACGGCAGCGGATCGTACTGGCCCAATTCCCTGTTCTACGTGCGCCCCATACCGGGGCACCCCAGCCGCTTCGTCGGGATCGTCTCGGGACACCACGGTGTGCCGCGGATGGGGGAGATGATACTGTTCGACCGGAAACTGGGGCAGCGTGAGAGCGTGGACAATGATCGGCAACCCGCCCCCGGCGTGGTGCAGCGCATCACGGATCGTGGCGAGACCGTGGACGCCAGAATCTCGGACAAGTACGCCGACAACTCGTGGCCGAAGTTCCTCTATCCCTATCCGCTGGACGGCAAGTACTTCCTGGCTTCCGCCAGGCCCACACCCGACTCCTCATGGGGCGTCTACCTGGTGGATGTGTTCGACAACATGGTGCTGCTGCACGAGGAGCCGGGTCAGATCATGTTCGAGCCCGTGCCGGTGAAGCCGCGCGCCAGGCCGCCGGTGGTTCCGGACCAGGTGGACCTGGAGCGGAAGGACGCCACGGTCTACATCTCGGACATCTATGAGGGGCCGGGCCTTGAGGGCGTGCCGCGGGGCGTGGTGAAGGAGTTGCAGCTCTATACGTTCAGCTTCCCACCGTTCTACGAGGCCAAGAGAAGGAACGTGTCCACAACCAACGCGCTGGGCATCGCCAGTGTGTGGGACATCCACGCCGTGATGGGCCGGGTGCCGGTGGAACCGGACGGATCGGCGCGCTTTACCGTGCCGGCCAACACGCCGATATCCCTGCAACCGCTGGACGCCGAGGGCAAGGCCGTGCAGATCATGCGGGCCTGGTTTACGGCCATGCCCGGTGAAAGCGTGAGCTGTGTCGGCTGTCACGAGCAGCCGGACACCGCGCCGCCGCCGAAGCTGGGCGAAGCCTTCGAGCGCGGGCCGTCGAAGATTCGTCCCTGGTACGGCGCCACGCGTCCATTCGACTTCCGGCGCGAGGTGCAGCCGGTGATTGAGCGCCGCTGCGTGGGCTGCCACGATGGGAGCAAGGCGGACCGGCCGGACCTTCGATCCGTCAGGGTTGACGAAAGCGTAAAGCCGATGCGCAAGGGATCGCGTGTGCTTCCGCAGGACTTCTCCTGGGCCTACTACAACCTGCAACGCTACGTCTGGCGTCCCACCGGTGAAAGCGAGATGGCCGTGCTGATGCCGATGGAGCACCACGCGGACACCAGTGAGCTGGTGCAGATGCTGCGGAAAGGGCACCAAGGCGTGAAACTGACGGAGGAGGAGTGGGACCGGATCGTGACCTGGATTGACATGAACGCGCCCTTCTACGGTAGCTGGCAGGATGCTCCGCGGACGGCCAACCCCGAGGAGAGCCTTGAGCGGCGCCGCAAACTGCTGAAACGGTTCGCGAACGTTGACTGGGACCTTGGGCGGCTGCCGGAGGAGGCGCCGGCATCGCCCGAATTCGTCCGCCCCGAGCCGGTGGAGAAGCCGGAGCCCGTGCGGATGGACGACTGGCCACTGCAGGACCCGGAGGGCCTTCAGACGTCAACCGCCGAGAGCGCGACCCGGACCATATCACTACCCGGCCGCCAGGAGTTCAAAATGGTGTGGGTGCCGCCGGGCAGCTTTGTGATGGGTAGCGTGGAGGAGTCTCCCTCCGAATGGCCCATGGCCCCGGTGAAGATCGAGAAGGGCTTCTGGATGTCTGCCACCGAGATCAGCAACGACATCTATCGGCTTTTCGATTCCGGTCATCACAGTCGTTACATCAACCAGACCACCGAGAGCATGTGGTCGAAGCACCTGCGCTCCATGAACGGGGGCAACCAGCCCGTGGTGCGCATCTCGTGGCAGCAGGCGCGGGCTTTTTGTAAGTGGCTCTCCCAGGCGACCGATGAGAGCTTCGACCTGCCGACCGAAGCGCAGTGGGAATGGGCCGCCCGCGCCGGCAGCGAGCGCGGCTTCCCGCAATGGACCCCCGGCGAGACAAAGGGAATAGCCAACTGCGCCGGCGTTACCTGGGGCAACTTCTACAGCGTGCGCAAGAGCCTGAGCCACCGCCTGTGGAACCCGGACTGGGACGACGAGCAGGTGGAGACGGACAAGGTGACGGCCAACGCCCCCAACGCCTGGGGCCTCAGGAACATGCACGGCAACGCGGCGGAGTGGACGCGGTCGCTCTACCGCCCGTACCCTTATAGGACCGGTGACGGCCGCAACGACCCGGAGGCGGAAGGCAAACGCGTGGTGCGCGGGGGCTCGTTCAGCGACCGCCCCAAGCGCTGCACCGCCAGCTACCGCCTGGGCTACCAGCCCTGGCAGGGCGTCTACAACGTCGGCTTCCGCGTGGTGATACGCTCGAACGCAGATGAGTGATAGCGCGACTGAACCATGGAGTGAGTTTTCTGGCCTCCTTTAGAGAACCGCAGTGGAGGGAACATGAAGATAGCCGACACAACGCGCCGGAGGTTCCTGCAGGGCGCCCTGGCCGCCGGCATGGCCGCCGGGCCCCTGCGCAGGCTTATGGCTCAAAACAACAATGAAAGCGCAGACATGGACAAGAAGCTCAACGTGCTGTTCCTGTTCACCGACGATCAGAAGGCCGGCTTCATCGGCGCCCTGGGCAATCCGCACCTGAAGACGCCGAACATGGACCGGCTGGTCGAGCGCGGCTACACCTTCCGCGATACCTACTGCATGGGGGCCACGCAGGCCAACGTCTGCCTGCCCAGCCGCCAGCAGACGCTCAGCGGCATGAACCTGTTCGGCCTGGGCTACAGCGTCGACGACATGCGCGGCGGCGCGCAATATCGCCACCCAACCTTCCCGGAATGGATGGGCGCGGCCGGCTACGCCACCGTGCGCAGCGGCAAGCGCGGCAGCGAGGCCGGCGGCATCGCCAGACGCTTCGACGAGAATACCTCCGTGCGGCGCAGCGTGCAGACCGTGCAACTGCACGTGGACAACGCCATTGACTTCATCAAGCGCCACGATGACGAGCCCTTCTTCGCCTACGTGGCCTTCGGCGCCCCGCACGACCCTCAGCACGCCACGGACGAGTGGTATGAGTCCTACGACCCGGATGACATCCCCCTGCCGGAGGCGTTCCGGCCGCTGCACCCGTTCGACAACGGCGAGATGACCATCCGGGACGAGAAGACTCTGCCGTGGCCGCGCACGGAGCAGTCGGTGAAGCGCAAGCTGGCCAAATACTATGCCTGCATCAGCTACATCGACGAGCAGGTCGGCCGGATGCTGGACTACCTGGAGGAGTCCGGCAAGATGAACAACACGCTGATCATCTTCTCCTCGGACAACGGCCTCTCGATGGGCGACCACGGACTGCTGGGCAAGCAGAACCTCTACGAATACGGCGGCATGCACGTGCCGCTGGTCTTTGCCGGGCCCGGCGTGCCCCACGGCGAGGCGCACTCCATGGCCTACCTGCACGACATCTTCCCGACGGCCTGTGAGCTGGCCGGGCTGGAAGCGCCGGAGGGGCTGGACGGGATGAGCCTGGCGCCGGTCATCCGCGGCGAGCAGGAGAAAGCCCGCACGGAGATCCTGACCGTCTACAAGGACATCCAGCGGGCCTGGCGCGACGAGCGCTGGAAGATCATCCGCTACCCCAAGATCGACCATACCCAGCTCTTCGATCTGCAGAACGACCCCCTGGAGCAGAACAACCTGGCCTACGAACCCGCGCACGCCGAGAAGGTGACCGAGATGCTGCAGAAGCTGGCCGCGGCCCAGACCGAGGCGGGCGACACCTGTCCCCTGACCGTGGCGGATCCGGCCGACAAGGAATGGACGCCGCCGGAGCGGGACTGAAGGTCTCTTATAACCCGCGTCACCGGGACCAGAACAAGGAGGGAACCACGTGCTCAAGCTAACGTCATCTGTGCCGTCTTCCACTGTGAGTGGAAAGCTCGCAGTCTTCCTGATTCTGATGATCGGAGCAGCCCTGAACGTGAACGCTGCAGAAGTTGTGGAAATGACAGTCGGCGAAGGCTTCGAGCAGCCGCTGGGTTTTCATGATCCGACCCCCACCTTCTCATGGAAACTGCCCCGGGGAGTGACCCGACAGACGGCATATCGCCTGCAGGTGGAGTCGGACCGACGCGAGTGGGACAGCGGTTGGGTGGAGTCGGACCGCTCCGTGTTGGTGCCCTGCGATGCCGGGCCGTTTGAATCGCGTGAACTGGTCAGGTGGAGGGTGAATTACCGGGATGAGGACGGCCGTGAAGGCGGCTGGAGCGAATGGGCGCATCTCGAAATGGGCCTTCTCACGCATGCGGAGTGGGAAGCCAGCTGGATCCGGCCCGCTACAGGTCATGACCGGAGAATCGAGGACGTGGCGTGGCTGCGCCGGGGTTTCAAGGTCGCCAAGCCCGTCGCCCGGGCCCGGCTCTACATCACCGCCCGGGGGCTGTTCCAGGTCGAGATCAATGGTAAGCGGGTGGGCGAGGATTATTTCGCCAACGGCTGGACTCCCTACCTCAGCCGCATCGATACCGTGACCTACGATGTCACGGAGCATCTTCGTCAAGGTTCCAACACCATCCAGAGTTTGCTGGGGACCGGCTGGTTCGCTGGCAAACTCTCCTGGGAACGGGCAAAATTCGTCTATGGGGACGATCCGGAATTGCTCCTTCAGCTGGAGATTCGTTACGAAGACGGCGCCGAGCAACGGGTACTATCCGATGGTTCTTGGGAGGGAACCTACGACGGTCCCATCCTCTCGGCGAGTATTTACGACGGCTGCATTGTGGATGCGCGGTTGAAGCCGGATAACTGGGGACCGGTGTCAGTCAACGCGGATATCGGGTCTCCGGCATCGCGTTCCATCATCAAGCAGAGCAGTTGGCCGAGGAGATTTGGCGCCCGCGTGGAACCTGCATCCGTGCAGTTGACGCCCAAGCCGTTTCAACCCGCTAAGGCGATTAAGGTTTTGGAGGCGGAGAAGATCGTCGAGCGAGGATCCGGCACTTACATCTTCGATTTCGGCCAGAACATGGCCGGGATCCCGCGCATCAAGGTCCCCATGGAGCCCGGGCAGACCGTCAGGATGAATTTCGGAGAGCTGCTCGAGAAGGACGGCTCTTTGTTCCGCCGCAGCTATGGTTCGGCCAAGTCAGAAGATAGTTACACCGCTGCCGGCAGCAAAGTTGTGGAGTGGGAGGCCGTGTTCACGTTTCACGGCTTCCGCTATGTCCAGCTTTCCGGACTGGGTAGGAACCTAGAGCCCGAGAAGAGCTGGTGCAAAGCTGTGGTTCTTCACACGGGTTTTGAGCGCATTGGCGAGTTCTCCTGTTCGAATCCTGTGGTCAATCAGTTGCAGAATAACATCGTGTGGAGTCAGCGCTCCAATTTCCTGGACATCCCGACTGACTGTCCCCAGCGCGACGAGCGGATGGGCTGGACCGGCGATGCCCAGGTGTTCTCGGCTACGTCCCTGTTCAACTTCAATTGCCACGCTTTCTGGAAGAGCTGGTTGGACTCGATGAGAGATGACCAGAAACCGGATGGCCGGACTACGATGGTGGTTCCCGCAGTCAAGAACAGGTCCGCCTGCCCTGGATGGCTGGATGCGGCGACGATCGTTCCCTGGAACGTCTATGTTCGAACCGGCGACCGGGAGGTCCTGAGTGAGAACTATGATATGATGGCAAGAGTCGTGGCCTGGTACCGAGAGGAAGCGGGCGACGACTGGTTCACCGAGGTCGGGGGCTACGGTGATTGGGTTCAGCCCTACCGGCACAATCGTCGCCACGGGGATACTTCGCCCATCCTCATTGGCAACGCCTTCTGGGCCCGAGATACGCAGATTCTGGCCAGATCCGCGAAGATTCTGGGGAGGGAACAGGAGGCGAAGCAGTACCGTGCGGAATTGGATAAGATCACCCAGGCGTTCACGGCAACGTACCTCACTCCTGAGGGAACCATCCGCATGGATCCCGATGAAGGGGGCAGGCGCCATGTAGAGCCGGAGACGCAGACCGCTTGCCTTTTGGCGCTCTCCTTCGATCTGGTTCCCGCCGAAGCTCGTGAGACGGTCTTTGCTCAGTTGGTCAGGTTGATCGACGAGGCAGACGGGCATCTGAGAACGGGTATTCAGGGTACGCCATTTCTGATTCCCGTTCTTGATGACAATGACCGACAAGACCTGGCAGTGGATCTGCTTCTCAAGGATACATACCCATCCTGGCTATACTCCGTCAAGCAAGGCGCAACAACCATATGGGAGAGCTGGAACGGCTACACTCACGAAAAGGGTTTCCTAGAGGACCGCATGATTTCCTTCAACCACTATGCCTACGGTGCCATCGGCCAATGGATGTATGAGCGATTGGCCGGTTTGAGACCGGATCCCGAGCATCCCGGCTACAAGCATTTTTTCATTCATCCTTTGCTTGCAGAGCGTCTGGACGAAGCCCGAGCCGAACTTGAAACGCCTTATGGCAGAGCCATCAGTGCGTGGAAACGGGAAGGCCACAAAGTCGTTCTGCAGGTTGTCGTTCCCCCGAATGCCACCGCCACACTGCAGTTGAGCGGGCGGGCCCCGGAGACACTGAAAAGCGGCGAATACGAATTTTGCATTGGCCAGTAGCGTCGCACGGGCAATGTACCACGAGGTTCGATCGGAAGAACGTCGCTTGACACCGATGAGGTTATGCATAATGAAAACTAGAATAGTTGGCTCCGTCATCATCCTTTTCCTCATCCTGATCGGCGGTTCAGCGCTCGGTCAGGAGAAAATGGGCAGCGCCCCATGGAACCGCTTGCTGGTGGCTGGCTACGGCTACGGCAAGATCCAGATCATGCGCCGCGACGGCACCGTCGAGTGGGAGATGGAGAGCGAAGACAGGACCTGCGACGCCTGGATGCTGCAGGACGGCGACATCATCTACTCCTGTGGTCGGAACGGCACGAAGATCGTCAGGCCCGATTACGAGGATGGTGAGGGCGGCGAGATCGTCTGGCACCGGCCGCTGAGCCGCGAGAACGGCGAGTCGCATTCCTGCCAGCCGCTGGGCGACGGGCGGTTTCTGATCGGCGAGAGCTACGCCGACGTCTCGCTCGTGCTGGAGGTGGACACCGAGGGCAAAGAATACGAGCGGGTCGAGTTGAAGGGCATCGGCAACCACCGCCACAGGACCTTCCGCGTGATCCGCAAGACCCCGCAGGGCACCTACCTGGTGGCCGGCCAGGGCGAGGGCTACAAGGGGCGCCGCGCGATGGAGGTGGACGCCGAGGGCAACATCCTGCGGCGCTACCCCGGCGGCGGCTACCTGGCGCTGCGCCTGCCCGGCGGCAACACGCTGCTCAGCTCCGGCGACAAGCATCTGGGCGACTGCATCGCAGCCGTGTTCGAGGTGGACCCGGAGGGCAAAGTGGTCTGGAAGCTGGAGCACAAGGAGTTGCTGCCGGATATCCGCATCGGCTACAGCGCCGGCGTGCAGCGCCTGCCGAACGGCAACACGCTGATCTGCAACGGCAAGTACCACCTGGGCTCCGGCGCCAACCCCGGCCCGGCCGTCTTCGAGATAACGCCGGACAAGGAGTTCGTTTGGACGTGCCCGGAGGACATGGTGAACAAGGTCACCACCGTGATGGTGCTGGACAGGCATGTTGTCCAGCATGGTTCACACAGGTGATACCGCGGCGGACTCGCGTCCGCTCTCTTCTGTCGCAAGGAAGACACACACATGCATCACTACCAGGACCCCGGCCAACCTGTTGGCCGTCGCGTGGAGGACCTGCTGTCCAGGATGACCCTCGAAGAGAAGGTCCACGAACTGGGCAACGACGCGCCCGCCAACGAGCGCCTCGGCATCCCGCTGATGAACCACGGCGAGATCCTCCACGGTGTCATGTGGCGCAGCACCAACGTTGCCGAGGACCCGGAGCGCTACGAGGGAGTGCGGCCGACCGTTTTCCCGCAGGCGATCGCCATGGGCTGCACGTTCGACCCGGAGCTGATCGAGCGCATCGGGGACGCCATCGCCCGCGAGGCGCGCGCGCTGGACCGCCACCACTGCTACAGCCCGAACCTGGACATCGCCTGCGACCCGCGCTTCGGCCGCGTGGAGGAGAACTTTGGCGAGGACCCGCAACTGGTCGCGCGGCTGGGCGTGGCCATCATCAAAGGCTTCCAGGGCACGGGGGAGGAGCGCTTCGACAGCCGTCACGTGCTGGCGACCGCCAAGCATTTCGCCGGCTACGGCGCCGTGCGGGGCGGCATCAATGGCGCCGAGGTCGACCTCGGCGAACGTCCCCTGCGGGAGGTGCACTTAGTGCCCTTCGAGGCTGCCGTGAAGGAGGCCGGTGTCGTCTGCATTATGCCCAGTCACCACGCCCAGGAGGGCGTCCCGTGCCACGGCAATCACTGGCTGCTTCGCCAGGTCCTGCGGCAGGAGTGGGGCTTCGAGGGCTTCGTCGCCAGCGACAACTCAGACGTCTACCGCCTGTACGCCATGCAGAACGTGGCCGAAGACGAGCGCGGCGCGGCCATACTTGGCCTGCGCTCCGGGGTGGACATGGACCTGGTGCTCCAACGGCGCGCTGAGGTCATGTGCTATCCCGTGCTGCCCGAACTCGTTCGGGAGGGGCGCGTCAGCGAGACGGAGGTGGATGCTGCCGCCCGCCGCATACTGCGGGCCAAGTTCCTGCTGGGCCTGTTTGACGATTGCCAGCGCGAGGACCCGCGGGAGACCTGCCTGTCTGATGCCCACCGGGAACTGGCGCTGGAGGGCGCCCGCAAGAGTCACGTTCTGCTGGCCAACGACGGCCTGTTGCCGCTGGACGCCAGCAAGGGCCAGATCGTGGCGCTGGTCGGCCCGCACGCGCGGGTCTGCCAGTACGGCGGCTACGTAGGCGACATCACCCCCGACGGCATCACGCCTGAGCAGGGCCTGCGCGACGTTCTGGCCGATTCCGGCAATCTACTGGTCGAACCGGGCTGCACGTTCGGCGTGGAAGACGGCCCCGTGGCATCGGGCTGCGAGAACGTGGACGAAGACGCGCTGATCGCCTCGGCTGTCGCAGCCGCCGAACGGGCAGACGCCGTGGTTCTGACACTGGGCGGCATCCGCAAGACGTGCGGGGAGGGTGCTGACAACGCTGATATCCGGCTCCCCGGTCGGCAACACGAGCTGGCGCATTCCGTGTTGCACCTCGGCAAACCGACCGTGCTGGTGCTGATCGGCGGTCGCCCGTGGGCCGTTGCGGATATCGTGGAGCGCTGCAACGCCGTGCTACTGGCCTGGTACGGCGGCGTGATGGCGGGCAGGGCGCTGGCCGAGAGTCTGTGCGGTCTCAACAACCCCGGCGGCAGGCTGAGCATGTCTTTCCCGAAAAGCGTGGGCCACACGCAATGCTCGTATCTGCGCCGGCCGTCCTTCACCGGCAGCGGCTGGGGCGAGTATCGCCAGCACGACAACGAGCCCCTCTTCCCCTTCGCACACGGCCTGAGCTACACAAAGTTCTCCTACGGCCCCGTGCGCCTGTCTGCGAACCGCATCGGCCCCGCGGGCACCGTGAGCGCGACGGTCGAGGTCACCAACGCGGGCGACCATGCCGGCGAAGAGGTCGTGCAGTGCTACGTCAGTGACGAGACGGCGACTGTCACGCCGTTCGTGAAGCGCCTGCGCGGGTTCCAACGCATTCGGTTGGAACCGGGCGAATCTTCCGAGGTCAGTTTCCAACTCGGGCCGGACGACCTGTCGCTGTGGGACACCCATATGGAGAAGGTCGTCGAGCCGGGTTGGTTCACGGTCCAGGTCGGCGGCTCGTCGGCCGAGGGCGAGACGGCCCGGTTTGCCGTCGTCGCTCCGGGCTGCGGTGTCGTGCGCAGGTCGAAAAAAGATACCGTGGCTTTCAGCCACGAGGACGACACGGAGGTACCCCTATAGATGATGTGGGAAAAGGCATCGGCGGTCCGCGAAAGCACAGGAATCGGAGCGAACCAGACCACAAGGCGCGATTTCATGAGGGGAATCATGGGCACTGCACTTTTTGCCGGGCTCTCTGCCTCCGGACTGAATGCCGGCGGGGACAGACGGCCAAACATCATCTTCCTGATGGCCGACGACCAGTGCAACTATTCGCTCGGCTGCTACGGTAACCCGGACGTGAAGACGCCGAACATGGACCGCCTGGCCGCCAACGGCATCCTGTTCAAGAACCACTACAATACCACGTCCATCTGCATGGCCAGCCGGGCGAGCGTCATGACCGGACTGTATGAGTACAGGCACGGGTGCAACTTCCACCAAGGCCACATGAAGGACCCGGACCTCTGGCACGCCTCCTACCCCGCCTTGCTCAAGGAGGCGGGCTACATGACGGCGTTTGCCGGCAAATTCGGCTTCCACGTCCGGGGCACGCAGCCGAAGTGGGACTTCGACTTCTGGGGCAGCGGCGGCATCCAGAGCAAGTACGACACGGCCAGGAACGCAACCATGGCGGAGTATGCCGACCAGTATCCGCACTCCACGCTCAGCTACGGCGCTTTCGCCAGAGACGTCATCCAGGCCGGGGTGGAGCAGGATAAGCCCTTCTGCCTCTCGATCAGCTTCAAAGCGCCTCACCGGCCGTGGACGCCCGATCCGAAGTTCGACGACCTCTACACCGGCACGAAGTTCACCCGCCCGGGCAACTTCGGGCGAGAGCACGCCGACCACCTGAGCGAGCAGAGCAAGCGGGGCCGCCAGTGGCAGCGATGGACACAGTGGAATTACGACACCGACTACGACGGCGTCATGGCGCAGTATCACGAGCTGGTCTACGGCATTGACGTGGCGCTCGGCGTGATCCGCGAAGAGCTGGAGCGCCAGGGCATCGCGGACAACACCGTGATTATCTACACCAGCGACAACGGTTTCATCTGCGGTTCGCACGGCTACGGCGGCAAAGTGCTGCCCCTTGAGGAATCCGCGCTGGCACCTCTGTTGATCTACGACCCGCGCAGGCGCGCCGGCCACGGCAAGCGCTGCAAGGCCCTGACGGGCAACATCGACTTCGCTCCGACCATCCTGGAGCTGGCCGGCGTGCCGGTGCCCGAGCAGATGGACGGCACGAGCCTGCTGCCGCTGCTGGAGCGCCCCGGCCAGGACGTGCGCCAGCACATGGCCTTCATCAACGCCTGGCCCCGCAACTACCCGACCACCAGTCTGAGCGTGCTCACCACTCGATGGAAATACACCTACTGGTGGTACGCCGGGGAGGGCATGGAGCCCGCCGAAGACCTGTTCGACACCCAGAACGACCCGCTGGAGCTGGAGAATCTGGCGGGAGACCCCGGCTACGAAGCCGTAATGGAGGACATGCGCCAGCGTTACGACCACGAGTTGGAACTATGGCGCGAACACGTGGTGGACTACAATAACTACGAAAAGTTCGGCACGCTGTTCGACCGCCAGGTACCCTGGAGCCAGAAGGTTGATCTGATAGACGACGAGTGACTTCTCTTCGCCCCGCCGACCATCATCTGAGGAAACAATCTTGACACGTCGAATCACCTTCCCTGAGAATGCCGGGCAGATTGTTTACGTCACCCAAGGTCCTTACAACTGCGACCCCACGGGCCGGGAGGACTGTACCGAGGCGCTCATCAGGGCGCTGGACGATGTGGTGCGGCCATGGCGCGATGCCTTCAAAGAGCAGGATGCTTTCTACAGGGAGAACCCTTTCGAGTATGAAGGGCTGTTTGAAGCCCGGAAGCAGCACGGCATGATATTCCTGCCCGTTCCCGCGCCGGCACGGATCCTCTACTTCCCCAACGGCACGTACCTGGTGAGTGATACGCTCCGGTACAGTTTCCGGGACCTGCAGAACTGCAACGATTTCGAACTGCCGCAGCTCATCCAGTTCCGGGGAGAGTCGGAGGAGGACAGCGTCATCCAGCTGGTCGATGACTGCCCGGGATTTGAGTTCGGCACGCAGCGGCCGGTCATCGACATCATGGGCGGCATCTCGACGAATGCCGCGTTTCAGAACAGTGTCGAGGACCTGACGATCGACGTGGGCACGGGCAATCCCGGTGCGATCGGCCTGGTGTTTTTCGCCAACAACACCGGAGCCGTGCGGCACGTCACGCTCCGATCGAGCGATCCTGAGGGCGCCGGACACTGCGGCCTGTCCATCCGCAACCGGAATGCGAGCGGGATATGCGTCCGTCACGTCACGGTGGAGGGCTTTGACTGCGGCGTGCGGATAGAGCACGACCGGCTGGCAACGGGGCTGGAGCATATCCGTGTTTCCGGTCAGCGCAACTGCGGCGTGCATGTGGACCGACACAACGTCTCCCTGCGCGGACTCATCAGCCACAATTCGGTTCCGGCCCTGAAGGTCACCGGCAACGATGCGGTCGTTGCATTCGTCGATTCGCGCCTGGAAGGTGGTTCGACATCGGAATCGGCTGCTGTTCTCGGGGGGGGATATCTCTTCGCGCGCAACATCGAGACAGACGGATACCGATGCGCCCTCAGCCGCCTGGGCGCCACAGAAGTTGCCGGGGATCGCATCGAGGAGTACGTTTCATCAACGGTCACCGTCCTGTTTCCCGAAGAGTCGCGGCGCTCTCTGGACCTGCCCGTCGAAGAGACGCCCGAGATTCCCTGGGAGAACGATCACTCCAACTGGGCCTGTGTCAATGATTTCGGCGCGGTCGGCGATGGAGAGACGGACGACACCGAAGCGGTTCGGGCGACCATAGCATCGGGCAAACCGGTCGTCTGGTTCCAACCGGGCATATACCTCATCGACGACGTCATCGAGGTGCCTGCGACAGTGAGGCGACTGAACTTCATGAAGAGTGACCTGGCGGCCGGCGAGAATCTGCGGCTGATGCACGGCAAAGGGGCGTTCCGCGTGGTCGGCGATTCCGATGCCCCGCTGATCATCGAGGACCTGTTCGCCATGGAAAAATGGCGCGGCGGACACGCCCTGGTCGATCACGCCTCCACGCGCACCCTCGTGCTCAGCGATGTCCACATGCATTTCTGCGCGGCATACCGCAACAGCGTGGAAGGCGGGAAGGTGTTCATTGAGAACGTGTTCGCCATGAACCAGTTCCGCCCCGAGGTCCCGGTCTTTCACTTCAAGGGGCAGCAGGTATGGGCGCGGCAGATCAACCCGGAACGGAACGATCCGGAGATAGTGAATGACGGAGGCACGCTCTGGGCCCTCGGTTTCAAGACGGAACACAACGGTACCGCGTTTCGCACCGTCAACGGCGGACGCACCGAGGTGCTCGGCGGCACGCTGAACCAGTGCGTGGAGGGCGACGACCCGCCGACCATCGTCAACCACGACTCGGACGTCAGCGTGGTGTGCGGCACCACGGACTGGCGCAACACCGAGGGCCGCGGGCACGTGCTGGTGGAAGAGCGCCGCGGCGGGATAACCCGGCAGATCAAGTGGTCCGAGTTCCCACCACGTACGGGCAACCGCATCGCTATCCCGCTCTATGTCGGGCGCGCCGCTGCCGGAGGGGCGTCGGCGAAAAAGGCCGATGAGCCGAACCGCTCGCAATCACGATAGCCGCTGAGGAAGGGGATGAGCTATGGGCAAGCGAAGTGGCGCGCAGACTTGCAAGGGCAGGGCGTTTTCGTTGTGGATCGTTTCGATCTTGATGTTGGTGCTGTGTCTGCCGGCGAGGGCACAGGGTCAGGACCAGGACTCCGTCCGCGTCTTCCGGCTCGGCAATAGCCATACCAACTCTATCCGCGATGAGTTCCTCGGGGTGGTCGGGGCCGCAGGCCACAGGAACTTCGTCCACGACCAGCACACCGTCCCCGGCGCACCGATCTGGTGGCTATATGATAGGGACCCCGAGGACAGCGTCGAGAAGCTGAAGAACAACCCGTGGGACGTGGTGATCTTCCAGACCTATAACAGCACGAACGAGACCGAGAAAAAGGCCATCGTGGAATACACCCGTGCCGCGCGGGAGGGGAACCCGAAGGTGCGCGTGATCCTCTACACCATCTGGCCCGCGCGGGAGAACTGGGATAACCCATCCTACGGTCGGACCGAGGCCTGGACGGAGGAAGTTGCCGACAGGCTGCGCAGGGAGTTCTCAGGGCTCGACGTCGCCGTGGCGCCGACCAGCCTGATCATCCGTCGCATCAGCGACCTGGCCGACCAGGGACTGATTCCGGGGATGGCAGGCCATAACGACCTCTATCAGGACGCCGGCCACATGGGCCTCTACGGCGGGTACGCCATCGGGAGCTGCTTTACCGTCATGATCTTCCAGGAGTCGCCCATCGGCTATC
Organism: uncultured candidatus Brocadiaceae bacterium; assembly: GCA_964572825.1. Classification (GTDB taxonomy): domain Bacteria; phylum Planctomycetota; class Brocadiia; order SM23-32; family SM23-32; genus CAYVBE01. The sequence goes on from CAZNGS010000043.1 coordinate 30,463, forward strand.
CGCACCAGATGCTGGAGTATGGACGGGAGGGATTCACCGACGAGGTCAAGTTCCAGGTCGACCCGAAGGCGGCCTCCGCCATACAGAAGATCATCTGGGACGTGCTCGCCGAGTACGACCAGGGCGGTCTGGACACGGGCTTGTGGATCAGGTCGGGGCGCATGAGGCCGGCCATCGTGGGCAGGCGCTACGACCGCCAGATCCCCGTGGCCAGCGCCGCCGCTGAGCCCGAGTTCAAACTGGTCGCAGGGGCGCTGCCCGCCGGCGTCAGCCTGCGGGACGGCCGGCTGGTCGGCACCCCCACCACGAGCGGGCTCAGCAGGTTCACCCTCCGGGCCGACGACGGAAAGAAGACCGTAGAACGCGAGATGGTCCTGGCGGTGGAAAAAGACCTGCCCCTGAGCATAGTCGATTACTCCAGGAGACTCGCCGCCGACGATTACGTCATGGACGAACTGAAGGCAAAGGGGGCGGTCGGCGTGGCGCGCTGGAAAGTGGTGGACGGAGAACTGCCCGCCGGCCTTACCCTCAAGCAGGGCGGCCTCATCATGGGGACCCCCGCCGAAGAGGGCGAGTTCGAACTGACCGTCCGGGCGGAAGACGACCATCCCGACGGGCCCAGGTCGGCCGAGGGGACGGTGACCTTCACAGTCGGCCCGCCGAGTGAGGGCACCATCAGGGTGCCAACCCGAGAAGCGACAACAGAGACGGGCAAGCCGCTCGGAGAGCAGGACCTCTCCTCGTTCTCCTTCGACAACGTCATCGAAGATTCAGAAGGTAACGTCGTCGCGCGCTTCGCCGTCTCCGCCTACAAGGGCGACGAGCGATACCGGAAGAGACATCCTGACGGCTACAAACAGCTCCTCGTACTGGTGAAGGTCTACGAGGAGAACGCGGAGGGCTTCCCCATGGAATCCGTGCATCTCTACCTCGACACCAATCATAACCGGGAAGTGATTTACAATTCGGATGACGAGCACTGGTGCTGGCGCGGGAAGCCCGGTCCTGATCATGTCCGGAGGGTGAAGGTCCACTGCTACCGCCCCACCCGGCTCGTGCGCAGCACGTACGGGGAGTTAGACGGCGGTTGGATGCTCGGCGTCACCCACGCCGTCCCGACGGGCTTCGGAGTGCACCACTGGTCCCTGCCGGTGACCTACGGCTTCAACCTGGCGGTCGGGAGCGAGAAGGACCCCGAGAAGCGCTACTACTGGCGCGGAGACGCGAGGTCGGATAAGGATACCAGCGTCTTCGGCAGCATCCTGGTCAAAGGCGCGCGGGGAGAATAATCACGTGCTCACCTTCTCTTCAAGAGGGCGGCAGCATATGAAAACACGCAGGTCTTTTGTGTTTCTGGTAGGTTTGGCGGTCTTTCTCTGTGCCGATCCTGCGTCAGCAGGGGATGAGTATGTAAACGAATCGGCACGGGCCGTTCCGCTCGCTTATGAAACAGACATTGTTATTGTGGGCGCGAACATCGGCGGTGTGGCGGCAGCTTTGACCGCGGCCCGTTCGGGCAAACATGTCGTCATCGTAACTTCCTGTCCTTTTTTCGATGAAACGATAGCCGGCACCGGCAGGTACTGGCTCGGCCCAGAGGACAGGCCGCTTACGGAACTCGGCGAAGAAATATTTGACGGAACGCTGTATCCCGGGAAACCCGAGGGATATCGGCACATCCATCCGGCACGGTTTAAGAAAAGACTTGATGCTCTGCTCACGAAGAACATAACTGTGGTTTTTCAGAGTTACGGAACCGATGTCATAGTTGGCAATCAGGGAAATCTTTCCGGTGTGTGCATTGCCAACAAAGGCGGACGGCAGGCGGTGCTCGCAAAAGTTGTCATAGATGCCACACCAATGGCGGGGGTTGCCAGATTGGCCGGAGCGCGATTGGAGGAATGGCCTGCAGAGAAAAAGATACCGGTGTTTCAAACCATGACCTGGGACCCGGAAGAAAAAGAGTCGGAGGGGCGCTTTATTATGAAATGTAACCTGGAAGGGGAGCGTCCTGTGGCCCTGCGGGAGTACAAGGTCCAGACTCTGATGCCGACCGGAGACTGGGCTAACCGGTGTCGGAGCGCTCAACTGATCCGAAAGAGGTATCCCAAAGCGAAAGCCGAATGGGCCGGGCACATGGTACGTATGATCGAACCGACTGCCGTCATCTGCAGGGCGCGTCATGACTCCTCTCCCTGGGTCGGACCTGAAAAGATGTCTGTGGACTGCTGCCGGCCGGTCGGCCTGAAACGTCTGTATGTGCTAAGCTCCGCATGCAATGTGTCCCGTGAAAACGCTGAGCTCCTGATGCGTCCTCCCGGGCTTATCGCTCTCGGGGAGCAGGTGGGCAGAGCGGCCGCATCTGAAGCTGAATCCCTGCCCATGCCCCGGAAGGACAGGGTGAAAGTAGATGTCTATGGCCAGCAAGGCACGGATCGAACAGTGGATGTGCGTGAGCGCCTTCTCGGCGTTCGTCCCTTCGAGTCGTATCCGGGAATCGAGCAACCGGCGGGAAGCCTGCCGGTCTGGGGGGATTACGATGTCGTCGTAGTCGGGGGCGGTACGGCCGGTGCACCGGCTGCAATCAGCGCGGCACGTGCTGGTGCCCGGGTCCTCCTTGTCGAAATGTCGGGAGTTCTGGGCGGTGTGGGAAGTAACGGAGTGGGCTGGTTTTTCACAGGGTACAGGGAAGGGTTTGCACGGGAGTTCATCGAGGCGGGCTATCCGAACTTCAGGGGCGCTCATCCCGACGACTATCCGGACAAGCGGGGGGCAGAGCGGGACCGCCCGTTCATGTTCCCGCTCCAGCGGAGCTACTGGCTGTCCGGACTTCTCGAAGAGGCCGGGTGCGATGTCTGGTTTACGACCTTGGGAGTCGGTACACTGAATGAGGGCGATACGGTACGGGGCGTTGTGGTTGCCACGCCCTTGGGCCGCGGTGCTGTCCGGGCGAAGACCGTTATTGACGCCACCGGCGACGGCGATATCTGCGTTGCTGCGGGAGCTGAGTTCAACCTTGTCAGCCCTCTGCAACCGTATCTTCAGAATGCCGGGTACAGCGCTGACCACGCGATAGTTGACGGTTTCATGAACGACAACAGGGGACCGTTCGATCCTGCAGATATGGAGGCTACGGTTTCGTTTCTCCGTAAAAGCCGCGGGCGCCCGCTATACAGCAGGGAATACAGGGATATGTATGATTTCTATTATCAAGTTCTGTTCCGCGAGACACGGAAGATCAAATGCGATTATACGATGACATTTCTGGACCAGCTCCTGGTCCGCAGATACAGGGATGCGATTGCAGTAACAAAAGCTCCCTTTGATCAGCACGGTTCGCCATCGAGCATTTACAGCAGAATCGGTCTGAGGGATGACCGGGAATCCATCCAGTCGACGCCCTTCCGAGCCCTCCTTCCCAAAGGGCTCCATGATATTCTCGTGACCGGCCGGTGCAGATCCGCGACTCACGATGCGCTGCCCAAAACACGCATGCAGGCCGATATGATGAACGAAGGATATGCGGCCGGTTACTGTGCCGCGCTGAGTGCTATGAACAATGTCGGGCTCCGCGACATAGATATCAAACAGGTTCAGGAACACCTGCTTGAGATTGAGGCCCTTCCTGATGAGACTTTCACTGCCGACACACCGGTTCCGACGGATGCCGAACTCAAAGCAGCCGCAGACGATCCATCGGGTCGCAATGCCGCACTGCTGCTCGCATGGCCGAAGCGGGGCCTGCCGAGATTGAGAGCCTCATTTGCCTCGGCCCCTACCCCCGGGAAAGCACATCTTCTTTGCCTGATCGGCGACAGGTCACCTGTCCCGTACCTCCTGGAGCAGATTGAAAAGGAACCGACCGCGGCGGACAAACTCCCGACTATCTGGGCACTGGGCGAAGCACGCGATCCTGCCGCGGTACCTGCGTTGAAAGCATTTCTTGCCCCCGGCAGAACGTATAAGCTTGAAAGAAAACAGGAGCATCCTGTGAAGGCGGCCGCCATTGCTCTTGGCAAAATCGCCGACAAAAGTGCTGTCCCCGAGTTGAAAAGATACTTTGACTCAGTTGAAGAGAAAAAGCAGGTTGACGAACCGGCATTTACGGTGGGCATGGCCCTCCACGCCTGCGGCCGTGACATGAGCAGTTATTTCAGGGAAATAGCGAAAGCTAACGATAAACTCCTCGCGCGCCGTGCAGCGATGATCCTTGCAGCCCCGGCAGGGGCGCCGCTGGGCGGAACGGAATAGCAGTATTCTGCTCTGGCTTTATCATCGTCGTCGGCAGCAAGGAGGCTCCCCAGGAGCGTTGCTGCAGGCAGGGCGACGCCAGGTCCGACACCGACACCAGCGTCTTCGGCAGCATCCTGGTTCGGGAGTGACTCGTCGAGGAGATCGGCCGGTACAGCAACGAGGAGGGATTCTCTGACAGGGGCGCGCCGGGATACGGCCACGGCGTATCGACCGGCGAGCTATCTTTTGCGCGCCGCGGTTTCCGATGGCTTTCCGGCGGATTCTTCCCCGTTTTGTTCCCCCGGTGCGGTCACCTTCCAGACACCGGCTATCTCGTGGCCGCAGTGCGGGCACCTGCCGTCTTCTATCCGGTTTTCGACCACGTGGAAACCGACCCGGTTAATCAGCCGCTCGCCGCACTCGGGGCAGTAGGTGGAGTTGTACTCGTGGCCGGGCACGTTGCCCACGTAAACCGCGTGCAGACCCACGTCCCGCGCTATCTGGCGGAGTTTCTCGAGCGTCGAAACGGGCGTCATCTCGATGTGCTTCATCTTGTACATGGGCGTAAAACGGGTAAAGTGGAGGGGAACGTCCGGGCCCACGCTGTCCTTGATCCATCGGCACATCTGCCGCACCTTTTCCGGGTCGTCGTTGTAGGTGGGCACCACCAGGTTGACCAGCTCCAGGTGCCGGCCCGATTCGTGAACGGTTTTTATGGACTCCAGCACGGGCTGGAGGGTCCCGCCGCTCACTTCGCGGTAGAACTCCTCCGTGAATGCCTTCAGGTCGATTTTCACCGCGTCAACCACGGTGAGCAGCTTCCTCAGCGGTTCCGGATTGATGTAGCCGTTGGAGACCACAGCAGTCTTGATGCCGGCCTTGCGGGCCAGTTTTGCGGTGTCGTACATGTATTCGTAAAAGGTAACGGGCTCCGCGAAGGTGAAGCAGATGATGGGGATATCATTCCGGTCGGCCACTTCCACCAGCTCGGAGGGAGACGTTTCGCGGTAACTGACCTCCTCCAGCGGCTTCTGTGATATCTGCCAGTTCTGACAGTACTTGCAGGTGAGGTTGCACCCGACGGTGGCCACGCATAGACGCTCCCTTCCCGGCAGAAAGTGGTAGAAGGGGGCTTTCTCTATGGGCTCGATGCTCAGCGAACAGGGCCGGCCGTAAACCACCGAGTAGAGGGTGCCGTCGCGGTTTTCCCGGTTGCGGCAGAAGCCCCGCTGGCCGGGCAGAATGGAGCAGCGTCGCGGGCACATCTGGCACTGCACCCGCCCGTCCGGGAACGCCTGGTAGAACATGGCCTCTCGCTGGGCGGGCCCGGGTTCGTCGGACGGCGCCGCTGGCCGGGAACGTGCCTCGGACCCGGCGCCGATCAGGACGGCGGCAGCCACGGCCACAGCGGCCAGACCCACGAGGATCGCCCGTGCAATTCTATTCATCATTAGGGCTATGCACTTTACTCTTGTGCATACTGCATGTAGTATGGCCCCTCCAT
>CAZNGS010000044.1:0-34868 GCA_964572825.1 uncultured candidatus Brocadiaceae bacterium
TGTCCTGGCGACCGCAAAGGGGCTGGGCATCGGCACGGTGGATTACCTCCGGTGCATTGCAACCTGCCGGGGAAGGCCGCCGCCGCTTCTGAGCGCCGCAGCCTGAAGGCCCTGCCCCGAACCTCAACTACCCCCCGCAGGAGTACTGTGTCGGTAAACACTTACCGTTTGCGAAAGACGATCCGGAATTCTTCAACTTCATGGTGAACCTGCTGCGGGGGAACATTTGACAGCATTACTGCAAATCCATGATGTGCAGGTGGAATACGAACCGGAAGCCGGGGCCAGTTGCCCCGAAGACCCGCTGGTCGCCCGGCTGGTTGATGCGCTGGTTGCCGCTGCTCCAGAAGCCCCCGGCTACGACCCGGACTGGTTGGATAAGCGCCTGCGCTTTGCGGCCGAAAGCTTGGGCGGGGAACTGCTGCGGCCGCTACCCCCTGAATCGGAAGAGGGGGTGATTTACTAATGCCGCTGAAGCGTTGCCAGAGCGATGGGAAGCCGGGGTATAAGTGGGGGGACGCCGGGAAGTGTTACACCTACACCCCCGGCGACGACGTTGCGCGAAAGCAGGCGAAGCAGAAGGCAATCAAACAGGGCATCGCGATGGGCGAGAAACCTTGATTTTCTGTTGGCAGATTTTTATTTTTCGTGTATGTTGGTGGCAAAGGAGGGTAGGAGTGCCAAAACTGAAGCAGTTAACGGAGCAGATTTCTACCCCCGAATTTCAGGTGGACGCTGAAGCCGAGATGGTGCGGGGGATGGTGCTTCTGGGGAACATGAGCCCGTCCAAGGGGCGGACCTACACCCCCGAAGCAATGCGGAGTGCGGTATCCCTGTTTGAAGGCGCACGGTATTTCATTGATGCAGCCGACGAACTGGCTTTCCAGAAGGCCATGTTTGACGTCTTTGCCTCAGCCAGTCTGTCTTCCATGGTGGAGGCCATGACTGGCCCGGATGAGCCGCCGATTGCCGGCGGAGGGGACTTCGCCGCTTGGCAGACTGAACAGAGCCGACTGGATCAGGATGAGTTCCGTACGTTCGACGAGGCCTTCTGGATTGAGCTGTGCGGTGCACTCAGCGTGCTGATCCCGGAGATCTACCAGAGCCTTGTGTACGTCCACAGGAAGCTAACCCAGAGCAGTTTGCCCGAGCATGATGGAACCACGGCACGACATGCGCTCGGCTTGTTTCGGCGGTGGCTTCGGACCGTCTGCCGAGAGCAGAAGCTGCCTGTGTTGCTGCCAAGCCTCCACGTGACGAGTGGTATTCATGCGGCAATACGCTACCAGAACCGACCCCACGACAAGGGCGATCTGCACGATCAGCTTCATGCTTCGGTAGCTGTGGCCTACTGCACTATCTTCTGCACCGACCGCAAGCTGGCAAATCTGCTAACTGACTCGTTGCTGGGCTACGACGAGCTCTTCAGCTGCCAAATCCTGGGAAACGACGAAGGTAACCGTTCACGGGTTGTCCGGAAGACGCCATGGGTGGTAGGGCGACCATGCGCATCATGCAAGAGCCCCCTGCACGTGCGACGCTTGGACTACCACCGGTAGTAGCCTTGCCTGTGCGCCAAGGGCATTCGGACGAAGCCCGTGAACGGTTACCGACGAAGAAGTAGTGGCCGCCCTTGAGGCCATTGCTCAGTAGGGAGTCCCCGCCCGGCTCATGCACGGCTTCACGCGGCTGGTCACATTCGCGGTTCGAACGCAACCGGCTTGCTAACCTGCGGGGCAGTCCCGGGGGGGCGAAGCCGAGAGTTTCGGGCGATCGGGCGCCGTCACGAGGAGAAGCGGCGCGCGGTGGCCGAGGCGGAGAGTACGGGGAGGCGTGCGACGGAGGCGGCGGGGTCGTCCGGGGCTCGTCCTGAGCCGGTCGAGGACGCAGGCATCTTCTCCTCCGGCGTGAAGCAGCAGGCCTCCACTGCTTACATACCGAAGGCGGACCGAAAGTGTTACCCTGTATGTGGGGGAGATGGCAAGGAAGCACAGTGCAGACGTACGGTTCTCTGCTCGGCAGGAGGAAACCCCCAGTTGGAAGCCTCTGTCGATCATTTATGTGATAGGACTCGGAAATGCGAAATCCCTGTGTTGCCCTCGTTTCTTGATAAGACATCGCTTGACGATGTCGTCGAGCTTTCATAGGCTGTTTGAGGCAGACAGGTATACGCATTGCCGACGTAGAAGAGGTACCGGTGGGCAAGCGAAGAATCAATCGTCTTCCCGGTCACAAATATAGCAAGCAGCAGATACTGGCGGAGTTACGTCGAACAGCTGGGGCTCTCGGCAAGCAAACGCTGACCATCAGGGATGTCAACGAGCACGCGCGTGTCCACTACGGGACGGTCAAGAAGTACTTTGGCGGCTTGACCGAGGCGTTGGGCGAGGCTGGATTGCAGGCGAAAGACTTCAAGCGCGGCATACCGAGGGAGGCACTGCTTGACGAACTTGAGCGACTGTGGGACAAGACGGCAACGATCGAAGGGAGGCGGCCTCACAAGAAGGACCTCCGCCGGTACAACGCGAAGTATGGGCAAGATCCGTATTACCGAGTTTTTGGCTCATGGATAAAAGCCCTTGAGGCCGTCATGGAACGCGGGGATGCCAGTGGGGTTACTGATGCAGTTGACACGACCAGAGGTGGCATCGGGGAGCGTCATCGGGTGAAGCGCCGTGTCCCGTTGCGCCTGAGGCTGGAAGTCCTCAAACGGGATGATTACACATGCCAGGCCTGCGGGCGCAGCCCGGCGAATACGAAAGGCATCGAGTTGCATGTGGACCACATTATGCCGTTAGCCAAGGGTGGAACGAATGTTCCCGAGAACCTGCAGACGCTCTGCAACGAGTGCAATCTCGGTAAAGGTGACCTGTAAAGCCGCTCGTCCACGGCGCTTCATTCGACGATCGAATGCTTTTCGGCGGGCAGAGCGGCGCGGCAGTGCAGGCGCAGGACACCTCTGGCGAGGATGGCGGCCACCTCCTACAGCCGCTCATCGGGCGTCATTTCGGCGGGAGAGACGGTGGCGGACATGGTTGCCTCCGGTAGATTCAAGCAGTAAAGGACATGCCTCTACTGTTTACCTACCGGAAGCAAGAGCGGAGCGTGAGACCAGAATCTGCATAGATGACCGGGACACCAAGCCTTGATTCCGTTTGCCTGAAGCAGTTACCCTCTACTTCTGTCAGGGTAAAGGAGCTAAGACTGGGAGGCATAATGGGTTCGGGTATATCTGTCATCGTGTTTGACTGTCGTTTCATCCGAGGCATAGCCCACGGCGACCCGGATGAGATGAAAGCCGTGCGTGCTTTGGCGTCTTGCGGTAGTGATATCACATGCAGAATGAGCGATTCAGGGCTTCTCGAATTCGTGCTGGCCTTGCTTCAGGATAGGGCGCCATGGGATGGCTGGCGCAGCAGAGCACAGTCTGTCAACGAAGTGCTCGACACTCAGGAACCGATCGTGCCCAGTGGGAACGAACTGTCTGGTTTGGTAGGGCTCGCGGGACCAGAAATTCCCACGGACCGCCCCGGAGGGATGGTCTACTACAGAGCACTGTGGAAGAGAGTAATCGAGGCACGCAGCCAAGAGGAGCTGCAACGGCCGACCTATTTCCGAGACGATGACGGTGACTGTTTCAAAATACCTGCTATGAAGGAGACTAGGCTCAGCATAGGTCTGGAGAAAGAACGGGAGGACTGGGTTGAGTATCTGCACGGGTTGGAAGAAAAGTATGAGGGAGCGACGGACGGGCAGGAAGCCATCCTTGAGGGGATGCGCCAGGATGATCCGTGCACTGTGACGGCGTATGAAGACGCCGCCAGAGCTATCGCCAGATTTGTCCACCTCTACATTGACCAAGATTACAATCCTGATTGCGAAAGTAGGAGCACGGACGCGTGTGACGTTCTGCTTCTTATGAAGTTGGCGCTGCCTGAAGTCTGGATATGCACAGGCGATAAGCGTTTGCAGAACCATGTGCGCCAAGCTGGTGCTCCGGGCGCCGATCGAATCCGTACCCCTCGAGAACTCGTGCAATGGCTGAAGGGTTGTGGCTGAATTACATATACGTGTATCAACACGGAAGGACGTATTCTCTTGGAGGAATCAGCTCTGACCAAGGATACACTGCATAAAGCAAATGGCCCACTGCTTCTTTTGGCTGGGCCGGGCACAGGTAAGACGTACCGCCTTGGTCGGAGGGCGAAGTTTTTGGTGGAAGAGGCTGAAGTAGCTCCCGAAGAAATTGCGATCATCACTTTCACCGCAGCTGCGGCCGCCAATATGCGTGAACAGATATCCGATCCGGATGAAACGGATTTATTCATTCCTTCTTCTCTCCAGCCGGATACAATACGCACGATGCATAGCCTGGGCTATTCGATTCTCAGACAACACGCTGGTGAGGTGGACCTGCCTGAAGATATCACCGTCATAGGGGCAGACCGCACCCGGTCCATATTGCTGGGCGACGCTGCACAACTCGCTGGGTACGAGCGCCACCGCGGAGAGGCTGTGGACGAGTGCCGGCGCGTGGGAGCCTGTGAGCCAGAAGATACACCGAAATGCGAAGTGTGCGGAGTCTACCGGAAAATGTTGAGGTCCTGCGGTGCGGTCGACTACGATGACCAAATCCTTCTGGCATGCGACCTTCTGGAGCAAAACCACCAGGTCGCTTCAGAATGGCGTGCCAAATGCCGCCACTTGCTTGTCGACGAGTACCAAGACATAAATGCGAGTCAATTCCGTCTCATTCGTCTGCTCGCCGCCGGCCAGGAAGACGGGTTATTCGCTGTAGGAGATGATGACCAAAGCATTTATAGGGCTATGCACTTCGCTCGCGTAGGTGCCATATGTTGTAGCCCACTGATCCGGCCGGGCGCCCTCTGTTTGCTGGTCTATCAGGTGATGTTTGGAAGCGCCCACGACACATTACCAAGGCTCCTGAGGACCTGCGAGGACCTTCTGAGGCCGACTTCAGGGTCAGTTGGAGTGGCTGAGTGCGGCGGCTGTTCCCCATTGCCGGCCTGAGGGCATGGTCTGCAGCGCCACTTTTCGACATACTATATGTTGTATGCACGAGAGCCATGTGCATAGCCCTATGCATTTATTCGTGGAGAGGCGGCTCACCGCAGTTTATCCGTCGTTTTGAAAACGACTTCGCTCCGTCTGGTCGAGTAGCCCCTCTGCTTCACTCTTACAGATGTCCCCGAAAAGTGCTTGTAAGCGCCCTCTCTGTTGTGGAGGCGTTTGACGAAGATCGTCTAAGCAAGGGCGATTTTACCTATGAGACTGAAGAAGGTCGGTCCATCAAGGTCCACAATGGTCCGAGTGGAAAACGAGAAGCTTTCATTGTGCGAAAGACCATTGAGGACGCTTTGCCGTCAAAAAATGTCCTCGTGCTCGTCCCGACCCGGAATTACGCTGAGCTCGTAGTTAAACAACTCAACCGGGCAGGCATTCCCAATATCGCTCCAGAACCGCAGCCAGGCAAGGGCGTGACAACTCTGTATCGCCTTTTTAGCTGGCTTGCAGACTTCAGCGACAATGTGGCGCTTCGCGAATGTATTCAGGCTCTTGTTGATGCGAAGCCCGCTCCGATTCCTTCCCCGCGTGTTCGGAAAGAGGAGAAGAAAGAGAGAAGAAAACAGAAACTCGCACAGGTGGCGCTCCTCTGGGGTTTCTTGCTCCGCGATGGAAAGGACGTGTGGGAAAGCCTTCTCGAAGTGCGAGGCGACGATGAACTATTAAATTACTTGAGAGGAGAACTTGAACAACTCCGAGAAAACGCAGAATCTGGAGACGTGGCCAGTCTCATGTCCCGGGCCGTGAACGGAATGGAAATATGGAAGAAGGCGTCGGACCTGCACGAGGAACTGGAAGAGTGGATGGGGAAGCTCCAACGGCGGGGGCCGTCGAGCGCAACCATCCCAGTCAGGGTAACCACTTTCCAGAGCGCCAAAGGCTTGCAGGCAGACGTCGTGTGTGTTCTTGGGCTCGAAGAAGGAGGCATGCCAAGAGAGGATCTTGACACAGATGAAATGGCAGAACAGGCGCGGTTGATGTACGTCGCTATGACTCGGGCGAAGTCGGAGCTTCATCTCTTTCACGCGCGCACTCGGTCGGCACGCGTAACTTACAAAGCTCTGCATACCGCAGAGGGATCGCATACGCTAACACCGTCGCGATTTTTGCAATGCATACCAAAAGAGTTTCGGGAGGATATCTATCATCCGGCCGCCAGCGCAGGAAGATAGGGGGCCGCGGGTCTGGGCCTTCCAAGCTTTCCTTCTGCTGTCGATGAGAAGGGCCGTACTCTCGCAGTTCGTGAAAAGTGTTCCGTTCGGGGTACGAGTGCAAATGGTCCGTTAACATAGCGGCCCATCTCGGGCAGAGAGTCCGAGAGTTTTCGGGCCGTCGGGGGCGAAAGCGGCAGGTCGGTCGCCCACGGGTACTCTCGCCGTCGAGGCGGGGGCGCCGGTGGTGGGGTTAGCGGGTTGGCGTAAGTCGTTGGCGAGGGGGCACCTGCGCGCAAGGGGGCGGAGCGTGGGGGCTCCGGCTTTGCTGTTAACCTATGCACCCCGGTGAGTTACGCAAAAACGGGAATGGCTCCCCGCGTGGAACGCGAACCATTGGCAGTCCGGTTAACAGGGGTGCTCGCAGTCCAGCGGGAGCATGCCGTCGGCGTGTAAACGCTGGGGATGCCGGCAGCCCCTCGCCAGAGCCACTGAAGAGGGGCTACTCAACCCGGCAACGCCCCCGGCCCGCCTGGGCCGAAAGCACGCCCTGAAGGCTGCATGGCAGCCCCAACCCGCTGAAAAACCACCGAAAAAAGGCCGATTCCGGAATTTTCTCGGTCAACGGGGTCAACACGGACACGCGGATTTCCAGGAACGACTACAATGGCCGGCGGCGGGCCGCCGGAAGTGGGAAGTGCGAAGGACGAAGGGCGAAGTAACGACAACGACAAACAGCATTTGGCCGCAGATTTACGCGGATTTACGCGGATCAACGGCAGAACGACTGAACGGAAATGTTCCCACGAACGACGACGAAGGCCCGATGAACGCAGACCAACGCAGATGGAAGGCGCCACTACGGAGGGGAAAGGTTCTGCGCAAAACGCCGACCGGTAACTGGTAACTGACAACTGACAACCGACAACTGACAACTGACAGCGACGTATGGCCACTGATCTCCACTGATAACGGCCGATGAACGGCACGACAACGGTACCGGGGCTCAGCAAAGGGCAAGGACCGATACCAGACGAGGCCACAAAGACTCAAAGAACGAACGACGCGATTGGCCCGCACGAAAGCTACGCACCAGTAACGAGTAACCAGTAACTGGTAACTGGTAACTGACAACTGTCAACTGGCAACTGTCAACTGGCAACCCGTACCGAGTAACCGATCAGGGGTCACAACGAGGACACGAATCTGCAGCACTGCGCACCACCCACCGCCCAAAAGACTCGAGCGAGAAATCCATGCACGCAACAATCAATGTACAGGGACATCCTGGCGCCACGGGGTATAGATATAGACCGCATAGCGGCGGGCATCGCGGCCAAAACCCCACGGGCGGGGGCGCCTGTGCCACAGTACGGGCGCGGCATGTCCGCCGTACGGCCGGATTGGGCCGGCCCGTGTCATCCCGTCGGCGTGCGATGTCGCGGGGATGGCGGCGCCTGCCGGGGCCGGTGTCGCTTGCACACGGGAGAAGCAAAGAGGCCACGACGGAGCGTGGCCCTCCACGCCCCTTTCTTGCCATACACAGCACCTTTGGAGTACGTTGGAGGGACGCGCTCTGCCGCGTCCGGTGTCGCTCAGTTTGCGGGCGATGGCACCCCGGCGGGCTTCAAACGCCGGTCAGATGCCCCGAGACAGGCCCGATTACGAAACGAACCGAATTTGTCATAAGTAGCTCTAAAAGGGACACCTACGATGAGAATCCTCCCGGGTCGGCGCGGTCTGCCGGGCGGGACGTGCGCGAACGCCCCTTTCGTGCCATACACAGCAGCTTTGGAGTACGTTGGAGGGACGCGCTCTGCCGCGTCCGGTGTCGCTTGCACACGGGAGAAGCAAAGAACATAATGACCGGTCTGCCCGGGCGGGGCGCGAACCCGCTCGATGCCCTGTCCGGCGTGAGGCAGCGCGGGGCCGGAACGCGTGCGGCGCAACGCTGAAAGCCGGGTTCGAGCGACCATCGGAAGGGAGGACGTATCGTGATCGACGGTTCGAAGCTGGGCGTGCAGAGTTTTTGTTTCCGCAAATTCCAGCCTGTCTCGGCGCTGATCGAGTGCCTTCACCAGGTGGGCTTGAAGCACGTGGAGGTCTGGCCCGGACACCTGAGCGCGGACGCGGACACCGTCGCGGAGGGCATCCGGCAGATCCAGGAGGCGGGCCTGACGATCGACTGCTACGGCGTGGTGGGACCGTCGGCGGACGAGGAGAAGATGCGTCCGGCCTTCGAGTTCTGCCGGCTGGCCGGCGCGCCGACGCTCGACATCGGCGGGGCGCCGGAAGAGACGCGCCAGACGGTCCAGGCCCTCTGCGACGAGTACGAGGTCAACGTGGCCATCCACAACCACGGTGGCAACCACGAGTACGGCAGCTACGAGGTGCTGGAGGGGGTCTTCGCGCAGACGTCCCCCCGGTTCGGGCTGTGCCTGGACACGGCCTGGGCGCTGGACGCCGGCGAAGACCCGGTCGAGGGCGTCGAGCGGTTCGCCGACCGCCTCTACGGCGTGCACCTGAAGGACTTCACCTTCGACGCGGAGGGCAAGCCGGAGGACGTGATCATCGGCACCGGCGAGCTGGACCTGCCGGGGCTGATGGGGCGGCTCCAGGATGTGGGCTTCGAGGGCTTCCTGGCCCTGGAATACGAGGGCAATGCGGAGGATCCGCTGGAGGAGGTGAAGGAGTGCGCCCGGGTGGTGCGCGAGGCGATCGCGGCGCTGGATTGACCCGGCGTCCGGAGGCGCAAACGCAGCCGCCACCCGTCACGGCCCGGCGGACCGGACGGGTGGCGGCGCGGTTTGGTGGCTCAGCCGGTGCTCTGGCGGCCTATTCGACCCGTATGGTGATGGACTTTTTCTCCTGGCGGATGTCCACCAGTTCGCCCACGGCGCCCTCCTGGATCATCTCGACGATCAGGTCGGGGTCGATGCTGCCCAGTTTCTGCTCCGGCACCATCTGGAGGCCGGCGGCGGCCAGGGCCACCGGTATCCGCACGTTGATGTAGGACTGCTCGTCGGTGCCTTCGACGATCGGCGTATGATCGACAACGGTGATGCACAGATACCTTTTCTCGGCCACAGCGGTCGTTCTCCTCTCTGGGGGTGAGGGCTCCCGGGGTTCGGGTTCGGACGGCTCCGACACCTCGAAGGTCTCCAGCTCGTCGCTCATGGCATCTCTCCTGGGCCGATGCTCGGGTTCACAGCCTCCTGGCTGTGTTTATATCCGAAACGGCGGATATGTCAAACAAAAGGCGTAGCGACCGGGCGCAGTTCCCTGGTGGCCAGCAAGGCCCGCCCGTCGTCGCCGGGGACATTGGGACAGCGGGAGCAGAACCCGGGCGGTCCCGCGCCGTTCAGAATGCTGCGGCGCACCCGGATGGCGTTGGGCGAGTTCCATATCTCCTGGAAAGGCCGCTCCCCCACCTTTCCGAGGGGCATCTCGAGGTCATAGTCGTATTCGCAGGAGATCACGGTGCCGTCCCAGAGGACGAGCGGGGGCCGGAAGGGGAATATGCACCGCCAGCGCCTGCCGTCGCGGGATGCCGATCTTCCGTGCGGCACCCGGCGCATTTCGGGCTCATGGGCCTGGTATTCGGCGGACTCCTTGGAGGCCGCCAGGCAGCCCAGACTCTTATAGGAGAACATGTCCGCCCCGATCTGTTTGGCGAAGGCCTCGATGTTGGGCAGGTCGGCCTCGTTGTGGCGGGTGACCACGGCCCGGATGTTCAGGTAGGGAAGCCGCGAGCGGCAGATCGCCTTCGCCTCCTGGATCATCTCGGCGCAGCGCTTCACCTTCTCCACGTCGCCGCGCTTCCGATAGGTCCCGTAGACATCCTGCGTGCTGCCGTCCAGGGCGACCACCAGGCAGGTCAGGCCGGCGTCCACGACCCGGAGGGCCTCGTCCAGCGTCTGGAGGTAATGGCCGTTGGTGGAGCTCATGGTCAGGATGTCGCGCCGGGTGCACGCCTCGATCATGGCGGGCGTCCTGTCGCTCATGAACGGTTCACCCCAGCCGTAGAGCATCACGCAGATCAGCACGTCCTCCAGCTCATCGAGCAGCCGGTGGAAGGTCTCCATCGACATGGCGCCCCTCTCGCGCTGCATCTCCCCCGTTCCGGTGGCGCAGAAGGGGCAGCGCAGGTTGCAGCGAGCGACGGGTTCGATCAGGACAACGGGCGGCAAGCTCATCAGCGTCGCGCGCCCCAGCAACTCGTCCAGACCCACCAGGATCAGGTTGCGCCTTTTCCTCCAGGGAAGCCGTTCGAGCGTCATGGGCATTCCCTCGTGCCGGTACCGGAACCGCCCCGCCAGGAGCAGTCCGGGTGCTTTCAGGACCCCCTCATGTAATCTCATCCAGGCCATGGGCAGAACCTCCCCCCGGTTGCCGAGACATCCAGCGAGGCCGCGACGCCGGCTCGCACGAGTCAAAGAGCATAATGGCCCGCGGCGAGCGCCGCAACTGTTTCAGGGTAATGTAACGGTTCGAGCGGACTCGGGGAAAGGCGCGGGACCTCCGGTCCGCGTGATTTCCGCGGCCGGCGGCTTTGGTGCGGGCCGGTCAGCCGGATGCGCCGGGGACACGGCGGTGCCAGTCCGTCTCCCGCTGGAACGCCGCCCCTGCCCGCAGCACCAGGGAATCCCGCCAGTGGCCGGCCATCAACTGCATGCCCACCGGCAGGCCCTCCGCCGTGAACCCGCAGGGCACCGAAATGGCCGGGATGCCCGCCAGGTTGGCCGAGATGGTGAAGATGTCGCTCAGGTACATCTCCAGCGGATCGCCGGTCTTCTCCCCTATCCTGAACGCCCCGGTGGGCGCGGTGGGCGCGAAGAGGACGTCCACCTCCTCGAAGGCCCGGTCGAAGTCCTCCTTGATGAGCCGCCGGACGCGCGCGGCCTTCAGGAAGTAGGCGTCGTAGTAGCCGCTGCTCAGCGCGTAGGTGCCCAGCATGATGCGGCGCTTGACCTCCTCGCCGAAGCCCTGCCCCCGCGTGCGGCGGTACATGTCCACCATGTCCTGGTGGTCGCCGCTGCGCAGGCCGTATTTGACGCCGTCGTAACGGGCCAGGTTGGAGCTGGCCTCGGCGGTGCAGAGTACGTAGTAGCAGGCCACGGCGTAGCTGGAGAGCTTGCCCCCCTCCAGGTCGATGCGGCTGTGAGGCAGGGATATGTCTCTGAACCGCGCGCCGGCCGCCTCGAAGACGCCCCGGGCTTCCTCCATCGCCGCGGCCACGGCCGGATCAATTCCGTCCTCGATGAAAAACTCCCGTGGCACGCCGAAGGTCATGCCCTCCACGCCCTCGGCCAGGCAATCGAGGTAGTCCTCCGGCTCCCGTTCGGTGCAGGTGGAGTCCCGCCCGTCGGGCTCGGCGACGACCTGCAGGAGCAGGGCCGCGTCCTCGATGCTGCGTGCGAAGGGGCCGATCTGGTCGAGGGAGCTGGCGAACGCCACCAGCCCGTAGCGACTCACGCGCCCGTAGGTGGGTTTCATGCCCACCACGCCGCACAGGGAGGCCGGCTGGCGCACCGACCCGCCGGTGTCGCTGCCCAGCGCCAGGGGCACCATGCCCGCGGCGACGGCCGCCGCGCTGCCGCCGCTGGAGCCGCCGGGGATGCGGCCCACGTCCCAGGGGTTCCTGGTGACCTTGAAGCCGCTGTTTTCGGTGGAGGAGCCCATGGCGAACTCATCCATATTGGTCTTGCCGATGATGATGGCGTCTTCGGCAAGGAGGCGCTGCACGACGTGGGCATCGTAAGGCGGAACGAAGTTCTCCAGGATCCTCGACGCGCAGGTGGTGGGCACGCCGCGGGTGCAAATGTTGTCCTTGACGGCCACCGGCACGCCGGCCAGAAGGCCCATCTCCTCGCCGTTACGGCGCTTGCGGTCCAGCCGGCGGGCCCTCTGGCGCGCCTCCTCCACGCAGACCGTGAGGAACGCATCGATCGGCGGTTCCAGCAGCCCGATCAGGCCGAGGTATTCCTCGACGATCTCGGCGGCGGAGCGCCGGCCATCGAGGAAATCCTCGCGCATCGCAACGGCCGTCCTGGGTCCTTCAGTCATGGCGTGCGGTTTCCGTGTGAGCCGGGAGTGCCCGTTCTCTCGAAGGCGGCATTCTATCCCACGCCGGGGAGGGCTTCAAACGGTCCGGGCCGCTTTGACAATAACGGGGGCTTGGGATATGTTGAAATCACATGCGATGGACTACCTTACTTCCCCCCTGGCACCATGAGTCGCTCCGGCCATACACCCATGATGAAGCAGTACCTGGCGTTCAAGAACAAGCACGAGGACGCCGTGCTGCTGTTCCGCATGGGCGACTTCTACGAGATGTTCTTCGAGGACGCCAAGCTATGCGCCCGCGAGCTGGGACTCGCCCTCACCAGCCGCGAGAAGGGCGAGAACGCAGTGCCCATGGCCGGTTTCCCCCATCACGCCGCCGACAATTACATCAAGCGACTCATCAAGGCCGGCCACCGGGTGGCCATCTGCGAGCAGGTCCAGGACCCCGCCGAGGCCAGCGGACTGGTGGACCGGGACGTCACCCGCGTGGTCACCCCCGGCACGCTGACCGAAGAGCATATCCTGGACAGCCGGAGCGATAATTTCCTCGCCGCCATAGGGAGGGGGGATTCTCGGATCGGCGTGGCGTGGGTTGACGTATCCACCGGGCGCTTCGAGGTGGAGGAAGTGCCGCCCGAAGCGGTGGGCGACAGCCTGGAGCGAATCGCGCCGGCGGAGTGCCTGCTGCCACAGACGCAGAGCGAGGAGGAGGGCCAACACCTGGCACTGACCCACCTGCGCGATGACTGCCTGGTCACCCGCCGGCCGCCCTGGGAGTTCGCTCCGGACGAGGGGCAGCGACGGCTGAACGAGCACTTCGGCACCCAGACGCTGGCCGGGTTCGGGCTGGACGAAATAGGGCCCGCCCTGGGCGCCGCCGGCGCCCTGCTCGCCTACCTGGAGGAGACCCAGAGGACCGCCCTGGGGCACATCCGGCGCATCGAGCCCTTTCTCGGCGAACGATTCCTCATCCTGGACAGCACCACCTGCCGCAGCCTGGAGCTGGTGGAGACGCTACGCGGCGGCCGGCGTGAGGGAAGCCTGCTGGGCGTCCTCGACCGCACCGCCACTCCCATGGGCGCCCGCCTGCTGCGCCGGCGCGTGCTGACGCCACTCCGCGACCGGGAAGAGATCGAGCGGCGGCTCGACGCCGTCGAAGAGCTGGCCGGGGATAAGCGCCTGCGCAGAGACCTGGACGGTGAACTGAAGAACGTCTATGACATCGAGCGGCTGACCACCAGGGTCCACTGCGGCCGGGCGAACGCGCGGGACCTGGTCTCCCTGCGTCACTCGCTGCAGCGCGTGCCGGCGCTGCGGGAACTTCTGGACGACCGCCGGGCCGATCTGCTGCGGGGCACCAGGGAGCGGCTGGACCCGCTGCCGGAGGTGGAGGGGTTGATCGCCGCGGCCATTCGGGCCGACCCGCCGGCCACCCTCACGGAAGGTGACATCATCCGGGACGGGTTCAACCCGGAGCTGGACGAGTTGCGCCAGACGGCCCGCGAGGGCAAACAATGGATCGCCGATTTCGAAGGCCGGGAGGCCGAGCGCACCGGCATCCCGTCCTTGAAGGTGGGCTACAACAAGGTGTTCGGCTACTATATCGAGGTCACCAATACCCACAAGGACAAGGTGCCCGACGGCTACGTGCGCAAGCAGACGCTCAAGAACGCCGAGCGCTACATCACCCCGGAACTGAAGGAGCGCGAATCGGAGGTGCTGGGCGCCGGGGAGCGGGCGAAGGAGCTGGAATACGAGATATTCCAGGACGTCCGGGCGGAGATCAGCGGGCACACCCCGGGCCTGCAGGCGACCGCCGACGCGGTGGCGGATCTGGACGTGCTGGCCAGCCTGGCCGCCGTGGCGGCGGAGGGACGCTACGTGCGCCCGCAGATATGCGACGAACCCGTGCTGGAGGTGACGGAAGGCCGTCACCCCGTGCTGGAGCAGATGCTGGAGGAGGAGTTCGTTCCCAACGACACCGAGATGGACCCCCAGAAGGCACGACTGCTGGTGGTGACCGGGCCGAACATGTCCGGCAAGAGCGTCTACATCCGGCAGGTGGCCCTGATCGTCCTCATGGCGCAGATGGGCTCGTTCGTCCCCGCCGACGAGGCCGTCGTGGGGCTGGCCGATCGCATCTTCACCCGCGTGGGCGCCACCGACGAGCAGCAGCGGGGGCGGAGCACCTTCATGGTGGAGATGATCGAGGCGGCAAACATCCTGAACAACGCCACCGACCGCAGCCTCATCATCCTGGACGAGGTGGGCCGGGGCACCAGCACCTTCGACGGCGTCAGCATCGCCTGGGCCACGGCGGAATACATCCACGATCACATCGAGGCGCGCACGCTGTTCGCCACCCACTACCACGAGCTGGCACAACTGGTCAACACCCTGGACGGGGTCCGTAACCTCAACGTCGCGGTGCGCGAGTGGGAGGGAGAGGTCATCTTTCTCCACCGCGTGGTGCCCGGCTCCACCGACCGCAGCTACGGCATCCACGTGGCCAAGCTGGCAGGGGTGCCCGCCGAAGTGCTGGAGCGCGCCCGGGAGATACTGACCATGTTGGAGGAGAACGCCATGGGGCCGGACGACGAGCCGCGCTTCGTGCCCGAACGGGAGCGCCCCGCCGGACCGCACCCCCGCACGGTGCAGATGCCCCTGTTCAAGCCCCTCGAATCGCGCGTGCGAGAACGACTGCTGGCGATAGACACCAGCCGGATGACGCCCATCGAGGCGTTGAACGCCCTGAACGAGATCATCCAGGAGCTCGACGGCAAGAACTGACCCCCGAGCCGTGCGCCACGATCGAAGCGGGGGCGCCTCAGAGCTGCACCATCTGCCCGCTCTCGACCGCCCGCCGCTCCGCCTCCACCAGCTCGACCGAGAAGGCGGCCGACTCCGGGGTCACCAGAGCCGGCAGCTCGTTGTTCTCCAGGCACCGGATGAAATAGGCCAGCTCCTCGCGGTACGGGTCCTTGTGGGACAGTTCGGGATGGCGTGAGCCTTGTTCGGTATACTCCAGCAGCCCGTGTCCATCCCGCGTGCTGAAGGTCAGACACCCGCCCTCGAAGGCGACCATGAAGCGGGCCTCAAACCCGAACCCCTTCGGCATGGCCAGGTTCCCGCCGGCGCGCACGGCCAGCTTGTCCTGGAAGAAATACTGCGTCTCCACCACGTCCCACCCGCCGCTGGGTCCGCGGGCGCCGGTGCTGCAGACCGCCGTCGGCCGCCCCAGAAGGTAGTGCACGAGATCGGCGTCGTGCACGTGCAGGTCCAGGATGCCGCCCCCGCTGCGTTCGTGGTCGAGCAGCCAGTCCTCCCAGGACCACCGCGGAGGCGCCGTACCGCGCCACAGGGACAGTTCCATCAGCCGCCCCAGGCGGCCCGACTCCAGGGTCTCGTTCAGATACTCGTAGGCGGGCATGAAGCGGACCACTTGCGCGACCATCAGCCGGCCGGGTGCCTCATCGGCCGCCTCAAGCACCTCTCCGCACTCTTCGGACGTCAGCGCCAGCGGCTTTTCGCACAAGACGTGTTTGGCGGCGCCGAGCGCTTCCGTGCAGTATTCGGCGTGCAGAAAAGTGGGCAGGCAGATGTCCACCAGATCGACCTCCTCGGACGCGATAAGATCCTTCCCGTCCGTGAAGAGGCTGTGTTGTTCGGGGTCCACCACGCCGGCACCCTCGCCCACGTTTATCTCCAGCGGGCCCTGCCCGGGCTGGAGTTTCTCCTCCACGATATCCGCCACCGCCGTGACCCGCGCGCCCTCCACGCCGTCGTAGCACGCCAGGTGTTTTCTGCCCATTCCCCCCAGGCCGATGATCCCTATCCTGACCATGATTCGGGCCCTCCGCCAAAGCATCGTCTTGCCCCTTGCGACAATCGATTGTATTTTATGCCATGAACGCGCGTTTGCAAGACTTGTACGTCGTGTTGGTGGACCCGGAGGCACTGAGTTGAGCATCGGAACCGGGCTGTTTCGGCTGCACAGGAAGGTGGTCGACCCCGACCTGGGCGGGGCGGGGCTGTCCTGCCTCCGGGGGCTTCTCCGGGCGGTGAGCGGTCCCTACGGACTGGTCGTCCGGGCGCGCAACGCTTTTTACGCGCGCGGCTGGCGCAGCGTCCATCGGGCCGACGCACCCGTGGTCAGCGTGGGCAACATCACCGCCGGCGGCACCGGCAAAACGCCCCTGGTCGCCCATCTGGCGCGCTTCCTCCTCATCCACAACCGCCGCCCGGCCATCCTGTCCCGCGGCTACGGGCGCCACGCCGGCCTGGACGTGGACGACGAGAACGCCATGCTGGCCCGCCTGGCCGAGGGCATTCCGGTGGTCGTAGACCCCGACCGGGTGCAGGGGGCGGAAAGGGCCCTCCGAGAGCACGGCGCCGACGTGCTTATACTCGACGACGGGTTCCAGCACCGCCGCATCCACCGTGACCTGGACATCGTGGTAATCGACGCGGTCTGGCCCTTCGGCGCCGGCCATCTGCTGCCGCGGGGCCTGTTGCGGGAGCCCCTTAAAGAACTCAAGCGGGCCGACGTGGTGCTTTTGAACCGCTCGGGCCTCGTCGCAGACGAGGAACGGCACCGGATCATGAAGCGACTCGAAGAGCTGGCACCGAGCGCCCTGATGGCCTCCTGCCGGAACACCGTCCGGGGCCTGCGTCGTGTGGACGAAGAGACGGGGAAAGAGCTGGACCCGGAAGAACTCTCCGGCGGCCGTTGGGCCGCCTTCTGCGGGGTGGGCAACCCGGAAGGATTCCGGCTGACCCTCCAGCGCGCCGGCTGCCGCCCCGACCCGTTCCTGGTCTATTCCGACCACGAGCAGTACAACGCCGGCCAGGTCGGGGACATACTGTCACGGGCGCGGGAGGCCGGCTGCGACCGGATCGTGACCACCGAGAAGGACGCCGTGAAAGTCGAGCGCCTGCTGGCAGGCCCGGCCAGCCCCCCGGTCTACGCCCTGCACACGGAGCTGGAGTTCATCCGGGGCAGCGCCGGCTTCACCCGGGCCGTGCTGGACGCCGTAGGCCGGCGCCCCTGATTCGCGGGAATGTGCGCGACATGCCGGCGGCCCGGCCGGGAACCGGGCCTGACCGCGCTTTGACACGGCGACCCCTGCGACCTACCATTCCGGCACGACGAATCCTACTGACGAGGAGATGCAGATGGCCATCCTGGTGACCGGCGGTGCAGGCTTTATCGGCAGCCACGTCGTGGACCGGCTCGCGGAACGCGGCGAGCAGGTGGTCTGCCTGGACAACCTCAACGATTACTATTCTCCGGACGTCAAGCGCGACAACGTCGCGGCGGCGCTGGAGAGCGGCCGCATGGAGCTGACCGAAGGGGACATCCGCGACGCGGAACTTTGCCGCGAGGCGGTGTCCCGCGGGGATGTCCGGGCCGTGGTCCATCTGGCGGCGCGCGCCGGGGTGAGGCCGTCCATCGAGCAGCCCGACCTCTACGAAGAGGTGAACTGCCTGGGGACGATCAACCTGCTGGAGGCCGCGCGCAGATTCGGCGTGGACAAGTTCGTGTTCGGCTCCAGCTCGTCCGTGTACGGCGTCAACAGCAAGGTGCCGTTCAGCGAGGACGATCCGGTGGAGCGGCCGATCTCCCCCTACGCCGCCACCAAGCGGGCGGGCGAGCTGATGTGTCACGTATACCATCATCTTTACGGCCTGCCCATCGTGGCGCTGCGGTTCTTCACAGTCTACGGTCCGCGCCAGAGACCGGACCTGGCCATCCACAAGTTCGCCCGGCTCATCGAGGCCGGGGAGCCGATACCGGTGTACGGCGACGGCACCAGCCGCCGCGATTACACCTACGTCAGCGACGTGGTGGACGGCGTGGTGGCTGCCCTCGATCGGCCCCTGGAGTTCGAGATCATCAACCTGGGCAACTCCGATCCGGTCGAGCTGGGCACCTTGATCGGGCTGATCGAGGAGGCCCTGGACAAAGAGGCGCGAATCAACCGCCTGCCCGATCAGCCGGGGGACGTCCCGGTGACCTACGCGGACATCTCGAAGGCCCGGCGTCTGCTGGGCTACGAGCCGCGCTTCCCGATTAGACAGGGTCTCAGGCAGTTTGTACAATGGATGCGTGGGAGCGGTTGACCGGAACGCGAGTGCGCTAATGCGACAGAGCAGGGACAGAGAGGCAGGCTTCGCCGATATACCGACCGCCGTGGAGGAGTTCCGCCAGGGGCGGTTCGTGATCGTGGTGGACGACGAGGACCGCGAGAACGAGGGGGACATCTGCCTGGCGGCGGAGCACGTGACGCCGGAGGCCCTGGCCCTGCTCATCAACAAGGCGCGGGGGTTCCTGTGCGTGGCCGTGGCGCCGGAGATTGCGGACCGGCTCGATCTGCACCCCATGGTGGAGGACAACCGCAGCGCGTTCGGGACGCCCTTCACCGTGACCGTGGACGCGCGCGAGGGCATCACCACCGGCGTCAGCGCCCACGACCGCGCCGAGACCATCCGACGCATCGTGGCCGAGGAAACACGTCCCCGCGACCTGGTGCGGCCCGGCCACATTCTGCCGCTGCAGGCCAGGCCGGGGGGCACGCTGGTGCGGGCCGGCCACACGGAGGCGGCCGTGGACCTCGCCCGGCTGGCGGGGCTCAAGCCGGCAGCGGTCGTCTGCGAGGTGATGAACGAGGACGGCTCCATGGCCAGGCTGCCCCAGCTCCGCGAGCTGGCCCGTGAGCTGGACATCTGCATCTGCTCCATCGCGGACCTGATCCGACACCGGCACAAGTCCGAGTACCTGGTGACCAAGAAGGTGCGGGTCGAGTTGCCCACACGCTACGGGCAGTTCCGGCTTCACTATTACCGCTCCATGGTGGACGAGAAGGAGCACGTGGCGGTCTGCCACGGGCCGGTCGGCACGGCGGACGACTCTCCTGCCCCGGCCCTCGACGAGACCGTGCTGGTGCGGGTGCACGACGAGTGCTTCACCGGGGACATCCTGCACTCGCTGCGCTGCGACTGCGGCGAGCAGCTCGAGGCCGCGCTGGCGATGATCGCCCGGGCCGAGCTGGGCGTGCTTCTCTACATGCGCCAGGAAGGGCGGGGGATCGGCCTGGAGAACAAGCTGCACGCCTATCTCCTGCAGGAGAACGGCCTGGACACCGTGGAGGCGAACGAGCGACTGGGCCTGCCGGCGGACAAGCGCGACTACGGGGTGGGGGCGCAGATACTGCGTCACCTGGGGGTGCGCAGGATGCGCCTGATGTCCAACAACCCTCGCAAGTTCCACGCCCTCAGCGGCTATGGGCTGGAGATCGTGGAGCGCGTGCCCCTGGAGGTGCCGCCGCGTGAGGAAAACCTGGCCTACCTGCGGACCAAGAAGGAGAAGATGGGCCACATGCTGGAACTGGAGGAAGGCGGGGATACCGAGGGTTGAACCCCGAAGGGAGGGGACCGATGGCTGAGCAGAGATCGCCGGGCAACTGGGTGGCGCAGGCCAAGTTCGTGGTCGTCCTCGTGGTGCTGGTGCTGGTGCTGATCGTCATATTCGAGAATCTCGACACGCACGAGTTCGAGATACTGTTCATCTGGCGCCGCGAGATCTCCATCTCCGCGGTGATGGTGGGGATATTCCTGGCCGGGGTGGTGGTGGGGATGATAACGCTGCACCTGCTGCAGCGAAAGCGGCGGGGAAAGTAACGGTCTTACTGGTCCCGCTGTGCCGACGGTGCCAGCTCCGATGCTGCGATCATGCAGACGAGACCGGCAGGATTGCCCTTCTCGTCCAGAATCGGCGCCGTTCGGCACGTGACCTGGCCGTTGAGTCCGCTGATGAGGTCGGGCTCGATGGCAAAGCGAGCCGGCCGCCCGCCCTCCAGCGCCTCCTGGAGGTGCTCCCGCAGGGAGGGATGGGCGAAGAAGTCCAGGTCCTCCAGCTTCATCTGACCGATGATTTCCTCCCGCCCTCGGTCGTCCGGCAGCAGTTCGGCCATCCGGACGTTCAGGCCCGTGACCAGCCCGCCGGCGTCGGCGGCGATGAGGGCCACGGGAGCATGCTTGAAGGCCAGGTGCCCCGGTCTCAGGCCCTCCAGGTGCATCTCTTTCTGGATGAGCTCCTGCTCCAGCCGGAGAGACTCCAGCGCAAATGCGAGATGATCGGCGACCTCCTGGAGCATACCGGCCTCCTGGATGTCGAAGGCGTTGGGAAACTCCGAGTAAACATTCAGCGCGCCCAGAACGCGGCCTTCGTAGCGCAACGGGAATGCGGCTGAGGAGCGATAGCCGCGTTCGAGGGCCTGCTCCCGCCACGGTTCGAACTCCGGGGCCGTCTCGATGTCGCGCATCACCCGGGGCTCGCCGGTCTTGATGGCCGAACCGGTGGGACCCCGGCCGGTGGCCGAATCATCCCAGGTAACCTCAATCTCATCCAGGTACCCGTTCTCGAATCCCGCCTGGCTGACGGGTCTGACCCGCCTGGTGCCCTGTTCCACCAGCCCGATCCATGCCATCTTGTAGCCGCGCGTGTCCATCAGCACCTGGCAGGCGCTGTCCAGGAGGTTCTGTCGGTTGCGTTCGGTGACGATGACCTTGTTGATGGCGCGGAGGGCACGGAGCACCCGCGTGAGGTGTTGCATGTACTGGCTGCGCGTCAGGTCACCTTTGCTCCACGCCGCCCAGGCATAGGGGTCCGGTGGGCGCCTGAAAACCAGCACAATGGCCAGTATGGCCGCCACCACGCCCAGCACAGCCGCCAGGAGGGCCAGCAGCCAGACCGTCGGCTCGTTGGGCAGGAACATCAGAGGCAGCATGTTCGGGAGACCAGGCAATGCAGATTCAGCCGGCAAACAGGATCGAGCTTTCCGCACATCCGGGCGGATAAAAAAACGCTAACGGGCAGGGCCGGGGTGCACCCCGGGGAGAGAACGGGTCCGTCGCCCCGTCCGCCGCGAGGGCCGCAGCCCGCCCGGCCGACGAAGTGACTCCCAGATCGCGTACCGGCCCGCCATCAGGCAATATACAGAAGCGTCGCTGCTCTGTCAAAAAGCCGCCTGTTGTGGCGGGGCACCGTCTGTGCTATTCTCCCCTGCTCGGCCAGCGCGGTTCAGTGGGAGAGCAGAATGGCATTGCTGGAAGTCCACGACGTGAGCCTGCGCCTGGAGGGACAGCAAGTGCTGAACAGGCTGAACCTCCGGGTCGAGGAGGGCGCCGTTCACGCCCTGGTGGGGCCCAACGGCGCCGGCAAGTCCAGCCTGGCCTACGCCATTATGGGCCTGCCCGGCTACGAGCCCGACGAGGGGGAGATACTCTTCGACGGCAAACGCCTCAACGGACTCTCCGTCACCGAAAGGGCCAGGCGAGGACTAAGCCTCGCCTGGCAGGAACCGGCCCGTTTCGAGGGGCTGACGGTCCGACGTTTCATGATGGCGGCGGCCGTCGACAAGAGCGAGGACGCCCTGCGGGATGCCCTGCAGAGAGTTGCGCTGGACCCGGACCGCTACCTGGACCGCGCCGTGGATGAAGGCCTGAGCGGCGGGGAGCGCAAGCGCATTGAGCTGGCCTCGATCGTGGTCATGAAACCGCGTCTCATGATAACCGACGAGCCGGACTCCGGGATCGACGTCGAGGCGCTGACCCACATGTTCGAGCTGCTTGACGCCCTTCGGGAGGAGGAGACCACGGTTCTGCTGGTTACCCACAGCAGCGAAGTGATGACGCACGCGGACACGGCAACGCTGGTCTGCTGCGGACGCAACGTGGAGGAGGGGCCCGCCGGGAAGATTCGGAGCTATTTTGTCGACCAGTGCATCCCCTGCCCCGTCCATGACCCCGGCTTGAGGCACGCCGAAGGATGAGCACCGATTACGAGCTGATGCTGGATCTCTACCGGGATGTGGGACAGGACACCTCCGTGTTCTCCGACAGCGACGTGGCCCACCTGGTCATCCACCGCAACGAGGTCGTGGGCGCGCACCTGGTGGCGGGGCTGAGCGTGGAGCCGGAGCAGATCGAGGACGGCGTCAGCGTGCGCGTGGGGGTGGAGGAAGGGGTCGTCATCGAGAATACCGTGCACATGTGCTTCGGCGTGCTCCCGCAGGAGGGTCTGCAGCGCATCTTGCTGGACGTCGACCTGGAACCGCACAGCCGGGTCGAAGTGCTGGCGCACTGCGTCTTCCCCAATGCCCGGGACATCACCCACAGGATGGAGGCCCGGATACAGATCGGGGAGGGGGCTTCCTACCGCTACTTCGAGCGGCACGTCCACGGGTCCGCGGGAGGCGTGCTCGTCGTGCCCAACGCCAAGGTCCACCTGGCGCCGGAAGCCGCCTTCGAGACCGAGTTCGAACTCATCCAGGGACGGGTGGGCAAGATAGACATCGACTACGAGAGCTGGTGCGCCCGGGGCAGCTCCCTCCGCATGGTGGCCCGGATGTCGGGGCGCGGGGAGGACGAGATCAACGTCCGCGAGACGGCTCACCTGGAGGGCGAGGGGGCCGCGGGCGTGCTGCTGAGCCGGATCGCGGTGCGTAACCGGGCGGTGGCCGACGTGTATAACGAGTTGACCGCCTCCGCGCCCGGAGCACGGGGGCACGTGGACTGCAAGGAGATCGTCCAGGATCAGGCGGAGGCGCGCGCCACGCCCATCGTGGACGTGCGCCACCCCCGCGCGCAGGTCACCCATGAAGCCGCCATCGGCAGCGTGGATTCCAGGCAGTTACAGACCCTCATGGCCAGGGGCATGACGGAGGACGAGGCGGTCGAGTTGATCATCCAGGGGCTGCTGAGCCGGAAGAACGACAACGGCGACGCGTGACGGTCGCCGTTATCGTCACCACCCCGCAAGCAAATGCCAGGGAAACCATATCCACCGCCTCCCGCCGAGACGTCCTTGATTGAACCGCAGCTTGACAGCGTGCCGGGGGTTACGTATAATCTTACTAACAGAATACGTATCGGAGGGGACCACCATGAAGAAGCTCACCCTCAGCATGGACGAGGAAGTCATCGAGCAGGCCAAGAAGATCGCGGCCGAGCAGGGAACCAGTGTCTCCGCGATGTTCTCGCGCCTGGTGCGCGCGATGGCCCACAAGCCCGGCCGGGAGATCGAGATCGGCCCCATAACCCGCAAGCTGACCGGCATTATTTCGCTGCCGGAAGGGAAGACCGACCGCGAACTCATCACTGAAGCGCTGATGGACAAGTACGGGCTCAAAGGCGAATGAGAGCGTTCTACGACACGAACGTGTTGCTGGACGTCCTCCTCCAGCGAGCCCCCTTTTATGAGGATTCCGCAGAAGTTTGGACGCTGGCGGAGATGGAACGGCTGGACGGATGCGTCTCGGCGGTCAGCTTCACGAATGTCTTCTATGTCCTCGAGACCCTCCTTGACGCAGCCGAAGCCAGACGGGCAGTGAAGGCGATGGCCAACATTTTTACCCCGGCCACGTGCGACGCACGGGTCATCCGGCAGGCGGTTGAGGCGGACCTGGCCGATTTCGAGGACGCGGTCCAGTACTTTAGCGCGCTGCATGCAGATGCAGACTGCATCCTGACCCGCAACCCGGGCGACTTCCCGCGCCGCCCCGCCGTGCCGGTGTTGTCACCGGCGGAGTTCCTGGCCCAGCTCGAAGCGGAATAATCTCCTTCGCCCGGGTCGGACGTGAGATTCGGGAAGGCCGATCAGTACCAACGCTCAATGCCTTCGCCGGGGCTCCGGACGATCGGCAGGCCGAATGCCTTTCTCACCATATTCGCGAACGCGATCTTCCGGTCCTGTAAGTAGCGCCCCGCTTCGTCTCGCCTCGTTTCCCCCGGGGAAAAACCGGGATTCAACGAGGATTACAAGGGCGATCTTATTCAACTTGCAGCACTTCGTTTATTGCTTTTTCCAGCTCTTCTTTCGGCAGTGCGCCTACGGCCATCTGAGGTTTGCCATTCAGCGACACAAATAGCATACTCGGTATGCTCCGAATCCCGAAGGCCCCCGCCAGCTCCTGCTCGGCGTCCACGTCCACCCTGTAGATGTTCAGCTTTCCCCTGTACTCTTCGGCCAGTTCCTCCAGGATGGGTTCTACCATCTTACACGGTCCGCACCAATCCGCATAAAAGTCAATAATACAGGGGAGATCGCCCTTAAACTCCCATTCGTCCTTTTCTTCGTAGTTAAAAACCTTGTCCAAAAAGCTATCTTTGGTCAGCGCTTGCACGGGCTCTCTCCCTTCCGCCCCGGGCACATTCCCCTGGGTTTCGGCCTTGCTCTGCGCCTCGGTGCTACCGGGGCTTTGCGTTCTCTCTTGTGGGTTCGGGCTCTCTTGTTCTTCGCCTTCAGGTGGCGCTATCCGTTCCTCTCTTTGTTGGACCGCGCCGGCTTCGGCGTTTTCCTCAGTGCTCTTATCTCCACATCCTGCGGCCAATGCATAGCAGAACAGAACTGCCCCTGATACGATCATCATTTTCTTCATCGGAGCCCCCATCTTCAGTAAGGCAACTGCGGCCGGCAGACTATAGAAGTACCTAGCCTTCCTGCGCGAGTTTGTCAAGACCCATCTTCATTCGGGCGGCTAGCGCACCTCGTAGAGGGTGGCGCGGTTGAGGAGGCGGTTTACGCCGAGGGCGATCAGCAGGGCCAGCCCAAAACCGCATATTCCGCCGATGATCGGCCCCATCCCGTTGGCGCCCTCGCCACCCTCCAGCAGTCCGCCGACCAGCATGCCCGCGACGAACAAGGCCACCGGCAGCAGGAAGATCACCACGGTCCCCAGGTAGCCGGCGTAGGCGGGTATGGATACGCGAACCGTGTCCCCTTCTTTGAGGCCGCTCGCCTCCACCCGCAGCTTGCGCGGCTCCCGGCTCGCGCCGGCGCAACAGGCGCAGCTAAAGCTGCCGGGACAGGCCTCATGCTCCTCGAGCTGGACCACCGCCTTATCCCCTTCGATCTCCACGACCTTTCCCTGTATCTCTTTTCTTCTCATAGCGTCACCTGCTCGGTGTATGATCTGTCGCGCAGGAGAAGGGACGCCTTCACCCTCTCTCCCATCCATTGTACGCCCGTTCCCTCGGCCGATCAACGCGTCGCGTGCGGGGGACAGGGGCATTCAAAAGTCCGATGCACCGTATGGCGGGCAGCGTGTTCTGCCTGTAGCTCAGCCGCCTGCCTGTGCGTGGCCCGCGTGCGGAGCGAGCATCCCTGCACGACCGAAGGGCCGCAGCCCCCGTGCTTCGTGGAGAACCACTTCGCAGGGCAGGGACCGCCGGGGAGGGTGTAGGTCAGAAGTCCCGATAGCCCCGCGCCCCGGGCACTTCCTCTCCGTTCACGCGGAGGATGCACCCCTTTCCGTCCACCTCGTAGCCCCACCGCTCCAGGTAGGCTTCGGCGGGCAGGAATTCCTCGCCCCGCTGGCGCAGCTTCCGGTCGAGCAACCCGTTGAGTTCCGCTTGCAGCTCGGCGTGCGTTTCGTCCCCGACCAGGTTGTGCATTTGGTAGGGATCGCGTTCGTTGTCGAACAGCAGCCAGGGGCCGTCCAGGTCCCGCACGTAGGTGTGTCGGCGGGTGCGCACGCCCCGGTATTCCCGACCGCCCCGGCCCCTGTGCCAGTTGCCGAAGGGCGCGGGGCACTGGAGGAAGGCCACGCCATCGCCGGGGTCCGGTCCCCCCTGGATGTAGTCGGCGTAGTCCAGTCCTTCGACCGTCTCGGGGACCGGGAGCCCGCACAGGGAAAGCAACGTGGGCATGATGTCCGGGGCGTCGATGGGGGCTTTCAGCTCCTTCGGTTCGCGGCCCAGCAGGGCAGGGCAGCGCAACAGGAACGGCACGAGGACGGATTCGTCGTAGGGGCGCTGTTTGTCCCATTCGCCCCGGCTTCCCACCATGTCGCCATGATCGCTGGTGAACACCAGCACCGTTTCGTCGGCGATGCCGCATTCGTCCAGGGCATCCACCAGCCAGCCGAGGGATGCGTCCAGGGCGGTGATGTGCGCGTAGTAGCCGGCCAGCGTCTGGCGGGCCTCCTTTTCGGCTTCTTCCGGAACGTTGGGCGGCAGGACGAGGTCGGACGGCTCGTAGAGCGCCCGGTACTGCTCCGGTGCGGTCTGGTAGGGGCTGTGGGGAGGCCCCCAGGAGAGAATCAGCAGGAAAGGCCCATCGCTGTCACGGTCCCGGATGTAGCGGATGGCCTCCCGGGTCTGGGCGTGGACGTCGTAGCCGGCCCATGCCCGCTTCTCGGGGGTGTCCCCGTAGTAGCAGGAGCGGTGGTAGGTGTGGGTGCATTCGAGGACCTTCCAGAACTCGAAGCCCTGCCGGTGCTCGCGGGGAATGAAGGCGGCGCGGCCGTGTCCCTCCAGGTGCCATTTGCCGACGTAGGCCGTGTCGTAGCCGGCGGCGCTGAAGCAGTCCGCTATGGACGGTCCCTCCTGGCGCAGGGGGATGTCGTTGAGGAAGACCCCGTGCGTCAGGGGGTGCTGCCCCGTGATGAGGCTGGCGCGATAGGGGCTGCAGACGGGGCAGCCGGAGACGGCGTTGGTGAAGTTGACGCTCTGACGGGCGAGGCGATCGAGCACCGGCGTGCGGACGTTGGGGTCGCCCGCGCAGCCAGTCGCCTGCCCCCGCCATTGGTCCGCGAAGACAAAGACTACGTTGGGTTTTTCCGACGGCATGTTTTCATCTTCCGTTCTGTGTGCGAGGTCGGTGATCCTGCCCCGCAGTTCCGCTCAATCCTCCTCCTCGACGGGGGGGGCCGCCTCCGGCTCGGCGTGCCTGACGATGGGCAGGCTGGCCCGGATGGATCGGACGTGGATGTCCTGCTGCGGGAAGGCGATCTCGATGCCCGCCTCCCGGAAGGCCCGGTCAATGGCCATGTGGAGCTCGTGCCGGACCTTTAGAAAGGACTCGACGTTGGGGACGAAGACCCGCAGCTCGAACGTGAGCGCGCTGCCGCCGAAGCCCATGAAGAAGACGTTGGGGGCGGGCTCCTCCAGGACGGTCTCGTTGTCCCGCGCCACGCGCATCAGCGTCTGCTCGGCCAGCCGGGTGTCGGAGCCGTAGGCGATGCCCACGGGGATGATGATCCGCAGGATGCGGTCCGAGAGGGTCCAGTTCACCAGTCGACCGGTGATGAACTCGCGGTTGGGCACCACCAGTTCCTTGCGGTCCCAGTCCATGATGGTGGTGGCGCGGATGCGTATTTTGGTGACGGTGCCCGTGACGTCTCCCACGGTGACCGTGTCCCCCACCCGCATGGGCCGCTCGAACAGGATGATGAGGCCGGAGACGAAGTTGGCGAATATCTCCTGCAGGCCGAAACCCAGCCCCACGGTGATCGCCGCCGCCAGCCACTGGACCTTCGACCAGCCGATGCCCACCGCGTTGAAGGCCAGGATGATGCCCACGATGGTGATGGCGTAGCGGCTGATGCGGGAGATGGCGAAGCGCACGGCGGCGTCCAGCGGAAGGCGCTGCAGGACGGCGATCTCCATCAGGCCGGGGATGTTCCTGGCCGCTATGACGGTGATCACGATCACCAGCAGGCACATGCCTACGTTGCCCAGCGTGATGGGGATGTCCTTTTCCAGGGCGATATCCCCGAGCACGCTCAAGGCGGGCACGATGTCCCGCCAGACGGCCCAGAGCATCACCACGAGGGCAACCGCGAAGACACTGCCCAGGAGCTGGCGTGACTGCTGGCCGATGGCGTGGATGGACATCTCGGGGGTCTCGAACTCGGCGCCCACCAGCTCCGGAGGGGCTTCGCCGGCCTCCTCGGCCTCCGCCGCTTCGCGGCGCCGTTGCGCCTCCTCCAGGGCCATCTTCCTTCGGGCCACGAACAGCCAGCGCAGCATCAATTCGTAGGCGCCTACCAGCGCCAGGAGCAGCCACAGGCTGAGGACCAGCCGCCACGTCAGCACCTGGGCCGTGTAGTAGTAGCCGAGAGCCGCAGCGGCGGCCAGGGCGATGGGGACGGCCACCGCCAGGGGGTACCATACTACCCGCAGTCTATCGAGCCAGCCGCCCTCGTGCCGCGCCAGCACCTCCTGCAGTACGCCGCCCTCCCGGCGCACGATGCGCTGGACGAAAACCGCAAGTCCCACCTGCCCGGCCAGGAAAGCCAGCCGGCCCAGGGACTCGCGATGCGCCTCCACGCTCTGCCACTCGGTCAGGATCACCAGGAAGACAACCGGCGCTGCGATGGGCAGCAGCCAGGCGAGATTCTTCCGGAGCACCTGGAGGGCGCGCGTGCGGGAGCGGAAATGCACCGACCCCAGGCCATCTTCCACGCACGCCGCCCGAACCGCCTCGCAGGTCAGCGCCGCCATCCCCGCCGCAATCAGACCGGCACCGACCGCCCGGGTGAACTCCCCCGCCGCACCGGCGGACGCCAGAAGCCACCCCGCCGAGCAGAGCAGCCACGGCCACAGGGCCGCCAGCAGCAGGGTCAGTCCCACCGCCGCGACCGTATGACGAACCGAATCCGTCTGGATGTCCTTTGCCCGTTCACCGGTGCGCCTCAGGGCCGCCCTACACCGCGGGCGCACCCAGAGGAGCACGGCGAAAACCAGGAACGCCAGCGCGTAGAGGAGGGGCCGTCCGGCCGCATCGGAAGCTATCTCCCTCCCCACAGCTTTCCAGTTTTGCGGACCTGCCAGCCAACGGGCGGCGCGGGCGGCCCGGCGGAGGTCCGCCGGGGCCAGGTGCGAGTTGCTCCGGAACCACAGTATGTTTCGCCCGATGAAGGCCCGGTACCGGGAGGCCACGCTGATCAACTGCCTGTGGGCACGGGCCAGCCTGTCCAGCATGTCGAAGTAGCTGTCGTAGTCCTGGCGCAGTGCGGTCAACAGCTCCCGACGGGTCTGCAGCAGGTCCCGTGCGGCGGAGCGTATCTCTTCGCGTTCCGCCTGCCCGATGGACGGGTCCAGCCCCTCCATGATCTCCTGGAGGCGGGCCTCGCCGTTGACTGTTTCGGCCAGTTGCTCGCCGAAATCGAGCGCCTTCAGTTGGGCCTCGACGATCTCCGGCTGCAGCGCCTTCAGCCTCGCCCTGTGCTCGCGCACGTCCGGCAATTCGGCTTTTACCTTCCGGAGTCGCAGCCCCAGCTCCTTCGTCATGCCGGCCGCTTGCACCCTTTCCTGAACCTTGTTTAGCTCGTCCTGCAGGGCAGACAAGCGCTGGTTCGTGGCTTGCAGTTCGGCGGCGATGCCCTCCATTTTGGGCGTCAGGGTCTCGGCACGGAGCCGGGCCAGTTCCTTGTTCTGCCGGGCCAGTTCCTGGAGGGCCGGGTGAGCGCGCGCCGCCTCCCGGGCGGTCTCTCGGGCGGCTTTTTCCGCTTCCTTGCGCCGTTTCTCCTGGACGATCTCCTGCCAGCGTTCCACCCGCTTCTGGGCGCGCTCCAGCTCGCGCGCATTGAGCTGGCGCTTCAGGTTCAGCAGCTCCCCGCGCGCATCGTAGCTGAGCAACTCCTCCTGGTAGGCCCTCAGTTCCCCCTCCAGCGCCTTCTTCCGGGCGCGCAGCAGTGTGAGGCGGGCTGCCTCCAGGGGCGTCAGACCCTCGGCGGGGATTGCCGCCAGCGCCTGATTCACCTCTTCCAGCGCTTTCCGAGCCGCCTCCGATTGGGCGGGGGCCTCCCTGCGACGCTCGGCGCGCCGGTTCTGCTCGGCTTCCAGTTCCGAGGCCAGTTTCTTCTTCTCGGCGGCCTGGGCCTGGGCATTGACCAGCTCCTGCTGCAGCCGGGCCACGGGTTCGTCCGGCGGTTCGATGTTGAGGGGCCCCGGTTCGGCCTCCAGCTTTTCGCGGAGCTCCTGGATGAGTGCCGGCGCCGCCTGGCGCTCCTGCTCGTAGCTGGTGGCCTTCGCGGCCCACTCCTGCGCCGCCTGCGTCCTCTCCAGGGCTTTCTGGTAGGTCTCCAGCAGGACCTGTTTTGTCTGCCCCTGAATGCTGGTGTCGGCTTTGACCTGTTCGATCCGCTCCCGGAGCGCCTGGGGCGTGGGCTCGGCGGGGAACGCGGGGCCATCCTGTTGGGCCCGGGCGATACCCTGACCAACCAGCATCAGCGCCACCAATGCGGCCAGAGCTATCCCCCGTGGCATGCCGTTCCTCATCGTTTCCCCCATTTCCCTCTGGCAGTTCTGTCTCAAGGGCCCCGGTGCGCCGGCCCTCGCCCGTGCATGTGGCCGGCGGGGCTGGGCCCAACTACGCGCCCCCATACAACTATTTTGGTGTTCCGCCTGCCCCAAAAGGCGGGTGGGGACGCAGCTCTGTCCCCCACTCCGCAGGCGCGAAAATCCCGCTTTGGTCGCCACCCGCAATGGATCCGGGTCTTCTTAGTGTAATCGCCCAACTGCGCCGGTCAAACGCAGGGGCATCAGAAGTTTCCCCACGATTTCTCAGCTCGACTTTCGACAATTGAAGAGGAAAGCCCTCCCCATATATAGCGTCCCCGCGGGAGAATGGGCACGCTTTCAGGGCATGATCCTCCACGTGCAGCCATGTCCCTTCGGCTCTGTAAGAGCCGGACATACCAGCCCAGGGGCGCAGCCCTGGGTAGGCTCGGCACCCCCACCAAAAAGCCCTGAAGGGGCGGCACGTACGCTCTACGACCTCAGGGATCAGGTTCCTCTGGTTTTTCGTGCTGGAAATCAGGTGCAGCGGCAGCTTCGAGTCTGACCCGGCCCTTTGGCTCTCCTCGCTTTCTGTCTTGCCCTTTCGGGCTTAACTGTGTTGTGGCAGCTTCGAACCCCCAGGGCTGCGCCCTGGGCTGGTATGTAACGCCCTTTCGGGCTCAACTGCTCTACGTGCGTCCGCGTCCCAAGGCTGTGGCGCGGGCAGACGCTCAGGGCGAATTACTTCTTCAACGCCCGCATTCTGCCCCGTGCGAACATAAACTGTGGCCGGTGCAAGCGTTCTCAGCAGTCGCGCATCGCTGCGCCAAAAGCCGAGCAGCGCAATGTCGAAAGTCGAGCTCAGGTTGCCTGCCCGCCCTTGGGCGGGCCTTGTGGCCGTGAGAACGGAGCGGCCACAAGACGGCGACCTCTGCCGTCGAACTGTGCATTGATGCGTACGTACCAACGTGCAGTTCTCACAGGAGGTTGGGCCGCGTGCACAGGGAAGCAGTTGCTGGGAGGCCATGCGATGCTCTCTTTCGGGCTTCGCAAGCCGGTCTTCTGACCCGAAAGGCAGACGATGGATGCCATCGGCCACTGCGTAGTGAAAAAAAGCGGCAATCTCGTAGAATCGTTGGGCCTTCTCGCATATTTTCTTGAAGATCAAGTTCAGTCTCGGCTTGGCCCCGATCACCGCACTGACGAAATACATCACCGCGTTCAGCAGCGCATACGTGTTGCGCAGCCCCACGTAGCTTCTGACCCGCACGTCTTCCAGATTGTAGCACTACAACACGAAACTTTTTAGGGCTCTGGAGGTTCGCCTCCGTGCCTTCGAAGATGGGAGCGCCGTGGCAGAGGCCAAGCACTTGCAATCGCGGGCAGCGGGATTTATAGTGGTTTTTTGCGCAGTTGGCGCCGCTAGTGTAGCTCAACGGCAGAGCAGCGGTTTTGTAAACCGCAGGGTAGGGGTTCGAATCCCCTCACTAGCTCCAGGAATGCCACCGGCCGGGCCGCTCAGCAGGCCGGCATCGGAATGATCGGTGGGCAGGTTCCCGAGCGGCCAAAGGGGACAGACTGTAAATCTGTTGGCGTTTGCCTTCGGAGGTTCGAATCCTCCCCTGCCCACCACCAGTACGGCGCGGGCGTAGCTCAATCGGCAGAGCTCTGGCCTTCCAAGCCAGTTGTTATGGGTTCGAATCCCATCGCCCGCTCCATCTCCAGGTGAATCCGCGCCCGTCTTTCTGGCGTCTCGATCGGCGGGCGCCCTTTTTTCGGGATGCCGGGGGCATTCTGTCTCGAAACCGTTGACAGCACCCGGTGGAGTGCTACGATTCGACTGTATCCCCGGCATCCGGCCCGACGCACCCTCCGGAGCGGTTCCATGGCCAAATCGTCGTTCCTCGGCAACATCTTCACCCGCGAGGCGGAGTCCGAGGCGGACGTCGTCTACCCGTGGGAGCTTCCCAGCATCATGCGGAAGCACATCGTCACGGGCGCGATGGGTATGATCCACTTCGCCCTGCTGTCGGGTATCTTCCTGACGACATTCGGCAATCTGCTGGGCATGCAGTACTGGCAGTGGGGTTTGCTGGCCTCCCTGTCGTCGTTCACGCTGGTTTTCCAGCTTCTTTCCGCCCACATCGTCGGCCGCACGGGCAGCCGGAAGGGGCTGTGGTTTGCGGCGGCGCTTTTCAGCCGCATCCTGCGGGCAGGGGCCATTGTGGCGGCCTATTTCCTGTTTCACAGCTCCCAACCCCTGGCCCGCGTGGCGTTCATGGGCGTGCTTATCCTTTCCAACTGCCTGGCCGCCATCGCGGCCCCTCCGTGGTTCTCATGGCTGGCCGACCTGATCCCCGAGGAGGGTCACGGGCGTTTCATGGGCCGGCGTCGGGCGTGGATCGCCCTGGCCAACCTGTGCGTGGTGGTGCCGATCGGCTACGCCCTGGACCGGTTCGGCGGCCGCTCCCAGATGTGCAGCCTGCTGGCGGTCTTCGCGGTGGGGTTCGTGCTGGGGTTGACGGACCTGTTCATCCACCGCACCATCCCGGAGCCGCCCATGTCGAAGCCGCCGCGCAAGTCGCTCTGGCGCGGGCTGCTGGTGCCCCTGGAGGACCACCGCTTCCGCCCGTGGCTGGTGTTTAACGGGCTCTGGACCTTCGGCATGACGCTGGGCGGCTCGCTGGCCGTCCTCTATTTCGTGGAGAACCTGGGCATCAAACGGAATTTCTTCGGCGGGTCGCTGGTGCTCATCCTGGTTCCGCTGGCGTCGGCGGTGCTGACGGCGCCCTGGAGCGGCGCGCTGATCGACCGTTGCGGCGTGAAGCCCGTGCTGCGGGTCGGTCACACCTTTTGGGCGCTGCTGCCGCTGTTCTGGATGTTGGCCACCCCGAGGACGGCGCTGCTGTGGCTTGCGCCCGCCGCCGTGATCGGAGGCGTGGCCAGCGAAGCCGCCCTCAACGCCGCCACCAAGCTGATCACGCGCCTACGCTCACCCGGCCACGTGCCCATGTACATGGCCGCCTCCACCTGCGTAGGGTGCCTGACGGGCGGACTGGGCTCACTGCTGGCGGGCATCCTGCTGCAGATATTCGGCGATGCCACGTGGCAGGTGTGCGGCGTAACCGTGGTAGGCTTCCACGCCCTGTTCCTGGTCTCCTTCGTGCTGCGGCTGGGCGCCACGCTGGCCATAAGGCGCATCCCGTCGGGCAATATGAATCACGGCCCGTGAGGCGCGGGAGGGGGCCCGGCGCGCGCGGCCTCCTCCACAAATGCGGGCTCCCAGAATTCCTGTGCCTCCAGCCGTCGCTCCAGCAAGTCTTGCGCATCCGCCCAGCGCTGGAACTCCATCACGTTTTCCACGTTCAGCATTCCGTCGTTGCGCATGGTGGGCCAGCAGAGTCGCTGGAGCAGCTCGGCTTCCAACCCGGTCCGGCGCGCCAGTATTTGGAGGTTGCGTTCGGTCTTGCCCTGGTTGTACTGCCGAACTCCCTTCAGGTTCGCCACCATGAAGCGCCGCCCCAAATCGCGGT
This sequence comes from uncultured candidatus Brocadiaceae bacterium, assembly GCA_964572825.1. Taxonomy (GTDB): domain Bacteria; phylum Planctomycetota; class Brocadiia; order SM23-32; family SM23-32; genus CAYVBE01. Next base: position 33,902 of record CAZNGS010000044.1, read on the forward strand.
CCGCATTCAACAGCCGTGGTCCGTAGGAAATGGCGCCGATCTGTGCGCCCGGCACGATGTCTTCCCCGGCCATCCACAGCCGGGCACTACCCGTTTCCACGACGCGGGTCAACCAGGGCTCACCCACGATGGCCAGGTCGATAGCACCCGAATCGACGGCCTCCGGCAGCGCCGGATACTGAACGAAGCGGACCGTCACGTCCTCCTGCCTCAGCCCGGCATCCGCCAGCAGAAGGTCCAGCATCATGCCGTGCACGACATCCCGTGGGGTGGCTACACGGAGACCCCGCGGGCCAGGTCTCAACGAACCTCCGGTGACCACCTCGGGACGTGCGAGTGCCCCGAACCAGGTGCATTCATGCCCCGGATAGCCGACGTGGCTTCTTTCGGCCACCATTCGCACGTCTGCCCCTCTGGCGACGCTGTTGAGCACCCCGGCCGTCATGCCCGCGGCCAAAACGTCCAACCGGCCCGTGATGAGCGCCGGCACGCCGAACTGCGTGCGGCGCAGGTCCACAAACTCCACCTCCAGGCCCTGTTCGGCGAAGTAGCCCTCCTCCTGGGCGATAAAGAGGGGACCGAAGGAAAGGAAAGGCAGCACGCTGACCGTCACCCGCTTGCGAGCCTTCGTGCCGACCGGCGTGGGGGCTTCTTCCCGCCCGCAGGCGGGCAGCAGTAGCGTGCCGACCACAAGTAACTTGAGCAGTATCCGTGCACTCATCGGTTCACTCCCCTCCGTCCGGCGATCCAGGAAGCCGACCGATGCCTGACTCGGTCGCCTTCAGGGGCAGGAACTTACCCCCGGCATTCCACAGCGGCTTGTGCCGGCGCACGCGCAGGGACCGCCCTTGCTTCCAAAAGGCGGCCGAAAAGTCCGGGAATTCCTTGTTGACTATGCTATAATGTGGCTGATTGGAAAACCGAATCGGGAGGATCAATCTTGCTGGGCACCCGAGGTAATCAGCGG
>CAZNGS010000045.1:0-34689 GCA_964572825.1 uncultured candidatus Brocadiaceae bacterium
CCTGTGGACTCTCAGCCGGGGGCGGCTGAGCTACATTTTTCAACAGGCTGCTAACAGTGACACGTCCGCCGTGCGGCGGGCTGACGGATCAACGGCCGGACGGACACGGGCCAGCGTCAGGGCATTCGGTGTAGCGCACCAAACGAGGAGATTGCCACGGGGTCCCGCCGGAGCGGGATCCCTCGCAATGGCCAAGATGGAGCACCGCTCCGTTCGCCGCGGGTCGTTGCTGTCAGGCCCGCAGGGCCGTCTCAAGATTAGCCCAGGGCGGCGGCGCCGGAGGCGCCAGAGCCCTGAGTCAACAGCGAAAAACTAACATAGAGCCCCATCGGGGCGATTCAACCGGAGGGGGACAGAACCTTCACCACCTGAATCGCCAGCCGGAGATAGTCCAACCGCAACAACGGCGTCGCTCCGCTGCCCGCAATTCCTCCCCGCTTGCCTCGAAGAACGCACCGCGTTCTTCGCCCCCGCCGTCCGGCGGAGCGCCGGACCTTGCGGCAGCGCCGGGCCTCTCCTACAATCGCCGCTGTTCCACTGCCAGGGGATGAGGGGATATGACCAGGCATATTTTCGTGACCGGCGGAGTCTGCTCATCGCTCGGAAAGGGGCTGAATTCGGCGAGTATCGGCCTGCTGCTGGAGAGCCGGGGGCTGAAGGTCCGCATCCAGAAGCTGGACCCCTACGTCAACGTGGACCCCGGCACCATGAACCCCTACGAGCACGGAGAGGTGTACGTAACTGACGACGGGGCGGAGACAGACCTGGACCTGGGACACTACACCCGGTTCACCGACGCAGTAATGGACAGGGACTGCAACCTGACCACGGGGAGCATCTATCGATCCGTGCTGGAGAAGGAGCGCCGCGGCGATTTCCTGGGCAAGACCGTCCAGATGATCCCCCACGTCACCGATGAGATCAACGCGGGCATACGCAAGCTCGATGCGCCCGACGTGGACGTGGCCATCACGGAGATCGGCGGCACCGTGGGGGACATCGAGGCGCAGGTCTTCCTGGAGGCCATTCGCCAGCTCGGCCACGACTACGGCCGGGGCAACTGCCTGTTCGTGCACCTGACCCTGGTGCCCTACCTGAAGGCCGCCCAGGAGCTCAAGACCAAGCCCACCCAGCACAGCGTCGCCACCCTGCGCCAGATCGGCATCATCCCCGACGTGCTCATCTGCCGCACCGAGCGGGCCATGCGCGAGGAGCATTTCCGCAAGGTGGCCCTGTTCTGCAACGTGGACCGGGAGTGTGTCATCGAGGAGCTGGACGCCAGGCCGAATATCTACCGCATCCCCATCATGCTGCACAATCAGGGCCTGGACCCCCTCATCTGCCGCCGCCTCGGCCTCGACACGCCTGAGGCGGACCTGACCGAATGGCGCCAGATGCTCGACCGGCTGGAGAATCCCGAGCGCACCACCGAGGTGGCCGTGGTGGGCAAATACATCATGCGGCAGTCGGCTTACGAGTCCATCTACGCCGCCCTCCAGCACGGGGGCATCGCCAACCGGGCCCGGGTGGGGATCCGACGCGTGGAGGCCGAGACCATCGAGCAGAACGGCGCGGCGGACCGGCTGGACGGCGTGAGGGGCATCCTCGTGCCCGGCGGCTTCGGCACCCGGGGGGTGCAGGGCAAGATCGAAGCCGCCCGCTATGCCCGCGAGCGGGGCATCCCGTTCTTCGGCATCTGCCTGGGCATGCAGTGCGCCGTGATCGAGTTCAGCCGCAACGTCTGCGGACTGCGGGATGCCAACTCCACCGAGCTGGACAAGGGAACTCCCCATCCGGTCATCAGCCTGCTGGAAGAGCAACGCGACGTCTCCGACCTCGGCGGCACCATGCGCCTGGGCGCCCAGCCCTGCACGCTGGCCGAGGGCTCCCTCACGCGAGACATCTACGGGCGGGAGGTGATCCACGAGAGGCACCGGCACCGCTACGAGTTCAATAACGCCTACCGGGACCTGCTGGAGCAGCACGGCCTTCGGTGCGTGGGGATGTTTGCGGAGAAAGACCTGGTGGAAGTAGTCGAGCTGGACGGGCATCCCTGGTTCGTGGGCGTGCAGTTTCACCCCGAGTTCAAAAGCAAGCCCACCCGACCCCATCCGCTCTTTGCCGGATTCGTGCAGGCCTCGCTGCAGGCCGGGCCCGACTGATGCCGCCCCGGTCCGGCGAGCGCCCCCTCAGTCCCGCGAGTCCCGCATCTCCCCCTCGGAGCCCAGGAACTGGATGAACTCTTTCAGCAGGGGCAGCCCGAAGTGCCCCGGCATTTCCTCAATCATCGTTCGCAGCGCCTGGTAGGGAGTGACCGCGTCCGCGTAGGCCCGTCGGGTGGTGATGGCGTCGTACACGTCCACAATCGTCGCAAGCTGGACCAGGGCGCTGACTTCGGGGCCGCACAACCCGTCCGGATAGCCGCTGCCGTCATAGTGTTCGTGATGGTTCCGAATGACGTCTCGAGTCGGCTCACGCACCTCCAGGTGCGGTCGGACTATCTCCAACCCCCATGTCGGATGGCGCTTGACCTGCTCGAACTCTTGATCGGTCAACTGGCCGGGCTTCTCCAGGATATCGCGGGGCAGGCGGGACTTACCCATGTCATGCAGCAGGCCGCCCAGGGCGATCTCGGTCAACCGACGCTCATCGCGGATGCCCAGAAGCTCAGCGCTGTTCGTGACCAGCAGCATACACACGTTCACACTGTGGGTCCAGAGGTGATAATGAAGCCCGATCCGGGCGGTGACCGCGGCGAGCGGATCGAGGCTGCTCAAGACGAAGTGGATCACCGCCGGGGCCAGCTTTGCCACGCGCCCGATGTGGTCCCCCGAGGAGGGATCGCGAAAAACGGTCCGCATGATCTCGCCGGCGCAGCCGTAGAACGCCGTCCACGCTTCCTCCTGCTGCGCGTCGGCCAGGTCGGGCAAAGCTGTGAGCCTTTCCTCCAGGTAGCCTCCGAGTGCCTCGCACTCCTCCGCGGGCACGTAAACATCGCTGATCTCGTTGTCGCGCAGCAGTCGAATGGTCTCCCGATCCAGGACCTGTCCGCTCGGACGAAACAGGTCGAACCAGGGCGGATCCCCGTGGCGCAGGTAGAGGTCCACGGGGACCGCAGCATCGGCCATCAGTGCTTCTACACAGACCGGCAGGAATCCATGCTCATCGTCCTCGGTGCCTGGTGTGGCAGAGGACTCCCTTCTTTCAGCCATTCGGACTTGCATCTCCTGGTGCGGGTCCCGTGCGGCTATACGACGGCCAGTCAGGGCGCCGAACACTACAGCGCCAACGCCAAGCCATCACGCTCCGGATCAGTCGCCCCCCCTTGAAGCGAAGGCAGAGATTAACCGCCCCCCCGCACAAGCCACTTCTGCAGCTCAGCCGCACCACGGGTTCGATCAATGACTGAGGCACGCTGCTGCCACAAACCCCCTGACTCGGACAGGTGGAGAATTCCTGGCAACACCGGCCCGTCGCTAACGCGTTTCGCGCCAACGGCATGTATCATACAAGCTGGCGACGAGAAATGCGAATTCCTCGTGACCCTGCGGAGGCGGCGCGACCGTTGCTCGTCTTTGCTCGCAGCCACGCGGACCTTCCGCGTGTCTCCGGCGGGACGCCTTCCTCATTGCCCCCTTCTCCACAACTACCCCGAGCACCAGCCGACGTCGCTCGGAATGATGCGCGTCGGGCTGATCAGCGCCGGGAAGGCTACAGTGAGACTACGCAGGTTGACGACCGATTGAGAGTGGCTGCCCATCCGCCGGGCCTGCGAAGGCGGCGTCAGGGAGGCCGGCCCGCTCCCGTTGTACGAAAGCAGGCCTTGCAGGACAGCGGCGGGCTACTCGGTCGGGCCGAACCGCCGCTCAGAACAGCCCTACCACGTTGCCCTCCTCGTCGATGTCCACGTCCTCTCCGGCGGGTCGGGAGGGCAGTCCCGGTATGGTGCGCATGTCACCGCAGAGGGGGTAAAGGAATCCCGCGCCCAGGGACGGCCGGATGTCCCGCACCGGCAGCGTGTATCCCGTGGGACGGCCCTTGAGGGCCGGATCGTGCGAGAGGGAGAGGTGGGTCTTCGCCATGCAGATGGGCAGGTTGTCGTAGCCCAGCTTCGTGAACTGTTTGATCTTGCGCCGGACGGTCCGGGAGTACTCCACGCCGTCGGCGCCGTAGACCCGTGTCGCTATGGTCTCAATCTTCTGCTCAATGGCGGCGCTGTCCGGGTAGAGAAGTTCGAAATCATTGGTTTTCTCGCAGGCATCAACGACCGCTTCGGCGACTTCCGTGCCGCCTTCGCCGCCCCTGGCCCAGACTTCGCTCACCACCACGTTTTCCGCGCCGGCTTGCCGGGCCTTCTGGCGGATGGCCTCGACTTCGGAGTCCCTGTCGTCGGTGAACCTGTTTATGCACACCACGGACGGCACGCCGAACATGGCAACGTTCTCGATGTGCTTCTGCAGGTTCTCGCAGCCCGCGGCGACAGCCTCGGGGTTTTCCTCCAGCAGGTCCGGAGGCAGCGGCCTGCCGGGCACGACCTTGAACTGGCCGCTGTGCATCTTCAGGGCGCGCACGGTGGCCACGATCACCACGGCGTTCGGCACCAGGCCGCTCACGCGGCACTTGATGTTCATGAACTTCTCCATGCCGATGTCGGCCCCGAAGCCGCTCTCGGTCACCACGTAGTCGGCCAGCTTCATCGCCATCATGTCCGCCAGGATACTGCTGTTACCGTGCGCGATGTTGGCGAACGGTCCGGTGTGGACGAAGGCCGGCCCGCCCTCGAGGGTCTGCATGAGGGTCGGTTTGAGGGCGTCTTTGAGCAGGACCGTCATGGCGCCCGCGCACCCCAGGTCCTCGCAGGTCACCGGCTCGCCATCGTAGGTGTAGGCCACGACGCAGCGGCCGACCCTTTCCCGGAGGTCCTGCAGGTTCTTCGCCAGGCCCAGCACAGCCATCAGTTCGCTGGCCACGCTGATGTCGAATCCGCTCTTACGGACGAATCCCCTGCCCAGGCCGATCACGACCTCCTCCAGAGCCCAGCGGTCATTCAAGTCCACGACGCGGTTCCAGGAGATGGTCTTTGGATCGACGTTCAGGCGGTTCTTGCGCCGCAGGTGGTTGTCCAGGAACGCGGCCGCCAGGTTATGGGCGATGCTGACGGCGTGCACGTCGCCCGTCAGGTGCAGGTTGAAGTCCTCCATGGGCACCACCTGGCTGTGGCCGCCCCCGGCGGCGCCGCCCTTGATGCCGAACACGGGTCCCAGGGAAGGCTGCCGGATGCAGACAAAGGCATTCTTGCCGATGTGGCAGAGGGCCTGCGTCAGGCCGATGGTGGTGACAGTCTTGCCCTCGCCCAGCGGAGTGGGCGTGATGGCGGTCACGTCGATGTACTTACCGCTGGGCCGATCGGCCAGCCGCTTGAGAAGGTCCAGCTTGACCTTGGCCTTGTAATCTCCGTAGAGCTCCAACTCATCGCGTTCGATGCCGGCCTCGGCGGCCACGTCCTCTATCCTGCGCAGTTCAGCCTGTTGGGCGATCTCCAGGTCGCTCAGCACAGCCGTCCTCCTTTCAGTTAACCTTCACTGATGCCTGCAATCCGGGCGAACAAGCCTAACTGCTCGGCGGCCCGGTTGCAACTGCGGGCGCAGCTAAGCGATACGAGATAAATCTTTTCCGGTTTGCGAAACCCGACGCGCTGAGGGCACGCTGGCTCAACTACCTGGACAGAAGGCAAGGCCCGGCTCCCCAGATCGTACGAACTCCGGTCCGGCGAGACGCCGGACCTACCCCAAGAGGTAGGCGCGGCGTCCCCGCCGCGCCGGCTGTTTGGCAGCCGGAAGGCATTTACCTCAATTCACTTAGGCCGGCCGGGACCGTTCCGTTTCGCCCGTGCCGGAAGCAACGGCCGATCCGCCGGCTCGGGCGACCCCGCCTGATCGACACGGTGCCCCGGGGCCAGAATCTGGCGCCCGGCATCCGTTGCGGCGGCGCTATGCGTACCCTGCCACTGCCGATTCTTGCAGGGCGAGGGCAGCAATGGTATCCTGAGGTGGAGGGAGAGGTGTTTCGCAGGCCGTGAGGGCGATCAGGCCCGGCGGCTTGCTTCCATTCGCTCATGGGGGTGCGGACCATGTTGGGGGATCGGATGCACGACGAATTGCTGGACCAGTTGAATGCCGAGCTCTACTCGGCCTATCTTTACCTTGCCATGTCGGCTTACTTCGAGGAGCAGGGCCTGACCGGCTTCGCCAACTGGATGCGGGTGCAGGCTCAGGAGGAACTGAGCCATGCCCTGAAGTTTTACGACTTTGTGGTCGAACGCGGGCGCAGGGCGGTGCTGAAAGCCATCGAAGCACCCCCGGCCCAGTGGGATTCTCCGCTGGCCGTCTTCGAGAACGTGGCGGAGCACGAACGTAAGGTCACGGCGGCGATCCACAAGCTGGTGGACGTCGCGGCGGAGGAGAGGGATCACGCCACGAGCGCTTTCCTGCAGTGGTTCGTCAGGGAGCAGGTGGAGGAAGAGGCGTCCGCCGACCAGATCGTGCACAGGCTCAGGTTGGTCGGGGACTCGCCCCAGGGACTGCTGGCGCTCGACACCCAACTGTCCAGGCGCAGCCCGGCCGCGGGCGCCGAGGAGGCTCCGGAACAATGACCACGAGGTTCAACGCGGGTGAAGTCTTCCAGATCGCCCAACAGATAGAGCGCAACGGCGCCCGTTTCTACGAGCGGGCGGCGGAGATGGCGGATGATACGTCACTGCGGGCCGCGCTGACAGACCTGGCGGGGATGGAGAGGAACCACCTGAAAACGTTCAAAGAGATGAGCAGTCGGGTTGCCTCGGAGCAAAGTCCTGAACCGCTCTATGACCCGAACGACGAAGTGCGCGCCTACCTGCGGGCGGTCGCAGACGGCCGAGTCTTCGGCCTCAGGCAAGACCCCAACGAGTGGCTGGATGCGCGACGCTCCACGACACAGGTGCTGCGCAAGGCGATTGACCTGGAGAAGGAGACCATCATCTACTACCTGGGCATTCAGGAATCGGTTCCCGAGGACCTGGGGCGGGACTGGATTGACGAGATCATCCGGGAAGAGATGAGCCACGTCCGGCTGCTGGGCGATCGCCTGGCCGTTGCGCAAGCGTGATGACGCCGACTGGACGAACGGCCCGGTCCGGATCGCATGAACGGTGAGACCGGACCGGTTTGCCGGCGACGAGCGCCGTCTCCGGTACGCGACACATTCACCCTTTCCGAGGATGGCACGGACATGCGAGCTGGAACATGGTTTCCTGTGGCCGTGATCGCTTTGTGCCTGGCGGGCTGCGACAGGGCTCGACCTGAAAAGCCCGCTCCGGAGAGCGGGCGGCCGATCCGGTGCTTCGTGACCATCCCGCCGCAGGCCCTGTTCGTGGAGAGAGTGGCGGGGGCCCACGCGCGGGTGGACGTGCTTGTCGAGCCCGGACACAGCCCCCATACCTACGAGCCGACCCCTTCCCAGATGGCCAGGCTGGCCGGGGCCGACGTGTATTTCCTGATAGGCGTCCCGTTCGAAAAAATCATCCGCGACAAGATAGAGAGTGCCAATCCGGACATGAGAATGGTGGACACCGGTGCGGGAATCGAACTGCGCCGGATGGAGGCACATCAGCACCACGGGGAGGAGCACAACGAGTCCTCGGACGAACAGGCCCAGAGGGACCCCCACGTCTGGCTGGACCCCGCCAACGTGCAGACGATGGCAAAGAATATCTGCGCCGCGCTGGTCGAACGAGATCCCCAACACGCGGATGAATACCGCGCCAACCTTGAATCCCTGCTGGCGGACCTGAGTGAGCTGGACCGGGAGGTGCGCGATGTCGTCAGTGGTCTGAGCACACGCCGCTTCATGGTGTTCCATCCGGCATTCGGGTATTTTGCGGACGCCTACGGCCTGGAGCAGATACCCATCGAGATCGAGGGCAAGGAGCCGAGTGCCCGCGCTCTGAAGGACCTGATCGAGACGGCGCGCCGGGAGGGGATCAAGGTGATCTTCGTCCAGGAACAGTTCAGCGACCGGAGCGCGGAGGTGGTTGCCCACGAGATCGGCGGCCAGGTCGTTCCGGTTGATCCGCTGGCCGGGGATTACTTCGCCAGCATGCGCGAGATGGCGCACGCCTTTGCCCGAGCAATGCGATGAACGAGCAGGAGAGGGCCGTGGAGATCCGGGGGCTGGATTTCCGCTACGACGGTCCTCTCGTTCTGGAGAACGTCAACCTGACGGTTCCGGCGGGGGAATTCCTGGGGATCATCGGGCCCAACGGCGGCGGGAAAACCACTCTGCTGAAGCTCATCCTGGGGCTGGAGCAGCCCGAAAGCGGCGAGGTGCTGGTTCTGGGTGGACCGCCGCAGGCGGCGCGGCAGTCGCTGGGTTACGTGCCGCAGAGCTCCCGGCTGGAGCTGGATTTCCCCATCAGCGTCCGGGATGTCGTCCTCACCGGGCGGGTGGGGCAGTCCCGCCTGGTGTGGCGCTACCGCCAGGAAGACCGCGAGGCGGCACTACAGGCACTGGAGGCGGTGGAGCTGACCCGCCTGCAGGACCGGAGGTTCGGCACGCTCTCGGGCGGGCAGCGCAAACGCACGCTGATCGCCCGGGCCCTGGCGACCCGTCCCCGTGTGCTGCTGCTGGACGAACCCACGGCGGAAGTCGATCACCACGTCGAGCACGAGATATACGCGCTGCTGGAGGAGTTGAGCCAGAGCATGACCATCCTGCTGGTCTCCCACGACGTCGGGTGCGTCACCGAACACGTGGACCGGGTGGCCTGCGTGCACCAGAGGGTCTTCTGCCACCAGACCGAAGAGCTGACGGGGGACATCATCGAGGCGATCTACAGCGGACCGGTCCGCATGGTGCAACACCACGACGAATGAACGGGAGCAGGGCGGATGGCGGAGTTCGCCAGGGCGCTTCTCAGCCATGGATTCATGCAGCGGGCGCTGGCGGCGGGGCTGCTGGCCAGCCTGGCGTGTGCCATCATCGGCACCTACGTGGTGGTCAAGCGCGTAACGTTCATCAGCGGGGGCATAGCGCACACGGTGCTGGGAGGAATGGGCATTGCGTATTTCCTCCATTACAGCCCCCTGACCGGGGCGCTCTGTGCGGCCCTGGTGGCCGCGCTGATCATCGGGCTGGTCAGCCTGCGCGCACGGCAGAGCGAGGACACGATCATCGGCGCGCTCTGGGCCATCGGGATGGCCATCGGCGTGGTCTTCATGTACAAGACGCCCGGCTACAAAGCCGACCTGATGAGCTACCTGTTCGGCAACATACTGCTGGTCAAACCGGAGAACGTCCTGCTGACCGCCGGACTGGACGCCGCGATTCTGGTCACCGTGCTGCTTTTCTACAAGCGCTTCCTGGCCATCTGCTTCGACGAGGAATTCGCGCGGGTGCAGGGGATCAACGTGGACGTGTTCTACCTGCTGCTGCTCTGTCTGACGGCGCTGACGGTGGTCATCCTGGTCCAGGTGGTGGGGATCATCCTGGTTATTGCGCTGCTCACCCTGCCGGCGGCGACGGCAGGGCACTACGCGCGGAGCCTGAAGGGAATGATGCTCATGGCCCTGGTGATCGGCGCACTCTGCACCACGGGGGGGCTGGCGCTCTCCTATCCCTACGACCTTCCCACCGGGGCCACGATCGTGCTCATCGCCGGCGCGGTATACCTGCTGTCAACGGTCTTCAACAGGGTGCTGCGCCGCAGATTCGCGGCGGCCCGCCACGATAGGGGGGAGCCGTGAGGGGTCGCCGGACTACTGGCCGCCCTTCAGGTCGCCGAAGTCGATGATCTGCTGTCCCGGGCCCCCGGCGGTTTGATCCGGCGTCACTATTCTTCTATCCTGCTCCTGGCGCAGGCGGTCGATCTGCTCCTGCATGCGCCGGCGGACTTCTTCCACCTTGGGCGTGGCTGCCTCGGTGTACTGCTCAAAGGCGTCCTCGATATCGTCCGCTTCGATCTCGAAAGAGATGGGTATCTGCTGAATGCCCAGCGGTGTGCGCATATTGAGCGTGGCACGGCCAAGGAAACGCACGTCCTCGTCATCCAGAGACTGCAGACGGTCGATCACCTTGATCGGGAACTCCTCGTCTCCCGTGTCGTCCTGCACAAACTCCTGTTTCTGGTAGATCATGCGGTATCCCGCGAGAAAGAATGCGGCTGGTTAGCTGCCCTCCTTGTGCACGGTAGCACACCGGCGGAGATCGTGCAAGTCCGACAGGTTGCTTTGCCAGGACATGGTTTCCACCTGCGGCAGGGCGTAGAGACCGGGAAATCCGAGGATTCGCGCCCGCGAACTCATCGCCGGGGCCGGCTCAGGCGCGGAATATCTGGCCCATTCTGCGTCCCATCAGCAGGCCGGCCGCCACCAGTGACACCCCCAGGAAGGCCATCGCCCATACTCCCAGCGCGCTGGCGGTGTAGGGCCCGTCGGGGATGTGCTGGATATGGGCGTAAATTCCCTTTGTGATCGGGTAGAAGCGCTCCTGCATGGCCAGGATCAGGCTGTCGCTCACCTCGAGCATGGCAAACGAGAAGGTAAGAATCCCGCCGGCCACCAGGTTGGCACTGAGCAGGGGCACCGTTATCCGCGCCATCGCCTTCAGGGGGTGCGACCCCAGGTTGATTGCGGCCTCCTCGAACTGGACGTGCACCTGCTGAAAGCCCGCATAGGCGGCACGCACCATGTACGGCAGCCGCCGCACGGCGTAGGCCACCACCAGCAGGGCGACCGGGTTGTGACGCGGGTCCAGGGCATTCCACACCGAGAGCATCGCCCGGACGACGACGTTCTGCTCGGCGCTCACGGGTATCCTGGAGAAGGCAGCCACGTATCCAAAGGCCAGCACCAGCCCCGGAATGGCCAGCGGCAGCATCACGACGGCGTCCAGCAGCGAGGCACCCCGGAAGGAATGCCGAACCAGCACGTAAGCGATCATGATGCCCAGTCCCAGGTCGACAACCGTGCTCAGGCCGCTGTACGCCAGGCTGTTGCGGATGCTGGTGAGGGTCAGTTTGTCCCCGAAGGCTTCGCCGAAATGCGCCAGGGTGTAGTCCGTCGGCAGGACGCTCATGAACCAGCGCTCCTGCAGCGCGGTGAGCAGGACGGCGGCGTGCGGGAGGCAGGCCAGGCCCACAATAACCAGAATGAAGGCCCCGATCAGTGTGCCGCCCAGCCGGCTCGTGCGCTTCTCGGTGCGCCCGGTCGAGCCCCGGCCCATGCCCGCGTGGGAGCGCACCCCAAACAGCCGTTTCGCCGCCAGGAATATCAGCACGGTCATCGCCAGCACGCCCACCACCAGAGCGTACCCTTGGGGGTTGCCGGACAGGTCGGTGACCTGGTTGAAGATGAGGACGGGCACCACCCGATCGAAACCAAACACCAGGGGCGTGCCCAGGTCCGTGAAGGCCCAGATGAACACGATCACCGATCCCGCGAACAGGCCGGGCATCATCAGCGGCAGCGTCACCCGGCGGAACAGGCGCAGCCCGCTCGACCCCATGTTGAGACCGGCCTCCTCCAGTGCGGGGTCTATATTCGCCAGGGCGGCGGCGAAGTTCAGGTACATGATGGGGTAGAGATGAAGCACCTCCAGGATGACCACGCCCCAGAACTGGGCGCCGCCCAGCCAGTCGATAGGCTGCTCGATGAGCCCGGAGCGCAGCAGGAGCAGGTTGACCGAGCCGAACCGCGCCAGCACCTGCCGCATGCCGATGGCGCCCACGAACGGGGGCATGATCATGGGCAGCAGCAGGAGCCCGCTCAGGAGTCCCCTGGCCGGGAATCGATACTTCACGACGAAAAGGGACAGCGGCAGGGCGATGGCGCCGGTGAGCACCGTGACCACGCACGCCAGCGCCAGGCTGTTCAGTATGGAGCGCCGCGTGAGGGTGTCCGTCCAGAAGTACTTGAAGAATGTGAGCGTGAAGTGCCCGCTGTCGGTGGCCAGCCGCTCGACGCAGTCCGGCAGGGCGGCCTCCAGCAGGCGTCGGTTGACGCGCTCCACCCGGGCGGGGGTGAGCTCGGAGCGCTCCCGGCCGAGCAGGGGGGCGATTTGTTCGGGAATCTCGATCCGCTGGAAGTCCCGGGGGCGATAGAAACCCGGGTTCTGAACTACGTTTCTGTTCACCCCCTCCAGAAGCCGCTCCCGGTCCGCCTCGTCTATCGCACGCCCGGACGCGATGCGGCGCGCGGCCGCACGCGCAGCCTGCGGCAGCAGCTCCCAGATGCGCCCGGCCGGGGATCGAGGCTCCGTTTCACCCCGCATGAGGGAGACACAGAATGTCTGCCAGTCCCGCACGTCACCGGACTGCAGGCGCATGGAGCCGTCGAAAAAAGCCTGTGTGCAGGAATAGCTGAGAGGGTAGAACAGGAAGATGCCCAGGAAAGCAAACAGGACGAGCAGTATGACGTTGCGGGTCGCTTTCACGGTTCAGGTTCTTCCTCGTCGGCGATTATGACGGCGTCGGCCGGATCGAAATGCACCTGCATCTCCCGGCCCTTCTGCGGAGGGACGGCGCCGGGATTGGCCTGAACCGCCCGGAGCTGGACGTCACCGGCTGACAGCAGGAACTGCTCCACCTCCCCCAGGTAGACGCTGTCCGCCAGCCGTGCAGAGAGGGTGTTCTGCTCCCCGGGGCCGATGCGCAGGCATTCCGGACGGACCATGCACAGAACCGCCGCTCCCTCTGCGGGCGGATGGTCGGGCAGGGCGGCGGTCAGGTTGCCCGGGGCGGTTTCCACCAGTCCGGTCCGATCTCCAACGCTCACGAGCGTGCCCGGCAGCATGTTCGTCTCACCCACGAACTCCGCCACGAAGCGGTTCAGCGGGCGGCGGTAGACCGCGCGGGGTGCGCCCACCTGCTGGACAGTCCCCATGTCCATGACCGCCATGCGGTCCGCCATGGAAAGCGCTTCCTTCTGGTCGTGGGTGACGTAGATCATGGTGATGCCGGTCTCCTCGTGGATGCGGCGGATCTCGCCGCGCATGTCCAGCCGAAGGCGCGCGTCCAGGTTCGAGAGCGGCTCGTCCAGCAGGACCACGTCCGGCTCGATGACCAGCGCCCTGGCCAGGGCCACCCGCTGCTGCTGCCCTCCGGAGAGCTGGTTGGGCATGCGGTCGCGCAGGTGCCCCATTCGGACGGTCTGGAGGGCCTCGTTGACCCTGCGTTCCCTCTCGGCTCGTGGGACGCTGCGCTCGCGGAGGCCATAGGCGACGTTTTCGGAGACCCGCATGTGGGGCCACAGGGCGTAGGTCTGGAAGACCATGCCCGTGTTTCGTTTATGCGCCGGCACGGGGGTTATGGGCTCGCCGTCGAAGAGGATGGCCCCTCGATCCGGCTCCAGGAAGCCGGCGATCATCCGCAGGATGGTCGTCTTTCCGCATCCCGAAGGCCCCAGCAGGAAGAATAGCTCTCCCTTCTCGACCCGGAAGGAGACCTCCTGCACAGCCACCGTGTCGCCATAGCGCTTCGTGACACCGCTGAACTCCACTGCCACCATCACTCGCCCCCAGCCAGTCTGCGGTAAAGGTTCCGCGCCTCGGCCGCCCATTGAGAAACCGTCTCGGCCCGGAAGTAGGGGTTATCCCACTTGTGTTCGGCCAGCTCCAGCATCTCCTGCTCCGATATGGGCGGCCGCAGCAGCCTGCGCCTGTCCGGGTGATCGTCGGGCAGGTGCCGCAGGCGGCGCCACGCCCGGGCCAGCTCAGAATGGGTGTCGATGATCCACGCCCCGAAAAGATCGTTCAGTATCTGCCAGCGGGCGTTCTTCTTCTCGGGGTCGAACTCCACGCCGCCCTCGAACTCAAAGGGATTCAGGTTGACCACGGCATCGTCGGAGTACTGGCGCACCAGCCCCGGAATCACCGGCAGCCGGTGCAGGGCGTAAAGGCGCGGTCCTCCGGGCGTCCGGGGCCTCAGGATCCACAGTTTCTGCCCGGTTTCCGACAGCACGAACTGCACGAACAGCTCGGCCAGCTCGGGGTGAGGTGCTCCTTTCAGGACGCCGATGCCGTCCGGATTGACCACGGTGAGGCCATCGGGCAGCCGGAAGCCCATCCGCCCCGGCCCGGCCCGGGCCACGGCGGGCAGGGCGTAGGTGTCGATGGCCATGCCGCAGGCCGCCTCGCCGGCGCAGACTTCCCACTGGACTTCGCTGCCCTGTCGGGTGAACCGGCGGCAATTGGCACCGATGCGCATGACGGTCTCCCAGCCCTTTTGCCAGCCGTAGGCCTGCAGGATGATCTCGTACACCATGTGCATGCTTCCGCTCATGCGCGGGTCGCCGGAACTGACCCAGGTGAAGTACTGCGGCCGGCCCAGGTCTTCCCAGGTCCGCGGCTCCGGGAGGTCCAGGAAGTCCAGAACCTTCATGTTGTAGAGCAGACCGAAGCCCGCCAGACAGGCCCCGAACCAGTAGTGGTCCGCGTCGTAAACCTCCATGCCGGCGTAGGTCTGGGGAATTCGGTCCAGCACTTCGGCAGGAATCGTGCATCGGTGCAGCAGGCCCTTTGGCTTCAGGTGAAGGAAAGGGTCCACGCCGCCGCCGAAGAAAATGTCAATGCCGATGCCGGAAGGCTTCTTCTCGAATTGATCCGAGACATAGGCGATGGCCTGCATGGTGCCACCCACGTCGGTCCACTCGATCCTGACGGACTTGCCTCTGGTGCCCGCAAGCCATTCGCTAAAGGCGCGTTCGAATTCCCGTCGGATGCTCTGAGAATGCGGAGAGATGACGACCAGCGGCTCGGCGTCCGCCCCGGATTGCTCGGCCCCGGGGACCTCTGTGTCCCGGGGTCTCAGGGCAATGGGAAGCCCCAGGAGCACCAGGAATGCCGCCGCCACGGCGACGCGCGGGGCCAGAGACGTGCCGGCCGAGCTGTCGCTGTCGTCGTTCATCTGGACGTGTGCCTCCCGGCTGAGCAGCTCTTGCGGACGAGGGTCTGCACGGGTGCGCCCCTCCCACGGGCAACTGTACCACATTCTCAATCCGTTTCAAGGCATCGGAATGTCGCGAGCGGTTGAGTTTTGCGCCGGCTTGCGGTATACAACCGTAAACTCAGGATTCCGTGTGCGACCCTTCCCCAGGGGAGACGTCAGTTCGTGGGAGAGCGCCAAATCGAATTCCAGAGACACGGCAGGACCTACCAGCTTTCCATTGGTGATGCGGACGACCTCCGGGCCGCGCTGGAGCTGGACGATGCCCTGTGGATAGCCACCAGCGCGCCGGTGGCTTCCCTCAATTGCAACGCAGAGTTGCTCCGGTTCGTCGATACCGATGGGAACGGACAGATACGCTGCGATGAACTGCGGGAAGCAATCCGCTGGATGCTGGGCCTTTTGCAGGACACCAGCGGTATTTCGACAGGGGAGGGCGGGCTGGACCTGGAAGCTGTCCGCACCGACGAGTCGGCGGGCCGGGCCCTCGTCGAGACGGCCCGTTTCGTCCTGCATACGCTGGGCGCCGGGGGACAGAGCCGCATCGACCTCTCGCAGGTTGCAGCATTTGAGAAGGATCTGGACCGCCAGCCCATCAACGGTGATGGGATCATCCCGCCCGAAGCGGCAGAGGATGAGGAGCTTCGCCAGTTCATAAGAGACGTTTTGCTGTGTGCCTCCGGTGCCCGCGATCGCACGGGGCGCCCCGGCATCGCGGGTGAGGATCTGGAGCGTTTTCTGAGCGATGCCGGGGGCTACCTGGAGTGGCTTGCACGGGCCGACCGGGGGGAAGAAGAGGCGACGGAGGTTATGCCGCTGGGGACCGAGACGCCGGCGGCTTACGCTGCCCTGCGGGCGGTGGCCGAGAAGATAGATGATTTCTTTGCCCGGTGCGGAGCGCTGCGGTTTTTCGGTTCGGCCGCGACATCGACGCTGGGCATATCGCAGACCGCCGATGGGGCGGGGGAGGACGAGCCAATCCAGGTTCTGCTGCGGAAATCTCCGCTCGCCGAACCGAACCTGGAAGGCGCCCTGCCGCTGGACAAGGGGCTGAACCCCGCCTATGAGGACGCCGTGCGGGAGTTCCGGCAGCTCGTGGTGCGGCCGATCATTGGCGACAAGGCGGAACTTGGGGAGGAAGATTGGAACCGCATCAAGGCGGTCCTGGCGCCGCACGAGAGCTGGGCCAACGCAAAGGCCGGCGCCGCTGTGGAGCAATTGGGCCGGGAGAAGCTTCGTCGCTACGTTGAGGCTGACTTCGCTGAGCGCGTGCGGCGCATGCTGGAGAGGGATCGAGCGGTGGCCGACAGGTTGGCCGGAGTGCGCGAACTGAAGCGCCTGCTGCTCTACCACAAGTATCTTCTTCGCCTGGCGAACAACTTTGTGAGCTTCCCGGAGCTCTACGACCCGGGGCGAACCGCAATGTTCGAGATGGGCTCGCTGGTCATCGACGCGCGTTGGTTCAACTTCGCCGTCCGCGTCCAGAACGCCGAGGAGCACGCAAAACTGGCCCAGACGAGCCGGATGTACGTGCTCTACGTGGAGCTGAATCGAGACGCCGATTCGGAGAAAATGCTGGTGGCGGTGCCGGCCACGGCGGGGACGGCCGGGAACCTGTGCGTCGGCAAACGAGGCGTGTTCTACGGGACGGACCGTGAGGTCTATCACGCGCGGGTGGTGCGGATCATCGAGAACCCGATCAGCTTCCGGGAGGCGCTGATCTCCCCCTTTGTTCGGTTGGGTCGGTTCATCGTGGGTAAGATCGAGGCCATCTCGGCCGGTGCCCAGCAGCAGTTGGAGAACCACGTCGGCAAGGCAACCCAGGGGGTGCAGCAGGGCGTGGAGGAGACCGTGCGCCGTGCGCCCGAGGTAGTGACCGGCCAGGGCCAGACAGCCGAATCGGCCGCCCAGCGTTCCGCCAGCCGACGGGACATGCTGGTGGGCGCCAGCGTGTCGATAGCGGCTCTCAGCTCGGCTTTTGCCTTCATCACCAAACAGCTCGCGGGATTGACCGGCTGGGAGATCGGGCTGGCTTTCCTGATCCTGGCCGCGGTGGTCCTGATACCAACCGTGGTGGTGGCCGCCGTCAAGTTGCGGCGGCGCGACCTGAGCGCCCTCCTGGAGGGCAGCGGGTGGGCCATCAACGCCCGGATGCGGCTCAACCGTCGGCAGCGGAAGCAGTTTACGCGCCCCCCCTCCTATCCCGAGGACGCCAGGGGGACGCCGCGCCGCCGCTGGCTGCGCCGTCTGCTGGTGGCGCTGTTGCTGGCCCTGCTGCTGTGGGCAGGCGTGAAGGCTCTGCATTCCTGGCGGAGCAGGGCCTCACAAAGGGAGCCGAAACGTCAGCAGGAGCAGCCCGGGAACGCCGGTGCGCCACCTGCCTCTGCCCCCGAGCACCAGCCGGGGGAGGGAGCGGGGAAAGGCCCCGGGGGCGGCTGAAACCCAGAGACGATCCCCATTGGACTGGCTCAGTTTTCCGCGCGCGGCGATCGCCGTATAATGAAATGGCGGGAGCGGCAGGCCCTTCAGAAGGAGATAGCAGATGGCGGAGTGCATATTCTGCAAGATCATCGCGGGCGAGATCCCGGCGGCGAAGCTGATCGAGACCGACAAGGTGATCAGCTTCCTGGACATAAACCCCGTCAACCCGGGGCACGCCCTGGTGGTGCCAAAGCGGCACGTGAAAAGCTTCCTCGACCTCCAGCAGGACGAGTTGCACGTGGCCATTTTTGTGGCCAAAAGGGTGGCCGGCGCGGCAACGGAGGCGACCGGTAGCCCGGCCTTCAACATCCTGCAGAACGACGGCGAAGCCGCAGGGCAACTGATCGACCACGCCCACATGCACGTGATACCTCGCAGCCCCGATGACGGTTTCGAGCTGGGCTGGCGGCAGTTGGAATACGGTGAGGGGGAGTTGGAGGCCCTGCAGGGGAGAATCTCCCGGCTGCTCTGAGAGCACGTTTGGAGGGTGCAGGAAGCCCTGAACGTTGCCTCTGACCCACAGGGGTGGGAGCGCCCGACCGGGTTTTCGCGCCCGAAGGCCGGACTTCCCGAAACGTTCGAATTCTTCTGTGTGAACAGCGTTGCGCGGAGAGACATGTCATGTCCAAGGATTACGATGTGGTCATAGTTGGAGCGGGACCGGCGGGCCTATCCGCCGCCGTATATGCGGGCAGAGCACTGATGAGCACGCTGGTGCTGGAGCGATCCGCCGTCGGTGGTCAGATAGCCGAAGCTTACGACGTGGACAATTACCCGGGCTTCTCCGACGGGATAGGGGGGATCGAGCTGGCGGAGCAGATGCTCGAACATGCGCAGAGGTTCGGTGTGGAACTGGAGCGGACGCCGTGCACGGACATTCAGATCGATGGCGCGGTAAAGCGGATCGCCACGGACGAGGGCGAGTACGGGGCTCCGATTGTCATCATTGCATCGGGGGCGAGCCATCGGAAGCTCGACATACCGGGCGAGAAGGAGCTTTCAGGCAAGGGCGTAAGCTACTGCGCCACCTGCGATGGGCCGTTCTTCCGCGACAAGAAGCTCATCGTAGTGGGAGGTGGCGACGCGGCTATGACCGAGGGGGTGTTCCTCACGCGATTCGCCTCGGAGATAAAACTCGTCCACCGCCGACAGGGGCTCCGGGCCAGACCGGTCAACGCCGAGGCTGCCCGTCAGAACGAGAAGATGGAGTTCGTTCTGGACACCATCGTGACGCAGATCCACGGGAACGATCAGGTTGAGGGCGTCACCCTGAAGAACGTGAAAACAGAGGAGGAATACCGCGAGGACTGTGAGGGCGTATTCATCTTCATCGGGCACGAGCCCAATACGGAGTTCCTCGGGACCCTCCTGCCCGACTACGCCGGCGACGTGATACCGGTGGACCTCAACATGGAGACGGAGATCAAGGGGCTCTACGCCGTGGGCGACGTCCGCAAAGGCTCATACCGCCAGGTCGGCACGGCCGTGGGGGAGGGCATAACGGCGGCCATGCATGCGGAGCATCGCTTCAAGCAACTTACCGGCACCTGAAGCTTTCTTGCCCGGTGGTGAGGATACAGGCCGGATCGCTTCGCCCGCCGGGGCTCAACTGTGCCTTCCTCACTCGCTTGCGGGCGCGGGCGCAACGGCCGGCGAGATGGGCCGGAGGAGAATCTCACCGTCCTCCGCATCGACCTCCACCACGTCCCCCCCGACGAACTCGCCTTCCAGAAGGTCCTGAGCCAGCGGATTCTCGACCAGCCGCTGTATGGTCCTCTTCAGGGGCCGGGCACCATAGGTGGGGTCATAGCCTTCCTCTGCCAGCAGTTCCCGGGCGGCCGGCGTCACCACCAGTTCCAGCCCCTGTTCGGACAGCCGCTCCGCCAGGCGCTCGATCTGAATATCCGTTATCTCCTTCATCAACTCGCGGCTGAGGGCGTTGAAGATGATGATGTCGTCAATGCGGTTGAGGAATTCGGGGCGGAAGTTCTCTCGGAGCGCCTGCATCACGCGCCCGTGCGCCTCCTCGCGGCGGCCTTTCTCCAGCAGGTCCTGAATCCACTCGCTGCCGATGTTCGAGGTCATCACCACGATGGTGTTTTTGAAGTTGACCGTGCGGCCCTTGCCGTCCGTCATGCGGCCGTCATCCAGCACCTGCAGGAGGGCGTTGAACACCTCGCGGTGGGCCTTCTCGATCTCGTCGAACAGCACCACGCTGTAGGGGCGGCGCCGCACGGCCTCCGTCAGGCGCCCGCCCTCCTCGTAGCCGACGTAGCCAGGCGGGGCGCCGATCAGCCTGGCGACCGAGTGCTGCTCCATAAACTCACTCATGTCCAGGCGGATCAGGGCGTCTTCGTCATCGAACAGAAACTCGGCCAGCGCCTTGCACAATTCCGTCTTGCCCACGCCGGTGGGGCCCAGGAAAATGAATGAGCCGAGGGGCCGGCTGGGGTCCTGCAGCCCGGCCCGGGCGCGCCGGACGGCGTTGGAGACGGCCTTGACTGCCTGGTCCTGTCCCACCACGCGCGACCGGAGCGCTTGTTCCATGTGGAGCAGTTTCTCGCGTTCTGTCTCCAGCATTTTCTGCACGGGCACGCCGGTCCAGTGGGAGACTATCTCGGCGATGTCTTCCTCGCAGACCTCTTCCCGCAGCAACGGCCGTTCGTCCTGCACCTCGGCCAGTCGTTTGCGCTCGGCCTCAAGCTCCTTCTCGATTTCGGGAATCCTGCCGTAGGTCAATTCTCCCACACGCTGGAGGTCGCCGGATCTCTCTGCGGCCTGCTGCTCGACGTGGGCCTGTTCGAGCTGCTCGTTCAGGTCGCGGATGCGGCCCAGTATCTCCTTTTCATTCTCCCACTGGGCCCGCAGCGCCTGTTCCTCCTCCCTGGCCTCGCTGAGTTCCTTCTCAACGGCATCGAGCTGCTCTTTGGCATGGCCGCGTTTTTCCTTCTTCAGGCCTTCCTTCTCCACCTGAAGCTGTGTGATGCGACGCTGAACGCGGTCCAGCTCCGTGGGCACGCTGTCGATCTCCATGCGCAGGCGGGAGGCCGCTTCGTCCATCAGGTCAATGGCCTTGTCGGGCAGGAAGCGATCGGTGATGTACCGGTCGCTCAGCCTGGCCGCCGCGAGGAGAGCCCTGTCGGTGATGCGGACGCCGTGGTGGACCTGGTATTTCTCCTTCAAGCCCCGCAGAATGGCGACCGTGTCTTCGGCCGTGGGTTCTTCGACCTTCACCGGCTGGAAACGCCGTTCGAGGGCTGCGTCGGCTTCCACGTGCTTTCGGTATTCATCCAGGGTTGTCGCGCCCACGCAGTGCAGTTCGCCGCGGGCCAGGGCCGGTTTGAGCAGGTTGGACGCGTCCACCGCCCCCTCTGCCGCGCCGGCGCCGACGACCGTGTGCAGTTCGTCTATGAACAGTATGACATCCCCCGATGCCTCGATCTCACGCAGCACGGCCTTGAGGCGATCCTCGAACTCGCCCCGGTACTTGGCCCCGGCTATCAGGGCCCCCATGTCCAGGGCCAGGACGCGCTTGCTTTTCAGCCCCCGGGGGACGTCGCCGCTGACAATGCGCTGGGCGAGGCCCTCCACGATGGCCGTCTTGCCGACGCCGGGGTCCCCCACCAGGACGGGGTTGTTCTTGGTGCGGCGCCCCAACACCTGCATGATTTTGCGGATTTCCCGGTCGCGGCCGATCACGGGGTCCAGCTTGTCGCGTCGGGCAAGCTCCACCAGGTCGCGCGCGTAGCGCTGCAGCGCCTCGTATTTGTCCTCGGGATTCTCGTCTGTGACCCGTTGTCCCCCGCGCACCTGTTCGAGAGCCGCCAGGAGTGCCTCCCGCGACACGCCGCTCTGCTGGAGCACCTGCCCCGCGCGGCATTCGGGCAACTCCAGGAAGGCCAGCAGCAGGTGTTCTGCACTTACGTAATCATCGCGCAACTGCGATGCCTGCTGCTGCGCTTCCTCCAGCACATCGGCCAGTTCCTGCGCCAGGTAGGTCTGCGCGGCGCCGCCCTTGACCTGCGGGAGGCTCTCCAGTTCGTCCTGCAGTGACCGGCGGATACCCTCCAGGTCCGCCCCCAATCGCTGCAGAATAGGGCGCACAACGCCGGCCTGCTGGTTGAGCAAAGACTGGAGCAGATGCGCAGTGGTCAGCTCCTGGTGGTCACTGCTGCGGGCGGTCGACTGCGCCGCCTCCAGGGCTTCCCGAACCTTGACGGTGTATCGGTCAAGTCGCATCTTTTCCATGCATGTATGAGGTTACGGCGGCGAAGGGGTGTTATTCGTCCTTCACCTCGAAGTCGGCGTCCACGACGTCTTCCTCTTCGCCCCCCTGGGCTTCCTCCGCCGAGGCGCCGGCCGTCGCCTCGGCCCCGGCCCCGGCCGCTTGCTGCTGGGCCTTGGACTGCTGATATATCTGCTCCGCCAGGCGGTGGGATGCCTGCTGGGCCTGTTCCATCTTCCGCTTGATCTCGTCGGCATCTTCGCCGTCCTTGGCCTTGCGCAGCTCCTCCAGGGCATTTTCTATGTTTTGGCGCTCCTCAGCGCTGAGCTTATCGCCGTGCTCGTCCACGCTTTTCTCCAGCGTGTAGATGAGCTGGTCGGCCTGGTTGCGGGTCTCGATGAGCTCGCGCCGTCTGCGGTCTTCCTCGGCGTGCTCTTCGGCTTCTTCCCGCATGTGTTCGACCTCTTCCTGGGTGAGGCCGGAGTCGCTTTTGATCTCGATCTGTTGCTCTTTGCCCGTGCCCAGGTCCTGGGCCTTTACGTTGAGGATGCCATCGGCGTCGATGTCGAAGCTGACCTCGATCTGGGGCATGCCGCGCGGTGCGGGGGGAATGCCGGTGAGCTGGAATCGCCCCAGCGTCCGGTTGTCGGCCGCCATGGGCCGTTCGCCCTGCAGCACGTGAATCTCCACGCTGGTCTGATTGTCGGCGGCGGTGCTGAAGACTTCCTTCTTGCTTGTGGGGATGGAGGTGTTGCGCTCGATGAGGGTCGTCATCACACCGCCGAGGGTCTCGATGCCCAGCGACAGAGGTGTGATGTCCACCAGCACCACGTCTTCCACTTCGCCGCCCAGCACGCCGCCCTGGATGGCAGCACCTATGGCGACGACCTCGTCCGGGTTGACGCCCTTATGGGGGTCCCTGTGGAAGATGTCCTTCACTATCTGCTGTACCTTCGGGATGCGGGTCGAGCCGCCGACCAGGATCACTTCGTCTATGCCGTCGGGTTCCAGGGCCGCGTCTTCCAGGCACTGTTCGCAGGGGGAGCGCAGCTTTTCAAACACCGGCCCGCAAAGCTCCTCGAACCTGGCCCGATTGATGGTCATGTGCAGGTGCTTGGGGCCGCTGCTGTCGGCGGTAATGAAGGGCAGGTTCACGTCCGCTTCCGGGGAGGTCGACAGGTCGCACTTGGCGGCCTCGGCCGCCTCTTTGAGGCGCTGAAGGGCCATCTGATCCTCACGGAGGTCGATGCCCTGCTGCTTTTTGAACTCGTCGGCGATGTAGTTCAGAAGCACCTCGTCCAGATCGTCGCCGCCCAGGTGGGTATTGCCGTTGGTGGCCTTCACCTCGAAGACGCCCTCGCCCACCTCCAGGATGGAGATGTCGAACGTGCCGCCGCCGAAGTCGAAGACCGCGATATTCTGGTCCACCTCTTTGTCCAGCCCGTAGGCGAGTGAGGCGGCCGTGGGTTCGTTGATAATCCGTTCGACCTGCAGTCCGGCGATCGTGCCGGCGTCCTTGGTGGCCTGACGTTGACTGTCATTGAAGTAGGCCGGGACCGTGATCACGGCCCTGTCGATCTCTTCGTTCAGGTAGTCTTCAGCCGCCTCCTTGAGGGCGCGCAGGATCATTGCCGAGATCTCCGGCGGCGTGAATTCCTCGTCGCCGACGCGGACCTTCACCAACTCGTCCGGACCACCCACGATCTCGTACGGAACCATCTTCTCCTCGGCGGCCACCTCGTTGTGGCGTCGGCCCATGAACCGCTTGATGCTGAAAACTGTGTTGTTCGGGTTGGTAACGGCCTGGCGCTTCGCCTTCGTGCCGACCAGGCGTTCACCGTCCTCGGTGAAAGCCACCACAGACGGCGTCAGGCGCGCGCCGTCCTGGTTGTGGATCACGGTGGGGGTTCCGCCCTCCATGACAGCCACAACGGAGTTCGTCGTTCCCAGGTCAATGCCGATTATCTTCTCTTTGGCCATCCTTTCGGCCTCCTGTTGATCTTTTCGTGGCTATCATCGGAAGCTACTGCGTTCGCACGGCACCACGCAACAACTGGGCAAATACGATACCAACCTTGCAAAAGCCCCGTCAGCATAGCCTCTATGCGGTTCAAAGGCGCCCATGTGCTGTCCGGCTGGCCCGGACCTCCGGCCTTTTATCTGCCATAATGGCAGACAAGCGCGCGCGTGCGAACTTTCTCTGCCATCCTCACCGACTGGGAACGTGTTGACCTTCCGCCGGGCCGGCACTATAATCCTCGCGCATGGGGTGCGTTGGACCCGGCAGGGGACGGGGCGCACCGGGTACCGGCACCATCACGGAGGGTAGGGGACCATGGCCGGCATCGACGAGTACTTCGGCATCAGTCAGCGGGGCAGCACCCTCGCCCGCGAGGTGGCCGGCGGCGTCACCACCTTCATGGCGCTCTCCTACATCATCTTCGTGCAGCCGGCGATGATGTCCGAGGCCGGAGTCCCCTTCGGTGGAGCCTTTGTCGCCACCTGTGTGGCCAGCGCACTCGCATGCGTCCTGATGGGCTGGCTGGCGAATTATCCCATCGCCCTCGCACCGGCCATGGGGCACAACGCCTTCTTCACCTACATCGTTGTGAAGCAGCTCGGTTTCTCCTGGCAGTCCGCCCTGGCGGCGGTGTTCATCGGTGGCTACGTCTTTGTCATCCTGTCGTTCTTCGGGTTCCGGGCCAGGATCATGGAACTCATACCGGACGCGCTGAAGAGGGGCATTGCCGGCGGGATCGGCCTGCTGATCACCCTGATCGGACTCGAATACGCCGGCATCATCGTCGGCTCCACCGCCACGGGAGTCACCTTTGCCCGGGACCTGACGCAGCCCGTGCCGCTGCTGGCCGTGGCCGGCCTCGTTCTCACGCTCATCCTCATCGCCAGGGGCGTCCGGGGCGCGGTCCTGCTGGGCATCGCCGGCACCACTCTTTTCGGCCTTGTTCTGACCCTGGCGGGTATTCCCGTTCTCAACCTCGAGTTGAAGGATTACGGCACGCTTGATTTCGGCGAATCGCTGTATGCGCTGGACCTGCACGGCCTGTTCACCACCAGGGGCTTCCTGGCGGTCATTCTCACCTTCCTGTTCCTCGACATCTTCGACACCGTGGGCACCCTGGTCGGCGTGGGCGAGCGGGCGGGCCTTCTGGACGAGCAGGGCCGGCTGCCCCGCGCCCGCTGGGCGCTGTTCAGCGACGCCTGCGGCACGGTGGTGGGCTCGATCTTCGGCACCAGCACCATCACCAGCTACGTGGAGAGCGCCGCGGGAGTGCAGGCCGGCGCCCGCACCGGCGCGGCCAACCTCGTGACCGGAGCGCTCTTTCTACTCTCCATCGCCCTCTACCCCTTGCTGGGCGTCGTGGCCAGCTCACACGTGTACGACGCGGGCAGTTTTCACATTCAGCAGTACCCCGTGCTTGCCCCGGCCCTCATCGTCGTCGGTGCCATGATGCTCCAGGGCATCGCCCGGCTGGAGTGGGAAGATGCCACCGAATTCCTGCCGGCTTTCCTCACGGTGGTCGTTATCCCTCTGGCGGTGAGCATAACCGACGGGATCGCCTTCGGGTTCATCGCTTACAGCCTTCTCAAGCTGATCACCGGCCGGGGGCGGGAGGTGCACTGGGGCTTCCACCTGATCTCCTTCGTGCTCGTGCTTCGATACATCTTCCTGACCTGACCCCGTCCCACGCTCAGACAGGCTGGCTGTCCGACGCGCGGTCCACCGCCGTCACGCTCCGCACGCGGCGGATGCGGTCGTCCACCACCGATGCATGCGGCACGAAGAACACCATGGGCGGCTTGGTCGGGTCGTGGAAGCTGATGATGATCCTGCCGAACCCGAACAACCACCGCTCCACCACGTCCGTCGCGTCGAAGTCCACCTCGTAATCGACGTTCTTTATCTGTCGGCCCGTCTCGGTCAGTCCGCGCTGCAGGTCCGCCACGTTGGGCGTGATGGCCATGTAGTGGAACAGCCCGTGCACCCATCCCACAAAGATGACCACACCAATCACCAGGGCCGTGATGAAATACAGCTTCACCGGCACGTGCACCGCGGCGTAGCGCAGCAGCCGAATGGCCTCATCCGCATAGCGCACCAGGTTCAGCACCAGCAGCACGGCCCCCAGCGTGGGCACGATGATCAGCACCGTCTTCACGCTCATGTGAAACTGCTCCACCAGCACGTTCAGGATGCACAGGACCACCCAGATGCCCCCGAGCGTGGAGGGTTCCACCACCTGCGGCACCGGCTCCAGCTCCATCAACACCACCGCGGACCCCAGCACCACCGCGCTCACCATCACGGGCAGATACAGTATCCATCGGGGGCGGTTCCACAGGATGACGTATTCGGTCACCTCCGGATGGTCCAGTATTCTCCGCTCCACAGAATACCGCGTGCGGGCCGTCTTCAGCAGCACCAGCACCGCCACCTCCCCCACCAGGATCGTGCCGGACAGGATATAGGTCGCCAGCATGGCGTTCGATCCCCACTCCTGGCCCGTCACCAGGCGCATGAGCGGTATCAGCAGCACCGCCGCCGCCGCGACCACCAGTCCCACAATGCGGCCGGCCCATCGCCGGCGCTGATCCCGCGCCTTCATTTCCTGTTGTTCCGGTTGCTCCGCCATTCCTTTCCCTCCGCCAGGGGTACTGCCACGTCAGAGTGCCGGAGGCAATCCTACAGTCCGACCTGGCCCGCGTCAATGCGTCGCAGGTGGACTGTGTGGAGCGGGTGGACCGTGTGGAACGTCCAATGTGTGCACAATGTCCACGGCGTCCGTATGTCTGAGACACTTCCCGTACCCGCATGGTCGTTGCTACAATAGCGTACGGTTCCGGTGTAAAGAAGCGGAGCGCCCGTGATCGACCAGAAGGAACTGAGATCACTCCTGGAGGGACTTTACCGGGGATACAATACCCGCCAGTACGCCCGCCGCGACCCGGTCTGGTTCGTTCATCGCTGCGATGATCCGCAGGATGCGGAGGTGACAGCGTTCATCGCCGCGATGCTGGCCTACGGGAATCTGAAGCAGATAATGGCCTCGGTTGCGGATGCGCTCCGGCGGTTGGGGCCTCGGCTGCACGAGTTCCTCACTGGGGCGACGCCGCCTGGCCTGGCGAAGGCGGCGGGCGGGTTCAGCCACCGGTTCGTGAATGACCGGCAGTTCGGACTGCTGCTCCGGCGGCTCAAGGCGGTGCTGGAGGAATACGGCTCATTGCAGGCTTGCTTCGCGCGTCACGACCGGCCGGAGGAGGTGACCGTCCTGCCGGGGCTGCGCGGGCTGGCCGCTGGACTGCGTGGGGGAGGGCAGGGGTTAGAGCACCTGGTGGCGGACCCGCGGAAGAGCAGCGCGTGCAAGCGGTGGCACCTGTTCATGCGGTGGATGGTTCGACGCGACGAGGTGGACCCGGGCCCCTGGGAGCATGTGAGCAGGGCGAGGCTGGTCGTGCCGCTGGACACCCACATGTGGCGCGTCTGCCGGGGGCTGGGGTTCACGGCGCGGAAGACCGCGAGTCTGAAGGCTGCTCTGGAGGTCACGGACGGGTTCCGGAAGCTGGCGCCCGCCGATCCGGTGAAATACGACTTCGCCCTGATGCATGCCTCGGCCGATGAAGCCCCCGCGCTGCGTCGGTGGCTGGCGTGCGCTTGAAACCACCTCGCCCTTGCGGCCACAATGGGACGGTTCGTGGGTACGGTTGTGTTTTAGCGAGGGAAACTCCGATGATCGTGCGGGAGCGCGCCTATGCCCGCGTGGGGTTCGTGGGCAATCCGTCGGACGGGTATCACGGCAAAACGATCGCGTTCACCATCGGGGATTTCTGCGCGGAAGTGTTGCTCTACGAGAGCCCGGAGCTGGAGCTGCGGCCTGGGCCGCAGGATCACGCGGTGTTCGAGAGCATGGTGGACCTGGCCGAGAACGTCCGGCGCACCGGCTACTATGGTGGGGTGCGGCTGCTGAAGGCCGCGGTGAAGACGTTCTACGGGTTCTGTCTTGAGCGGGGAATCGAGCTGCCGGACCGGAACTTCACCGTGCGCTACAGCACCACCATCCCGCGGCAGGTGGGGCTGGGAGGTTCCAGCGCCATCATCACGGCCGTGATGCGCACACTGATGACGTTCTTTGAAGTGGACATTGACCCGGACGTGCTGCCGAACGTGGTACTCTCCGCCGAAACCGAGGAGCTGGGGCTGACGGCGGGGCTGCAGGACCGGGTGGTGCAGGCCTACGGCGGCCTCGTCTACATGGACTTCGACAGGAAGTGCATGCAGGAGCACGGCCACGGGCGCTACGAGCGGCTGGACCCGGAGCGGCTGCCGCCGGTCTACCTGGCGTATCGGCAGGACCTGAGCAAGGAAAGCTCCTCGGCGCATCTGCACGTGCGGGAGCGCTACGAGCTGGGCGAGCCGGAGGTGGTCCGCACGATGGCGGAGATAGCCTCGCTGGCGGACGTCGCGCGGGCCCTGCTGAGGGCCGAGGATTACCCGGAGCTGGCCCGGGTGATCGACCGGAACTTCGACCTCCGGTCACGCATCTACGACATACGGCGCGAGGACCGGGAGATGGTGACCCGGGCCCGTGACGTGGGGGCCTCCTGCAAATTCTGCGGCTCCGGCGGAGCGGTGGTCGGCACCTACCAGGATGGGCCGATGCTGGAGCGGCTGCGCGCGGCGATGGAAGGGGCGGACTACCGCTTCGTGACGCCGCGCGTCGCGCCGAACCACGAGTGAACCGCCGGCATGGCGGCGCGGGCTGTCAGTTGCCAGGGACCACTACGAGGTCCGGTTCAGGTCCCGGTAGTTCTGCGGGCGCAGGCGGCGTTCCAGGAGGCCGAGGTAGCGATCGTTGCCGGTCTGGTAGCGGAGGATTTTCCGGATGAGGCGGTCGTGTTCCCGGGCGTCCCCGCCCAGGGCGTGGAGCTTGGCCAGGCGCAGGGTGACCAGGGCCCATGTGCTGCGGATGGCGCCGATATTGCGGTCGGGCTCACGGAGATCGTAATAGACACGCTTGTGGAGCTTGATGGCGGCTTCCAGACGGTTGGCACGCACCAGGATGCGGCCCGCATTGTCCAGCAGTTCGATGGCCACGGTCTGGGACCGGAGCGTGTCCTCGATTGCGCCGGAATAGGTCTGCAGCGCCCGGTCGGCCAGGCCCCGGCGTTCCAGGAACTTCCCCTTCAGCAGCAGCGCCCTGCCCATCGGCTCGACCAGGTCCCGCTTGCGGAAGTCGGCGACCAGGGAATCGTAAAGTCCGACGACGCACTCCGGGTCGGCGCGGTCCAGGGATGCGGCCAGATGGTCGAGCGCGTCCACGGCGAGGTTCGGGTAGGCGCCGAGCTTGCGGCTGAACACGGGGGCGGCGGCGAGGGCCTCATGAGGGGAGAAGACGCCCCGCCGGGCCAGGGCGGCAAAAGTGCGCCACTGGGAGCTGTCGTAGACGCACGTGTTCAGCGACTGATACATGGCGCTCCGGGCAAGCTGGGCCGCGCCCGCCTGCTCCAGCAGCAGCGCTGCGGCGTGCCATGTCTGGGCCTGTAGCCGTTCCTCCGCCGGATGCATCAAGGCGGCCAGGGCAAAATCGAGCTCATGCTCCGGCACGCTCTGCCCGCTCTGGGGATGGCGGACGGTCCCCGCCACGGTCTCGGCCTGGCCGATGCGCCCCGTGTCCCGCACCCACACCGGAGCGCTACGCTCCATGCGCAGATACCCGACCCAGGCGTGGGGGATGCCCGTGGGCGTGGGTCCCTGGATGTAGACGCTGGGGATGCCTTTCGCCTTGCCCACCTCAGAGGCGAACACGGCCGCCTCGTGGCAGACGCCGCCGTAGCGGTAGATGTTCTGCAACGTGGCGCCGTGCCGATCGACTTTTTTCCGCTCGCCTTCCAGGGCGTCGTAGTCGTACCTGTCCCGCCATATCCTGCGGTAGAGCCGGCCGATGTCGTCGGTATGCCCGAACCGGTCCAGGGCCCAGAGGCGTTCGGGAATGGGCCGGCGGGAGTCCACCACGTACTGCGCCACCTCCGGGGGCATGGAGGAAAGGTCGAACTCCATCTGCCCCCGGTGGCGGACAAAGTACTGGAAGGATGCCAGGAGTAGCCGCGGGTCAGGCCTCTCGGCGTCCCAGACCACGGCACAGGCGACGGCCAGGCCGGGATAGCTCAAAACGTTCTCCTCCGAGTTGCCCAGCAGATGATAGATGATCTCGAAGGCGCGGCCCGGATTATCTGCCGGGCCGAGGGCGAACAGCAGGCGCTCCGTGAAGCTCCGGTGCTCGATCAACCAGCCCCGCAACTGCCGGGCTGACTCCGGCGCCAGGCGGTTTTCCGTGCGGGGGAAATATTCGCACACCATGCAGCCCAGCACAGATTGCTCGATGTTGGCGAAACTGCCTCCCTTCTGGCATGCCCGCACGAGGGAGCGCAGGAAAAAGCTCCTGCCCTCTGTCCAGCGTTCCCGGGCCACGTACTCGCGCCACGGGTCCACCCGTGCGCGCTGCCGCTGCGTCGGAGCGGCTGCGCCAAGGCAGAGAAGCAACCCCGTAGAGGCCGCCAGAAGGGCGGTGGTCCGGTGCGAAATACGTCGCAGCATGCGCTGCCCCTTCAATTCTCTTCGGTCCCCTCCAGAAGGAGCGCCCCCCAGCCCGCTTGCCCCTCGGTGGGAGCCCAGGAGTAGAGTTCGGTGAAGAGGCGACCGTCGTTGTCCCAGGCGCCGACGTTGAAGGACAACGAGCGGTCCCCGGTGCCAGGCTGCACGCCGAGCGCCCGCCACGGCACGAATACCTCGCACGCCCAGCCACCCCCCGGTGGTTCGGCGTGGCCCGCGCAACGGACGCCTTCCACCGGTCTGCCCGCGATCTCCCGGTAGTCCCAGGGCGCCCGGACGGCCGCCGGGGCGCCCGCGGGGGGAAAGGGATAGACTACCACCACCTCCGCCGGTCCGGCCCGGGCCGTCTCGGCCACCGCCCCGACGAAGAGCGCGTCGCTGAGCACGCGCCGCGACCGAAAGTCGGCCACGCAGTCGTCCCGTGATTTGGCGTACAGGTAGAGTCCAGAGGTGCCCGCCAGCACGCGGAAATGGGGGCCCGGTTCGTCGGTCTCGTACGGACCGGTCCGCCAGCGGACCGTGCTCAGCAGAGCCGCATCGCGCCAGGAGTCTTCGTTGGCGCGTCCGTCGATCTCGATCACCACCGGCCTCAAGGGCAGCGTCGCCGCCCGGCGCAACGGCACGCGCCGGGCCAGGGCGATGCGCACCGGACGATCACGGGAGTCCACGTACTCGTATTCCACTTCGAATTCGGGCACTTCCAGATGCTCCGGCTCCACCTGTGGACTGGCCAGCATGAAGCTCACTTCACGGCGGGAGCCCGGCGCCAACTGCAGGGCGCGCTCTGGAGGCTCGGCCCGCCACGCACCGCACCCCGCTCTGAAGCTGATCTGTAAGGGCAGGGCCGTCTCCAGCGGATTGGTAATCAGCAGTCTCGCCGGTTCCCGCACCGGCCCGCGTTCCGGGCTCCGCACCGAACCGGTCGCCCCGACTTCTCTGTGCGAGAGAAAACGAAGTTTCTCCATGGCCTTGAAGTCCTCGAGCCGGACGTAATCGTCCGGCAGGACGCAGCCCGGTTTCACAAGCGCAAGCCGGTACGAGTCGGCTCTGACGCGCAGCAGGCAATAATGTTCGAATCCACCCGCCAGCTCCGGGCTGAACGTGCGCCCGCCCGTCACGCCGATCACGTAGTGCTGTATCCCGTCCACCTTCTGCGCCCGGTAGTAGTGGTGGAAATGCCCGGCGATGACGGCCCGGACGGGGTGGCGCCGCAGAATGTCATGCACCGCCGGCCAGTTCGATTCCGCATACTCCCAGGCGGGCTTGTGAACCAGGACAAAGACGGGACGCCCACCGCTTTCCTCCAGGTCCCGGCGGAGCCAGTCGATCTGGTCGTCGCTGAACCGCGGCACGGACTCCAGGGCCTCGTCACTGTAAAGCACCACGAAATGCGTGCCCCGGTAGTCGAGCGAGTAATACAGCGGGCCGAAATGCTCCCTGTAGAGTTGCTCGCCACGGCGGTCAGCGGGGTCCCCCGTCCCCGTGATCACGTCGTGATTGCCGGCCACCGGGTAGAACGGCACCTCCAGGCGGCCCAGGATGTCCTTCACCTTCCGGATATCCGCGCGCCATCGGTCCATGTCGCGGGTGTAACCGGGCACCATGTCGCCGACGTGGAAGACCAGGTCCGGGCACAGGAGGTTCAATTCCTCCACGGCCTGTTCCAGAACGGCGAGGCCCGAGTCGAATCCCGTGGTCCGGTCCGCCAGGATGGCCACCGTGAATGCATCGGAAGAGGGCGGAAACGGGAGCGGCACGGCCGATTCGGTCCCGGGGTCGGGGCCGTCTACCCGGCAGGCGGCAGTTGCCCCGGCTACCAGAGCCAGTGCCAGCAGCAAGCAGCGTCTCATGTTCTCCCCTCCGCGCTACCCGTCACTATTGGGCTTGAAGTCGGTGATGTGTCCGTGCAGCAGCCTCCATCATAGGTCGCCGGTTCTGTCGCTGCAAAGGGTTCGGCAAACAATGCGGGCACGAATGTAATCTGTAGGAGAGCTGCCACTCCCGCACTATGGCAGACCGCGGCGGGCGGCAAGAATCCCCCCGCTTCGCTGCACCGGAGCGTGCTCCCGAGAAACCTTGACTTCCGGCCGGATTTCGGGTGCAATTGCTCTTCGGAGCAGATGTAAACGGGGATTTGTGCCCTCATGCGTCGGGGAAAAGCTCATGTTCTTTCTAAAGTTTCTGCGGGGCGTCGGGAAGGCAGTTCGGGGAGGGGTGTCTCCGAGACAGATCGCCCTGGGGGCTTTCCTGGGCGTGCTCATCGGCATGATGCCGGGATTCAGCCTCAGCCTGGTGATCGCCATTGCGTTGCTTCTGGTGCTGAGCGCGCACATCGGCATCGCACTGATCGGCCTCGTGCTGGGGAAGGTGGTTTGCCTTCTTCTGGCGCCCGTGACCTTCAGGATCGGCCACGCCATCATCCACGGCATCGGTCTGGAGGGTCTCTTTCGTTTCCTGTCCGAAACGCCCGTTCTGGCCTTGCTGGACCTTCATGTCTACTGTTTGGCGGGGGGCCTGCCCGTGGCCATCCTCTTGGGAGCCGGGTTCGGGGTGCTGATGGTCAGGACGGTGGACCGGCTGCGGCGGGGCCTGGTGCAGGTCGAGCAGCGTAGCCCCGCCCTGCAGAAGCTGGCGGCCAATCCCTTCGTACGTGTCTTCCTGTGGCTTGTTTTCGGGCCAAAGAAGCAAACTATGGCCCCACCTCCGGTTCCCCGGAGTGTGCTAAAATGCCAGCCTGTCTTCCGAAAGGCCGGGATTGCCCTGGTGATAGTGGTGCTTGTGCTTTTCGTCCTCGTGGAGTTCGTCTTCACCGACGCACTCTTCAAAGCCGGGGCGCGGCACGGGATGGCGGCGGCAAACGGGGCCGAAGTCAACCTCGAAGGAGCCAACATCGCCTTGAACCAGGGAAAGTTCAACCTGCGGGGGCTGCAGATGACCAGCCCTTCTGCCCCCACCCACAACCGGGTGGAAGCGGCCGAGATCACGGCGGATTTGGACGTGCTCGACCTGCTGAGGAAACGGTACGTAATCGACCAGGTCGCGGTGCGCAACCTGCGTTTTGATGCGCCACGGGAGGCACCCGGCCGGGTCTTCAGGAAGCCGAAAGAGCAACCCCCCGCCGGGGCGCCGGCAGGGGAGGGCGAGCCCCTGCTGGACTACCTGAAGAAAGCCGAAAGGGTGCGCGATTACCTCCTGAAGGCGAAAGAGCTCCTCGATCAATGGCGGGCGAAGAGGGAAGCGCAGGCGACCGGTGAAACCAAACTCGGCCTGCTCGACCTGGCGGCGAACCGCGGCTACCTGTTACTGTCGGCAAAGGAGCTGATCGCCAATCGGCCCACATGGATGCTGCGCGAGCTGGCGGTGGACGGGGTGGCGCTGCCGGGCCTGAGCAATACGCACAACATCCGGGGCCAGCACCTGTCCAGCCATCCCTGGTTGGTCGCCGAACCGATGTCGGTAACCGTGATGCCCGGTGACGGCGGCGAACCCACCGCCAGAATCCAGTTCAATTACCAGAACGCCGACGCCATGCATTCCCTGACCGCGAACGTGCGCGAAGTCGCGCTGAGTGCGGTGGTCCGCATGAGCGAAAAGGTACCCCTGGACATAGAGAACGCAACGGCAGACGTGACTTTGGACGGGCGGTTTTCCGCCCAGAAGATCGACATGCCCTTTACCGTGGAGATTAAGGGCTTTGGGGTGGCCGAAGGCCGCGCCATACTCGGCCTCAGCCCGGAGGTTACCCGCCAGTTGATGCGGGACCTTGAGACCCTCCGGGTCGTGGGCGTGCTCGAAGGCGACATCGCATCGCCCCGCGTCCGTGTCGATGTCGGCCAGAGCCTGGCCACGATGAGGGGGACGTTGAAGAATCTGGGCAAGCGCCAGCTCGAACGCATCCTGGACGAGGGGGGCATCGAGAAGGCCGTTCCGGGCGGCCTCCTGGACCGGCTCCGGGGCAAAGAAGGGAAGCCGCAAGAGGGCGAACAAGGCGGTGGCGACGAAGAAGATGAGCAAGACGACGTCAGGGGGATGCTCGAGGGCCTCCTTTGAACAGTCCTGGCTGACCCGTACATCTGTCTCAGGGGGTGGTGACGATAGGGCGAGATTCTTTCGCCCGCGGATGTCCGGGCTTGCAATGCCCCGTGAACAAACGGGAAACTCGTTACGCAGTTCCGGCCTCTCACCACAGGTTGCCCAGGAGGCCGCCGTACCGGGCGATGACCGGGGCGAAGACCAGCGACACGACGCCCATCAGCTTGATCAGGATGTTCATGCTGGGGCCGGAGGTGTCCTTAAAAGGGTCGCCCACGGTGTCGCCCACGACGGCCGCCTTGTGGGCGTCCGAGCCCTTGCCGCCCAGGTTGCCCTCCTCGATCCACTTCT
>CAZNGS010000046.1:0-33936 GCA_964572825.1 uncultured candidatus Brocadiaceae bacterium
CCTTCACCTCCATCAGGTTGGGCGGAGGACTTGCACCTCCAGGCTCTCGAACATGTTCGGCACACAAGGACCAGCCCTTGACATCTGGCGTCGATGTCAAGGGCCAGGTCGGGGCCGATCGCTACCTGGCCTCGCGCGAGGCGCGCTCGAAGCCCCACAAGTCGCTGCGGTCCACCAAGCTGTCTCCACCGGGAGCATAACGGCAGGCTTGAGACCTGAGGCTGGAGGCTTGAGGAAAGGCAACGACATGCTCAAGTGGCTGCGAAACATCGTGAGCGGAACGAGGGAAACCGAACCTGCGCAGCTGACCAGCGCCGCGCTGGCGAGGCGCTACCTCGCTCTGGCCCGCTCCGGTGCTCTGCGGGCCCGCTTTTCGGCCGGCTCAGGGCGGCTCAGGAGCCACTGCGAGGCCGCCACCAATTCCTACGGCCGGCGCATCATACTGGACCTATCGAACGAGACCGTGGACGGTGGGACGCGTCTGCAAATCCCCACCGGAGAGCGTGGCCCGCAGCGCGAAGTCACTCCTTGGAGCGCTTCTGTCTCCTGCGCGTTGTCCGGTTTCCGGGGCGCCGGCAGGGGGCGGTCCGCCTGCCCGCCTACGCGGTTGAGCCGGCCGGGCAGTGGTCCCCGTGGCCGGGGAGGACGGTCAGCGAGCGGCCTTCGTCCCGGAGGGCGGCGTCCAGGTTGGAGGCCAGCTTCCGGAGCGCCGCGCTTTCCTCTCGGAACAGCCGGCTGTTGGTGTTCGTGCTGGTCATCAGGTAACGAGGCACGCTGAGTATCCGTTTTTCTTCCTCCGAGAGGCTCTCGACACTCAGGATATAGTCGGCGCTGAAAAGGAGTCCCCTCTCCGGCTCCAGGAAGAACACCTGCCCGGGGACGTGCCCGCCGTGGCTTTCCAACACCTGGAACTGGAGGCCGCCCACGGAGAAGCCGTCTATTACGTCGAATGCTCCCGCCTTTCCCCGGGGGCCGGTCGAGAACGCCGTAATCTTCTCCGGGTAGCGGCACCGCGTGAACTCATTGACCAGCCGGGTGAAATGCCGGTTCAGCTTTGTCAGGGCGCTGCCGGTGCCGTATGCCCTGTTCCGGTGCCGCATCACCTGGCGCGCGGCCGGATGGGCGAACACCTCGGCGCCGAACTCCCGGGCAAAGTAGCCCGCCCCGCCGGCGTGGTCCGCGTCGGCGTGGGACAGGAATACCCGCCTCACCTGCTCCGGTTCCAGGGACCGCGTTCGCATGTAGCGCTTCAGATCCCCGTAGTAGAGACCGAATCCGGCGTCGAACATGGTGATCTGCGCATCGTGGAGGAACAGGAACACGTTCCCCCCGCTGGGGAGCTGCAGCGCGAACAGGCGGGTGCCATCCTCGAAGTCGAAGGACGACAGCTCCCGGACGCGGAAATTGTCGCCGGTGTTGCTGACGGACGCCGAGGCCAGCGTCAGGATATTGGTGAAGACTTCTCCTCGCTCGAGATTGTTTCCCGCTTCGGCGTAGAAGTTCATCAGTCCGTTGCACAGCTCCCGGGACTCGCGCACCAGACCGCGCAGCTTCTCCACATCCTCTTGCGAGAGCAGCCTGCGAAGGCCCAGGAAGAACTTCTCCAGCAGATTGAGCCCGATGACGCGGTCCACCGCCTTCTGTTCCGAGCCGCGATAAACGACCCGGTAGTGATAGCCCCGTTCGTTGATGGCGGCCAGCAGTCGGTCCACCTCGGCGGCGTCCTCGGTGGCCAGCGCGATGTCCGCCACCTCCGTCTCGATGTCGTCGTCATAGAGCATGTAGGTGACGTTCGCGCCATGGTCTGCCAGCAGGGCGGCGAACGCGGCCAGCGAGCCGGGTTGGTTCACCAGGCGCACGTTGATTTCAAGCACGCTTTCCAGCTTTGTCACGCGCAGTTCCTCCGCCTCCGCCGGGGGTTCCCGGAAAGCGTAGCTCTCCATGCGGAGGCGGCGTACCATGGATCGCAGGCCCTCCCGCGCCTCGAACTCCACCTCCACCGCCACGCGGTTGGGATGGACCGATCGATCGTAGTGAAAAAAGGTGATGTTGCCCCCGCACTCGGCCACCAGTGACGAAAGGGCCGCCAGCGACCCCGGCCGGTCGACCAGGAACACCCTGAACTTTGCCAGGACCATCGTGCCGTGCGCGGCGCTGTCCGTGCCCTCTGCCGGGATCAGTTCAAAGACCCGCACCGGCAGGAGATTTGCCTTGTTCTTCCCCGGCTGCATTCA
This sequence comes from uncultured candidatus Brocadiaceae bacterium, assembly GCA_964572825.1. Lineage (GTDB taxonomy): Bacteria > Planctomycetota > Brocadiia > SM23-32 > SM23-32 > CAYVBE01. The sequence goes on from CAZNGS010000046.1 coordinate 2,235, forward strand.
ACCTCACCTCAAGCGACAACAGGCCCGGCCCGGGGCTGCGCCCCGGGCCGGGATGTCCGGCTCTTATGTAGCCGAAGGGACAGGGCTGCACGTGCAGGATCATGGCCTGAGAGCTGAGCCAAGGACGCCTCAGCTACCCAAAACGGGCAGGCCCGGCGCCTGCCCGCCGAAGGAGGGTCCCCGCCGGACCTCACCCTTCGGCGGGGATGCCATATATCAGCGAGGCTTTCCTCTTGCATTGTCGAAAGTCAATCTCAATCGCTTTCCCCAGTTCGGCCTATCGCCCGGGAACGCTTTCCCTCTGATACCCGCAGCGATGGCGTCAATCCGGCATGCGGGCGCTGTGCTCCGGTAGCCTCGGCATCTTGCTCCCCTCCGCCGTATTGTAGAAGAGGGGGTTGGTATCGGCCGGTATCCAGGGCAAGGGCAGGTAGTAGGGCACGCGGGTAAGAGTCCCGTTCTCCCGGTAATTTCGCACATTGATGACCGTGCCGTGGTAGGGGGCGTTGTAGTCCACCCAGGTGACCAGCGTCAGCCACTCTTCTCGGCTCATCCTGGCCTTGATCTTGCTGTGTTCGGGATCGTCGAGCAGCCTGCGGATGAGCCTGCTCTTATTCGCCCCGAACTGGTAGGGCATGGTGATTCCGGACTGCGCGTGGCGGTTCGATATGGAGATCAACATGCCGGGGAATTTGTTCTCTTCCATCTGCTGGATGAGCTTCTGCGAACCCCTGTGCACATCGGGATACTCGCCGTTTTTCTTCTCGGCCACGTATTTGTCGTCCCGTGCCTCGGGGTGCAGTTCGAGGTGCCATTTCATGTACTTGATCGGGGTGGGGTCGTCGGGCCCGAGGCCGTGCATGGTGCGGAAGGACTGCGCGAATCCGCCGATCTCGCGCGCGTTGAAGTCGAGGCCGGCTTTGGGGTTGTGCCGTCCGTGGCAGGATACGCAGTGTTCGTCCAGCACCGGCTGGACGTGTTTGCGGTAGTCGAACACCGTGTTTATGCCCCACGGGGGCGGCTCGGGCGTCTGCGGCCTTTTGGCCAGGGTCTTCTGCGAATAGGTGGCCCTGGTGCGCGTTGTCTGAGCCCGGGTCTCATGGCAGCCCATGCAGCCGCGGAGTTCGCCACGCTGCAGCGTGACGAAGCTGCGCATCCTGCGGACTTCGCAGTGGTTTTCGTCCAGGGCCTGGAAAAAGACGGCTATGCCGGCCGGGACTTTGAAGTACGCGCTGCCGTCGTCCTCGACCTTCACCGTCCCCACCGTCCGGGTGGGCGCCCAGGTCCAGTGTCCGAAATGGTACGAAGTGGAATCGCCCGGCAGGTAGTGGTAGTGATTGTAGGTATAATCGGGAGCGTCGTAGTCGACCGGCGCGGGCAGGAAGAGGCGCTGGCTGATGCGCAGGTACTTGACCGCCCCCTTTTCCACGCCGGGCAGGTCGCGGTAAACGTCGTCCACGTAAGCGGTGGCATAGTCTGCCTGCGGATCGGCGCTGTCGGCCAGCAGGGGCGGCCGTTCCCGCTGTCTGAGCGGATAGGGCATGAAGCAGCTCATGTCTTCATCTTTGTGGATCAGTTCCTTGTTGCCCCACACGTCTATGTAGTACAGGGCGAACTCGGCTTCGTTGCCGCTCATGCAGTGCCCGGCCAGAAACGCCTTTTCGGAGATGGGAAACGGATTGATGTAGAACCCGCCGCGGTTCTCCACGCCGCCTTCCGGCACGATCTGTCGCCGCAGCGGCCCCAGGCCGCCCTCGACCGGGCTCGTACCCGGGGTGACGTTCCACATGGCCCGTTCGTTGTTGACGCCCATGGAGGGATTGAACAGAATGACCGGCCCGTCCTGGGCATCATGATGGCCCTGGCAGGTGGCGACGCAGAGGTCCGAATCCGGGGCCTGCCGGGCATCCCGAATGGAATACGGCACGCTGATGTGCTGCTTGTAGAAAGCGTCCATACTGGTGCCGTCCGGACGGCAGCGCCAGATGTTCTGCGAGGTATAGAGGCCCCGTTCCTGGTACTCCCAGTGCATGAACGCCACGGTTCCGTCGTTCAGCACGTGGGGATGTCGGTCGAAGTCCTTGTTGTTGCTGATGGCGATCGGCTCCTTCGACTGCCGGGGGTCGAGACGGAAGAGGCTGGTGCATCGTTTGTTCTGCAGGAACGGTCCGGCACACTGATTCCCGAAGGAGTTCCGGTCCGAAGCGAAGACATAGCCGCCGTCCGGCAGAAAGCACGGCTCCACGTCGTTGTGCGCCGGATTGCTGGTGAGGCGGGTGATTTCTCCGGTCGGGAGGTGCATTTCGTAAAGATCAGCGCTCCTGGTCCAATCCCAGCCGAACGGCTGGCACTCGCCTCCAACCGGCTGCACCCAGTAGGAAAACAGCAGCCTGTCCCCTGCCCAGTGCAGGTCTATACCCCGGGCCGACCCATCCCCCAGTTTCCGCTTCAGATTCAGCGCCTCGGGCGGAGCTGCCGGATCGGCGGATCGTTTCACGTAAACGTCGCCGACGGGTATGTTCGTGCGTCCGGTGACCACGACGTTCACGTTCCACACGCCGCCCGTGATCCTGGGATTTGTGTAGAAGATGAACCCCTCGGCGGGCCATTCTCGGCGGCCGGCCGCGATCACCTCCCGGGCGGCCTCTCGAAAGGCGATGTAGGCTGTGTGGGCCCGCAGGAGGTTTGTGCCCTCGGCCGCACTGCGGACCGCAGCCAGAGACTTCCGGAACCGCTCCAGTTCGGCGCCGGCGCCCCGGGTGCCCGGCGCGCGGGACATTCGGCCTATCCGGCCGGCTACTTTTTCGATGTCCTCCTGGAGCCCGGCCACGCAACGGTGGCGGCCCAGGTGCACCAGTTGCCGCCCGTAGTCATCGCGAAGGTCGTGCTCCGGGGACCTTTTCCGCCATTTGAGGTACCAGCCTTTCTCACATGTCCCCGGCAGCAGCAGCCTGTCCATGTGCCGGGTCATCTCGTTCTGCTTCTTCACCCGGAGGGCGAGGCCCCATTCGGCCATGGCCTGGACCACGGGATCGGGATGGTCCAGCAGCGAGGCGGCGCGTTCGGTCAACTCATCGGGGAAAGTCCTGATTTCCCGCGTGTCCCCGTAGGAGCTGCGCTTGACGTTCATGACCGTCTTCAGCAGGATGTCTGCCGCGGCGATCGTCCAGTGCAGATTGCCCTCCTGCAAAAGCTCCTCAACGAGGCTGACCGTGGGTTCATAGCTGCCAGCGCCTTTGCTGCCCAGCGCCCGGACGAGTTCGTCCAGGCGCTGCTCGGCCCGGGGCGCCTGCAGGGCGGCCGCAATCTGCCCGGCAATCTCCCCGTAACGCCCCTCATCGAGCGCCTGTGCGTGATCCATGTCACGCAAAGCCGCGCCCTCGTTGACCACGACGTGCCTGTCCGCCCTGTCGGACTCGGTGTCCCCCCGGGCCGGGCTGACCGAACCGAGGCATAGAAACAGGGCAACCACCGCAGGCACGATCATCCTGGTCGTTGGCGTGTTCACGTCTCTCTCCCTGCCTGTGGAGCCGTCCCCGGCCGTCCGGCAACGGCATCTGAGTCTGAATACAAAAAAGTCCCGTCCCCTGCGCATCCATTGTAGGGCTGCACGCCCGCACCCACAAAGATCAGCCGGGCCGCCTCACTGCATGGGGCGGATGCGCACCTCGATGTCGGCCTCGTCGCCCAGGAGCTCGACCAGCTCCGAGGTGTCGGTCTGCCCGTAGTGGTAGGGATACAGGATGGCCGGACGGAAGGCTCTGGCCGCCTCCGCCACCATTTCGGGCGTCATGGTGTAGGGCAGGTTCATCGGCAGGAACGCCACGTCGATGTTTTCCAGCGCCTTCATCTCGGGCGTATTCTCCGTGTCCCCGGCCACGTACACGCGCTTATCGCCGAACGTGATGACGTAGCCGTTGCCCACACCCTTGGGATGGAACGGCTCCCCCGAGTCCCGCTCGTGCACGATGTTGTAGGCAGGCACGGCTTCGATCCGCAACCCCGCAACCGTGGCGACGTCGCCGCTGTCCATCACCGTTGCGTCCGCTACCTTCGAGGCGCAGGACGGGGGCAGGACGATCTCCGTGCCGTCCGTGCGCACCGCCGCGACGGCGTCCGGGTCCAGGTGGTCGCCGTGCCCGTGCGTGATCAGGATCAGGTCGGCCTCGGGCATCCGGACGTAATCGGCTTCCCGGCAGACCGGGTCCACGTGGATGACCTTCTCGCCGAACGTGAACATGAGCGTGCCATGTCCGACGAACGTGATCTTCAGCTCCCCGCCGCCGGTTTGTATGATGTCCTCTTCGAACATGGTTTCTCTCCCTTCTCGCAGTACGCGATCCGCGCAACCCGTGCAGACCATGGCAAGTGCCGCTGCGCAGCATGCTGCCAGCGCTGTCCGTCCCATCTGCCCGCTCCCGTTTTGCCAGTAGTGGTCCCCCATCTTCCATAGGATAGCCTCCCTTCCGGATGCCTGCCAGTCGATTGGCCGGACGTCCCACCTTGATTGCTCCAGGAACAATGGGTAGCATTCCCGTCTATGTAGAATTCGGCACACCAGACCTACCTCTGAACTCCATGTGGAGAAAAAGGATGGACGACCCGTTGATCGAGCTTGCGATGGAGACAGAACCCGCGCTCCCCCTGAGCCGGGTGGTCGTGACGGCCGAGACCCCTGGAACGATCCGTGTGTGGGACGGCGCCGGGCGGCTCTACCACGAGGCGTCCGGGGTGGAGACTTCTTTCCGGGCCTCCGGCGCCCTGGGAACCCACGTGGTCTCCCTGCACGATGGTACGGGCGCGGAGGTGGCGCGCAGGACCCTCCAGGTGGACTGTGCGACGGCGATCGACGACGAAGGCGGCCGGTTCCGCCGCCTCCTCTACATGCTGGAGCACACCATAGCCAGCTTCTTCCGGGGGTCTGATTTCGTTGTGGGCGACGGACAGCGCATCTACTACCTCCACAGCATCACCAGCCGTGACACCATCCACGGGCTCAAAGGAGGCATCTACTTCCGCCGCCGCCTGAAGGACGTCATCGACCTGCACGCCGCCCACCAGCGCGAAGACGGCATGATCTGGGACTTCAGCACGCCCACGGACCCCGAGGTCGCCCACCACTTCGACTGGCGATGGGGCGACGAGTGGAGCAAGCGGATCAACCGGGACCAGGTGATCTTCGCCCGCCAGCCGGTTATGAACGACCTGGAGCACATGTACATCGGCGGCATCCACATGATCTGGCAGGCCACCGGCGATGACGAATGGATGGCCGGCAAGCTGGACAGCGCCCTGGCCGCCATGAACTTCAGCCGCACCAGCCCCTATTTCTGGTCTCAGAAGTACCGGCTCCTGAAGCGTCCTTTCACCATCGACCTGTGGGACTACCAGTCTCAGTACGACGCCGCCCGCGTGGACGGAGACATCATGGACGCCGAGCCGGGCGTCACCGTTTACGGCGTGTTCCACGGCGATAACACCGGCATGGCCGATAGCTGCTGCAAGCTGGCCGAGATGCTGGAGCACGTGGGCCGGGAGGAGGATGCGCGGGAGGCGCGGGAGTTCAGCAAGCATCTGCTGGAGCGCCTGGAAGAAGTGGCCTGGAACGGGCAGTTCTACACCCACCACGTGAGCGAGGACCCGAGCTTCGAACGCGACTTCGGCGTGGACGAGTCAAAACAGGTCTCTCTCTCAAACGCCTACGCGACGGGCCGGGGCATCGGCCACGACAAGGTCGTTTCGATCATCCGCACTTACCAGCGCATACGCGATGAAATGCCCGAGAGCAGCCCGGCTGAATGGTTCGGCATCTACCCGCCGTTCAAGCGGGGTTTCCACCTGCCGGAGTGGGTGTACACGAACGGCGCCGTGACGATCATGACCGGCGGCGAGCTCGCGCACGGCGCTTTCGAACATGGCTTCGAAAAATACGGAGCGGATATCCTGAGCCGTTCTCTGGACCTGTTCTGGCCGCACGGAGACACGTTCGTGCCCGGCCTGCGGGGGGCCATGCCCGATCCGCCGGAGCGTACCTTCCAGCCTCTGGAGCTGCGCGGCGTCGCCAACGCGGACCTGGTCTGCACCGAGGAGCAGGACCATCCCGGCTGGGCGGACGAGCCGGGCAACGATATGCGGAACCTGCCCACCGGACGGCAGGAGTTCGAGGACGTGCTGTTCGATATAATCGATCCCTCCCAGAACGACGGCCGCGCCTGCCTGCGGCTGGCGGAGGGTCGGGATGGCTACGCCGAAACGGCCCGAGTGTCGGTGGGCGGCCGGTTTGAGTCGCTGTATCTCCTGCACGCCGCGGGCGGCGGCGCGCAGGTGGTCGGCGAGCTGAAGCTCGTTTACGCTGACGGCTCCGAGCACGAGCAGTACATCCGCAGAGGACGCCACGTCGCCGGTTTCTGGAATCCCACGGCACCGAACCAATCGCGCGCGGAGAGGCGCGACACCGTGGTGGCGTGGACCGGCGGCAACGAGCGGTTCTGGCGTGTCGGCCTCACTGCCCACGGTTTGGAGAATCCCTGCCCGGAGAAGGAAGTGGAGCGCGTGGAGCTGCGGGCCTCACGGGATGGGGGAGTCTGGCTGGTGGTCGCCCTGACGGCCAGCGACGCCCCGCCCTTCTTCATGCCGGAGCCTGCTGACGGCGGCGTGCCCCCGGCATGGGGCGCGGGGGGCTTGATGCATGCCCTGGTGAGGGGCCTGGTCGGCGTCCACGACGAGGGGCGCAACATGAACCCGCTGCGGCTGACCCCGCGCTGGGAAGCGGCCGGAGTTGATGAGGTTACCGCCTGCATAAAGTACGAGGAAGGCGGCGGCTACGTGCGCTACATCTACCGGCGGGAGGCGGGTGCCCTGCACCTCCGGGTGGCTGCCAGCTCGCAACAGCGCGCATTCGAACTCCTCCTGCCCGAGAGTCGGACGGCTTCTGCCGTGCGAGTGGACGGCGAGGAGGTGCCCTTCGAGATAAGCTCCATCGAGGGGTCCCGTTACGCCTGCTTCGATGCCGACGGCCTTGCCGCCGGCCAGATCGAGATCGCACTGAACGATCAAGGAAACGAACAATGACCCGCGCGGTGACATCCGTGTGCGCGACCCCTTCATTGTCGCCGACGCGGGCGCCGGGCTATACCGGCTCTACGCCCAGAGCGGAAACCGCGCGGCCAGCGATTTCCTCGGCGTGGAGGCCTCCAGCAGCCCCGACCTGGAGCACTGGAGCATGCCGCGGTCGGTTCTGGTCCTGCCCCCGGAGCGGAACGTGCACATGGTCTGGGTGCCGGGAGTTGCAGCCGAACAGCGACGGACGGGAACGCCTCCGCCTGTTCACCGTCCACGACCGGGCCGACCGCCTGATCGTAGAAGCCCCTGACTGAACGCCGAAAGGATAAAGAATGCCCGGCCCGCCCAACATCGTCGTCATCATGACCGACCAGCAGCGCGCCGACCTGGTGGCGCGCGAAGGTTACGCCCTGGATACCATGCCCTTCTGCGACCGGCTGGCGGCGGAGGGACAGTGGTTTGACCGTGCATACACGACCTGCCCGGCCTGCGTGCCGGCACGGGTGAGTATGCTGACGGGCCGCTTCGGCAGCGCCACGCGCATCCGCTGCAACGACAACTCCGACTGGGTGGCCGAGGGCGAACTCGTGACCCTGCTGCGCGACGCCGGCTACCGCACCGCGCTCTGCGGCAAGAAGCACTCCCCGTTGTCCGCGGACCGCTATGATGATTTCCTCTGGTACGGTCACCAGAACGCCCCCGCCGACACCCCCCAGGAGCGCACTTTCAACGCGTTCCTCCAGGAACACGCCATGCACCTGGTGCGCGAGCCCACGCCGTTTCCCGTCGAGCTGCAGTACCCGTATCGCATCGTGGACGACGCCTGCAAGTGGCTGGGCCGGCCCTCCGAGAAGCCCTTCTTCCTCTGGATAAGCTTCGCCGAGCCGCACAATCCCTACCAGGTGCCCGAGCCCTACTACGACATGTTCCCGCCGGACGACCTGCCGCGCCTCCGCAGCAGCGCGGAGGACCTCGAGGGCCGCCCCTTCGCCTGGCGCTGGTGCCTGGAGGGCTTCCGCCGGGCCTTTCCCGACTACGAGGAGACTTTTGGCCGTGCCCGCTCCAACTACCACGGCATGCTGCGGCTGATCGATGACCAGGTCCGGCGTTTCGTCGAGCATCTGGAGCAGCGAGGGCTGCGGGACGACACGCTGCTGGTGGTCACCAGCGACCACGGCGACTTCGTGGGCGAATACGGTCTGCTGCGCAAGGGGCCCGGCCTTCCGGAGGTCACCACGCGCATTCCGCTGATCTTCAACGGCTTCGGCGTGCAGCCGGGCCGGGGCGCCAGCCCCGCCCACGTTTCCATTGCCGACTTCCTGCCGACCTTCTGCAATCTGGCGGATGTCCGCGCCCCGGTGGGTGTCCAGGGGCGAGACCTGAGCGGTCTGTTGCGGGCTGAGGACGACCCGGCGCGCTATCGGTCCATGATTGTGGAACAGGGCTATGGCGGAGCGGTCCATGACGGCACTGAAGACCTGGACCCGCGCGATGACGGATTCACCCCCTCGCCGGACGGCCGGGCCTGGGGGGCGTTCGATGAGCTCAACAGCCGCACCCAGAGCGGCACCCGCCGCAGCATCCGGTCCGGCGACTGGAAGATGGTCGTCAGCAGCGACCGCCACAACGAGCTATACCACCTCCGCGATGACCCGGTGGATCTGGTGAACCGCTGGGACGACGAATCCTGCAGGCCAGTCCGGGTTGAACTCCAGGAGCAGTTGCTGAAGTGGCTTCTGCGCCTGCAGGACCCGCTGCCTCCGCCCCGGGTCCGCTATCAACTCAAGCCACACGAGGGGGTCTGCCCATGAAGTCTTCGGGGGAACGGGCGCAGGAATTCTTCCGCGACGTGGACGTCGTCGTCGCAGGCGGGGGGCCCTCCGGGGTGGCCGCCGCGGTTCACGCCGCCCGTGCAGGAGCAGACACCCTCATCGTCGAGCGATACGGACGGCTGGGCGGCGCCGGCGTGACGAACATCGCGAACCCGCTGATGGGGGGCGCGGATTCCGAGTTTCTGGCCGAGTTCGGCCGCCGCTTCGCCGCAGTGGACGGCAACTGGGAACTGCTGGACGTCGTCTATGCGGACATGCTGCAGGAGGCCGGCGCGGAGATGCTCCTGCACTGCTGGGTCTCCGATACCATCACCGAGGGGGGTGCGGTGCGCGGAGTGCGCGCCTTCTCCAAGCAGGGCACGCTCTCGCTGGGGGCTAAGGTGGTGGTGGACGCCACCGGAGACGCCGACGTCGCCGTGGCCGCCGGGGCCGACTACGAAATGGGACGTCAGCGCGACGGCCTGCTCCAGCCCGTCAGCATCATGTTCCGCCTCGGCGGTGTGGACAAGGAACGGGCCCTCCTCTGCCGTAGCGAGCAGGGGGCCACCCAACTCACCGTGCCCGAAGGGGTCTGGCACGACGTGGTGATGGAAGGCCGCCGGTCGGGCGATCTCCCCCCGTCCGTGGGCGTGATACGTCTTTACGAGTCGACCAACCCCGGAGAACGCGTCGTCAACGCCACGCAGGTCAACCGCGTGGACGGCACCCGCGTGGAGGACCTGACGCGGGCCGAGCTGGAGGGGCGCCGCCAGGCGCTGACGGTGACGGATTTCCTCCGCCGACACGCGCCCGGCTACGAGAGCTGCTTCATCTCCCAGATGCCCGCCGCCGTCGGCGTGCGCGAGACCCGCCGGGTGCTCGGCACGGACTACCTGACGCGCGAAGACCTGGTCACCGGCCGCAAACGACGCTCCGCGGTGGTGCGCAATGCCTCCTTCGTCATCGACATTCACAACCCCGACGGCGTCGGCCAGGCACAGGGGTCCGCTGAGCGGGTGAAGCCCTACGACATCCCCTACGGATGCCTGGTGCCGCGTGAGATCGACGGCCTCCTGCTGGCCGGGCGCTGCATCAGCGGCAGCCACGAGGCCCACGCCTCCTACCGGGTGCAGCGCATCTGCCTGGCCATCGGCGCCGCGGCCGGGACCGCCGCGGCCATCGCCGCCGGCCGGGGCATCAAACCCCGCGACGCCCCCGTGGAGGAGATTCAGCACATCCTGGGCATTCAGGTGCATCCATCCACCGAAGGCTGACCCGCAAACCACAAGGAGAGGCGAAACGGTGAAGCCGAAGCAACGAGTTCTGCGCGTGCTGGCCAGTGAGGAGCCCGACCGTGTCCCGATCAACTACTCCGCCAACCCGGGGATTGACCGGCGGCTGAAGGCCCATTTCGGACTGGACCCGGACGATGCGGAGGGACTGCGCCGCGCACTGGGGGTGGACTTTCGGGGCATCCAGGCGCCCTACCGCGGACCCAAACTGCACGACGACATCCCCGAGCGCGGCGTAGTGGTGGACAACTGGGGCATACACCGCCGCTGGATCGAGCACGAGACCGGCGGATACTGGGACTACTGCGACTTCCCGCTGCGCGAAGCGGACGAGGAGACCGTCGCCAACTGGCCGATGCCTTCACCGGACGACCATGACTACAGCCCGGTGGCGGCCCGGTGTGAGGAAGCCGGCGACTACGCCCTCTTCACGGGAGGCGCGGGGCTCGGCGACATCATCAACGCCAACGGCATGTTGCGCGGCATGGAGCAAACGCTGGTGGACCTGATCACCGAGAATCCGGCCGGGATGCTCCTGGCCGAGCGCCGAACCCAGATCAACGTGGAGGTCGCCCGGCGCGCTCTGGAGGCGGCCGATGGCCGGATTGACTTCCTCTGGATGGGCGAGAACCTGGGAACGCAGATCGGCCCGATGATAAGCCTGGACCTATACCGGAAGGCGATCCGGCCCCTACACCAGCGATTCGTGGACCTGGCGAAGAGTTTCGACATCCCGGTGATGATCCACACCTGCGGCTCCAGCAGTTGGGCCTACGAGGACTTCATCGAGATGGGGATCACGGCCGTGGACACGCTTCAGCCCGAGGCGAAGGACATGTCGCCCGAATACCTGAAAAAGACCTTCGGTGGCCGGCTTGCCTTCCACGGCTGTATCAGCACGGCCGGTCCCGTTGCCACGGGAACCGTGGATGAGACCGTCGAATACTGTCGCCGCACGCTCGAGATCATGATGCCCGGCGGAGGCTACTGCTTCGCCCCCACCCACAGTCTGCAGGACAACTCGCCGACTGAGAACGTGGTCGCCATGTACGAAACTGCCGCCCGATACGGCGTCTGCTGAAGCGGGCGCACTGAAGGTTTGAGCCACGCCACTCCGGGCCACGGCGCAGTGAATTGGCCAGCACGAGGTAGGATTCCCAAAGAAGGAGCGCCTGGATGAACCCCATACGCTCGGCCCGCTGGATCTGGCCCACGCCCCAGATGAATCTCCACAACTGCCACGCCCATTTCCGGCGCCATTTCAAGCTGAACGAGCTGCCGGACCCGGCGCCGCTTTGCATCACGGCCGACAAGGCGTATAAGCTCTACGTGAACGGGAGGTTCGTCTGCCGCGGGCCGGCACGGGGCTACCAGGACCACTGGCCGTTCGACGAAGTGGACCTGGCCGACGCGCTGCGAAAGGGTCACAACTGGCTGGCGGTAGAGGCCTACAACCCCGGCATCAGCACGTTCCAGTACCTGCATCAGTCCTGGGCCGGCCTGCTGGCGGGGGCTCGATGGGGTGAGTTCGAGCTTTTCACCGGCGGGGGATGGCTGATGAGGCGCTCCCCGCTGCACACGCGGTGGACGGCCCGGCTCTCGCGGCAGATGGAGTTCCAGGAGCACGTGGACGCCCGCCGGGGCGGCCGGGAATGGGTCACCTCCCCTTCCCCGCCGGAGCCGGGCACCGAGGGCTGGAGCCGGTCCGACGGGGGTATCATGTTCGGGCGGCCGCCCTGGGACGACGTCGAGCCGCGCACTGCTCGGTGCACGAGCAGACGGTCGCGCTGATGCTCGGCCTCGCTCCGCAGGCGCACGGGACAATGTTGGAAGAGCGCCTGCTGCCCTACGTGCGCGGCGAGGAACTGGACTGCGCCGTGCCGTCGGCCTTCTGGTGCGCCTATGTGCTGAAGGAGCTGGGCCGGCGCGGCTACGGGGAGCAGGTGGTGGCGTTCATACGCCGCCGCTGGGCGCCGATGGCCGCCTCCGGCACCACGTGGGAGGGTTTCGAGTGGTCGCCGTCCGGCGGCAGTATGTCCCACGCGTGGTCGGCCCACCCGTCCTTCCACCTGGTGAACGTGCTGGCCGGCATCCGGCAGAAAGCCCCCGGCTGGGCGGAGGTCACATGCTCCCCGTGCTTCGTGGACGGCATTGACCATGTGCGGGCGCTGGTGCCGACTCGCCGGGGCGACGTAGAGGCGTCGTGGCACCGCGAACCGGATCACATCGAAGTCACACTGAATATCCCGGACGCCGTTCAGGTCCACCTCGAAATGCCCGAGACGATCCAGACCGCCGCCGGCATGCTTCCCATCATGACCCGGACGCGGAACCACTGAACGCCCCAAACACCGACCGGCACCGTGGCTACAGTGCGCATACGGTTGACCGAAGCGCCGGTGAGTGTAACCTGAAGGTCTGGGGTGAGCGACGCTCCGGATTCACCAGGACATTCAGCCATGGAGTAGCTGATGAGTCATCGAGGATTGTCTCACGGGCGGGACAAGCGTAGGTGCTTCGCGTCCATGTTGATTCTGGCGTTTGTCGCCGTGCTGCCGGCTCAGGTCGCCCGCGGCGCCGACCTGGAGGATGCGCTGGAGTCTTTTGTGGTCAACGGGCGCAACCTGGACGCAGGGCTCCTGCCGCGGGGCCCGGTGGAAGAGGCTGGCGTCCGGTGGTCTGTGGATCATTCGGAGGCAATTGTGCTGGAGGGGGACGAGGAGGGCCCCGTTCCCCTGCGCGGAGTTCCGTCGGGGACGCGAGCCACGCATCTGGTGTTTCTACACACCTATCAGCCGGGAGATGCGCTGGAGGACCATCACGCGGCGGTGGGCCTGGCCATGCGGCAGCTCGAGCTGTCGCCGGAGGCGCCGACGGTTATGACCTACGAGGTCGAATACGCCGATGGCGAGGTTTTGGAGGCGCCCGTGCGCTGGGGCCGGAGCATCGAGCAGTGGTACCGCGTCCACGCCGTGGCGCCCATGCTCTGGGCGCGGCACGCCTGGGTGAAGGACATTGACGCTGCGGCCGGCGAGAAGGCGGCGGTCTACCAGATGCGCTGGCCCAACCCCCGGGCGGAGAAGGACATCAAGGACGTGCGGGTCCGTCCCAACGACGACCGGTATAACGACTACGGCGATGCGCTTATCCTCGGCGTGAAACCCCTGAGTGAACGCACCGCAGGCAACGCCTACTACGTGGACCCCCGTCCCTTCGCGTCCGACGAGGGGTCGGGCAGCTTCCAGCAGCCCTGGGCCACCCTGCAGCACGCCGTGGACAACATGCGCGCGGGCGACACGGTGTATCTGCGCGGCGGGTACTACGCGCTGAACCGGCCGGTCGCGGTGCCCGATTACCCCGCTCGGGGAGACAAGTGGTTCACCATCAGCGCCTACCCCGGCGAGACGCCGGTCCTGGACGGTTTCGGCGTGCTCTACAACCCGCGCGTCAGGCCCTACGATCCGGAGGGACCGCAACCGGCACCGTACCAGCACGACCGGGGCATCATCGAGACCAACCACTTCCCCGGCCGCCTGCGCATTCAGGGCCTGCAGCTCCAGCGCTCCCGCCGGGCGGGCATCAGCGTGTATGGCACCCGGGGCGCCCCGCAGGGAACGCCCCGGCCCCGGTTCCTCGAGGTCTCCTTCAACACCACCTATCTGTGCGACACCATGGGCATCATCACCCATCACGTGGACGACCTGCGGATCATCGGAAACCGCGTGATCCGCCCGCACTCGCCGCGCATGGCCTTCAGGGTGCCCGAGGGCGAGCCCATCGCCCGCACCCAGCACGCCCAGGAGGCCATCGACCTCTCCCGCAACACCCGCTTCGAGGTCGCCTTCAACCAGATCCTCGGCGCCGGCAAGGAAGCCATCGACATCATCAGTTGCACCGACGGGCGCACCCACCACAACTACATCGACTCCGCCCTCAACGGCATCTACATCGATAGCTGGACCATCCCGATTGAGCGGATGGAGGTGGACCACAACTTCATCGTGAACGCCTTCGCGGGCATCCCCTGCAGCAACGAGGGCGGCACGGAACTGCTCGACTTCCGGATCCATCGCAACATTATCGTAGATTCCAAGGGCGGCGCCATCGCCATCAGCGAGGCGGGCAGACACAGCGGGGACAACCCCGTGCAGGACCATCGTATCCATAACAACACCGTGCACCGCACCGGCTATCATCTCACCGCCATCCGCTGGCACAGCAGCGGCATACGGCTGCGGGGCGAGGCGGACAACGATCTGTTCGGCGATATCTCCGTCTTCAACAACATCGTCAGCGACAGCTCGCAGGTGCCCCTCTCCTGCGGCTACGAGGACTACAGGGACCGGGACATCGTGTTCACCCACAACCTGCTCCATCCAGCCAGAAACCGCGCCATCCAGCCGCTGCGGGAGCACCGCCTCTTCGCCTCCTACGGCGTCGTTCTGGGTCAGGATCCGGTGACCGAGCCCCCGCAGTACGTCGACCCCGAGAGGGGCGACTTCCGGCTGCAGGACGGCTCGCCGGCGATCGGGGCCGGCGTGGGCTACAACGAGGAAGGCGAGATCGACCCCTCCGCCCCGCCGGTCGACCTGGGGGCCCTGCCCCACGGCAGCGCCTGGATACCGGGCATGGACTGGGCGGGGCACGTCACCTCCTACTACCGCGGTCCTGTGCGCTGGGAGCCGGTGACCATCCCGCGTGAGAAGTTCACCATGCACCGCAACCACCTGCAGCGCCCGAGCTGGTTCCAGCGCGGCCGCTACGGCCCCGATCTGCAGCACCTGCCCGCCGGGGAACGCTGTCTGGCCGGCATCAGGTGGTTCATCGAGGAAGACCGCCGCAACAGCGGGCCCACCATGCTGGCCCTGGCGGGATTCGCGAGCGAGGCCGACGCCGAGGCGATTACCGGCATCCCGGTCGGACGGAAGGCCGACTCGCTCGCGTTCCTGCAGACCGGGCACGTACGGGGGTTGGGGGACGGAGACGAGGTTTTCCATTACGTGATCCACTACGCCGACGGATCGAGCGAGAGGGTGCCGGTCCGCTGGAACGAGCAGATCGGTCACTGGTGGGGCGGAGCGCACAACCTGCCGGCGGCTGAACTCGCGTGGGCCCTGCCGGTAAAGGCCCGCTGGGGCGGCTGGCCGAACGAACGACTCTTCGCCTTCACGTGGGACAACCCGAATCCGGACAAGGAGATCACGACCATAGACATGCTCCGCAGCGCGCCAAAGGAAAGCGGCACGGCCGCCGTCCTCGCCATCTCAACCGGTCAAAGGTGATGCACGCCGCGCCGCGGCCCCGGTAGTGCAGAGTAAGTGCACCCCCCGACCGGCGGACGCACGAGCAGGTCGACAGCAACATCTCCGGAACGCTTCGGAAGGACAGGCCCGCCGCCTCCGTACCTGCTACTGCGCCGCGCCCCTTCTCTGGAAAAGACCCATTCGGCCTTGACAATGCCCGGCTACTGTAGTATAAGAAATAATACAGTTGATACGGAGACCGGGAGTGTATCTCCATCTCGACCACCACAGCGGCGAGCCGATCTACCGGCAGATCGTCGAGCAGATCAAGTACAGGATCGCCACCGGGCAGCTCAACGACCGGGACCGATTGCCCAGCATCCGCTCGCTGGCCGAGCAGCTCAAGATCAACCCGCGCACCGTGGTGAAGGCCTACGAGGAGCTGCAGCACGCCGACCTGGTGGTGATGCAGCAGGGGCGTGGGGTCTTCGTGAGCCCCTCGCCGGAGGCGGCTCCTCCGCAGGTGCGCCGGCGGGTGATTGCCGACATGGCCCGCCGCATGCTGGCCGAGGCGCTGTGGATGGGCGCGGGCCGCGACGAGGTGATCTCCCTGATCCAGGAAGAGGCCGACGAAATGGAGTGGGATCAATGAACGATCCGGCCATCCGGACGCAGAATCTGACGCGCTGGTTCGGCCCGGTCAAGGCGCTGGACGGGCTCTCGATCGAGGTGGAGCGCGGCCGTGTGCTGGCCCTGCTGGGTCCGAACGGCGCGGGGAAGAGCACCTTCCACCGCCTGTTGACCGGGCTGATCGCTCCCACCGAAGGGCACGCGTGGGTTTTCGGCGCCGATTGCCGGCGCCTGACGCCGGAGGTCTCACCCCGGCTGGTCGCCATCGGTGAGGGACGCGAGCCCGAAAGCTGGGCGACCGCGCGGGACCTGTTCCACCTGCAGGCGGCGGCGTCGCCGGAGTTCGACCGTGAGGCGGCGACAAGGCTCTGCCGTTCACGAGGCGTTCCCCTGCGTCGGCCTTATGGGTCGCTGAGCAAGGGGCAGAAACGCTGGCTGCTGGCGGCGGCCGTGCTCAGCTCCGGGGCCGATCTGCTGTTGCTCGACGAGCCGGCGGCCGGCCTGGACCCCGCCGCGCGCCGGGAGATGTTCGACCACCTGCGGGATTACGTCAACGGCCGGGAGGCCACGGCCCTGGTCGCCACGCACATCATCAGCGACGTGGAACGGGTGGCCGACGACGTGGCCATCATCGAGCACGGCCAGCTGCTGCTCTCGGCCCCGCTCGAAAGCCTCCGGGAGGAAGTCCGCGAAGTCGAGTTCCCGCCGTCCGGGGAATTCCCGGAAGCGACAGAGGGCATAGAGGTGCTCGGACGCCGGGATGCGGCAGAGTCAGGGCTGATATATGTACGCTGCCCCGAGGGCGTCGATCCGCTGACTCGTTCCCTGCCGACGTCGGCCCGGGTGCGACCTGTCACGCTGGAGGATCTCTACCTGGCGGTGACCGGCCCGCGCGAAATCTTCGTGGGGGAGGGACTGAGCCGATGAAACTGAGGATGGGACTACTGCGATGGCTGCTGCGGCGCACACGCGCGGTCACGCTGCTGTCGCTGCCGGTGGTGTTGCTCTTCGTGCTGTTCTGGCCGCATCCGCTCACATCGCGGAGCGGCTGGCCCGTGCTGTTTATCTTTGGCCACTCGCTTTTTGTGACCGGGGCTGTGGGCGGCCTGCGGGGCGGGACACGCGCCTTCCTTTACTCACGGGGCTTCTCACGCGACACCCTGTGGGGGCACTGCATGGTGGCCACCGCCCTGTGCGCGCTGGCCGTCTGGCTTCCGGCTTCGGTGGCCGTCTGGTCCGGACTGCGGAGCTTTGTGCAAGACTCGATGGCGCGGAGCCCGTGGTTCCCGGTCATGGCTCCCGCTGAGATGTTCCTTCCGTGGTTATGGCTTGGGCTCTACGCCCTGGTGGCGCCGGTCTTCCACTACGGCTGGATTCGCGCGGCGCAGCCCACGCGGGCCCCGGGGGCCGGCCTGTTCCTGATGGTCGGCATGGCGCTGTGTCTGCTGACCGTGTTCATTCTGGGTTTCCCGGGACCGTGGTTCCGCTGGGTGGCATGTGCAGGCGGGCTGGGCATCTTCCTGGCCGCCTTGTTGGGCGCGCTGCGGCTGCACCGCCGAACGGAGGTACAGACGTGAATCCGACCATTGAAACAGCAGAAGCCGCTTTGCGCTTTGTCACTCTCCTTTTCGCCGTCGTTTTCCTTTTCGCGGTCTTGCCCTGGATCGCCGCGCGGCTGCTGGCCCGGCTGTTAAGCGGGGCCCAGAAGCTGCCCTCCGGTCCGTTCACCACGGGACGGCGGGACTTTCCGCCTCTTTCACCGCCGCCGCCCTGCTGGACGAGCCGGCTGGCTGAAGCGGTCATGCTGGCCTGCATGGGCGGGGCCGTCCTGGTGCTGGCGGGGACCACCCGGCACGCGGGCGGGATGCTGACCATGCTGGACCGGCTCCGCCCGGCCTTCGCGCGGGTGAACGTCCTCGTGGCCGCCTGCGCTGGCGCCGGCATCATGCTCGGCCTCCTCCTCGCTCTGCTGGGACGGACCTCGGTGGGAACCTGCCTGGTGGCCGGCGTGCTGTGCGCCTACGGGTGCGCGCTCAACGGCCCCGGCGACCTGTTGGTGAAACTCACGCCCGACCGGGGCGCCCTCCCCAGGACGGAGTACGTCATCACTCTGGGCGGCGGTGATTTCGCGGGGGCCGAGCTGTGGGTCAACGGCGTTTTCGTCGGCCGCACGCCCGTGGTGACCACGCTGGACGAGTTCCGCAAGAAGGTGCCCCGGCGGCCGGAGCCACCGGAGGAGTACAGCGACCCGGAGAACGAGGTGCGAGTGGCCGGCCATTATGCAATCGGCGGCGGGTGGAGCGGCACAAGGTACGAACGCCTCATCAAGATAACCATCCCCGAGCAGCCGCAGGGGCCCTATCGCGATGGCCGGTCGACGGGCGGCCGGACGAACCGCGGCGAGGACGAGCACGGCCCCCGCACCTACTACGCGCGCATCAAGCTGGGGGACGAATGGGGAATGGGACGTCAAAGCGGCAGCGGCGGAGGCGGGGGCCGCTACAGCTACCGGGCCCACACGGTGATCCAGGCGCATTTCCCCCGGCGGGACAAACGCCTGGAAGCCCTCCTGGACCACGCCCGCCTGGCCGACTACGAGGTTGGTGCCGACTGGTTCGAGGCCATCGAAACCTACGGGCAGGACGGGCCGATCGCGCTCCGCACCGCGCCGGACCGGGAACCCGGCATGGCCGGGGTGCTCGACGCCTGGGCACGGTGGCGCTACGGTCTGGACGAGGTCACCGATCCGGACGCGGCGTGGCGGGCCTTCGAGCGCATCTGCCGCGAGGCCGACGGTGAACGACGGTACTCCACGATCAGCGTGGCGTGGCGGGGCGGGCCGTGGAGCTGCTCCTGCCGCGGCTCGACCCGAAGAGGCTGGTCCGCCATGCCGTGGAAGTGATTCGAGCGGGCGGGCGCATCAATTACCTGCGCTGGGAGCTGAACGGCCGGCTGCAGTTCGGCCATTCCAAAACACCGGAAGGACTGCGGACTGGACCCAGCCCCGGAGGGATTCACACCCGCATGGAGGGTGGTCCGGGCAAGCTGCCGCCGAGCGCCTACGCTATGGCCCACGCCGTCTGGCTGCTGGAGAGGCGGCTGGACGCCGAGACGGACGAGCCGAACATCGTGGAGACACGAGTGACGCCGCAGCTCATCCGCACCTACCACGGGCAGGACCACGCCATGCTGATCGCCGCGCATCTCGGCGGTCCCGACATGGAACGGTTCCTGCGGCGCCAGGACTGGAGCGCGCCGGCCGAACCCACGGGGCACAATCGAATGTATCTGGGCGGAGGCGAACACACGAATCGATGGCTCTACCTGCTGGCCCACCTCACCGGTGAAGCGGGCGAGGAGTTCCGTGTTCGGCACTACACGAACCTCGCCGGTCTGGCGGACAAACTGGTGGACCAGGGGCATGATGAGATCCCAGGCTTTTTGTTCCTGGACCTGAACCTCGGTGAGCGGAGCCCGGCCGCACGGTACTGGACCCGCTTCCTCCATCGGGCGGAAAGCTGGAAGCGCCGAGGCCCTGGGAAGTGCATGGAGTACCTGGTGCGCATGGAGCCCGTGCCCGAGGTGGACGATTACGCGGAGTCCTGGCGCCAGACGGTCGATTACGGGGACTTCTGGGAAGACGACACGCGCAGGGCGCTCCGCCGCCTGCCGCCCGCGAAGCAGCGGGAGGTGCTCGAGGCCCTCATCCAGCAGATGGAGCGCGACCTGGAGCGCGCATCCGAAGAGGACCGGCCCGAAGTCAAACGCGTCCTGCGGGAGTTCCGGGAGGCGCTCCACAAGGTCACCGACGAGACGTTCGCCCCGCACTGGATGGACATCCTTCGGGAGGAGGAGCGGGGCCGGGAGCGCTACCTGGAGAGTGCCCCGAGGTGGCTCATCCACCAGCGGCCTGAGCATCCTCTGGTGCGCATGCTGGCTGGTGCCGAAGACCCCGAACTCCGTGCCATCGTGCCGCCGGTTTTAGCCTCCCACCCGACGCCGGAGTACTGCGAGATGCTGCAGGAATTGCTGGAGGATGCCGACCCGGCGGTCCGTAAGGCGGCACAAAAGGGCCGGGCCGAGATCAAGGCGCTGAAGGCCAGACCGCTATCCGATCTCACCATGCCCGAGCCACTGCCACCCAAGCATTCGGTCCACACCGTATTCACGTTTCCGTGACGGGCGTTGCCCCCACCCCGCACGGCATTCCTGGAGCGACACGCTCCCCTGTCCGGGTGCCGCGCAGAGGCAGGTGTCGTGTCCGGGCCCGGCGGGTACCTGATGGCGCCCACGATCCCGCACGGGCGGGGTGGCCCTCCAGAGGGCATACGGGGGAGCCTGCCCCACACCGGCGCCGCGGCTTCCCGATCGGCCGGGCGCCTGTCCCCCGGCGGCACGTGCGGGGAGCCTCTCTACTTCAGAACCACTTCGTAGTAAAAGGTCTTGTCCACCGCGCCGTCGATGCTGAACCGGCCATCCCGGACCGGCAGCGTCCGGTCGGTGCGGTGCCCGTCGTGGTCCAGCAGGCGCACGGAATCCACCTCCCTGCCGGCGACGGCGATGTCTGCCTCCACCGGCTCCAGCAGGATGGGCGCGGTGCCCATTTCCTCCAGCACGTTCCCCTCCTCGTTGAATCGCATGCCGGTGTTGCGCGCCCGTGCCATGGCCACCAGCAGCAGCGAGTCGGCGTCCTCGATAGCGGCCCCCCTGTCCAGCGCGGTGAGGAACAGGCCCGCGAAGGGCGTATGGACCCGCATTGTGACGCCGGTCAGCTCGATGGCGCGATCCGGCACGAAACCGACCAGTGCCTTGGTGGCGGGCGTGTCCACGCTGATGAAGCCCTTTTCTGGCTCGGAGTAGTCCCAGGCGAGCTGCCCGGTGTTGGAGCGTATGACCTTGCCCCGGTCGTACAGGTCAAGGTCCGGGAAGGTGCTTTCCTCCGGTTCTGGCGTGAACTCGACCGCCACTTTCCCCGCGGCGACGGCCTCGTTGGGCAGGGCGCCGCTGTATATTTTGATGTCACCGCCGCCGCCGCCCAGGCGCTCCTGCCGGACGAACTCCGGCTCGGTCTCGCGCAGTTGCTCCAGGTGGACCCTGCGGGTCGATATGACCTCGCCCTCCTGCACGTCTCCCCGGAGGACCATGCGGGCTATCGCCGGGTAGATGCCCATCTGGTCGGGCCGGTTCAGCGCCCACAGGCGCACCTGGTCCAGTCTCTTCATGAAGCCCCGGCCCTCACGGGTGTGAGTGGCGAAATGGTAGGATGCGTCCCATCCCTGCAGGCCCATCCCGTACACCCCGATGATGGTGGGCGACTCGATGCACCACTCGTTGGGGAAGACGGTGTTCCACTCCGAGAGGGCGAAGGGGCGATCCAGCACCTGATGGAATCCCACCGAGATCAGTCCGCCGCCGGGCCGGGAGAGCTGACTTGCGTTGTTGAACTCCCCCGCGCGCGGTTTCCAACCGCCCAGGCCGCCGTGGTAGTTGTGGCGGTCGATTACACCCACCAGGTAGTCTGACCGCAGGTTGTAATACATGGTGATGCCGCC
Organism: uncultured candidatus Brocadiaceae bacterium; assembly: GCA_964572825.1. Taxonomy (GTDB): domain Bacteria; phylum Planctomycetota; class Brocadiia; order SM23-32; family SM23-32; genus CAYVBE01. The sequence continues at coordinate 23,825 of CAZNGS010000046.1, forward strand.
GGCGGTGCGCCAGCAGGAGCCCACCAGGGGGCCCCGGTAGCCGGCCTCGCGGAGGGCGTTGCGAAACCGGATGTAGTAGTCGTTCTGGGCGTGGTGCATGAATTGGGCCGTGTCCAGCAGCCGGCGCGTGGTGCCCTCTTCAGCGGCCTGCGCCAGGCCCTCCGGCCCCATGAACCAGGGGTTGGGTTGGGGGAAGATGTTGCGCCGGTCCAGATGCTCGCCCTTGACCTCGTAGGCGTCCATGGCCTTCTCGCCCCATGCCTCGACCAGTTTCTCGTGGGTGCCGTACTTCTCTTTGAGCCAGTCGGAGAAGCGCTCCATGAACAGTGTGCGGTAGGTGGGGCAGTTCAGGGCGTTCCGGTTCGTGTAGAAGAAGATGCAGTCCTCGTTCTGGAATTCGATGAACGCCAGCGCGGGGTCTTCGGCGTAGGTGAGCCCGGTGTAGGGATTGCGGTGTTTGAGCAGGTTCAGGACCATCTCGATGCGCAGGTTCTGAACGTCCTCTGCGACGTTGACGAGGGCGTAGGTACCTCCGTTGCGATGCTCCACGATCTCGTCGTAGGCCGCGAGTTTCTCCGCGTCGGCCGGGCGCACGCTGTGATGGAAAGTGTGGGACCAGCCGTAGTAGACCCCGTGCTTCTTGAGCCGGGCGCAGAAGTAATCGAACCTGTCGAGCGACTCGGGGTCGAATTCCGTGGAGTCCTCCGGGTGCCCGATGCCCGCCCATCCGGTGCCGGTGAACTTGTGCAGCCGTATGCAGTTGATGCCGTATTTGGCATAGCGCTCGGCCCAGTAGCGGCCGTCTTCCTTTTCCGGCGCGCAGTCCATGTTGCCCAGGTTGACGCCCCAGAACTTGACCGGGGTGCCGTCCTCGAACTCGAAATGGTCGCCCACCATGCGCACGCCGCCGTGCTGCCCGGCGGGAGATTCCAGCCATCCGCTCATCCCGATCGCGCCGGGTCGGTTGTCGTTCGCGGGCCTGAAGGTGTACCAGTCCGACATCTGCTCGGTTCCGGCGGCCAGCGCCGCGGAGCCGCAGGCCGAAAGGATGGCAAAAAAACCGACCGCCACAGGAACAATCCGAAGGCTCGTCATTTACCGTTCCTCCTTGTATGGGTCCGGAGCGGGTCAGGCCTCGATCCTGATTTCCCCCTTCTCGATCATGGTCAACAGGGCCGAATCCTCCGTCTGCAGCGGCAGGTCGATGCGCGCCCGCCGGCGGCTCGACTCGTAGATGGCGAAGATCACCTCCGCCGATCGGAGGGCGCGCCGGCCGGCGAGCTCCGGTTCCTCGCCGCTCTCCAGGCAGTCCACGATATTCTTCATGACGCCGGGCATGGGGTTGGCCTCTTCGACCTCCGGCGGTTCCCAGTCGGGCTCGTCGTAGACGACGGCCCGGGGATAGGTCCCGCCCCAGGTGACCTCGATGAAACCCTTGCTGCCGACCAGCCGCGCGCCGGTGCCCATTTCCTTGTCGTCGCCGACGTGGATGGTCCCCCGCACGCCGTTCTCGAAGCGGAACACGCCCACGGCCATGAACTCGGCCGGCACGTCGAACCAGTTCAGAAGCTCCCGCGTGTCGATCTGGCCGATCACCCATCGGACGGGGTTCTCGCGGTTGAACATGAAACCGAAATCCAGGCTGTGCGTGCCGCAGTCCAGCAGGTGGGCGGGGGCGAACAGGTCCATCCTCTCCAGTTCGCCGAAGACGCCGTCTTCGAGCATCCGGCGGAGCTTCAGGATGCCGTCGTTGAAGCGGCGCTGGTGGTTGAAGGTAAGCTGGACGCCCGCCCGCTCGCATTCTTCCACCATCTGCACGCTCTCCCCCCAGGTGGGGGCTATGGGCTTCTCGCAGTGGACGGCCCTCACGCCGGCCTCCACGCAGGCCAGCGTCACCGGCCGGTGCAGGTGCGGCCAGAGGCAGACGCTGACGATGTCCGGGTGTTCCTCCGCCAGCATCTTCTTGTAATCCTCGTAGATGCGGGCCTCGAACCCATGGGTCTGGGCGTAATCCTCGGCGGCCTCGCGGTCTATGTCCGCCAGCGCCACGACGTCACACCGCGGCTCAGCGTTGTAGCCCTGGGCGTGGCGACGTGCGATATTGCCGCAGCCGATGACTGCGGCCCGGTACTGCTCTACCATCACAGATTCTCCTTGCGTGTGGGGTTGGCTTCACCGCAGATGCGGACAGGTCCGCCGGCGGATGTCAGCTCAGCGGTATTTTACGTAGGCGACTTTGTGCTCGGTGAAGAACTCGATGCCGGTCTTGCCGGCCTCCGGGATGCCGTAGCCCGACGCCTTGACGCCGCCGAAGCTGAACTGCGGCTCCTTCAGAGCGGTCATCATGTTCACGTGGGTCAGCCCCACCTCGGTCCTTTCCAGGAAGGTGAGCGCCCTCTGCAGGTCCGCCGTGTAGATGGAGCTGGCCAGGCCGTAATCCACCCCGTTGGCCACCTCGATGGCCTCTTCGAAGTCGCCCACCGTGATGACGCTCAGCACGGGGCCGAATATCTCCTCCTGGGCGATGGTCATGTCCGGCGTGACGTCGGTGAACACGGTCGGTTCGATGAAGCAGCCGTGGTCGTACTCCCCGCCGGTCAGCCGCCGGCCGCCCAGCACCGAGGTGGCGCCCTCCTGGCGGCCGACTTCGATGTAGTTGAGGATGGAATGCAACTGGTCGGTCCCGCAGACCGGGCCCATAGTCGTGCCCTCCTCCAGGCCGTTTCCCACGACGATCTGGTTGGCCAGATCGACCACCTCCTCGACGAACGCCTCGGCGACGTCCTCGACCACGATGGCGCGGCTGGTCGAGGTGCACCACTGCCCGGCGCAGGCGTAGGCGGCGGTGACGGCGGACTCGACGGCCTCCTCCAGGTCCGCGTCCTCCAGCACGACCACGGCGTTCTTGCCGCCCATCTCGAGCTGCACGCGCGCCATGATCTGGGATGCCTTCTGGTTGATGCGCCGGCCCACCTGCGTCGAGCCCGTGAACGAGACCGCCTTGATGGCGGGATTGGTGATCATCTCCTCGCCCACGACGGCGCCGCTGCCGGTGACGAAGTTCAGCACGCCGGGGGGCAGGCCGGCGTCGACGAACAGCTCCACGAACCTGGCGCCCGTCCGCGGCGTGAGGCTGGCGGGCTTGAACACGCACGTGTTGCCCGCCATGAGGGCGGGCGTGCACTTGCGCCCGGGCACGTTGAAGGGGAAGTTCCAGGGGCTGATGATGCTGACCACGCCCAGCGGCTGCCGGACGCTGTAGGCCAGGACGCCGTCTCGCGAGACGGGCCTGGTCTCCCCGCCCAGGCGGACGCCTTCGTTGATCTGGAACTCCATCTCGCCGATGGCCGCGTTGATCTCCGCGCGGGACTCATCCAGCGTCTTGCCGTTCTCGCGGGTCAGCACCTCGGCCAGCTCGTCCGCCCGCTCCACCATGCCGCGGTGGGCCCGCTTCAGGTACTCCGCCCGTTTCAGGGGCGAGAGGGAGCTCCAGGCCGGGAACGCCTCCTGCGCCGCCCGGATGGCATCCCGCACGTCCCCCCGCGTGGAGGCGGGCCACAGGCCGGTTACCTCCCGCAGGTCGGCCGGGTTGTGCTGCTCGAAGGTCTCCCCGTCCGAGCCGCCGGTCCATCCTCCACCGATGTAGTTTTTGAATTCCTCTGTCACGGTCAGTTCACTCCTTCACCAGAAACAGTCCGTCTTTGCCCAGCAGGTCCACGAAGGTATCCACGGGCCGGGTGTCGTTCGTAACAGGATCCTGCATGGGCGATCCGGCCAGCCTGCGCAGGTCCACACCGGGGAACAGCTCCGACACATCAAATACCTGCGGCGTTGGGGACGGGTTCACCAGCACCACGCCATTCTCGAACTCCCTGCACATGGCGTCCGGCTGCGCGTAAAGCTCCACGCGGCTCAGCCAGACCGGCTCGGTGCCCTCGATCTCGAAGGAAAGGTGGATCGGGGTATGCTTCACCGTCCGGAAGTAAAAACTCGACTCGAAGTCCCGTTGGTTCAGGTAACTCGGGAAGCGGTTCATATGGCCGATCCGTCCGGCGGATCCCGGGACTGCGGCGTGGACTCGCCGGGCGCACCGGCGGCCCCGCGGGCCGCCCCAGCCACCCCAGCTCGCACTCGTCTCCCTTCACCATCTCGTCCCAGAGGACGGGATAGCGCTGGTCGGGTTCCGGCGGTGGCTGCTTCGCGTAGGCGATGGCGGAGTCCGTCAGCACGGCAACGGCCATGAGGAGCCGATTCTCCGGAGGCCCGGTCTGCTCGCCGGCGCCGCGCCAGTGGAACTTGATGTAGTTCATGTCCGGCGGGCGGGCATTGTCCCGCCAGAACAGGTGGCGGTTAATGCCGCCGGACCAATTCTCTATCGCGGGGTCCCGCCCGGAGGGCCACCCTTCGCTCTCGATGCCGTTGAGGATGCCGAAGGCCCGCTGGCAGCGCTCCCCTCCGTCGGCCATGATCAGGCGTCCGTCTCCCATGAGGGACCTGAGGTAGCGGCAGAATTCGATCACGCCCACTGCGTAAGTGTCCACGCCGTGGAACACCCCGTTGTCGGGCCGGCCATCTCCGTCGGCATCGGGCCACCGGCATTCGAACTGGTAGCCGTAACAGTGGTCCGTGAGGCTGTGCATCAACACGTCGAATTCCACGCCGTCGAAGGCCTCGAGCCGCCCGCCGGGGGCGAACCAGCTTGCGACCTGTTCGGCCAGCACCTCTGCACAACGCTTGCCGTCCGCGTCCCGCGGGCACCGGGTGGAGTAGTTGTAAAACCACATCAGGCGCCCGTCCTCGCCCCAGGGTCCCTCGCCGACGTGTCCGGCGGCCGCGCCCCGGCCGGCGGCGAAAGCGCGGGGTCCGGTGCCGTAGCATCCCCGCCGGACCTGGATGGTGCCCGCGTCGTGGTCGATGCCTAAAAGTTGCACCTGCTCAGCGGCGTGCCAGTTCGGAGAACCGTCCCCGTTCAGTGCGCACAGGCCGATGTCGTCGTGCAGCTTCTGAAACGTTCCGGCGGCGGTGCTGAACAGCGACGTGTCCGAGACGGGAATGTCGGTCAGGCCTTGCTCGGCGGGAACGTCGGCCGTGATGATCGCGAGGTTATAATACAGCCAGTGCCCGGCAAAGAAAGGTTCACGGGCAAAGCGTGGGTCCCGCGCATTGCCGTTGAAGTGCAGCAGGACCATCTGCTCTGGATGCTCCGCCTTGAAGCGGCTGAAAATCGAGACATTCTGCGAGCGGGGGCATTCCTCGTCCAGGGACTTCCCCTGGATACCCATCAGGCGGCTGAACTGCTCGTCCCACTCCGAGGTGGGCTCGCAGGTCTTCTCGGCGGCGCGGAAAAAGAAAACGCGGGGGTAACGCCCGTCCAGCAGGCGGAGATTCTCCAGGTCGGTCGGCTCACAGATGGTCTCGCGCTCGGCAGTCATGGCACCCTCCTTGTTCGGTCCACAGCAGTAGCTCTCGGGTCCGGCCGCTCATGCTACAATCGTGGCGCGCAGGGATCAAAGTCCCCGCCCTACGCGCTCAGTAGGCGTTGCGATAGATATTCCGGACGTCCTCCAGCGTCACGCGCCGGGGATTGTTGTTCAGCAGTCGGGTCACCTTCATCGCCGCTTCGGCCATCTCGTCGATGGCGTCCTCGGGCACGTCGAGGTCCCGCATCCGGGTGATGATGCCGATGTCCTCGCAGAGTTGCCTGACGGCGCGCACGGAGAGTGCGGCGGCGTCTCTGAGCGAAAGGCCCTCGGCGTTCTCGCCCAGCGCGACGGCGATGCTGGCGAACTTCCCCAGGTCGCTCACCAGGTTGAACTCCATCACGTAGGGCAGCAGCAGGGAGTTGGCGATGCCGTGGGGCACGTTGAACTCGCCTCCCAGGGGGTAGGCCAGGGCGTGGACGGCGGTCGTGTTGACCGAACCCAGGCAGAGGCCGCCGTAGAGGCTGGCCAGGGCCATGCTGTAGCGGGCCTCGAGGTCCCCCCCGCAGCTCACGGCGCGGCGCAGGTTGCCGCCGATCAGCCGGACCGCCTCCAGCGCGAACGTGTCCACGAAAGGGTGGGCATGGCGGTTGGTGTAGGACTCGATGGCGTGCGTCAGGGCGTCCACCCCGGTGTAGGCCGTTATCCGGGGAGGGAGGCTGAGCGCCAGTTGGGGATCGACCAGGGCCACGTCCGGGTAAAGGTGGTCGCTGACAATGCCCTTCTTCAGGTGCTCCTCCTCGTCGGAGAGCACGGCGATGGGCGTCACCTCGCTGCCCGTGCCGGCCGTGGTGGGCACCATGATGGTCGGCGCCCCGGGCGCGGGGATGTTGTCGATGCCCAGGTAGTCGGTGACTTCGCCTCCGCAGGCCAGCAGGACGGCCGTCACCTTCGCGATGTCCAGCGAGCTGCCTCCGCCGAGTCCGACGACCACCTCGGGACGGAATTCTTCCGCCGCAGCGAGGCAGTCGTCGACAATGCCCATGCGCGGGTCCGGCTCCACGCCCGTGAAGGTCTCGTGCTCAATGCCGTCCCCGGCCAGCACGTCTTCCACCCGCTGGCAGATGCCTGCTTCCGCCAGGCCCCTGTCGGTGACGATGAGGGCCCGGGTGGCTCCGAGGTTCCCCGCCGCCTCGGGCAGCTCCCCGATGGCACCGGGACCGAAGATCAGGCGCCCACACATCTTGAAGTCCAGCAGTCGATTCATCAGAAGCCGTTCCTCCGCGTCAGAATTCTCGGCCTGCGTCGCTCAGCGTCCTTCCACCAGCAGCCGGCGGGGATTCCGGACGATCATCGTCCGCATCTCGTCCTCGCTGAAGCCCAGTCGGGCGAGCTCTCGCAGGTACAACCCGAAGCCTTCGACCGGCGGCGGATTGTCCGCCTGGCCGAAGTCGGAAGACACGATAACGTTCTCCACGCCGACGGCTCGTATCTGGTCACGGACATCCTGCATGGACACCTCGCCCGGACAGGCTTCGGTGACCACCAGCAGGGCATGCTCGACCAAAGCACCCCTCTGGACTGCCTCCCGCTGCTGCGCCGCGGTCATCCCGGGCACCAGTTCGGAGGCATGGGTGACCAGCCGTCTCGCCACGCCCGCCTGCCGCGCCGCCCGCAGGACGGCCAGGACCTCGGGGGGCGTGACGTGGCCCGTGGCCAGCACGGCGTCGTACCGGGCGATCAATTCCAGGATGGCATGCACCTCCGGCTTGAGCCGCCCGGCTGTGTCGAAGACGGTGATTCCCTGGAAATCGCCGCCCGGCAGCGGCAGTGCGGGCGACCGCCCGAGAGTCTCCACGTGATGCCTTGCCCCATAGGTGGCGAAGTAGACGAGGTCCACCCCCTCGCGCAGGGCAGCCTCCACGGCGGCGGGGTTGAGGCCGCCGACCGGGGGATTAAGTGCCAGGGAGGCGAAGAAACGCGGCCCGTCCGGGTGCAGCCGGTTCAGAACGTATGCGCCCGCCACCGTCGCGGTCGTATGGTCCTTCAGGCCCACACCTGCCAGGCCCGCATCGGCGGCGGCCTGACCCAGTTCCAGCAGGTCCTGCGACCTCGGCATAACGTCCGGGGCGCAGTGGATGTGAATGTCGTAGGCTCCTTCGAGGAGCTGCCCCGTTTCCACGCGCAATTCCCCCTCTCAGTTCGGTTCGTGCCTCCGTGCCCGCCGCTTCACCACCGAACCTATCACCCCCGGACACGGCCTGCAAGACAATCCGAGGGGAGCCTTTGAAAATACCGGGCGTGGCCCCTATATTCGGAGTTGTTGGGACGTGAAACCACTTGAAAGCGGCATGCCAGGCAACTGGGAGCGCGCGCGGTAAATACCGGCGCAAAGTGCAGGCCGTCGCCGCAGCGGGGGCTGAGTGAACTACTCCTGGAACGTTGACGGAATCCGGTCTGCTGCCCGGAGGCGAACACCAGGAATCCGGTCCGAGGCGGACTGCACGGGAGGATGAAATGGAAAACTTGAAGACCTGGCTGATCGCGCGCAGCGACGTCGAGCGGGCGCTCGGCATCGCCGACGCCATCGCGTCGGTGGAAGCCGCCTTCCGGGCCTACGGGGAGGGGCGGGCGCAGTTGCCGCCGAAGCCCTACCTCTACTTCGACAGGGGCGACCTGCGGGCCATGCCGGCCTACATGCCCGACCTCGGCCTGGCGGCCGTCAAGAACGTCAACTGCCACCCGGACAACCGCGACCTGCCGGTCGTGATGGCCACCATCACCCTCTTCGACCCCGAAACGGGCTTCCCGCTGGCCATCATGGACGGGACGTACCTGACCGCCGTGCGCACGGGCGCGGCGGGCGGCGTTGCGGCAAAGTACCTGGCCCGGCGGGACTCCAGGGTGATCGGCCTGCTGGGGGCCGGCTGCCAGGCTGCCACGCAACTGGCCGCCCTGATGGGCGTCCTGAGCAACGCCCAGAGGGTGAACGTCTTCGACGTGGACAGCGGGAGGGCGGGGGAGTTTGCAGCGCGCGGCTCCGCCGAGCACGGGGTGGAGGTTACGGCGGTGGACTCGCTGGAGAAGGCGGTGCGCAGCGCCGACGTGCTGGTCACCACGACTCCCGTGCGCGAGCCCATCGTCAGGAAGGAATGGGTGCGTCCCGGAACACATATCAACGCCATCGGAGCGGATGCGCCGGGCAAGCAGGAGCTGGAACCGGCCATCCTGGCCGGCGCCCGGATCGTGGTGGACAACTGGGAGCAGGCCTCCCACGGCGGGGAGATCAACGTTGCCGTGTCCGAAGGGATCATCGGGCGACAGAATGTCCATGCCGACATCGGCGAGATCGTCGCGGGGAAAAAGCCCGGCCGAAGCGATGCACACGAAGTGACGGTCTTCGACAGCACCGGGCTGGCCATACAGGACCTGGCCTGCGCGGCCCGCGTCTGGCGCCTGCTGAAGGATGAACAAGGCGAGATCGGGGAGCCACCGGCCTTCGATTTTCTGGAAGATTTCTGAACGACGCGCCCCGCTCACCCGGCGGAGGTCAGTGATGCGCCGCGAGGCCGAGACGTGGGTCGATTACATCGAGAGCAAGCACCGCACGCGGGTCAGCAGTCGGTCGGGCGACGTGGACCTCAAGCCATTGTGGGCCACGCAGTCGGAGATCGAGCTGATCAAGTACAGGCTTGTGCGGGACCAGGGCTTCCGGCGCGACGAACCCATCGTCGTTTACCGTGGCAGGCTGGGCAGGACGTACGTGGTCGACGGGCACACCCGCGCCCGCGTGAGCCGGGACATGGGCGAGAAGGTCATATCGGCCCTCGTGTACTCCAGCCCCGAAATCCAGGTGGGCCTGGAGTTGGAAGGCATGGCGGCCCGGGCCGGCGGCGGGACGGCCCGGCGGGTGCGGGAGCTTCCCATCACGGACAGGCTCGGCGAGGGAACCGAGGCCTGGCAGCAACGCCGCCGCGAGCTGCTGGGTGGCTGAGGTCGGACAGCGCCGCGGCGGGTTGTGACGCGGAAGATGCCCTGTTAGTGCGTACGTATGGTCCGGGGGGCGCCGGGCCGAACGGACCGTGAGCGCGCCTTCTACGGGAGGGCGAGCCATGCCGGAACTGCCGGACGTCGCCGCGCTGAAGACGACGCTGATGAACCAGCACATCATCGCCGGACTGGGCAACGTGTATGCCGACGAGGTGCTCTTCCAGGCGGGACTCCAGCCGGACACGAAGGCGAATGAATTGACGACCGATGAGATGAAACAACTGTACCAGGCGACGCGCGGCGTGCTTCAGACCTCCATCGAGCGCGGGGGCGACGCGCGGGAGCTCCCCTCCGATTACCTGGTCCACCACCGGGGAGAGGGCAATGCGTGTCCCCGCTGCGGCTCCGCCATCCGGCGGATCAAGATGGGACAGCGCAGCAGGTACTTTTGCCCCGAATGTCAGAGCGGCTCCGCATGACGCACCGCCCCGACGCGCAAACATTAGTGGCTGGGCGCCCCGCTGCCGAGGATTGCCAAACGGCAACGGGTAGCGTAAGCGGCACATGCTACACCGAGCGGCCTGTTGAAAAATGTAGCTCAGCCGCCCCGGCTGAGAGTCCACAGGCGAGGGTTGCCCGCCGGTCGTCAGGCGGGGGCGCCTGTGCTATCTCTGAAAGGCTGTCAGCGGTCAAGCGAATTTA
>CAZNGS010000047.1:0-33429 GCA_964572825.1 uncultured candidatus Brocadiaceae bacterium
GCGGGGACGCTACATATCAGGAGGGCTTTCCTCTTCAATTGTCGAAAGTCGAGTTTAAGGAGGACGTGCCATGCGCGCTTTCGCCATTGTCGCATTGGTCATCGGCGTTGGGCTATCTTGCATGGGTGGCTTTGTTCTGTTGGTCACCGCCGCGCTGCCCGATCCGTCCGCGTTCGGTTTCGCGCTCGCGTCATTGGGGTTGCAGATCGGAGTGGCTTCCTTGCTGGCGGGCGGGATACTGAACATCCTCACCGACATCCGGAATGAGCTCCGGGATACTGAGCGTCCTCGCCGCCATCCGGGATGCGCTGCGGAAGCGTAGACGATAGACCGGAGGCCGCAAGCCGGAGGTACAGCAACAACGGCTGCGGAACGGCGTCGTCAGGCGTAACCCAGCACCTCCAGCTTGGACAGCAGGGCGTCCCGGCTGGAGCAGGCGATGCTGAACAACGTCTTCAGCTTCACCTCCGAGCGGCAAAAGCTGCTCTACCTTTCCCCCGTGCTGGCCCGCACCGACGTCATGCTCACCATGGCCACGGGGCCCCTGGCGGAGCTGGCGGAGACCACCACGTGGGCCGTGGAGCTGATACTGCGCCGGAAGGGGATCGTAACGGAATCGTTCTCGTGGTCCGTCCTGTTCGACAAACTGGGCGAGGACGACGAGCTCAAAGACGTAATTCGGCGCCTGGGCGAGGTGCGGGCGCGGATATCCTCCGTCAGCCTCCGCGGCGGCTGGCCGCAGGAGGGCACCCGACAACAGGAGCTGGCGCGACTCTATGCCGCCAGGGAGGAACTGGAAGCCCAGATAAGCCGGATGGCAGGCGCAAGCGTGGACATAGAGCCCGAGCGGGTAACCGTGGAGGACGTGCGGGGGCGGCTGCCCCGAAGGGCCGTGCTTGTCGAATTCATGCGCAGGGACACGCGCGAGCTGGGACCGACCGAAGGAGGCAACTGGAAATCCCCCCACTACCTGGCGGCGGTCATTCGACCGGATGCCGCCCCGCAGTTGATCGACCTGGGCGACGCGATGGAGATTGACAGGATCCTCGCCGACTATCGCTCCCTGCTCAGCGAGCACGCCGACCGACTGCCCGGCGGGGCTCAACTGCTTTCGGAAGGCGGCCCGGCTGCTGCACCCGGTCTCGACGGAATGCGGGACGCGCTGAGTGCTGCGGGAGGGCAACTGTACGACCGGCTCATCGCGCCCCTGGGCGATGCGGTGAGCACGGCAGGGCGGGTCCTGATTTCGCCGGACGCGGAGCTGGCGATGCTTCCGTTCGGCGCCCTGCCCCACTCCGACGGCGGCTACCTGGTCGAGCACCAGTACCTGAGCTACCTCCCCAGCGGTCGCAGCCTGGCCCGCCGCGCAACGCAGCGGGGAGACGGAGGCGGCCCCGCCGTCATAGTCGGAGGCGTGGAATTCGGCTGGCGGGACGAAACCGGCGCCTCCACCGGCGAGCTTCCCCGCGCACTCAGGGCACTGCTCGGCGCAACGGACGACGCCGACGGAATACCGGTGCCGGAACTGCCCGGGACGGCCGCCGAAGCCCGGCGCATCGCCGAACTGCTGGACAGGCAAGGGCGCATAAGGCCCGTGCTGCTGAGCGGCAGCCGGGCCACGGAGGCCCGCGTGCGGGCGGTGGAGTCCCCGTTTCTGCTGCATTTCGCCACGCACGGGTTTTTCCTGCCCGACCCCGAACGCCTCCACCCGCAGGGCCTTCAGCTGGCCGGCCCCGCCGCGCGGCGCAGCCTCCGGGCCGCACAACAGACGCTGAGCAACCCGCTCCTGCGCAGCGGGCTCTTGCTGGTCGGATCGGAGTCCTTTCTGAACGCCGGCCGTCTCGACCGGGACGGCCACGACGGCATCCTCACCGCCGAAGACGTGGCCGGGCTTTCCCTGCCCAACACCCGGCTGGTGGTCCTCAGTGCCTGCGAGACCAGCCTGGGCGACATCCACCGGGGCGAGGGCGTGCTGGGGCTGCGGCGGGCCTTCGGCATGGCCGGGGCGCAGAACGTGGTCTCGACCCTGTGGAAGGTGGACGATGCCGCCACGCAGTCGCTGATGACCGCCTTCTACAAAGAGTTCCTGGACAACGGCGAGGTCTGCACCTCCTTGACCGACGTGATGAGGCGCATGGTCCACACCCTGCGCGCCCGCATCGGCTGTGCGCACCCCTACTACTGGGCCGCTTTCGTCCCGGATGGCCCCTGCTGAACCGCCGCTCGTGACTGCTCTTGTGGGTGATCGGGATGGGCCCTATAATGAGGAATCCCGGCAGCGTTGTCCGAGGGGTTTCAGTTCATGGTTAGAGGCATTGCGTCTGCGGCGTGCGCTTTGCTCGTGCTGCTGAGCATTGCAGGGTGCGCCGGGCAGAGCCAGTTCCAGATACAGGGCACCGGCCGTTTCTCCGACACGCCGGAAGGCCCGGCCGCGGTGCTGCGCGTGACCGTGGACGAGGCCCTTGCATCGCGCACCGGACACACCGCGTGGGGTGCCATCAACACCACCGGTGTGAGGCGTCGCTTTGCCGCCTGCGTCGCACACGCTGCGGCACACGTGGGAGGGATGGACGTGCTCCCCGCGCTGGTGGTGGAGCAGAAGCTGAGCGGGCCGGACCGCGAACCGACCCTGCAGCCCACCGAAGAGCAACTGTGCCGCCACGTCCAGGAACTGGGCCTGTCATCGTACATGGTGGTGAACGTCCGACGCTCCCGGTTGAAATACGTGTTCTCCTATTGCTGGGCGACGGTCGAGTACGTCCTCTCCTGTCACGCCGCGGGCGACGGACGCCTGCTGTGGCGGGTGGACGTGGAGTTCAAAGACCGCCTGGTCAGCGACCAGGAGGCCCTGAATGAAGCGCTCCGGCGCACATTTCGCTGGCTTCGCCGTAACCCCGAAGGGAAGGAGTCCACGTCGCGGTGACGATGATCGTGCTGGGCATCGAAACCAGCGGTGACCGGGGCAGCCTGGCTCTCCGCAGCGGGGAGGGCGTGCTGGCATCCTTTAGGTTCCCCGGCGGCGGACGGCGCGCGCGCGACATCGTGTCGGCACTGGACAGAATCATGGAACAAGCCGGGCTGGCCAGGACCGACGTCCACGGCGTGGCCGTCAGCGAAGGGCCGGGGTCCTTCACCGGGCTGAGGGTCGGCGTGGCCTGCGCGAAGACACTCGCCTACGCCCTCGACTGGCGATGCGTCGGCATCCCCACGCTGGAGGTAAAGGCATGGAACGTGGACCCGCACGAAGGGGCCGGGTGCCGGTTCACGTGTCCCGTACAGGACGCCCGCAGGGGGCGCGTCTACGGCGACGTTTTTGAATGGGACGACGGCTGGAAGGACACTACCGGCGTCCTGTGCGTGGCGCCTCGGGCACTGGCGGACGCCATCCCCGCCGGAGCCGTCGTATTCGGCTCGGGCGTGCGGGCCTACCCGGAGGTATTCCTGGAGGAGGGGCGCTTCCGGGCGGGCGGACCCGGGCTCGACGTCGCCCGCGCCGAGACCGTCGCCCGGCTCGGCATGGAGCGCCTCCGCGCCGGCCGGGATGTGGACCCCATGCAGTTGGTGCCGCGGTACCACCGCCCCACGGCGCCCGAGGAAAAGCTGGCATCTGCCGGCGAAAAATGACCCACTTTCGCCCAACTGGAAGGGGTAAAAGCATGGAAGACATCAGGATCGAGACCGTGGTCTGCGCCGTGGACTTCTCCGAACCCTCGGACTACGCCCTCCGATACGCGCTGAAACTGTGTCGCGTGTTCCAGGCGCGCCTGAACCTTCTGCACGTGGTCGAGGTGCCTTTCCTGCCGTCCTACAGCATGGCGGACGTGCCGGACCTCAACCTGCCGATCGAGCAGCTCGAGGAGAGCGCCCGGGAACGCATGGAGGAATTGCTGTCGGAATGCCGCGACGAGTACCAGCAGGTCGAGGGCGACGTGGTGGCCGGCAGTCCGTTCGTGGAGATCATCAATTACGCCCGCCAGTTGAAGGCCGACCTGATCGTAATGGGCACGCACGGCCGTTCGGGACTGAAGCACCTGTTGATCGGCAGCGTGGCCGAGAAAGTCGTCCGGAAAGCCCCCTGCCCGGTTCTGACCGCCAAGCATCCGCACCAGGACTTCGAGATGCCATGAAGGCACAACTGACAGAAAACGCCCGCCGGGTACTGGAGAGCCGATACCTGAAGAAGGACCGCCGCGGCCGGGTGGTCGAGGAACCGGAGGAGATGTTCGCACGCGTGGCCCACAACGTGGCCTCCGCCGAGCGCAATTATCCCAGGGGCCCCGACCCGGAAGAGGTGGAACGGCAATTCCGTGAGGGGATGATCGGCCTGGACTTCCTGCCCAACTCGCCCTGCCTGATGAACGCCGGCCGCCAGCTTCAGCAACTGGCCGCCTGCTTTGTGCTGGAGGTGGAAGATTCCCTGGAGAGCATATTCGACACACTCAAACAGGCCGCGCTGGTCCACCAGAGCGGCGGCGGCACCGGCTTTTCATTCTCCAACCTGCGCCCCGGGGGCTCCTACATCTCCACCTCGGGCGGGGAGGCCAGCGGGCCGGTCTCCTTCATACGGGTCTTCGACCAGGCCACCAGCGCCATCAACCAGGGGGGCTTCCGACGCGGCGCCAACATGGCGGTTCTGCGCGTCGACCACCCGGACACCCTGCACTTCGTCCGGTCCAAAAACGAAGAAGGCAGCCTGGTAAACTTCAACATCTCCGTCGGCATCACCGACCGGTTCCTGGAGGCCGTCCATGCCGGAAAGTCGTTCGACCTGGTGGACCCTCACACCGGACAGACCGTCAGGACCGCGCCGGCGACCGAGATATTCGACGCCATCGTGGAAAGCGCCTGGAAGAACGGTGAGCCGGGGCTGGTCTTCCTGGACACCATAAACCGGGACAACCCCACCCCTGCTCTGGGCGAGATACAGGCCACCAACCCTTGCGGGGAGGCTCCCCTGCTGCCCTGCGAGTCCTGCGTGCTCGGCTCCATCAACCTCACCCACTGTCTGGAGGGCGACCTGCCGGACTGCACGCTGAACCGGGACAAGCTCGGCCGCCTGGTCCGCCTGGGTGTGCGGTTCCTGGACGACGTCATCACCGTCACGCGCCACCCGCTGCCCCAGATAGCGGACATCACCCTGGGCAACCGCAAGATCGGCCTGGGTGTGATGGGCTTCGCGGACATGTTGATACGGATGGACATCGCCTACGACTCCGAGCAGGCCGTAGCGACCGCAGATTCGGTGATGGAATTCATCTCCGAGCAAGCCGATGCGGCATCGACCGCGCTGGCCAGGGAACGGGGCCCTTTCCCCAACTTCAACACCAGCTCCCTGGCCGACCGCGCCGCGCCCCTGCGCAACGCCCATCGCACCACCATTGCGCCGACGGGCACCATCAGCATCATCGCCGGCTGTTCGGGCGGCATCGAGCCCATCTTCGCCGTGGCCTTCCGAAGACACGTGCTCGACGGTGAGCCCCTGGAGGAGATACATCCGGACCTGGAGCCCCTCTGCCGTCAGGAGGGATTTGAACTGACCGACCACGTGATGGAGAGGATACTCGAGACCGGCGTCGTCCGTCCCATCGACCAGATACCGAAGCGGGTGCGCCGGTTGCTGGTGACCAGCCGTGAAGTGCCTCCCATGCAGCATCTGCGGGTCCAGGCGGCGTTCCAGAGGCACACGGACAACGCCGTGTCGAAGACCCTGAATCTGCCCGTCGACGCGACGCAGGAAGACGTGCGCGAGATATACCTGAAAGCCCACGAACTGGGCTGCAAGGGGGTCACGGTCTATCGCGACTCCAGCCGCAAATCGCAGGTGCTGGCCGTCGAGTGCTGCAACATCGGCACCGCCTGCGACGACTGACGGCCGCGTTCCCTCGGCCAGCGACTCAGGCGAGGGCGCCTGGGCCACACGCGGCTGGTGGTCAAACAAACGCCGTGAAACACCGGGCCCGGCGCAGCAAAAGAAACGCCGCCGCGTCCCTTCCCCACGGCAGCGTTTCTGAAAGCCTTGTCTGGTGTAAGTACGCTACAGTCCGACTCTGGCCACGTTGACGGCGCGTGGTCCTTTAGGGCCCTGCTCGACCTCGTATTCCACTATCTCGTTCTCGGCCAGGCTCTTGAACCCGGTTCCCTGAATTGCACTGTAATGTACGAACAGGTCCTCGCTGCCCTCGTCGGGCTCGATGAAACCATATCCTTTGGCATCACTGAACCACTTGACCTTACCTCTAGCCATAATGGCACCTCGTAAAACTGTCCTCACTTCCGAGCCCGTGTGCAGCGGCACGTCTACAGGCTCAACTCCACCCGGAGCGCTCAGGGAGTGCCGTGTCCGAATCGGCGAACGAGTGCCGGGCGTCGATCGAGGCCGGGCTGCGCCAAAAAGATCACATCTCATCCCGAAGGGGAAGGGCCTCCAGGCGCCACGGATCCTGCGCTCCCGTCATTCAGGAAAGCTGCCCTGAAGAAGGAAAAGTGCCTGTCCTTTCACGTCCGCCTTCGCACCATTTTCAACCGTCGGGCACAAGCCGAACTCCGTTTCCCCAAAGGGGATCAGAGCGCCCATTTCGGCGCCTAATTTAGCAGTTGAAGGCCCTGATTGCAAATGAAAAAATGCGCCTCTGTAGGGTGAACATGCGCACGGCCAAACGGAGCGGGTCCGTTGGGGAGATCGGCCGAGAGCACGCCCCTGTCCTGCGCCGCTGTGTTATCCTGCCCATGTTGCGCGGGAATTGCACGCCGCAATGAACCTGCCTGCCCGCTGTCCTGTCATAAAGACCGGGGCCCCATGAGGAACTCGGACGAACAATTGATGGCGCCCATCCGACGGCGCGACGCCGACGCTTTCGAAAGAGTCTTTGAGCGCTGCCATGCGGGCATACGGCGCCACCTGGAGCGCATGGTGCGCAGCGCGGCTGGGGCGCTATTGCAGAACCCGCTCCGTCGGCCCGAGGCCGCGCGAGAGCACCGAGGGCAAGGCAGGCGATACGGGGGCTGAGTATCGTCGATGCAGGCCGACGAAGCCATCGGCGCTCGCAGCCGGCCGAAGCCAGGATGGGGTTGTGCAATAGCCCCTAAGACAGGCCGGCGCGCTCGATGATCTCCGGCACCAGGTGGTCCCATCCCAGGGGCATGATGTGCACGCCCTGGCAGATGTCGCTGATTCCCTGGATGGTCTCGACGGCCACCTCCACGGCCGTCTGGCCGGACTTCGCCTTCTTCTTGTCGGCGGCCAGGCGTTTGATCAGATCGTGCGGCACGTGCACGCCGCTGACGTTCTTGTTCATAAAACGCGCCATACCGGCCGATTTCAGCAGCACGATGCCGGCCAGCACGGGGACGTCGAATCCCTCCACCCGCCTCATGAACTCCGCGAACTGATCCACGTCGTAGATGGCCTGGGTCTGAAAGAACTCCGCGCCGGCTTCGATCTTCTTCTCCATGCGCAGTATCTGGGGCTCGACGGGCTCGGCCGCCGGCGCCACCACGGCCCCGGCGAAGAACTCCGGCGCGCCGTCCAGCTCGTTGCCCGCCATGTCGTAGCCGCTGCACAGCGTCCTCACACACTGCAGCAGCCCCACGGCCTCCAGGTCGAAGACGGGCTTGGATTCCGGGTGGTCCCCCAGCACGTTGTGATCACCCGTGAGGCAAAGCACGTTGCGGATGCCGAGTGTGTATGCGCTGAGCAGGTCGGACTGCAACGCCAGGCGATTGCGGTCCCGGCAGACCATCTGGAACACGGGTTCCAGGTCGCGCTCGACCAGCAGCCGGCAGGTGGCCAGGGAGCCGAAGCGCATGACCGCGCTCTGGATGTCCGTCACGTTGATGGCGGCGACCTTTCCCCGCAGGTGCTCGGCGTCCTCGAGGCATTCCTCGACATTGGTCCCCTTGGGCGGCCCTATCTCGCCCGTTACCACGAACTCGCCGCGAGCCAGGGCATCTGACAGGTTACTCATCGGAGCCTCCCTCCGCAGCCGCTGCGTCCACCGCCCAGAACTGTCCTGTCATCACATCGTAAGAGGGCAGGTAATTCCCGTATTTCTTGGGCGGGACGATCTCCTTCATCTGGTCCAGGGCCTTCAGGTCCTTCAGGCGTTCGTATATGAGCTGCCACCCGCAGTCCCGCTCCCGGTCCACCTCGCACTTGCCGTCCGGCGTCGGGCCGCCGCACGGGCCGTTCACCATGCTCTTCGAGCAGTTGGTGATGGGACAGATGCCGCCGGTCACGTTCAAAAGGCAGTCACCGCACTCGGCGCACCGCTCGCTGCCCGGCCAGGTGCCGCGGGAGCCACCCATGTTGATGGTGTTGCAGGCGGGGCGACAGCGCTTCAGAACGGAATCCGCCACGCACTGCACGCCCACCCCGCAGGTAACCACCAGCACGCAGTCGCTGCCCATGATGGCATCCGTGAAGGGGCGCAGCCGGGAGCGCACCAATGACTTGTCGCAGAGGAAATCCACGGCCGTGGACCCGGAAACGGTCTTCCCCGCCTTCTCCAGCATCTGCTCCACGGCGGGCAGATGTTCGGCCCCGCCGGTCTCGCAGGCGCTGGCACAACCGTTGCACCCGACCACGAAGACGGCGGCGTCTTCCTCAAGGGACTCCAGAACTTCATCTTCCGGCTTGAGCTCGGTAACCAGCATGAACGTTCCTCCTTCAGGGCCTGCCAACCCGCTCCAGCAAGCCATCTATTTCCTGGACCGCAACCTGCACGAACTTATCCAGGCGCTGTCGGCACGGCCCCGACAGCCCGATGTCCGGCTCCACGGCGGCGGGTTCAATTCCCAGCACCCGCACCTCCCGAAAGCTGTTACCCAGCACGGCCTCGTACTGCAGCAGGTGGAACATGGTCAACCCGTGCAGGGACAGCACGGCTTCGCCCGGCTCCACTTCGTCAAACGGCAGGCTGTGAAAATCGCCCGGCCGCTTGCCGCCCTGCACGGCGTCCAGCACCAGCAGCGCCTGGCACTCCGCGGCCTGCTCGAACGCCGACCAGGGGTCCGTGCCGCCGTCGATGAACTTCACGTCGGCGCGCGGCGACACCCGGGCCAGCTCCCGCACGGCGTGCACGCCGAACCCTTCGTCCTTCAGAAGCAGGTTCCCGATGCCGATGACGCCGACCGTTGCCTCGCAGGTGCTTTCCATCATCTCACCCGGCATTTGCTGCTCAGACGGCAATCGTTGCGCTCCAGCTTCCCCTGCGCCGCGCCACGTGCACGGAGCAGGCCAGACATGGGTCGAACGACCGGATCGTGCGCACCACCTCGAACGGGTTGTCCGGATCCTTGATGGACTCCCCTTCGATGGCCTGCTCGATCGGCCCGGGGATGCCCGCCGAGCACCGCGGGGAACCGTTCCACGTCGTGGGCACCACCGCCTGGTAACTGGCCACCTTGCCCTCCTCGATGCTCACCCAGTGGCCGAGGGCGCCGCGCGGAGCCCCGGTCATGCCGACCCCGCGGCCCTCGTCCGGCACCTCGACCGCCAGCACGCAGGGCTCTCCCGGCTGCAGGCCGAGTATCCACTGCTGCATCCTGCGCGCCACGATGGCGGTCTCGACGGCTCGGGCGGCGTGCCGACCCAGCGTCGAGTTCAGCGCGGTCGGCTCGATCCCGGCCCGGGAACACAGTTCGTCCACGGCCTCCCGGATTACCCCGCTGCCGCCCCTGTAGCCGACAAGCATCCGGGCCAGCGGGCCCACCTCGCAGGGCTGTCCGGCGTAGCGGGGGGCCTTCAGCCACGAGTAGGCGCCTTCCTTCCCTTCCCGGGGCACGGTCTGCCCGGCGGCCGGCGCCAGCCCGTTGGTGCTGTCGTCGTAGAAGGATCTGGTGACGTCTTCCGTGATCCTCTCCGGGTCCACCTCCTGCAGCGTTCCTTCCTCCAGCTCCAGCAGGCCGGCGGGGAAAAGCCCTTCCTCGGAGAAAACGCCGTAGGAGAGGAAGCGGGAACACCCGGCGCCCAACTCCAGGCAGTCCGGATACGCCTCGGCCAGCATCAGTATGTCCGGCAGGTAAGAGGCCTCCACAAACTCCTCGATCTCCCGCGCGTAGGACAGCGCCGCCGCAACCCTGTCGGCGGTCACCTGGGTGGTCACTCCGCCCACGTTCACGGTGCACTGGTGGGGCATCTTCCCGCCGAACAGGGAGAGCAGCTCGTGGCAGTTCCGGCGCACGTCCAGCGCCCCCAGGTAATGCCTGATGCCGGCAATGTTGCCCTCTCTGCTCAGGCGGTAATCGCCCTCGTAGCGGGGCACGAACGGTTCCAGCACGCCCCGCTCTATGAAGTCGCGGACGGCCTTCAGGTCCCCGTCCGTTCCCTGGTAGTCCCGCACGGCAGTGATGTCCACGTAGTCCAGGGCCGCCAGGTGGTAGAAATGCAGGATGTGGGACTGCAGGAAGTTGGCCGCCAGCATGATGTCCCTGAGCAGGACGCCGTTGGGCGGAATCTGGCCCTTCAGGCCGAACGCATCGTCCATGGCCATGGCGGACGCCGTGGCATGGGCCTGGGGGCAGACCCCGCAGATGCGCTGGGCCAGGATGGGTATGTCCCGGGGGTCGCGGTCGCCGAAGATCACCTCCAGCCCCCGCGCCATCGTCCCTCCGCAACGGGCCTGGGTGATCAGGCCGTTCTCCTGCTCCACCTCCACCCGGAGATGGCCTTCAATCCTGGTGACCGGATCAATGGTGATCTTACTCATCGGTATCTCCCACGGTGGCCTCTTCCCCGATCCTGGGCAGGCGGTCTTCCTCCAGTTCCTGGTAGATCGGAGTCGTCTGGTCGATGAACTCGGGCTGGGTGCATCCCTGGCATGGAGCGCCGGCCTTCACGCACCAGTTGAGGCCGTCGTTCCATTCCCGCAGGGGACAGTCCGCGTAGGTGATGGGACCCTTGCAGCCCACCTTGTGCAGGCATTCCGGGTCCCCCGGCTTCTCGGCGAATTTCTCCTCGTCGAAATACGGCCGGCGGGGGCAGTTCTCGTGAATGAGCTGCCCGTAGATGCTCAGCGGCCGGCCCAGGCAGTCCACCTCCACCCCGGCGGGGTCGCCCGCGGCCAGGTACTCCAGCACCGTGGTGCTGATCCAGTCCGGGTGTGGCGGGCATCCGGGAACGTTGACCACGGGCGTCTCTACGCCCCGGGCCTCCAGTATCTCTCGCGCGGACCGGTATGAGCCCGGGTTCGGATTGCCGGCCGGTATGCCGCCGAACGAGGAGCAAGTGCCCACCGCGACCACGAGAGACGCTTTCTGCGCCAGCTCCACGAATTTCTCCAGCACCGTCAACTCGCGGCCGGATTCCTGCCCGATCGTGCAGAAGGATTCTCTCTCGGGTATGGCACCCTCCAGGGCCAGCACGTAATCGCCCTCCGGCATCTCGCCCAGCACACGGGTGGCACCGGCGCCCTGCCCCGCCATCAGCGTGGCATGGTACTTCAGGCTGATGTGCGTGCCGGGCAGAAACTGGTCGATCAGCAGGTTTCTGGGCGAGGGGTGGGTTGAGTTGAGGAAGGACACCGAGCAACCGCTGCACCCGCCGCCCTGCAGCCAGACTACGTTGACCTCATGCGCAGCCATCTGTAGGTCTCTCCCACTCTCCGGTGACCGGCAGCCTGCTGAACAAGCGCGCATTTTCGCGCGGGCCACCCTCCGTCCCATCCCCGCGCCACGCCCGAACTGCCCGAGACGGGCAGTCAAGGCGCCTGCGCTCCATGGCTCGCGCCAGACCGTAACGACGGGCCGTGCCCGCCTCGGCGATCCGGGGCTTCCCAGCAATCAGCCGGACAAAAGACCACAATGTTAGCGCGGTGCGCCGGGGCTGTCAAAGTAAAGCGCCCGAGCGCAGTGTGACGCTCTCAGTGTGGGTTTTTCTTCGGGCTTGGCGCCGGGACCGAGGAAACAAAAGCCCTGCCATGGGTCCTCTGATCCGGCAGGCTGTTGAACAACGTGGCCCACCTGCCCTCGCTGGCGCAGGCGCGCCAGCGAGGGCTCCTGTGCACCACACACCAGAGGGCCCACCGAAGAGCTTGTCCACTTCGGCGGAACCGATTCTCTTTGCATCTAACTCCTGACAGGACCACACGAGAGCGACGCTGGACGAAGCGCTGACCGGCCCGTATACTTGCGCGACTTGCTGAACCCGCGATACCCGCAACCCCGGAGTGGATCATGGAGCAGAACCACACCCCTGTGAGCAAGGGAGAGATGAACCTGCGCATCTTCCAGGGCAGGGAGGTGCCCCACGTCTTCTTCCAGCCGCGCATGGAGCCGTGGTATGCCTGGCACCGGGAGGTGGGCACTCTGCCGGCGGCCTGGGAGGGCTATTCGCTGCTGGAGCTCTACGACGAGCTGGACCTCTCCATGCGTTACGTGCACTACTACACCGGAATGCCCAACCCCGTGCAGGTCCACCACACCCAGAGCATTGAGGTGGAGCGCGAGCAGGCAGGCGAAACAGCCGCCATCGTTACGAAAACACCCCACGGGGACCTGGTCGAGAGACAACACCTGACCCAGGACAACACCTGGCGCACCGTGGAGTTTCCCGTCAAGGGGACCGCCGACCTGCCAAAGCTCAGGTGGCTGCTGGAGCGTCGCCGGGTCACCTTCAGCGAGCAGAGCTTCGAGCAGGGCAGCGCGTTCATCGGCGACCGGGGCGAACCCCAGTTCTGGGTCCCCAAGAGCCCCTACCAGGCCCTGTGCCAGCAATGGATGAAGCTGGACGATTTCATCTACGCCCTCATGGACGCCCCGGAGGAGATCGAAGAGATCATGGAGCTGATCGACCGCTCCTACGATCCGCTCTATGCCGAGCTGACCGCCTATGAAGGCGTCAGAATCGTGAACTTCGGGGAGAACATCCACGAGCAGCTCCTGTCCCCGGCGTACTTCGAGCGATATCTCATCCCCTGGTATGAGAAGCGCTCGGGACAGTTGCGCGACGCGGGCGTGTTCACTCACGTGCACATTGACGGGTTCTTCAAGAACCTGCTGCCCTACCTGGCGGATCTGCCGTTCGACGGACTGGAAGCGCTCACGCCCGAGCCGCAGGGCGACGTGACGCTGGAGCAGATGCGGGACCACCTGGGCGACAAGGTACTGCTGGACGGCATTCCCGCCGTGCTCTTCATGCCCACCTATCCCGAGGAGAAGCTCCACGAATGCGTGGAGAAGCTGGTGGAGTACTTCCACCCCCGGCTGGTGCTGGGCATCAGCGATGAGCTGCCGGAAGGCGGGGGCGAGACGAGCGTGGAGCGTGTCCGCCGGGTGAGTCAGTACTGCCGCCGGGCGGGTTGAGACACCACGCCATGCAGGTCACTCAGGCATCCGTCGGGCGGTCTTCGGCGGAGGCGAGGGCCGCCCGGGCTGCGTCCTGCTCGGCCGCCTGCTTCGACTTGCCGCGCCCTTCCCCCAGCCGCCGGCCCCCCGCGGAGACCACCGATCGAAACACGGGACGGTGATCGGGACCTTCCGCGCGAACGGTCTCGTACTCGGGCACCCCCTTGCCCTCGGCCTGGGTCTTTTTCTGAAGCTCCGATTTGAAGTCCGGCCCCAATCGGTCCTCTTCCGCCTCGTGCAGCGCGCTTCCCAGGGTCCGCAGCACGAAGGGTCGGGCGGCCTCCAGGCCACCGTCCAGGTAAATGGCACCGACGAGGGCCTCATAGACGCAGGCCAGCACGGAGGGGGGGATGCGCCGCGTTTCCAGCCCCTCATCCACTCTCAGGTAGCGCCTCAGCTCCATCTCCCGCGCCACACCCGCCATGGTCCGGCGTGACACCACGGCGGATTTGACCACCGTCATCTCCCCCTCCGTGGCCTCGGGCACGGAGCGGTACAGGTGCTCGCAAACCACCAGCCCCGCCACGGCATCGCCCAGGAACTCCAGCCGCTCGTTGGAAGCTCCCCCCCGGGCGGCGGACGCATGCGTCAGCGCACGCCTCAGCAGCCGCTCGTCACGAAAATGATAGCCGATGACGTCCTCGATTGTCGGGGGTTTTTCGCTCATGACAGCGCCATCCTACGCTGCACGGTTCCCCATATCAACGGCCGGCACGGGGCCGAGCTCCGGCCCCGGCCTTCGGCAAAAAGGGAAGAGGCGCGCCCCATCGGCGGCGATCGCCGGCAAGAACCTTGGAATGGCCCGACGGAGGCAAGTAGAATAGCGCCCTGTAGCAGGATGATGGACAGACAGGTCCACGCACCACGGAGGCGGCGGATGCGGTTCCCCTTTGTCCGACTGCGAACATCGTTCAGCCACGTGGGCAGCATCCTGGTGGTGTTCGCGTTTCTGCTGCTCGTCCCCCTCCTCATGTCCGCTGCCTATGCCGATTGGGCGGGGCAGGACGTGCCCACCGGCACCTACGGCATACCCATCGCGATTTCCCTGGTGGTCGGCGTCCTGTGCTGGCGGCGCGTGCAACGGCCGCGCTCCCGCCGTCGGCTGGGAACGCTCGACGCCATGCTGATCTGCCTGTTTAGCTGGGTCCTGGTCAGCGCCGTTGGGGCCATCCCGTTCGCCTATGCCCTGGAGGACGTGGGTTACCTGGACGCCTACTTCGAGGCGATGAGCGGGTTCACCACCACCGGCATCACCATGCTGGTGGGGCTGGATCACATGCCGAAGTCGCTGCTGTTCTGGCGGTCCATGACCCAGTGGGTGGGGGGCCTGGGGATACTGACGTTCTTCCTGGTGGTGGTTTATCAGGGGGGCCTGTCCCAGGCGCTGTTCAGCGCCGAGAGCCACAAGGTCTCCGGCCAGCGCATCGCGCCGGGCATCTGGCACACGCTGAAGGTGCTCTGGCTCATCTACATCTTCTACACGGTGCTTATCACGGCGGGGCTGTTCCTGAGCGGCACGAGCCTTTACGACGCCGTCTCCCACGCGTTCACGTGTCTTTCCACCGGCGGATACTCTCCCTACGACGCCAGCATAGCGCACTACGAGGAGGGCGGCTTCACCTACCATGTCGCCATCGAGTACATCCTGATCTTCGGCATGTGGGCGGGGGGGACGAACTTCCTGATCCACTACCGCCTGCTGACCGGCAAGATCAAGAGCCTGTGGGACAACGACGAGATGCGCACGTGGTGGGTGATCCTGGGCGGTTCGCTGGCCGTGGTCCTGCTTTCCAGGCTGATGAGTGTGGAGGGTGCCGGGTTCGGCGAGAGCTTTCGCCACAGCCTCTTCCAGGTGCTGGCCCTTGCCAGCACCACGGGCTACGGGACCCGCGACATCGGCGGGGAGTACTTCACCCCCGCGGCCAGGATCGTGTTCCTGGTGCTGATGTTCATCGGCGGGTGCGCCGGCTCGACCGGAGGCGGGCTGAAGGTGGTGCGGATCGTCATGCTGTGGAAATTAATGATGCGTCAGATGCGCCGGGCGGTCTCACCGCCCAGTGAGGTGAACCTGCTGCTGCTGGACCGCAAGAAAGTGGGTCGCGACGAAGCCTACCGGACGGGGGCACTCTTCTTCGCGTGGGTTTTCCTGCTGCTCATCGGATCGCTCACCACGGCGGCACTCAGCCGGCACGGTGCCCTGGCCAGCTCCTCAGGCATGTTCAGCGCCCTGGGCAACATCGGGCCCTGCTACATCAGCGTGCAGGGGATGACGGAGCTTCACGCCGGCATCAAGCTGACGTACATCCTGGGCATGCTGGCCGGCCGACTGGAGATCGTGCCGCTGCTGGTGCTTTTCAGTCGCCGCGCCTGGCATTGAGCAATCGGAAAAGAACGGAGGTCCACACATGAGAACCGTTATCGCCGGCGCCGGGATGGTCGGTCGAGGACTGGCCCGCCGCCTGGTCGAGGGCAAACACGACGTGGTCGTCATAGACGCGGACCGGGAAGTGTGCGAGAAGGTTTACGCGGATCTGGGGATACCCACCATCTACGGCTCGGCGACCTCCATCGTGACGCTCGAGGAAGCTGAACTGGACAGGGCCGACTGCGCCGCAGCCGCCATGCGGCGCGACAGCGATAACCTCTGCTTCACCGTCCTGGCCAGGCACATGGGCGTCTCCCGCATCATCGTGCGCATGCGCGACCCCCGCTACGAGGAGGCCTACTCCCTCGCCGGCGCTGACCGCGTGCTGAACATCGTGGAGCTGTACGTCAACCAGTTCACCTGGGAGATCGAAGAACCGGCTATGCAGGAGGTGACGGCATTCGGAGAAGGGAAGGCCAGCATCGTCTTCGTCCGCGTGCCCGACGAATCGCAGGCCTGCGGCCGGACCGTGGAGCAGATCGCCCGGTCCTCCAAATTCCCCGAGGACTGCGTCATTGCCGGGATATTCCGACCCGAGACGGGGCAGTTCATCATTCCGCGCGGCCACGTGACCATTGAAGCCGGCGATCGCGTCTACCTGGCCGCCAACACGGAGGACATTCAGCAGGCCGCCCGCTACCTGGGCATCCGGTAGTCGCACGCGTGGCGGTACATCGCCAGGACGTTTTCCAGGGGGACGTCCGGCTGGATGTTGTGCACGGCCCCGAGGACGTAACCTCCTCTCCTGCCCAGCTCCTCGATGCGCCGTTCCACCTCGGCCCGGACATCCCCAACACTTCCGTGCGGCAGCACGTGCTGGGTGTCCACCGCGCCCCAGAACGCGAGCCTGTCGCCCCACCTCTTTTTCAGCTCGGCGGGTTCCATGCCACGGGCCGAGACCTGCACGGGGTGCAGCACGTCCACTCCGATCTCCACCAGGTCGTCCACGATGTCCACGACCGATCCGCAGGTGTGGAAGAGCACTCTCGCCGCGGACATATCGTGCATGAGGCCGAAGTACCGGGCGTGCCGGGGCTTGATCAGCTCGCGGTAAGCCGGAGGCGATATCATCAGGCCGCCCTGAACCCCCAGATCGTCGGAGGCCATCAGCACATCCACGTCCCCGCCGACCTCAGCGAGCAGTTCCCTGCAGATGGCCAGGCTGGCCTCCAGCACGGCGTCGAAAAGCGCTTCCAGCAACCGCGTGTCGCGGGCGAAGTCCACGAACCAGTCTTCGAATCCCCGCAGATACTGGCTGGTATGGACGAAGCCGCTGGGCAGGTTGAGCACGGCGGCGCACCCGGCGTCATGGATGCGCCGGACGCGCTCTTTCAGGCCGGCGGTCCGGACGGGGTCGTGGGGATCGGGCCAGGTATGCCGCGCGATGTCGGCCGGCCCGATGTCTCCCGCCAGGGGGAAGCTGACCTGGTCGTAGTAATAAGAGCCGGGCGGCCTGACACGCTCGACACCCCATTCGTCCCGGTAGGAGTTCTCGCCGGTCTCTTCCGAGGGCGGAGCGCCGGGGAAAACCCCCCTCGTGTCGATCTGGAGGGCCCGCAGGATGCGCTCGTCCACCTCCACCACGCGCATCATGCGGCTTATGATGTGGTTCTCAGCCTCGACGCCGAAGTGCCGCTTCAGTGGCTCGTAGCCCTCGACGACTATGCTGGAGTCTCGGGTGGAGCCCAGGTCCAGGGGGATCCGGTCCGGCCGACGGTGCTCCAGGGCCGCCACCACCCGTTCGCGATGCGTCATCTCAGCTATGTCGTCTCCTTGCGGTCCGTGGCCGCGCCCGGCTCAAGACTCCTCCGACGGCTGCACGATGACCTGCGCGCCTTCCGAGGCGTCGAAGGTCATCTCCGTGCCGTGGGACGCCACGTGCCATTGCAGGTCCGGAACGTCGGACTCCACGCCCCCGGCGTTCACGCGGAGGAACCGCGCGTTCACACGGACCGGCACGGCCTTCATCATCAGGGCAACCTCCCGGTCGTTCGACGCCGCGCTCAAACGGACGCGCATGCCCTCGTCCTTGAAGGTGACCGCCCGTCGGCGGGGCCCGGGGTAAACGTCCACCGTCAGCGCCTCCGCCGGCCCGCCTTTAAGGTGCTGCGGGCGCCCGGGCAACTGCGGGATCGCCGCGCCCTCGCGCACGAGGACGGGAACGCGGCTAAGCGGTGCGTTGAGCTTCACGAAGCCGGGACCTTCGTACGTCTTGCTCGGCCGCTCCAAATCGGTCCACGTGCCGCCGGGCAGGTAAACCTCCCGTGCGCGGCAGCCTTCCATTGTGACCGGCGCCACCAGCAGATCGCGCCCCAGCATGTACTGGTCGTCCAGTGTGTGCACGTTCGGCTCTTCGGGGAATTCCAGTGCCATGTGGCGCATAATGGGCACTCCGGTCCTGACCGTCTCCTCGGCGGCGGTCAGAAGATAAGGCACCAGCCGGTAACGCAGCTTCAAATAGTGGGCGACGATCTCCTCGGCCTCTTCGCCGTATTCCCACGGCTCCCGGGGCGTGGTACCGTGGAAGCGGGCGAACGGCGAGAGCAGCCCCCACTGCGCCCAGCGCACGTAGAGCTCCGGCGACGGCTTCGGGCCGGTGAATCCGCCGATGTCGTGGCTCCAGAAGGCGATGCCCGTCAGGCCCGCCGACAGCCCGCCCCGCATGCAGCACTTCATGGCCCGCCACTGGACCTGGGTGTCCCCGGCCCAGGTGCCGGCAAACCGCTGGCTGCCGATATAGCCGCTCCGACCCCAGATGATGGGCTCCCCACTCTCCTCGACGGTGGCCTTGAAGACGGCCCGGTTGTAGAGCAACAGGTACAGGTTGTGCATCTCCGCGCCGGTCCTGCCATCGTGGAAGACGGTGGACTCCGGGATGCGTTCGCCGTAATCCGGTTTGAACACCCGGGCGCCGGCCCGCAGAAGCTCCCTCAGGTGATCCTGCCACCAGGCCCGCGCCTCGGGGTTGGTGAAGTCCAGCGCTCCGACCGGCGAATCCCCCTCCACCCGGGACACGCCGCCGCCGGGCGACCTGACAAGGTAGCCCTTCTCCTTCGCCTCCTCGTATATGTCGGTCCCTTCCGGCAGGTAGGGGTTGATCCACAGGCAGCCCGCCAGGTGGTCTTCGTTCAGCTCCCGGAAGATGGTCTCCCGGTCGGGAAAGTCCTCCTCGTTCCAGTCGAAATCGCAGGCATCCACACCGTAGATGGGATACCAGTGAGTCTTCATCCAGGGCGGGTCCAAGTGGATCACGTCGCAGGGGATGCGCTTGCGACGCAGCGTTTTCGTCACCGTCCGCACCTCGTCCCAGCTCTCGTAGGCGCAGCGGCTCATCCACGCGCCGAAGGCCCACTTCGGGGGCATCTGCGCGCGGCCGGTCAGGCCGCTGTAGAGTCCCAGCAGTTCTTTCAGGTCCCGGCCCACGAAGAGGAACAGGTCGATCTTGTCGTCTTCCGTGAGGAAGGATCCCACGGTATAGGTGAAGTTGCCGATCTCCCAGTAGCTGCGGAAGGTCGAGTGGAGCATCATGCCCCAGCCGCGGGAGGAGAACAGCACGGGCACGGACTTGTAGCTCAGATCCGTCGTGTTCAAGCCGCAGGTATCGGCCGTCCAGATGGTGGCGCGGGTGCCGGTCTTCTCCACCTTGTTCCACTTCTCGCCCATGCCGAACAGGCGGTCGTCATTGTGGATGCGCCAGCTCAGCAACGGGTGCCTGCCCTCCTGGCAGGTACGGAAGCCCAGCGGCGGGGTCACCAGCCCTCCGGCCGCCCACTCCTCGTTTTCCAGCCGCCACAGTTGCCCGCCCTCCGCATCCAGAAGGGCCGCGTAGAACGGACTGCGATTCACGTAGAAGCGGGCGCCGCCGCTTTCCATCGACCAGCCCTTTTCCGTTTCCTTGAAGTGCGCCCCGGGCGGTTCGGGCAGCGGGCCGGCCAGCATCTCGCTGGTCCGGTCAAACTCCGGGCGCCCCTGCCAGGCCCTCAGTCGCAGGATGCCCGGCCCGACGGGCTGGATGCTCAGCCGCATCCTCTGGCCGTCCGCCGTCCTCAATTCGACCGTCATCTGCCCGTTTTCCATCGTGGCTCCAGCGGCCTCCTCCGCCCAGTCGTACTGGAAGCCGGGCCGGTGGAAGATGCGTCCGTCGTCCGTCAGAACGCCGTGGATGTTCGGTGCCATCTGGAGTCTCCCTATCCGCGGTCCGTGGGCGCCGGGTCAGTAACGACGGTACTGCCGCAGGCCGGAGCTGGCCGCCTCGAGCATCCGTTGCAGCATGCGCTCCCGCATGCGGTGAAGGCGGTCCGTATAGCCGGCCTCACCGGCGCGGTTGGTGTATTCGCCCGGCTCTTCCGCCAGGTCGTAGAGCACCTCGGCGTCCTGCCCGTAGCGGATGTACTTCAGCTCATCGGAGCGCAGCATGGCCACGATGCTCCGGCCGGGGGCCCCGTGCATGGCCAGAACGTCGGCGCGTCCGGGCCCTCCCTCCCCGCGGAGCAGTCCCGCGACGCTCCGGCCCTGGACCTCCGGGGGGATGGGAACTCCGCACAGGTCGCAGAGTGTGGGCAGCAGATCGGTCGCCTCGACCAGCGCGCCCACGCGGCGCCCCCCGGGCAGCCCGGCCGGCCAGTGCAGGATGGCCGGCAGCCGCATGACCTCCTCGTAGAAGCTGTGCTGCTTGGAGACCATGCCGTGGTCGCCATCCATGTCCCCGTGGTCGGACATGAACAGGATCAGGGTCTCCTCCAGCTCGCCCCGTCCTTCCAGGAAGTCCAGCAGCCTCCCCACCTGGGCGTCCAGCGTGGTGCACATGGCGTAGAAAAACCGACGCCGCTCCGCCCACTCCCCGTCGGGCACGCCGGTCCGGGCGCGCAACATGCTCCGCAGGGGCTCCGGTTTATCCTCGGCCTCGCCCTCCCGTCGATGGGGTGCGGGCCGCTCCACGCCGTCGTAAAGCGCGTATATCTCCTCCGGGGGGTTCAGGGGCGGATGGGGAGCGTACATGCCGATGTGGGCGAACGTCGGCCGCCCCATGGCCAGCACGTCCAGCGCCGCCGAGACGGCGAAGCCGCTGTGGCTGACCCCGGCGGGCGCGTCCACGGTGTAGCACTCGAAGGAGCCCCCGCGCCCCCGCTCGATCGGCCGGGTCGTGCGCATGGCCGCCTCGTATTCGGGATGGCGGGCGCGCAGCCACCGCAGGTAGGCGTCCTCGTAGGGGCCGGGCTCCTCGCTGAGCGCCATGTAGTCGAAGCCGTAACGCCGGGCCGGTTCGGGGTCGAGGTCCTTCTCCATGTGGGGCTCAAAATGCAGTTTCCCGAGCTGCGCCGTCAGGTACCCGGCGTTGCGGAATATCTCTGCGCAGGTCGGCCCCCTGTCCGGGGGAAAGGCCGGCCCGTTGCTCAGCACGCCGGTGCGGCAGGGGTACTGGCCCGTCATGAAACTCACCCGGCTGGGCATGCACAGCGGATTCTGGGCGTAGCAGCGCTCCAGCGAGACGCCGCTCCGGGCCAGGCGGTCCAGGTTCGGCGTCCTGACGGCACCGTTCCCGTTGGCGCCCACGCAGTCGTAGCGCATGTGGTCGGTGGTAATCCAGATGACGCGTCGCGGTCGGCGTTTCTGAGCCATAATCATCCCCTTTCTGTGGTGTTGCCCATCTTAGCACGAGGCCCCATGCCGTCAAGCCTCGCTGCGTTTGCACGGAACCTCCTCACCCGCTACCCTCACAGCTCCATAGCCCTTGGAGGCGCAGACCGATGGACCTGCCGAACCTGCACAGATGGGACCTGACGCCGAAGCAAGCAATGCGCCTGCAGGAGCAACTGGCCCGGCGGGTGAAGCTCCAGCCGCTGCCGGAGCACGTCGAACTGGTGGCCGGAGCGGACCTTGCCTTCAGCCGGAAGCGCGGCCTGGTGTTCGCCTCCGTGGTGGTGCTGCGGCTGCCGGAACTGGAGGCGGTCGAGCAGGTGGACGTGCACATGGAGTGCCCGTTTCCCTACGTGCCGGGCCTTCTCAGCTTTCGGGAGGGTCCTCCCCTGGTGCGCGCGTTCCGCCGGATCGAGCAGCGGCCGGACGTGGTGATCTTCGACGGACACGGCTTCGCCCACCCCCGACGGGTCGGCCTGGCGTCTCACATGGGCCTGTGGCTGGGGACGCCGACGGTGGGGTGCGCCAAGAGCCGCCTGACCGGAGAACACGAGGAGCCCGGCCCGGAGAAGGGAGAGTCGCAGGTCCTGACGGCCGAGGGGGAGCAGATAGGCGTCGTGCTGCGGACCAGAACGAGGGTCAAGCCCATCTTCGTCAGCCCGGGGCATCTGGCAGATTTCGACACTTCGGTCGGGCTGGTGCTGCGCTGCTGCCGGAAGTATCGCCTGCCCGAACCCACCCGCCGGGCACACCTGGCCGTGGGCAAGCTGAAACGGGAGGTTCTGGAGTCGCTGGCCGACTGAAGCTACCCTTCATCCTCCAGCTCTAAGCCGACCCCGAGCAGCTCGTCCATCTCCTGGTGGAGAGGCTCCAGGCCGACCCATCGCAACTGCAGGACGTTTTCCTCGGCGATCTCGTCCAGCATGATGCCGATATTCTTCAGGCGTTCCCTGTGGGGGTCTTCTTCCCCGTGCCAGGCCACCACGTTGGAGGTCACGAAGTGGATGACCTTCATCTCCACCTGGTCCTCCCGCATGCGTGCAAGCTGGCGGTAGATGAGATCGCGTGCGTACTCGTGGAAGTCCGGCTCCTCGATGCGCAGGTGGGGCGGGGTGTAGGTCTCCGCCGTCAGGAAGGAAGCCGCCTCGAAGTCACTGGTCACCGGCACCTCCAGGAACTCCATCGTGCCCGCCACGGACCGGTCGAGGGGGTCGGTATGGTGCGGGAACGGGTAGGCGCGGTACCACATGCTGCACTGATCGTTGTCCATCCGCCCCGGCAGCGAGCAGCTCCCCTGGGCGAAGCCCTCCATGCACAGCACGTGGAAGGTGTAGTCGTTGGCGCTGAAAAAACCGGGACGGAAGGCGGCCGGAGCCTCGCTCAGCTCGTTCGCCCAGGTCTTGCGCCCCAGCCCCACTATCTCCCGCTGCCGATCGTAGCTGTAGGAGCCCAGGCACGCCTGGTATCCGCTGAGTTGAGGGTGGCATAGCAGGCCGATCTCGCAGCCTGCTTTCGATAGCTGTTCGACCTGGCCCCGCAATCGTCCCGCGGCCTCCGGAGCCACGAAAAAGCTGGCCTTAAACCCCAGCTCTTCCATGCACTCCGCGAAGGCCAGTGGGGCGGCTTGCGCATCGTCCCAGCGCTCGGGGCCATGGACCTCCTCCCTGCCGCCGGCGGGGAGGCAGTCCATCGAAAAAACCAGGTTCAGTATCTTCTCTTGATCCAACTGTCCTCTCCCGACCCAATTCCCGTGAGTTTAGCCGGAGCGAGTGGACCGTTCAACCGGGAAGGACGCCGTCCCGGTAGGTCTCCCGGACTCTTTGCCGCACGTGGGCGAACAGTTGCAGCCCCTCCCCGCGCCAGGCCTCTATGCGCCGGCCACACTCCGACCAGGCAGAATCGACCTCCGCCTCGCCGGTCCCCAGGCGCTGTGCCAGCACGGAGCAGACTCGCCCGCGGGGCATGAGCGCCGCAAACTCGTCATCCTCGGGCGCCCAGCGATACAGGGGCGCGTGTTCGCCCTGCACCCGGTAGTTGAGCGTGCGCACACGTCGCCTGGTCCGAAGGCCGTGCCGTTCCATCACCATGTAGAGCTGCAGCTCCACCCTGTCGAAATCCTCCCTTCCCGCGCCCAGGGAACTGAGGGAGCCCCAGCTCTGCTCGGGGTCGTCGGCGTGGATGCACGAGACGCAGCGAATGCCGCGGGCGCTGAGGCGAAAGAAGCGGGCTGCGTCTCGCCCCCAGATGTATCCGAACCAGCGGCCGGAGCCGATCTCGTGGGCCAGCAGCGTGGCGGGCGGGTTCACCTCCCCGTCCAGCGCACTCCGAATGACATCCGACCCGGCCACGGTGACTATGCGTTCCCCCGGCGGGAGGAACCCCAGCAGGCCGGCCATTAAAGTGGTCTTCCCCACGCCGCCGGGACCGGCGCCGGTCATGACACTGGCGCCGCCCGAGATGACCAGCCAGCACAGCGCAGCCATCTCCGCGGTGATGGTGCCGTCCTCGATCAGGTCCACGATGCTCAGCATGCGGCCGCCCCGCTGATTCAGGCGCTGAATCTGGGATAGATTGTGCTGCTCGACGTCCGCGGACATCTTTCCGTCCCCTCCGGTGCAGGCACCGGCCAAAACAGTCCTTTTTACATCACCTGCCTGATATGGTAAAAGAATCGGGACCCACTTGGTAGCGTGGGCTCTTGCCCGATCCTCTTTGGTGCGTTTGTGGGATGCGTGCTCCGACACTCACCGCCACGCTCGTGTTCGCGATCCTGCTGCTGCGCGGGGCAGCGCCCTGCCGGGCGCAGGAGGCGGAGCACGTGCTGATGCTTCACGGCCAGCGGACCGTGACCACTTGGGAGGAGAACGGCGTGCGGGTTTTCGTCGCGCCGGAGGGGGCCACCATCCGCCAGCGCAATCGTGTGTTGACGGCGCCGCGCATGGTGGTATGGTTCGACCGCGCCCGGTCCGCCCGCCCCGACGTGCAGGCCGCCATGGTCAGCGTCTACGCCGAGGGCACAGCCCGCGCCGACGGCAGCCTGTCACAGCCGGTTTTGCTGGTTGAAGGGGAAGAGGTCTCCCGCCACGCGGCCGCACTGCTGGAGCTGACCAGCAAGGTCTCCTTCGTGTGGGACTGCCCCCTGCGCGAGCCCGGCAAGCGGGACCCTTCCGGTCTGCTGCTGAAGGCCGAGAAGCTGGCGGCCGAGTCGGCGAAGCCCACCTTCTGGGACGCCGTCCCGGCCGAGGTCGACGCCGAGGGGTTTCAGGCCGTGATCAGGTCCATGAGCGCCGACCGAGTGGAGATATTCTGGGAGGAGTACACGGCCGTCTACATCGGGGACGTCCACGGGGACTATGGGAACCTGCGGGTGCGCGCGAACGAAGCCGTGCTGTGGTACGACAGGGAGAGAGGCATCTACGAGATCTACGCCAGCGGCGGCGTGCGCGTGATGCCGCGCCCCGCCGTCGAGCCCCCTCCCGGTGAGGAGGGAGTTACGGCGCTGATGTCGCTTCTGAGATCGACTTCGGCCGACCAGCTCTACATCAACCCCACGCAGGGCCGCGCCCTGGCGACCGATCCCGAGCTGCGCGTGGCCGATCCCCGCGCCCCCGAAGACCTGGTGTACGTGGTACGCGGCGAGACGGCCTACATGGTGGACAGCCAGACACTGACCGTCAAAGAGGCCTCCATAACTACCTGTCCGTTCGCCCGCCCCCATTACCGGTTCACGGCGGACAGGGCCCAGATCGTCCGCCAGGACCCCAGCACGTTCCTGACGGGCTGGGACGTGCGGTTCCAGGTGGGAGAGGACCCCCGCACGCTGCTCTACCTGCCCTTCCTGGCTACCGACATCGGAGAACGGGCCTACCTGATCACCGACTTCGCCCTGGGCTCCTCGGACAAGTTCGGCTTCTTCACCCAGAGCACCTGGCGCCCCCTCGACCTGACAACCAGGCCGCCCTGGGTGGACCACTGGGAAGTGTACCTGGACTGGTATGCCCGCCGCGGACTGGCGCTGGGAACGGAGCTGGCGTACGAGTTCGGGCTCGACTCCTATCCCCGGCACGAGGGAACGCTGCGGGGCTACCACCTGAATGACTCCGCAAGCACCGACGACACCGACCTGCCCGTGCCGCGCAACGACCGCGGACGCCTGCACCTGCATCACCGATCGCAGCTAAGCCGGGACTGGCGTCTCGATGCCGAGTACTACTGGCTCTCCGACGAAGGCTTCCTGAACGAATTCTTCGAAACCGAGTTCGACGAAGGCAAGATACCCGAGACCTACGTTGACCTGCGATACCTGCGCAACTCGGTCTATCTGTCTCTTCTGTTCAAGAAGCAGGTCAACGAGTTCCTCCCCCAGGTCGAGGAACGCCCCAGCCTGGCGCTGGAGATCATGGGCCTGCCGCTGGGTAGATTCGTCTACGAGGGCACCTGGCGGGAGGGCGTTTACGACGCGGAGCCGAGTGACCTGCTGGCGCCGGCGCCGCCGGACCCGCCCCACCTGACGCGGCTGCACACGGAGCACCGCTTCTCCCTGCCGTTCTCGCTGGGCATCTTCCGCATCGACCCGTCGGTCCGCGCGCTGGGCACGTGGACCAGCCGGAGCGCGCTGAGCGGGGGCACCTACGGCGACAACGAGAGTCGCACCGGGCTGGGCGCAGGTGTGACCGCCAGCACCACGCTCTCGCGCATCTACCCGGCCAACAGCCCGCTGCTGGACCTGAACCGCCTCCGACACGTCCTGATCCCTCACGTGGGCTTCGAAACGCTCTCCACTTCCGGGGCCGGCTCCGAGGAGTTCATCCAGATGGACCGCGTGGACGCCCTGGACAGCGGCTCGGAGGCCACCATCGGGCTGCGCCAGAGACTGCAGACCAAGCGGCGCGTGGAGGACCGCTGGCAGTCGGTCAACTGGATGGAACTGGACGCCGCTTACGTGATGCGCTCCAGCGATTCGGTGGACCCCGAGCAGGATGCGGATTTCCTTCGGCTGGACTTTGACTGGCTGCTGACCGATCACATCTCACTGCATTCGCGCGACGACCTGCTGGGCAGCGATGAGCTGCCGGACGTGTACAACTTCGGGGGCGCCCTGGACTTTCTGCCCCGCTGGCTGGCCACGCTCGATTACGACCGGGTGGGCGAGGTGAGCTCCACCATCACGGCCACCCTCCAGTGTCCCCTCAGCGACCGCTACAGGATGATGATCTACGAGCAGTATGAACTGGACTCCGCCGGCACCGGCGACCAGGAAAGCCGGGAAACGCGCATCCTGTTCCGCCGCATCCTGGACCAGTGGAACCTCGACTTCGGCATCCGTCACGAGGCCACCAACGACGACTACGGAATCGTGTTCGGATTCGGACCCCGCAACTGGGGCATATTCCAGAGTCCCCTGCGGGCCGGCCGCTAATCCGCCGCATTCCACCGGAGCGCCCATGTCCCACCCTCCAGCCCGGTCACTGCCAGAGGACCAGTCCCTGACGGTTTCCGAGATCACCGCCCTCATCAAGGAAGCCCTGGAGACGGGCTTCGCGGACGTCCACGTGCTGGGAGAGATATCCCGCTTCAAACGCGCCTCTTCCGGGCACGTTTACCTGACGCTTAAGGACGAGAACGCCGTCCTGTCCGCCGTTATCTGGCGGGGCATCGCGGCGCGTCTTGACTTCGAGCCGGAAGAAGGGCAGGAGGTGGTCGCCCACGGCAGCATCGACGTGTATCCGCCGCGCGGAACCTACCAGTTGATCGTCTCGCGCCTGGAACCCCGGGGTGTCGGCGCGCTGGAACTGGCCTTCCGCCGGCTGCTGGAGAAACTGGAGAAGGAGGGGCTGTTCCGGGCGGAGCTGAAAAAGCCTCTGCCCGGCTTCCCCCGGAGAATCGGCATCGTCACCAGCCCCACCGGTGCCGCCGTTCGGGATATCATCAACGTGATCTCGCGCCGCTACCCGCCGGAGGAGCTCTACCTGTATCCCACGCGGGTCCAGGGGGCCAGGGCGGCCTCCGAGATCGCGGCCGCCATCGAGCGCCTGAACGAAGAGAGGCCGGAGCTCGACCTGCTGATCGTGGGCCGGGGCGGGGGCAGTCTGGAGGACCTGTGGGCCTTCAACGAAGAGGTCGTGGCCCGCGCCATTTACCGCAGCCGCATCCCCGTGATCAGCGCCGTGGGCCACGAGATCGACTTCTCCATCTCCGACTTCGTGGCCGACGTCCGCGCGGCCACACCGACGGAGGCGGGCGAAATCGCCGTGCCGGACCGGGGGGAGCTGCTCTCCCGGCTGGACGAGCTGCGGCGTCGGCTGGCGGCGGCCGTTCGGAGCTTCGTCACGGAAGGCAGGCGCCGCCTGGAGGCCCTCATCAGCCGGCCCGTTTTGAGCCGCCCCCAGGCCCTGCTCATGGAGAAAGCCCAGCGTGTGGACGACGCGTTCGAACGCATGCAGGCGGCCATGGACCACCGGCTGGAGGTGCGGCGGCAGGTACTGAACGGCATGGGGCAGCGGCTGGGGGCCCTGAGCCCGCTGAAAGTGCTGGAGCGCGGCTACAGCATCACCTTTCCCCCCGACGGCAAACCGCTCCGGACGGTGGAAGGACTCGCCGCCGGTGATACAATAAGAACCCGGCTTTACCGGGGCGTTCTTACATCGCGGATACTCGAAACCGAGGAAGAGACCTTTGAATGCTGAGAGACTGTCCGTCGCCCTCACGTTCGTCCTCTGTTGCGCGGCTGTCACGGCGCAGGAGGAAGGACGGCCGGGCGTCCTGGTCGCCGAACACCTGCGGGACGTGGAACTGCGCCTGCCGGCGCCCTACTGGCAGCACCAGACGCGCGAGGAACTGGCCCGGCAGAGCCAGGGAGGCTGCGGCGCGCCGCGGGTGCCCTCCGACGTGCTGCTGGTGGCCTCCCACAAGGACGCCCTGGTGCGGCTGTACGTCAGCGACGACGGGCGCTTCCTGATGCGCAACCGGGACGACCTGGAAAGCTATGTGGGGGGCGTGGTCGCCGGGTTCCGCGAGCGCCTGAGCAAACAGAACCAGGTGTTGAGCAAAGGTTTCGAGGAACGCGACGGCATGATCGTCCACAAGTGCGTCGTGGAGGACCCTATCCGCGCGGGCGGAGGATGCATGGGACAGGCCGGCGCGCCGAGCAGGTTCAGGTCCGTGCGCTATGTTGTCGTCAATTACTTCGTGCGCCCGGCCGGGCAGCACGCCACGCGCTTCCAGATGATCTGCATGGCACCCACCAGCGTGTGGGGGAAGCTGAAGAAGGAGATCGACTTCGTCATGGACAGTTTCCGCTATACCGGAGAGACGGCAGAGGAGTTCTTCGAGCCCGACGCCGCCCCCGAGGATGTCCCGACCCCCGAACAGGGGGCGGAATCCATGGCGGGCAAGAGCCAGTTCCCCACCTGGCTGCTTGTGGGGGGGCTGATCCTGGTGATCTGGCTGCTGCTGCGCCGAAAGAAGAGGAAAGCCGAGTCATGACGGCACGCTGTTTGACACTCTGTGGGGTCTGGACTAAACTGGGGCAGTGGAGGCGGACGTTCCAGGGCCGCCCCGGCGGAGAGGTGGCTGAGCGGTCGAAAGCGACGGTTTGCTAAATCGTTGAGGGGCAATAAGCTCCTCCGAGGGTTCGAATCCCTCCCTCTCCGCCATTTCTTACGCGTCGGCACCTGCAGAGACATTCGTGAACGGTTGATTACCCGGGGGGCCTCATGAAGGATTTGCGTCGAGCGGCCTGTTTAGTGCTGCTGCCCGTGCTGCCGCTTCTGGCGGGTTGCGGAACATTCCGGGAGACCTTCCCCCAGCGGTCTGCGACCGAGCAGCTTCTGATCTCCAAGGCCATTGACCGCGCTACGGACGACATGCCGACCTACTGGATGCACGGGAAGGCCATCTACCTGGACACGAGCAACCTGGAATGCGTGGACAAGCCCTACGTGGTGCAGCGCCTCCGCGAACTGGTTCTCTCGCACGGGGGGCAACTGGTAAAGGAGCGTGAGAACGCGCAAATAGTCCTGGAAGTGGCCAGCGGTGCCCTCTCGGTGGACAAGGGGCACTGGCTGCTGGGTCTGCCCGAGCTTCCCCTGCCCATCCCCTTTGCGGACGAGACCCTGGTCCTCCCGGAAGCTCCTCTGTTCAAGCTGACCACCTACTCCGGAAAGGCCAAACTGCTGGTCAGCGCCGTGGACGCGACGACCGGGGCGCAGGAACGCGAATTGCCCCTCTGCCTGGGCAGATCGAGGCACCGCTACCTCTGGCTCTTCTTCGTCGGGCCGTTCACCATCAGCGATCTGGCGAAAGAGGTGCGTTGACCGCAGTCATTCCCGAATGCACAGTGCCCGCCGACGGGACGGTTCCGTCGGCGGGCACTTTCGTTTTCCGCTTGGCGAAAAGGGACGCGGTGAGGCCGGGGCCGCTCACCTGCCCGCATTCAGGCACCGGCGGTCCGCTGTTCCCCTGATCTACCGCTCCAACGTGGACAAGTAATCGTCACAGACCACTACAGCTCAACCGGCTCGCAGAGGTTGTCCGCGTTGGCCGCCGCGCGCCCGCAGATGTGGCAGATGTACTTCGCGCCGTTCGTCAGACGCGCCACCTGCGCCATCTTCCGCTTGGCCACCAGCTCGCAGAGGTGTTGCTCGTGGCCCTCATGCGTTTCATACAACTTATGCTCCGACACCGTCCTCTTCTTGCCGCCTTCCTGCCCGGCCATGGCCGTACCCCCTATCAGGAGAGAAAGAGAAGATGGGCGTTTACAGCCCCCAACACAAGTCTACATTACCGTCCCCGCACTTTCAACTGACGCCTCCAGTCCCGGCGGGGCCACGGATGGAGGCAACGTTTGACAGCGCGGGGGCATCCTGATATAGGGGAGAGAGGCGCCACGGCCGCCCCTTCCCGGTGTGCCCGCCGGGTTGTGCTCCAGGGGGATAATGCAATTCGAACGGTTTTGGGTTCTGCCACGATGGACGTGCACACCAGACTGATAGAGCGTGGATGCCGACCGTACGCGTACCTGCGTGCGGTGGCCGACCGGGCCTATCCGGCCCTTCTGGAGAGTTCGCTCCGCAGCACCGAGTTCGGCCGATGGTCCCTGCTGTGCTGGGACCCGTTCCTGAAGCTCACCTGTCTGCCCGACTGCGTGCACGTGCAGGACCGTCGGTCCGGCGCCCTGTGGACCGAGGGCGGCGATCCGTTCCGGGCGCTGGCCCGGGAGTTCGACCGGCGGCGGCTCCACGTGGGAGCGGACTTTTCCCTGCCCTTCGCCGGAGGGGCGGTGGGGTATTTCTCCTACGACCTGCGGCACCGCATCGAGAGGCTTCCCCGGACCTGCTCCTATGACCTGGACATCCCCTACTACGTGCTCTGCTTCTACGACGGCGGACTGGTGTTCGACCACCGGGAGGGCTTCACCTGCTGGGTGGGTCCCGAGGCGGCGCAGCCCGCGCTGCCCCGGCCGGTTGAGGACCAGCGCATCCCGGAGGTCGAGCCGGCCGAACTGGAGTCCAATTTCAGCCGGGAGGCATACCTGGCCGCCGTCAGCCGGGCGCGGCAGTACATCGCCGCCGGGGACATCTTCCAGGTGAACCTGTCCCAGCGTTTCTCGGCTCCGTGTCCCACAGCGGGCATCGACGTGTACGGACGGCTTCGGCGCCTGAACCCGGCCCCGTTCTCGGCCTACCTGCGCTACCCGGATTTCGAGATCATGTCCTCCTCGCCGGAGCGCTTCCTGCTGGTGGAGGGCGACCGGGTCACCACTCGCCCCATCAAGGGCACCCGGCCGCGCAGGGAGGGGGAGGAGGCGTTCAACCGGCGCATGCGCGAGGAGCTGGAAGCGTCGGTCAAAGACCACGCGGAGCTGGCCATGATCGTGGACCTGGAGCGGAACGACCTGGGCCGGGTCTGCGACTACGGCACCGTGAAGGTGGAAGAGCACGCCGTCATCGAGACCTACCAGACCGTCCTTCACCTGGTCTCCACGGTCAGCGGGCGTCTGCACCGCCCGCAGCAGGATGAGTTTTCCCTCATCCGGGCCTCCTTCCCCGGCGGGTCCATCACGGGGGCGCCCAAGATCCGCGCCATGGAGATCATCGAGGAGCTGGAACCGCACGCACGCAACATCTACACCGGCTCCATCGGATACCTCTCGTTCCACGGACGGATGGACCTCAACATCGTCATTCGCACCCTGGTGAAGCGCGCCGGCCGGGTCTACGGCCACTTCGGGGGAGGCATCGTGGCCGACTCGGAGCCGGCCCTGGAATACGAGGAGACCATCCACAAGGGCCGGGCCATTTTCGAGACGTTGAATGCGACAAACCTCGACCAGATCCTGGGAGCTGCCCACCATGGAGCGCGTGTACCTGAACGGTGAAATCCTGCCGTGGGACGAGGCCGCAGGCTCGCCGCTCGACCGGGGCTTCCTCTATGGCGACGGGCTGTTCGAGACCACCCGCGTGATGGCGGGCGTGCCCCTGCTGCTGGACATGCACCTGGCCCGGCTGGCGGGCTCCTGCCGGTCGCTCGGGTTTGTCTACACGCCCGACATGGACGTGATCTCCGAAAGCGTCCGGCGACTGATCGAGGCGAA
Source organism: uncultured candidatus Brocadiaceae bacterium (assembly GCA_964572825.1). Taxonomy (GTDB): domain Bacteria; phylum Planctomycetota; class Brocadiia; order SM23-32; family SM23-32; genus CAYVBE01. The sequence continues at coordinate 31,998 of CAZNGS010000047.1, forward strand.
CGGCGTCCGGGAAGGCTACCTGCGCATCACGGTGACCAGGGGCGTGCACGAGGGCGCGCTGACGGACCTGGAAGCGCCGGAGCCGACCGTCCTTATCCAGGCCCGGTCCATGTCCCTCCCCCCTCTGGAGCAGCATCCGCCGATTGTCCTCGGCCGGGCACCGTTCCCCATCAACGAAGGTTCGCCCATCGCGGCCCATAAGAGCACCAGCTACCAGCCGAACCTGCTGGCACTCGCCGAAGGGCGGGCCGACGGCGCGGACGAGGTCTATTTCCTCAACTCGCGCGGGCACCTGGCCGAGGGGGCGATAAGCAACCTGTTTCTCATCCGGGACGGTGTCGTGCATACACCGGAGGTGGGATGCGGCCTGCTGCCCGGCATAACCCGCCGGGTGGTCCTGGGGCTCTGCCGGGAAAGCGACATCCCCTGCGAGCAGGGCATGTACCCCGAGAGCGACATCCTGCGCGCGGACGAGGTTTTCTGCACCAACTCCCTGCGGGGCATCATGCCGGTGGGTGTGCTGAAGGGCTGCGATGAAAGGCACCTGGCTGCTCCCGGCCCGCTGACCCGCCGCCTGCAGCAGGCGTACGCCCGATACGCCCGCGACGCCGGCGGGAGATAGATGCGCCGGACATCGCACGGGGCTCGGTCCCCGGCACTTCTGCGTCCGCGGAGACAGCGGCGGATGGGAATTCGGGCTTGACACGGGAGAGGTCGCGCAACTGGAGCGAAAATTCGCTGAAAAGGCCGGTGCCGCTGCTGCCGGGCCTGTCGCGGATCGTGGCCTGTTTTGAGCTTCGTGTGGAGCAGCCCCGAAGGGTCCTCCTCCAGTGGCCGCGGCACAAAAAGGCGCACGTGATCTTCATCGACAGGCTCCGTGCGGCGCTGGCAGACATTTGGGTCGAATTACTTTTGCAGAGCCCGCGCATGGAAACGTAACGCCTCCTGGATGCGGTTGTCCCAGTATGCCCAGTTGTGCCCGCCGGGAAATTCCTTAGGCGCTGTTGCAGAACCCGCTCCGTCGGCCCGAGGCCGCGCGAGAGCGCCGAGGGCAAGGAGGGCAAAGCAGGCGATACAGGGGCCAGTATCGTCGATGCAGGCCGACGAAGCCATCGGCCCTCGCAGCCGGCCGAAGCCAGGATGGGGTTGTGCAATAGCGCCTTATACTCATGCTCGATGCCCAGCATTTCGAGGTGCGCGTGAAAGACCCGGTTCTCCTCCAGCAGCCCGTCCTCGGTGCCGCAGTCGAACCGGATGGCCGGCAGCGCCCCGGGGATCGGCCGCGCCGGCCAGCCGGAAGACGTCGTTGTCGCCCTCGGCGGGATCATCGCCAAATATCAGGGCAAGCTCCTCGCGCAGGTCCTCGCGCTCAGTTAGCAGCCTGTTGAAAAATGTAGCTCAGCCGCCCCCGGCTGAGAGTCCACAAAAGAGC
>CAZNGS010000048.1:0-33361 GCA_964572825.1 uncultured candidatus Brocadiaceae bacterium
GGGCGCCTGGGCCACATACGGCTGACAGAGCAAAGACCGCAGGCGGGGGCGCCTGGGCCACATACGGCTGACAGAGCAAAGACCGCAGGCGGGGGCGCCTGCGCCACATACGGCTGACGGCGCAAAGACCGCAGGCGAGGGCGCCTGCGCCACATACGGCTGACAGAGCAAAGACCGCAGGCGGGGGCGCCTGCGCCACATACGGCTGGCAGGGCAAAGACCGCAGGCGGGGGCGCCTGCGCCACATACGGCTGACGGCGCACTCCAGGTTAACGGCGAACGTATGCAACGTGTGCTCCTACATGTTGAGGATGCGGATCAGGAGCCAGAGCCCGGGGATGCTGAGCAACTCGATGACCAACAGGTACTTCCAGTCGGCGGTGCCGGCGAGGCCGGGCAGTTCGGCCTCTTGTTTCTCGTACACCGTGTGCATGGCGGCGAACAGCCCGAACAGGATGTAGAGCGGGATGATGTAGGTGCGGCTGAGGAAGAAGGCGGCGGACATGAACCCGGCCAGCGACGCCACGCCGGCCCGGCCAAGACGCGACAGCGCTTTGCCCTCGTCCGTCTCGGGGCTGGCCCGGCCCAGGGCCCAGCAGTCCTTGAACGACGCCAGCACGAGGCCGAGCCAGAAGAAGTAGCCGAACAGGCCCAGCTCGCCCCAGCAATGGACGAAGGAGTTGTGGGCAACCAGGCCTTCAGGACTAAACTCGACGAACCGGCCCTTGCCGGCCCCAAACAGCGGCCAGCGTTTGAGCATCCAGTTGCCGTAGCCCCAGGCGGTGGTGCGCCCCCGTACAGACCCGTCCTCGGTAGTTATAGTGTCCACGCGCGACGGCCCGAGGGCGAAGACGAGGGGCACGGCGAGGACGGCCAGCAGGATGCCGATCTTCTTGTTGCGCAGGTGCACGAAGACGAAGGCCATGGCCATGACGGCCAGCGCCAGCCAGCCGCCGCGGGAGTCGGTGAGGTAGACGCAATAGACCATGGGCACCACGGCCGCCAAGCTGCCGACGCGGACGAATATCGAACTTTCGCGGTCCAGCGCGGCACTGAGGAGGAACGGCATGACGGCCACGAGCATGAGGGACAGGTCGTTGGGGTCGTGGAAAATACCCATGGCACGAACGCGCACCAGATCGTTCCGGACAATGGGGACTGCTCCGCCGAAGCCGTAGCCGCGGTGGGCCTGCAGGATGCCGTGGGCGGACATGAACAGGCAGCCGAGGACGATGACGAGGATAAGGCCCTTGATGCGGCGGGTGGAGTCGGCGGTGGAGGCGATGAGGAAGTAGATGAGCACGACCTTGCCGAAGACCTGGAACTCCTCCTGGAGCGCGGCGAGGTAGGTGTGGCGCACGTGGCTCATGAGGACCGCGGCGAAGAGGCCGAGGACGAGGAGGTTCTGGGGGGCGTCCTTGACCCGCCACTCGGTGCTCAGCAGGTGAGCCAGCCAGGCGATGACGGCGAACCCCACCACGTAGTCCAGCACGGGCATCCCGAGCATCCAGGAGACCCACTCCTGGGGGCGGATGAAGAGGACGGCGGTGTAGAGCAGGAGGGCGAAGTACGCCACGGGATTTCCTGTCCGTCAGAGCAAAAGAAATCAGCAGACACGTCCAAAGCCGTCGTGTGCGCCGGGGCCGTCGGGCCGAAAAGTGTCCGAAAAAATCAACAGCAGTGTTCGAATAATTCAACACGGAACTCGTTACTCGTTACTGGTAGCGCCTTGCGAATAGCCGACAACTCATAACGAGTAACCGGTCACTGATCCAAGAATTCTGCCGGTGTTTCGTGGGTTTGGCCTGCTCGGGCTTCCCTGGCTTTGCCTGTGAGGTACCGGATGTAGCCATTAAGCAACGCCCACACGGCGTCTACCTGTTCGCGCAGTTCGGCAAGTTTCTCTTCTGAAAGATATCCTTACGTCGCGGGCGCAGATCAACTGGTCGAGCGCCTCGGCCAACGATCCGCGGGCCTGGCGACAGAACTGGGCGTTCTCCTGGTAGTGGAACCACCCGAAGCCCTCCGCTATGTTGGCTGTGGTCGAACGCGACGATCGCAGAAGCTGGTCCTTCAGTGCGTAGGTTTCCGTTTTCGGGAACTCACGGGCGACAGCCGAGATCGCGCGTCTGAGCCTTCGGGCTTCCTGCCAGACGTTTGGATCCTCGAACCTGTCCATTGCGTGAACCCGTTACTGGTTACCTGTTACTGGTTACTGGTTACTCGTTACTCGTTACCTGTTACTGGCTATCGGCTGTTGAGGGTCTCTCACTGCTTGGTGTGACGCGGCCACAGTGGCCTGGCTTGTTCCGACGCACCAGCACAGGCCCGTCAAAGAGCAGGTGCTACCGGCCAGCCAGCAGCCGTCAACCAGTAACCAGTAACCGATAACCAAACACCGGTCCCGCATTTTATCGCAACGCCGACGGCAAAGGGAACGCCCGGATGCCCTGGCGCTCAATCGGACACCTCGACCGTCCAGCATGTGACCAGCCTTGCCGCCCGTCCTATTCTCCACAGAAAGCGTGACACATGACCTCTCAAGCGCTATCCTCCCGAAGGAGGTAGACATCTAATCTCCGGTCGAAGCGTCGGTGACTGGTCCTGGTCGTGACACCTTCGAAGAGCCGCAGCACCCGCCTACATTGCTCGGCCGGCAGGGCATCTTGGTCCAGAAAAAGCCATATGCGTCCAGCCCCACGCCGCAGAATATCGTCCGCAAAGACCCGAACTGCCGCACGTTCTCCCGTGCCTGTGGCCACACCTCGTAACGCCCCGGCGGACTGATCCACTCCCATTATGCGGAAACCGGGATGCGTGCCAATGTCCTTCAGTTCGGCGTAGTATTGGAAGCTCGTTTGTCCAATATCCGGATAAAAAACCATGGCGTCCTCCGGTCGGCTTGCGTCGGCAACATAGCGCGCCACTCCCCGCCAGTCGTCGCGGGTGGGGATGAGGTGATCCCTGACAGTCGATACCATCATCAGTCCGGCGATGAGGGCCCCCACCACCCAGCCCCAACGGCGGGGCATGGCCGCCAGCCCGTGGCCCAGCAGAACAAGCAGAGGAGGGAGAAGGAAGATTCCGCGCCTGGGAGCGAAGACGTCGATATCCAGCGCAAAGGCCATCGGTACGATGACCACCCACGGCAGGATTACTAATGGCAATAGAAGCCGCCACGCTCTGCCGTTCGCTCGCCAGGAGCGAAGCAAGGGAACTCCCCACAAAAAGCAGCACAGGACCATAAAGCCGCTCAAAAGAATCTTCGGCGAATCCTTCCATACCAGGGTTCGGCCCACGAGGAGTGTTAATGGGGACGCCAGGATGTGCAGTCGGCTAGCATGTCCTGAGCCGACGGTTTCCCCGCGCGTAGCCAACTGAGCGAAGAAAAGAGAAAAACCGGGCACGAAGGCAAGAACCACAAGAAACTGTGCTGCAATCCACCAGGCTTTCTGCCGCCTGGTGCTGTCGTGAAGAAGGAGCCAGCTATTGACGGCCACAAGCACGAGACCAGTGTAATAATGCATGTACAGCCCGACGACGCCTGCGGCAGCGTAGGCCACGAGCATTGACTTTCTGCCGTTGAGCCAGAAGCGCCATGCAGCCCAGATTACGACTACCGTTAGCAAGAAAAGCAAGCTATAGACACGGTATTCCTGGGATAAGTGTACGTGCAGAGGATGAACTGCCAGGAGCGCTGTGCTGACCAAGGCCGCCTCCTTTGAAACCAATTCCCTCGCCAGCCCCCAGAACGCGAGCATCCCGGCGAGTCCAAAGAACGCAGGCAGAATTCGCAAGGCACCCTCAGATTGACCGACCAACCTTTGCCAAGCGTTGGCCAACGCAAAGAAGCCGGCCGGATTACCATTATCCCCCGCCCTTCCGGCAAGGATGTCGACGATAGGACGTTGCGCTATTTGGGCCACGACAATCTCATCGTACCACAGGCTTTCCCGTCCTAATCCAATGAAGCGTCCGCCGACCGCGAACATTGCCATCACTGCGATAGCCAGTGGAAGCCACTCGTCTTTGCGCCTCTTATCTACATACATTCGCACCAACCTCCACCACGAAACGCAGACCTGGAGGGCATCAACATACGGGAACGCAGTCATTCATCGGCAAGCACCGCAAACCATTGTAGACGCATGCAAGGGACTCCTCGACCATCACTGCTTCTGACAATTAGGCCGACCCGCCACCGACACGCGAGGCCCCAGCAAGGGATCAAAAACGAGTCCACTATCGTTTAGCCACCTTTGCGAAAACCCAGTACCGGGACAGGGCGAAGTTGCAGACAGTTCCGGCCAATATGCCCACGATCGCACAGATGATGGCGTTCCACCTGAAAGGCGGCACGATGGCCAGAAGCCCGACGGACACCGACCAGCTCACGACGGCACCCAGTCCACACGAAGCTACGAACCGTCCGTACTGCCGGAGTATACCCCTGGTTCCAGCCGCACCAAAAGTGACCCACCGATTGAGCACGAAATTCCAGGTCATGGCCACCCAGATGGCCAAGGCACGCGCTACCGGAACCGCGGCACCCAGGTGCAGAAGAAGCCCAAAGGTTCCCAGGTCCCAGACCATACCGGTGCCACCAACGCAGCAGAACTGCACGAATTGCGATAGGCCGCCGAACTTGAAATCGGCCAGCCGCTTGAGGTGCCGCAGGTAGTTGAATTGCTCCTTCAGGTTTAGCTTGCTCTCGCCCCGCTTGCGGTCCCCAAAATGTATCGGGACCTCCCCGATATTCTGGCAACCAGATTTCACCATCAGCTCAAGACCGATTTTGTACCCGATGGGGTTCAGCGCAGCCGCCCGCTCAAGGACGGACCGGGGCAAGGCAAAGAACCCGGCCATCGGGTCTTTGGCACTCGTGAAGGGGCGCGCCAGGATGGTCGCGACTTTGCTGTTGAGCCACCGCAGAACGCCCCAGGACTCGTCCGTTGAACTACCGTGTACGTAACGGCTGCCGATTACAAAATCCGCCTTTTCTGCGTGCAAGTGGGCAAGCATCGAAGGAATTGCTTCCGGCGGATGGCTCAGGTCCGCGTCCATGCACACGAGCGCGTCACCCCTGGCTTCCTGGAATCCCTTGATGACAGCCGAGCTGAGTCCGCGCTCCTCACGGCGCACTATAAGTCTTACGGGGAAGCCCTCTGTAACGAGACGTTCGATCGTCTCCTCAGTACCGTCCCTGCTGTCGTCGTCCACAACGATGATCTCATAACCGGGTTGGTACGCCTCCATCACGCTTCCGGTCCGCCGGATGAGCTCCGGCAGGTTTTCCGCCTCTCTATACGTGGGCACAACAATCGAGACGAAAAACGCGTGCGTGCCGGAGGGTATCTCGGAAGCCAAACCGGAGCCCTGTGAATCGGTTCCCATGCCTTTGCACCTCACGAGCGCAATGCTTAGGCTCAGTATTCGGGCGCTTTGGAGCACCTCTGATCCCGCGGCCACCGCGCACAAACAGAAGAAACAGCGGCGCCAGCACAGGCCCATTCAGCCTGTACCCAGATCGAGCGCCGTGCAACATATAGCTGAAACGCAAAAGCGATGCCAGAGCGCCACGGCTGCTCAATCGGACACCTCGACCGTCCCGAGGGTGTATCGGCCCTTTTCGTCCGGATCGGCTGTGGCGACGTCCACGGCCGTGTCCGGCGCGCGGGGGTCGCCCAGCAGCATGCGGAGCTTCAGCAGGTACTCGCCGGGCTCCAGGTCCGCGGGGACGGTCAAAGACAACTCGACATCCAGTTCCTGGTTCGGTTCCCATTCGGTGGTTGTTGGCTCGGGCCGGGCCTTGACGGCGGCGGCCGTTGATCCATCTATGTTGCAGAAGGCCACCTCCAGCTCCCGGTCGGCGTAGCACGGAGCGTTGCCGCGGTTGGCCCAGCGCATTCGTATGGTCGCCTGCTGTGCGACCCCAAGCTCCCGGGGACAGGATGCATGCAGCAGGGCGAAGCGGTAGCCGAGTTTGCGGCCGTGGGTGAGCAGCAGCGGCGCCAGCTCCCGGCAGGCCCTCGCCGAGTTGGTCTCGGCCCCGCCCAGGTTGATGTAGCTGGGATGGGCGCGGTCGAAGGCCCATCGCAGGACTTTTTCGCGGTCTTTGCCCTGCAGACCCCAGCCGTAGACGCCGCCGCCCTCGCCGCCGCCTTCAAACATGACGGGCATGCGGCGCCAGAGAAGCGGCAAGGGCCACGCATCCAGAGGCGGAAAGGGCTTCGGATAAGGCCAGCCGCCCAGCCCGTCGTCGCGCACGCCCACGTCGTTTTCCCTCAGGATGTCGATGACGTCCGCGCTGCGGTGGCCGGCGTGTTTGATGCAATCGTAACCGATGAACAGGCGGGTGTTCGGAAAGGCCCTTCGGTACATCTTCACGAAGACCTCCACGAGGTCGTGCATCGTATCGCCGTGCAGACCCGCCTCCCGGTAGAGGCTGAGGGGGGCGAAATGCCATTCCCCACCCGTGTTGCCCACGCCGCCGATGTCGACGAAGGCCAGATAGGGGGAGTCGCCGAACCGTCCGCCCAGGTACTCGACCAGCCTTCGATGGTCCTCGATGTACTCGGGGTCGCTGTAGAGGATACCCCGTTTAGCGGGGGCAATGGCGCTGACCTCGGGACGGAGCCTGTCGGGCAGATGGTTCATTGAGTTGGCATAGATGCGGAACGCCACGTGGCGCTGGTGCTTGATCCAGTCGTCCAGTAACCGGACCGGGGCGCTCTCTTCGAAGCGGCCCGTGGGACCCTGCCATGCCCTGCGGGGATGGCGGGTGTAGACGACCGAGGCCAGCATGAAGGGCTCTTTGCCGCCCGCCCGCCGCCTGCAGAGCTCGTAGCTGTCCTCGTAGTTGTAGGCGATCCAGCCGCAGTCGGGGTTGCGGATGAGCCGGGCCGACTCCTCGAACTGTCGCTCGACCAACTCGGTCTCGGCGGCGGCAAGGGCAGGGGTGAGGGCACACAGGACCCAGAGAGATAGAACCAGTCGGCGGGCCGCGTTCGCGCGTGGCCGTCGGTGCATGGCGTTGTTCTCCGCAATGGTGAAATACGCGATAGTGCGTGTAATGGTTGCAGCGAATACGGTGCCGAACGCGGTGGGAAGGTGCGAACGGCCTCAGCCGGGGGCGGCTAAGTTACATAAACGGCATACGGCCTCAGCCGGGGGCGGCTGAGCTACATTTACGGCATACGGCCTCAGCTACATAGACGGCATACGGCCTCAGCCGGGGGCGGCTGAGCTACATTTACGGCATACGGCCTCAGCTACATAAACGGCATACATAGACGGCGAACGGCCTCAGCCGGGGGCGGCTAAGTTACATAGACGGCATACGGCCTCAGCATAGACGGCATACGGCCTCAGCCGGGGGCGGCTAAGCTACATAAACGGGTTACAGGCGGCCTCAGCCGGGGGCGGCTGAGCTACATAAACGGCATACGGCCTCAGCCGGGGGCGGCTGAGCTACATTTACGGCCCCGGCCGGGGCGCGGGAATCCGAAAGGCGGCGCGCTGGCGGAGTGGCGCACCCTGCGGTAGAATTACGGAGACGCGGCAGCGAGACAAAAACGGGGAACGAGGGGCGGGACGAGTCAGCGCGGGGGGCCGCTCAGACGCAACCGGCGGGATGTGTTGATTTTTTGAGACACTGTGTCTCGTCAAGTCAACACACCGCGCGTCGGAAGTGACTGCTGTTCGGTGGCGGCGCTTCTCTGATGATGTTCAGGGAGAGCAGAGAACCTGCCACTCCCGGCACAGGGTTTGCACAACCACACCCTTCGGACGATTTGCCTTTCACGTGAGAGGAGGAAGCGATGCGCCGCCCTGTGCCGATCTGTCTGCTCCTGGCTCTGGCTGCCGCGACAGTCCTGACCGGTTGTGCGTCCTCGGACGTTAAGGACCTCAATGCCCGGCTGACTTCGCTCGAAATGGTATCGAAAAAACCGCCGGACGCCACCTACGTGGTGGACCCGCCCGACTCGATCTACATCGAGTTCGGAAACGAGCCCGGCCTGAACGTGACGGAACGGCTCCGCCAGGACGGCGTGGTCATGCTGCCGCACGTGGGCGAAGTGAAGCTGGCCGGCATGACGACGAAACAGATACAGCAGAAGCTCGAGGACATCTACGCCGAGTACTACAAGGAGCCTCAGTTTACCGTGAAGGTCGCCGAGTACCGCAGCAAGCATCTCTACGTTTACGGCGAGGTGCGATCCGAAGGCACTCAGGCCTATACGGGATACCAGACACTGTCGGACGTGATCGGGGCGGCGGGGGGGTTGACACAACGGGCGTGGGCGCGGAAGACAAAGGTCGTTCGCGGAGACCCGGAGCATCCGGACGTGTTCCGCGCTGACCTGCGCGCACTGATCCGCGGGGGAGACACGACCCAGGACGTATCCCTGGCCGAGAACGACGTAGTCTACGTTCCGCCCACGCCCCTGGCCTGGATCGGCTATCGCATCAACGAAGTGCTGTTCCCGTTCCGGAGCGCGTTCTCCGCAGTCGGCATGTACCGCACGGTTGAGGGCGACGACGAATACTAAGAGCCGCCAGAGAGGGATTCTCAGAATGTACCTGGAGTATTTCGGCCTCAGCAAGTATCCGTTCTCCACCGCCGCCGATCCACGCTTCTATTACCCCACGGGAAAGCACCGCGAGGCGCTGGCGTGCCTGATGTACACGGTGCAACAGCGCAAGGGTTTCGCGCTGATCACGGGGGAAGTGGGAGCGGGCAAGACGATGCTTTGCCGCGCCGCACTGGCGCGCTTCGGTGAAATGGTGGAGGTGGCCTTTGTTTCACATACCCTCCTCGGGCCAAATCAATTCCTGCAGGCCATCTGCACAGAATACGGAATGGAGACCGGAGATAAGACGAAATTCGAACTGGTCAACGGCCTGAAGCGGTTTCTGCTGGAGCGGTGGCAGGAGGGAGTGCCGGTGGCATTGATCGTGGACGAGGCGCAGGACCTCTCTCACCAGGTGCTCGAAGAGATACGACTGCTGGGCAACATGGAGACCGGCAGCGAAAAGTTGCTGCAGATAATACTGGTTGGCCAGCCGGAACTGCGGCGGATAATCGCCTCCGCGGAGCTGCGGCAACTGGAGCAGCGTCTGGCGCTGAAGTTCCATCTGAGCCCGCTGTCGGTAAAGGAAGTTTCGGGCTACATCAAGCACCGTCTGCACGTGGCCGGCGCACGGAACCAGGGAATCTTCGATCAACAAGCGTGCACACAGGTCCACAGGGCCAGCCACGGCATACCCCGGCTGGTCAACATACTGTGCGACCAGGCCCTCCTGCAGGCCTACGTAAACGACGAACCCAAAGTGACGGCCTCAACCATCAAACGTGTGGTGGCCGACAGAGAGGGCTATTACATGGAAGACGACGACGCGGCCGGTGGAACGCCGGCAATCCCCTCTGGCCCCGTCGAACAAGAGCAAGATGTAAACGAACCGGAGGTTCGGCGCTGCAGCCGTTGCGGCGCCCCGCTGGAAAGCTCCGGAGGAGAAAAGGGGCGCAGCGGGCTCTGCCCGTCCTGCGGCGACAGGGAAGACAGTCCAGAAGCCGCTCTGGCGCCCTTCGAGACCCGCGTGGACGAGTGACACCGAATCACGTGTCCAGAGATGCCGACACAGACTGACAAAGCCTTTTTCCAGGGACCGACCCAAAGATGAAAGACAGCATAATCTCCGTGCGTGACTACCTGCGGCTGATCTTCCGCAGGAAATGGGCCCTCATTCTGCCGGCTTTGTGTGGCATACTGTTTGTCCCCTTCCTGTGGTTCAGCGTCCCGCCCAAGTACCAGGCTTCGGCTCTTGTGCGCCGCAAGGACCTGGCGGTTCTGCGGGCCGCGCCCCGTTCCATCATAGGGCCAGGCGGCTCCCACACGTCGGTGAATGCCCTGCGGGTGGAGATCCTGACCTGGAACAACCTGGAGCGCGTCATACGGCAGGTGAACCTGGATACAGACCTCGAAACCCCCGCCGACTGGCAGGGGATGTACGCGAAACTGCGTAACAGCATCTCCATCAACTCCCAGGCCAGGGAACGGGGAGTCGACCTGATCGAGATCAGCGCGATAGACGAGGACCCGGAGGTCGCCGCAAAGATCGCCAACGCCGTCGCGGACAACTACGTCGAGGAGTCCAAAAACAGCAGCCGCGGCGACAGCCAGACCGCCGTGGAATTCCTCCGCGACGGAACGGAAGAGTACCTCCAGAAGCTGCGGGAGACAGAGGCCGCCCTGGAGCAATACAAGAAAACCCATTTCTCCGACCTGCCCCGGGTCAAGGACAACATTCTGAGCACACTGCTGAGTCTGCGCACGCAGGAAGCGGCCCAGCAGCTCCAGTTGACGAAAGCCAGGAGCCGGCTGGAACGGCTTACCCAGCAACTGGAGAATGTGCCCAAAGTGGTTGAAGGAGAAGTGACCAGCGAGAAGAACGCCCGCTGGGAGGAAATCCAGAATCAGCTCAGGCAAAGAAAGCGAGCTCTGACGGCCCTCCTGCTGGAGTACACGGAGAAGCACCCCAGGGTCCAGCAAATACAGCGAGAGGTCGAGGAGCTGGAGGAGCAACTGCTGGAGACGCCGACACACGTCGAAGGCAGCACAACTAAGATCATTAATCCGGAGTACCAGGACCTGCAGATGAGGAAGCGCGAGCTGGAGCAGGAGATCGGGGCGCTCCAGGCCGGCTTGAGCGAGATTGACTCGCGCCGACAGGCCAACATGGAACAGCTCCAGCAGATGGTCGCCGAGGAAAAAAGATACAATGACCTGGTGCGCGATCAGCAGGAAGCCAATGAGCTCTACGAGCAGTACCGCCGCAGCCTCGTCTCCGCGCGCACCCGGCTGGAGGTGGAAAGCGGCCAGTACGGAACGCAGGTCGAGATGATCTCGCGCGCGCTCGTGCCGGCCACTCCTTACCGGCTGGAGCGCGTCAAACTCGCGCTCGCCAGCCTGGTCGGCGGTGTCGCGCTGGGCGTAGCCCTCATGTTCGGACTGGAATTCTCCGACCGCTCCCTGCGCAACGTCGAAGACGCCTCCTCGTTCCTTGACATACCCGTGCTGGGCAGCGTGCCAACCATCGTCACCGACCGGGAAATCCGGCAGCGGCGTCGCCGCTGGCTGACCATCGGAGGAACGCTCACCGTGCTGATCCTTGTTTCGGGAATCAGTCTTTACGTCCTCGAGCAATTCTACCCGGGCAGCGTGTGGGCGACGCTCACGAAGGTCTATGGCAGGCTTGAAGGGGCCTTTTCCACCGTCCGAAGTTTCCTCTGAGCACCAACCTGAGGTCAATGAATATGAGCAAAGAAGGCAAGATGTCGCGTGCTCTGGACAAATCCCGGGACGGGGGAGGTCCCACCCGTCCCGAGTCCACACGCACCGGTCCCATCTCGGCTGCCTACAGCGCCGGGACTGAGCGAGCGGGCAGCCCGCCGTTCAACCGCGTCAAAGCGCCGGCTGAGCCGCCCGACCCCTCTGTTGTCGTCGTGCACGAGGAGCGCGGCGAAGCGGCTGCGCAGGTAAGGGCCATCCGCTCCAAAATCCTATCCATGAACGAAAACAATCCACCCTGCGTCATCGTGGTCACCTCGGGTTCGAGAGAGGAAGGGAAGACCACCATCGCGGTGAACCTGGCGGCCGCCCTGAACGAGGTCCAGTCCGACCGGGTGGTCATACTGGACGCCGACCTCCGCGGCCCCGCCCTTCACTACATGACCAACGTCGAGCCCGACGAAGGACTGATGGAAATACTGGAGGACGGCCTGACGCTGGACAACCGGGTGTACGAAACGTCGGTGCCGGGCCTGGACGTCATCCCGCTGAAACCGACGCACAACCTTGACGGACAGGAAGGGCTGCTCACCCAGAGGTGCCAGGCGCTGCTGGAAGAACTGCGCCGTCATTACTCGTTCATCATCGTGGACACACCACCCGTGCTGTCCAGCAGCGAAGCCCGCACGTTCGGCCGGTTCGCCGACGGCACCATCCTGATCGCACGGCTGGAGAAGACGCCGCGAGACGTCGTCAGAAGAGCCGTAGACGAATTGGAGAACTCGGGAGTGCGCGTGCTGGGCTGTGTTCTGACCCATCGCAAACACCACGTCCCCGGCCTGCTTTACAGGCTGGTGGGACACACGCCGGGCTATTACTACTATCGTTACGGCCACCGCAGAAAGCGGCAGGGCAATGGTCAAAAACCGCGGGATGAGGCGTAGCCATGAAGGCAGCGTTCTGGGTGGCGGTCGTGGGGCTCGCGCTGCCGCTGTACTCCTATTTGCTCTATCCCCTGTTGCTCTTCCTCCTGGCCTCGCTGGTGCAAACTGGCCGGGACATCCGGTACCTGCTGAGCCGCTCGGATAGAAGAAGCCGCACCTCGCGCCTGCCATCGGTCAGCGTGATCATATCCGCCTACAACGAAGAGGAGTGCATTGGGAGCACGCTCCGCCGCTGCCTGGATGTGGACTATCCCGCGGAACTCCTCGAGATCATCGTTGGATCGGACGGGTCCGACGACCGCACGGTCGAGATCGCACGGGAGTTCGGCTCGGATGGTGTTCGCGCGCTGGATTTCAGCCAACGGCGCGGCAAGGCGGCAGTCCTTCTGGATTGTGCGCAGGAGGCAACCGGTGACTTACTGGGTTTCACGGATGCCAATACTGCACTGGACGAGCAGGCCGTCCGTAACCTGGTTCGCCATTTCGAGGACCCCGAGATAGGCGTCGTGTGCGGCGAACTGCGCCTGAGTTCTCCTGAGGGAAAGCCGGTGAGGGAAGGGGTTTACTGGCGCTATGAGGTGATTCTGAAGACCCTTGAAAGCCGGCTGCGCGCAGTTCTGGGAGCCAACGGCGGCATCTACGCCGTGCGCCGGGAACTGTTTCCCGAGATCAGCCCGAAGCTCATCACCGAGGATTTCGTGATCCCCATGAAGGTGCGGGCGCAGGGCTACGGCGTCCTCTACGATCCGGAAGCCGTGGCCTTCGAAGAGGCGCCGCCCTCGCCCGCGGCGGAGTTTCGACGCCGGCTCCGCATCGGCGCCGGCAACTGGCAGGCCCTCTGGCACTGCGCGCCCCTGCTGCTGCCGTGGAAGGGCTTCGTCTCGCTGGCATTCTGGTCGCACAAGGTATTCCGCTGGTTCACGCCGTTCCTGCTGGTGTCCGCCCTCGTGGCCAACCTGCTTCTTCTGGGCCAGCCCGTGTGGCAGGGCGTCATGGCCGTGCAACTGGCCTTCTATGGGGCGGCGCTTCTGGGCTACGCGCTGACCGGCTTCAGGCTGCCCGCCGGACCTTTGCGGCTGGCATCCTACTTCGTCTCCATCAACGCCGCCCTCGCCCTGGGAATGCTGAAGGGCGCCGTGGGCGCCCAACGCCCCGCCTGGCAGCGAACGAACAGAGAAGGCGCTTCTTCACCGGGAAGGCGATGACACTGCTCTGGACCACAATCGGCCTGGGGGCGCTGGTGTTGCTCCTGTGGGCTGTCAAAGGCTCGCGGCAACGGAACGTCTTCATCTGGCTGCCGGCCTACATCAAGGGCGACTGGGCCGGGCGGCGCGCGCGCATGCGCCACGGAACGGAGGGGACGGTGCACATCATGTTCTGCATCGCCGACCACTTCGAACCGGGCGTCGGCCGACCGGGGGCCGAGACCCAGCGGGAACGGGTGGCACACTGGGCCGGGGCATACCCGGAACTCGTAGAAGAATTCCGCGACGCGGACGGCTTCCCCCCCCGGCACACTTTCTTCTACCCGGCCGAGGAGTACCGCCCCGAGCATATCGAGCGGCTCCGCGAACTGGTGGCCGCCGATCTGGGTGAAGTAGAAATTCACCTTCATCACGACAACGACACCTCCGGAGGGTTTCGCCAGAAGCTTGAAGAGTTTGTCTCAGGCTTGAGGCAACACGGACTGGTGGGCAGCGATCGCCTTTCCGGCCTGCCGCGGTTCGGGTTCGTGCACGGCAACTGGGCGCTGGACAACTCGCGCCCCGACGGCCGCTGGTGCGGGGTGAACGACGAGTTGACGATCCTGAGCGAGTGCGGCTGCTTCGCCGACTTCACGCTCCCGTCGGCGCCCTCCCCCTGCCAGACCCGGCGGATCAATTCCATCTACTACGCCACGGACGACCCGGCGCGACCGAAGTCCCACGATGAGGGAGTGGAAGTGGAGGTCCATGGCGAGAGGCGAGGCGACCTGATGCTGGTGCAGGGCCCGCTCACGATTCGCTGGCCGGGCGGGCCGTTCTGGATCCTGCCGCGCGTCGAGAACGGCGACCTCCAGGGGCACAACATGCCCACCCCAGGCCGCCTGAAGAGCTGGATCGACACCAACATCTGCGTGGCCGGCCGGGCCGATTGGGTCTTCGTCAAACTCCACACGCACGGATGCGAGGAAGCGAACCGGCGTGCCCTGCTCGGAGAGCCGATGCGCCAGTTCCACCGGCATCTTACCGGGCACTACAACGACGGAGTCCGGTACAAACTACACTACGTCACCGCCCGGGAGCTCTACAACATCGTCAAGGCGGCCGAAGCCGGCCGCGCCGGGAACCCCGGCGCGTATCGCGACTACGCCGTGCTGCCGCCGGCGGCGAGTCCCCGCAGCAAGCAACGGGTCGTGCAGACCACGGAGGCGAGCATTGACTGAAGCCTTGAACGACAAACCCGAAGCAAAGCAACGCGCTCGAGCCTGGATCGGCCTGGGGCTTGTGGCGGCGCTGCTCGTGGTTGCCTTCTGGTGGACCGGACGCTGGCTGGGGGCGCGGTGGGACCAGCCCAACAGCTACTACAGCCACGGCTGGCTCATCGGCCCCATATCGCTTTTCCTGGTCTACCTGAAGCGCCGGGAGCTGGCCACGTGCGCCGTTCGCCCCTCAGCGTGGGGATTGGCCTTCCTGGGTCCGGGCCTGCTGGTGCACCTGCTGGCGACGACCTGGCAGGTGGGATTCCTGTCCGGACTTGCCCTCCTGGCGGTCCTGGCGGGGCTCGTTCTCGGTCTGTTCGGCAGGCAGGTATTCCGCACGGTGCTCTTCCCGCTGGCCTTCCTGGTCTTCCTTGTGCCACTGCCGGAGGTGCTCATCGAGACCTTCAGCTTCAAGCTCAAGCTGCTGGCCGCCCGGGTGACCACCGGTATACTGGCCGTGTTCGGCCTGCCCGCCGTTCGGGAGGGCAGCTACATCGAGATATCCAGGGGCACCATCGTGGTGGACGACGTGTGCAGCGGCTTGAAATACCTGATCGCCCTGGCCGCCTTCGGGGCGCTCTACGCCTACATCTCGCCCCTGAAACGCTGGCGCAAACCGGGATTGTTCGCCCTTTCCATCCCCGTTGCTTTCCTGGCCAACGTGGCGCGGGTCACGCTCATGGTCCTCGTAGCCTTCGCCTGGGGCATCGAAACCAGCCAGAAGTGGTACTTCCACGATTTCTTCGGGTTCTTCCTGTTCGTGGTGGCCTTCGTGATGCTCTTCGTGGTCGAGTCCCTGCTGCTCAAGGACACGAAGCTCAACCGGTGGTCACCCAAGGCGGACGGTGAGACCGACGGGGACACGGAGGAACCGCCGGCTACGGGTCCCGAGCGCGAGCAACGCCTGCCGCGGCTTAGCCGGCCGGTGCCGCTGGCAATGGTGGGCCTCCTGCTGGTAACCGGGGGGCTGTCGCTCTACCTGACCCGGCCCCGGCCCTACACCGACCCGTCGGCCCTTCTGCGGAGGATTTCGCCGCAGCTCGGCGACTGGCACGGCACGGACTTCGAGCTCGACGAGCGAACGCTGGAGTTGCTGGGCACCGAAGACGTCCTGTCCCGTGCCTACCGCCGCGGTCCGGACGAACCGCCCGTGCAGTTGCTCGTCGTCCTGGCCCGGCAGATACGCCGGCGCACCCATCCGCCGGAACAGTGCCTCACCGGCGGCGGCAACACCATTACCAGGTCAGAGCTCAGGCGACCCGACCCGGACGCCGCGCCGGCCGGGTTTGAGGTCCGCGAACTCGAAGTGGCGCAGGGCGACGGCCGGATGCTCACCTGGTACTTCTACAAGACCGGCTCCCACCTGGGCACCAGCTACTGGCGCCACCAGGCCCGCGTGGCGTTCAGCAAGGTCACCGATCCCGGAGCCGCGGATGTGCTGGTCCGGGTGGAGACGCCCGTCCTGAGGGGCGACCGGGGGGCCGCGCGCGCGCGCATGCAAGGCTTCCTGTCAGAGGCCCTCCCGGACATCATGGAGTGCCTGCCGTGACCCCGGCGGCAGTGTCTCTCCCCTCCCACCCCGTGTTGAAGTCCTTCAACTCGTGTTGGGCAACATCAACATGAAATCCGGCCATTTTCGGCGTGCCCTTGCCCGACCGCGACACGCACTATTCTAACGTGCCTGTAACTTGTTGCCTGACAGTGCTTTACAGATGGCCACTTTCCCCGGCCTGAACCCGCACCCGTTGTGGCACGCACCTTGCACTACTTGAGGTAACGACTTTCGTGCGAGGTGTGACAGTGCCGGAGCCAACATCAGTTGCGTTGCTGGGAATCGGATCGGTCGGGCTGGCCATCCGCTTCGCCCAGATGCAGTATTACCGGGCAAAGGGGCTGCTGGACCGGGTGGCCGGTTTCGTGCTTATGGTGCTTTCCGCGCCCGTTATCGTCCTCTGCGCGGCGGCCATAAAGCTCACCTCGCGCGGCCCCGTGCTCTACCGCCAGACGAGGGTAGGGTTCAGAGGACGCGAGTTCACGCTGTACAAACTCCGGACCATGTACGTGGGCGCGGAGGCCGCCACGGGGCCCGTCTGGGCGAGCGGTCAGGCCGACCCGCGCGTGACGCCGGCGGGCCACCTGCTGCGCAGGCTGCACCTGGACGAGCTTCCGCAACTGTTCAACGTAATCAAAGGAGAGATGAGCCTGATTGGACCGCGGCCCGAGCGGCCGCACTTCGTGTCCCAATTCAGGGAGGTGATACCGGAGTATGACAAGAGGCTCAGCGTTAAGCCGGGCATCACCGGGTTGGCGCAGGTGCGCGCCGGCTACGACCGCACCCTGCGGGACGTGCGCCGGAAGGTAAAACTGGACCTCATGTACATCCACAGGATGTGCTGGTGGGTGGATTTCGTTATCTTCTTTGGCACCTTTGCCAGAATATTCAGGGGAGGAACGGAAAGGAGGGGCAACCCGGAAACGAAAAACCTGGCAGAAGAAGCAGCCGTAGACGACGTTAAAGCAGCAGATTCAGCATTCAGACGCATCGAGAGGAGAGAAGCATGAAAAAACTTGTCTTAGTTGTCTTTGTGGCCCTGCTGGCGGTCGGCCTCGCCGCGCCGCCGGCGGGTGCTGCCTCTGTGCCCCTGGGGGCTGAGCTCAACGCCAACCTCAAGGATTTTTCGTCCGTGTGGGACACCGGCACTGGAGACCCTGTTGCCGTTGGTGAGGCTATCGACCCAGGCGACGAGCAGCGTGCAATTTTCACGGTGTCAAGCCTGTTTTTCGGCGATCTCGGTCCTGGAGACCCGACCGGGACGGACTTCATCACAGCGGGGGCGCAGTACAACGCCTACACCGGAAGTAGCCTGACCGGCATGCTGTATGATGTAAACTATCGTGCAGCAGCGTCGGAATCGACCGGGCTAACCACTTACTGGACAGCCGGCACGCGCTACGTGGCGGGAACAGACTGGGTGGACACATACACCAAGGATTTCTCGGCCGTGGACGGACTGTCCGGGTACGGCGGCATCGTCGTCATATACGAGGACGATACTGTCGACTGGGACCCGTCGACAACTGGAGGAGACTCTGCATGGTCTGCCGGCACAGGTCCAGCCCTGGGAGCAGCGCTCCCCACCATGAGCGACGAGTACCCGACGGTCGCTGATATCAGCAGCGCCACCGCCATAGCCGCGGGCGACGCAAGCCCGTTCCTGATACTGGCTATGACGCCGATCCCGGGGGGCATTGCTGCGGCTAACCCAGGTCGATTCACCGGTCTGGGAGCCAGCGACGTCTTCGTTGAAGAGGAGTTCACACTTGCGGTGCCTGGCACTTCCAGCGGCGGCGCAACTGGATTCGCATTTGGCAACGTGATTGGTGGCGCCTTCGCCACAAGCGTGAGGCCGAATACCTTCGGTCCCGGCCGCGACATTCGCTTCGATTTCGACGTCGAGTTTGTAAAGGACAAATCTGAGGCGTATGGATGGCTGGGGGAGAGTGACGACCCTGTTGGGATTGCAACCTTGCCCGAACCCGCCACAATGTCGCTGCTCGGACTAGGGCTCGTTGGCTTGATTGCTGGCGCGACCCGCAAGCGAAAGAGCGCATGAAAGCGTAGCCGGAGCAGCGAGCTGTGCACAGGTTTACTTTAACAGAAAGGGACCCGAGCAGGGTCCCTTTCTATGTACCCTCTCGTGTCGACGTTCTCCCCGAAAACTTGGGGCCGACAGTAATTGGCGAGCTGAACACACCTTAGAACTCGTACAGGGCGCAACACCTCCCGCAGATGGGGAGCAATTCGCGCTGGAGTTCGCGGCGGAAGCGCACGTAGCGTTCGCCGTTCCAGAGTTCGGTCAGAGGGGTCTCGCGGATGTTGCCCACGATGTAGTCGGGGAAGTCGATACAGGGGTAGACATCCCCGTTGGGGAGCAGGTCCGCCCTCATCCACGGCACGGTGCACATGCGGCAGCCGTTCATCGGGTGGGTGGTCGAGTAGTAGGTGGGGATGTCTTCGACCGCCAGATCCGGGATGAAGTAGGTGCCGAAGGGATGGGAAGACGCCCGAATCCGCCGCACCTGGTCCTGGACGGCCGGGATGTCCAGGTGGGAGTCATACGAAAGGAAGCCGCGCCAGCTCGTGGCCTCGCAACCCAATGCAGTGCCCATGCGGTTTTCGTAGGCTTTGCCCGTGCATTCGGTGGTGAAGGTGCCGAACTGCAATCCCACGAAATCTACTCCCGCTTCCGCCGCAATCTCGTAGACCCGTTCGAACGCCGTATCGTTCTCGGTATTCACCGTGGTGACGAAGGTGATGTACGGGTTCGCGGTGCCGCTGGCATCCCTGGCCTCCATCACCTTCCGGACGCCCGTCATAACGCGGTCGAACGTGCCGGGCACGCCCCTGACGCGATCGTGGATATCCGCCGGTCCGTCCACGGATATCAAGAGGTTTGCCACGCCGTGTTCAACCAATCCCTCTGCCCTGTCGGCGAGCAGCACTCCGTTGGTGTTGATTGCGGCCCTGAGCCCGCGGGACTGCAGGTAAGCGAGGAACGGGATGAGGTGCCCATATAGCAAAGGCTCCCCGCCCCAGAGGTAGAACATGGGCTTGAAGGCCGCCACATCGTGCACAAGTGCACGCAGCTCATCCAGTTGCAGCTCAGAGCGGAGAAAGTCCGCTGAGGCAGCGTGCATGGTGCCTTGCTCACCCCACTGCCCGCACATCTTGCAGCGCAGGTTGCAGCGGTTCGTCATTTTGATGTCTATGTACCGGGGCGGAAAGAGCGCCCGGCCCCGGCCAAAACGGTGGTCCAGGTACCTGACGCTTTTCGAGCGAATCGTCTCGTGGGCGACCGCGGCAAAAAGCCGGGGTGTCCGCAGGGCGACTTTGACCAGGATGGAGAACGGCACGTTCATGGTCAGCCTCCCGTCTCCAAGGAGGTGCTGAGGACTTCGGTTCTCGCGGGGGAATGCAGCCTGTACCTGATCCCGCGCCAGCAGATGTCGCGGGTGAGCAGGGAATGGATGCTGTTGTAGAGGATCAGCACCACGGCCGCCGGGATCAGCAGCGCGTGCTTCACCGCTCGCTTCCACCCGCCTATGACGGGCAGGATGCGCCCGACGATTCGCCACAGGTAGACGCCGGAGGTCACTTCCAGCGGGAGAACGCCCAACATCAGGGCTCCCGGAGCGACGCAGAAGCCCGCGGGCGGAAAAGCCAGGCCAATCACCACCAGGGCCAGCGCCGCCAGCAAGCCCCCGGCCTGCACGGCGTGGGCAGTGAATATGGCCCGCCAGAGACGGGGGTAATAGACCCGGCAGATAACCGTCTGCCGGTTCGTCCACTCCAGCGCTCCCGCCAGGGTTGCGTCCTCGTGGGAAGGCAAGAGACAACGGGGGACGAACTTGACCCGCAGCCCCAGCTCCTGCACGGCACGGGTGAGAGGAAAGTCGTCGGTGAGCGCGTTCCGCCACTGCTGCCTGACCCCCGCCTCTTCGAACGTGGAGCGCAGGATGGCCATGGCACCGCCCCACGCATACGCCAGCCGGGGATGCGCCAGCATGGGAAGCCCCCCACCGTTCCACGTGGCCTGCAGGTAGGAACCCATCCCACCATGCTCCGGGACGTACCAGCGGAATCCGGTGGTGGCACCGACCCTTTCCTCCTCCAGAGGTCCGACAAGGTCCCGCAGAAAACGGGGCCCCACCCGCACGTCGGAGTCCACGAAGACGAACGCCTCGCTCTGCACCCTGGCGTGCTGCAGGGCAAACAACTGGTTGTTCAGTTTCTGGCTGCGCCCCTCCCCGATACCTGCGACGAGGAGCCTGGCATCCGCGCCCCCTGCCTCGGCAATCAGTCGCTCCAGCGCCGGTCGCGCGGGGTCTTCGCGCTCCGCCACGACGAACAGCACTTCGAAATTGGGGTAGTCCTGCTCCAGAACCGAACGCATGTTCTGCTCAAACCCGGGGTCCGTGCCCTTGCACGGCAGAATGACCGTAAGCCGGGGCGTGAAATCGGGGCAGACAAGTTTCCGCTCTCGCCGGACGTACCGCGCGAAGCGCAGCGCCAGCAGCCAGGGAATGACCCCGACCACAAGGAAGCCCGAAGCCAGGACCCACAGCGCAATGTGCAGCATCTGCATTTCCTCCCGCCCTTCTCCGGGTCTTCGGGTCCCCCCGGGCAGCTCCGAACGCCCACTTCACCGCTACGCCGCCAGGGGGTGGGCGACTTTTTTTCCCTCCCGCCACGCATCCCACGGGCACCCGGGGTAGTGCTCCCTCAAAACGTCTATCTGCTCCTCCGGGGCGTAGGCGAACACCGATGAGCGTTCCACGAAAAAGTATTGCACGTCTTCACGCGTCATGCGGTGTCGGCGGCTCAGGACGTCGTGAGGAGTCGGCTCCTGGAAGAATCTCCGCCAGAGACCCTCCTCGCCGCGCGCCACCCGTTCGGCGCTCCGCAGATCGAGTCGACTGGCAACCGCCGGCTGGTAGCGCACACCGGGGTAGGCGCGTTCCGGGCCGAACTGTCGAAACAGAAGGCGCTTCTGGTAAAGCCGGCTGCGCCGGGGATGCACCGCGATGCACAGGTCGTCCGCGCCCAGCTCCAGCCGGGTGTAGTCGAAGGCCCGTTTCATCAGCAGCAGGAGCAACGAAAGGCCTCCGTTACTCCGCGCGAAGGGACCCGCGCCAAACATCGTGGCCTCTGCGAGCCGCCGTCCCCGGTCGCGCAGCTCCTGCAGCTCCCGATGATATACCTCGTCCATGGGCAGCCCCATTGCGCCGTCCGGCACCACGGTCAGGGACCCGACCACCTCATGGCCGGTTCTGGCCACAAAAGTCGCCGTGCCGGGCAGCGCATTGAACACCGAAAGTCGCATACCCGACGGTTGCCGGACCATGTATCCTTCCCGCACGTAGCTTTCATAGACCAGGCGGTAGGCCTGCTCCAGCTCCTCCCGCGAAACCGCCGGGCGGGCGTCGCCGTGCGTTCTGCAAACAGTCATCGAACCGGCCTCGGTCAAACAGACACTTGTTCCAACGACGCAGACGACAGCTCCCCACCCTGCGGGGTCACATTCGCGTTGATCTGCTGCACCATATCCGATACGGCTTCCACATTTCCACCCAGGAACTGCGCCCGGCAGCGGTCGCGGAATCCCTCCAGGTCCGCCCTCTCTCCCAGGGCATCGGCCATGAGGACCATCTCGTGCGGCACGTGCGTGGTGATGCCCATGCGCTCGATCTCGTTGCCGAATTCCTCGCACTCCTTGAAAAGCTGCTTCGACGACTTTCCGTTCAGGCGGTAGGGAAGCGGCTTCCACATGCCGGGCGGGAAGAGCAGCTTGATCTTGTAGGTCAGCGCGTATTCCCACAGGTCCTTGCGGTCCAGCTTCTCAAAACCGTACTTCTCCGGCTCCCTTTCCCAGGGAGTGCCGGGGATCATGCCCGGAATGGTCAGGGGCACGCTGTCCGGCCGCACGCGGTCGAGGAACGCCAGCGTCTCGCGCCGGCTCTGCTCGTCTTCAAATGGCGCCGGGAAGATGACGCTCGTGATGGCGCAGATGCCCGCATCCCTGGTCTGGCGGATGACACGTTCGGCCTTCACCAGGTCCAGCGGCTTGTTGAACCCCTCCCGCAGGATTCGCGGGCAGGCGGATTCCAGGCCGTAGAAAATGGCTTCGCAACCGCTCCGACGCAGCAGCTCGAAATCGGCTTTCTCTATCCCCCGGATGTGCCCGAAGCACCCGTAGCGAACGTCGAGCCCCTGACGGACAATGCCCTCGGCGATACTGATGGCCACCCTGGCCGAGGTGTTGCTCCCGCTGTACACGAAGTACCGTGTGTCCAGGGCGTGCCCGATCCGACGCATCTCGTCGAGCACCCTCTCCGAGGACTTGAGAGCCCATCTGCCGCCGCTTTTTATGGGGTGAATGCAGAACGCGCAGCGGTTGGGGCATCCGCGGCTCTCGTCCACCACGGCGATCTTGATTTTCTCGTCATCGGCAAGGGCGGGATATACCTCGGGGTCGTAGACGGGAAGGGGCAGCTCGTCCAGGCACTCGATGGCCTCGTTGGCATTGATCTGTATCCCGTTGCCGTCGCGCCAGACAAGACCGGGCAGATCAGTCCAGTCCTCGCCCGCCTCCAGGTGATCGACCAGCCGGGGGAACACCAGCTCTCCTTCGCCCTTTACGAGCAAATCGATGGCCGATGTGTAGTCCAGGATGTGGCGCCCGAAATAATCGGCGTGCGGCCCGCCGCCGACCACCGCGACGCCGGGGATTCTTTCCCCGACCGCTTCGGCGATCGCCACGGAACCCGCGAAGCCGTCGCCGTTCCAGAGCTTCAACCCCACCACGTCCGCGCCGAAGTCCTCGGCCGCCCCAGCAACCTCCCGGGCTATCGCCGCCCTCTCCCGCCGCTGGTGGCGCTGGAGCCGCCAGCCGGCGAGCAGGAATCGGAGTTTTCCCCACCAGGAGAGCCCGTCGTTTCCCCGGAACAGTTCTTCTGCAAGCGGGCCGGCGCTGCCTCTGAGATTCGGCGGGAAAAGGCGCGCCAGCGTGCTGACGGTGCCGTAGTCGAGTATCCTGACCTCGTGCCCGGCCTGGATCAGCGCCCCGGCAAGGCTCGCCAGGCCGTTGTCCGGCATGAGGCTACTGGGGGTGTAGGGGTAGCCCGCGAAGCTGACCAGCAGAACCCTGGACATCGGACTCACTCGGCCCGTAGACTGAGGAAACTACGGTGTCTCATGCATTCGCAAAAGCATTTCGCAACGTTTCACAAGATATTATAACGGGAGCCCGCCTGCTAATGCAACCAGCGTACTGTCTTTGAGCACCGCGGAGCAAATGGGCCGGAGGAGCAATCTCCCCGGCGGTTCATGGCTGGCGGAACGGTATGGGGAGGATAAGTGGAATGGCAGTGGTCTGTGGGCAACGGGAGGCTCTCGCCCGGGGAGGTACACTCCCGGGCTTATTCGGGTGAATCACCTCAGAATAGGCCGCCAAAAAATCCCGAGCCCATACCCCGGAATCTGCTGGAAACGTCAGGAGGGAGGCCCGCGAAGATCAGAGCCCGCCCAGCAGTTTCTCGGCGGCCTCGGCCTCGGGGAAGTTCCGGGAGATGGCCAGGGCCTCGCGCAGTTCGGACTTGCCTTCCTCCGTGCGTCCCATTTTCAGATAGACCACGCCCAGGTGATACCGGATGGTGGGTTCCTGCGGCGCGCCCCTCCGGGCGGCTTCGAGGTACTTGACGGCATTCTCATACTCTTTCTTGACCGCGTAGATCCAGCCCACCGTGTCCAGCACGCCCGGGTTGGGGCCGCCCAGCTCCAGCGCCTTCTCGGCCAGGGGGAGGGCGGCCGCCGGGTCACCCTTCTGGGTCACCAGGATGTACGCCATGTTGTTGAGGGCCTCCGGTGCGCGCGGGCGGAATTTGGCGGCCTCCTTGTAGCTGGCAATGGCATCGTCGTAGCGCTGACGCTGCTCGTACATCTGCGCCAGGTAGCGATGAATGACCGCCGCCTGCTCCTCGGACACATGGTCCAGGGCCTCCTCGAGCACCTCCACCGCCTCGTCACCTTCGCCGTGGGCATCAAGGCTCTGGGCAAGAGAGATCCTGCCGTAGAGGAAGTCGGGCTGGCTCTCGATCAGCTCCCGGTAGCCCTCGATGGCCTCCTCGTGCATGCGGCGCCTGTCCATGAGGCTCAGGCGCCAGCACGCGAGCACCGGCTCGCCCGGCAGGCGCTCCTCCAGGGACTGAATCTCCCGGATGGCGGCGCCCAGGTCCCCGTTCATCTGGAGCACGAAGGCCAGGTTGCACGCGACGGCCGCTTCTTGCCGCGCGGGGCTCTCCATCTGCGCGATGGCCTCCAGGAGCACGGCGCGGTCCTCCAGCAGCCCGGGCGGGCCGGCCGGAGAGACCCTGTTGATCTCGGCGGCCCTCTCGCCCTGCCCCATGCCGGCCTGCACCACGGCAAGGCACCAGGGCGCTGCCCGGCTGCGCGGCTGGCCACGCTCGCCGGCGCCGGACAAGCTCCCTAACAACTCCACGGTCTCCTCCATCCGGCCTTGTGCCTGCAGCCCCACGGCCAGGTGCAGCGGGGGCGCGGGGCTGTCGGGGAAGCGTTTGCGGGCATCCCGGAACAGCTTTATCGCGGCCCCGGTATCGCCGCGTTGCAGGTCCAACAGCCCTCGGGCGTATGCGGGCAGGTAGTCCGGGTCCAGTTCCAGCGCCTTATCGAACCGTGCTGCGGCCTCCTCGCGCTGACCCGCAACCCACAGCAGACGCGCCAGCAGCACGTGGGCGGCCGCCTCCTCCGGTCGGTCCTCGACCAGCGCCTTTGCCAATTCCACCGCCTCTTCCATCTGCCCTTCGCGGGCATACATGCTCACCAGAACCATGCGGGCCCGGTCGGCGTCGCCCTCCCCTTCCTCGCGTCGCAGGATCTCGAGCGCCCCCTCCCGGTCACCGGCACGCACGCAGGAAGCCACCAGCCCGAGAAGTGCCCGGAAATCGTCCGGGTCCGACTCGTGGAGCTGTTGGTACACTTCTCTGGCCTGCTGGTGGTGGCCCAGCCGCGCATGGAGGGAGGCGAGCAGATGCCTGGCCGGGCGGTCGAGCTCTCCTTCGCTGAGACCCTCATAAGTCCGGGCAGCCCCGGTGTAGTCCCCCTTCCTGGCCAGCAATTGGGCGCGCACAAGGCGCAGGGGATCACGTTGATCCTGGGGCGCCAGTCTGAGCCCCTCGTCGCACACAGAGATCGCGCTGTCAATGGCGCCGCGTCCGGCCAGTGCCCCGACATGGCGCAGAACCAGAGCGCGAAGATCCTTCCAGGACGCACCGGTAGCCTGGCTGGTTTCCAGGGCCAGGCGGAACGCTTCCTCTGCGTGCGGCCGGGTTCTGAACGCCGTGGTGGCGTTTTCGGCGGCCAGATCCGGCGCCTCCTGTTTCAACTCTCTGGCCAGAGCCATCGAGGCCTCGTACCTCACCTCGCCCAGCTCCTGCCCCATCTTTATGCCCGTCACGGTGGCGTCCGCCACTTCATCAACGGCCTTTCGATAGGCCGTAATGGCCTGCTCGCGGCGTCCGGCCTTCTGCAGCGCGCGGGCCAGTTCCAGGCGCGCCCTGGGCCAGGGGCGGTCGGTCCGTGCGAAGATGTGCTGGAGCCGGTTGGCCGCCTCCTCATAGCTGCCCCGGGCCGACAAAGTAACCCCATACAGGTAGTTCACCCGCAGGTCTTGCGGTTTCAGCTCGATAAGCCTTTCCGTGAGGGGACCCGCTTCCTCCCACCGTTCGGCCTCCACCAGTATCTGCGCTTCCGCCAGGAGCAGCTCAGGGTCCTCCTGCTTTTCCTTCTGTCCTTGGGCCGCGGCACGGACGTGCTCGAGCGCCTCGTCGAAATTGCCCTCCAATCTCTCGGCCTGCGCCATCAGCAGATGGGCCTGGCGATGGTGCTCGTCCTTCTCGATCAGCTCCGAGAGCACGGATTTAGCCTGCGCAGGCCGCGGCACAAACGCGCTGAGGGCCTGGCGGGCGATGGCCAGCCGAGGGCCCGGCAGTTCGGGGTCGAGCTGGACGGCCTGGCTGTAGGCGCGCAAGCCGGCCTGCTGCACCTCACCCGCGGCCGGCAGCAACTGCATGGCTTCCTCGTTCCGGGCGGCAGCCTCCTCGGTCTGACCGAGGTTGACCGCCAGGTCCCTGGCCTCCCGCAGCAGGCGCCATTTCTCCAGCATCACGCGCGATTTCTTCATATGAAGATCGCCCAGCCGCGTGTAGGCGGAGGCGGGCGATTCGCACTCATCTGCGTGCTCCTGGACGAGTTCGATGGCGGGCTGGATGTCCTCCTCGATCACCGCATCGCAGAGCTCCATGTCCAGGGCATCGCCGGCGGACTGCATGCGATAGTCGGCGCGCATGGAGTGCAGCTCGGCCTTGAGCAGGGCGCCCTCCGCATCGTCGTAACCGGTCTCGGTGGCTTTGTCCACCTCCTGTTCCGCCCGGGCGAACTCCCTCTTTCTGCCGTAGGTCCGCGCCAGGGCCAGCCGGGCCTCCATGAAATCCGGCTTCTTCGTGATCGCACGCTGGAAACTCTGGACGGCCTGGTCCACCTTGCCGGACCGCAGGTAGATCACTCCTTTGTTGTAGTGGAACTCATGCCGCGGCCGCATGCGCGACCACACCAGAAGAGCCGCCCCGGAGGCCAGGATCAATAGCACCATGACGGTGAGCAGTATCCGACCGTCTCGGTCCTTCGCTGAGATCGTCAATTCCGAACCCTCCGGCCGGTCAGCGCCGGGGCACACTCCGACCGAGACCCCGGTGTATCCGGCCTTCGCTAAAGCCGTCCGTATGGTTTCGCACACCACCACGTTCTCCTGGAGCGCAAGTTGCGTTCCACAGCCTCCTCCGGTCCGTCCCCGCCCTTTCAGGCCCGCACCACTTCTGCCTTCACCCCCGTCCGGGGCACGGCGTTCCGGGTGTCCACAATCAGCTTCGCATGTCGGCCGACCCATGCGTAATCGTAGGCGCAGTGGTCCGTGACCACCACCACCACGTCCTGCTGCGCCATAACGGATTCCGAGAGCTCGACGGCCTCCATGGTCAGGTCGGGATATCGACGGAGCCGCGGAAAGACCGGTATGTGAGGATCGTGGTAGGATACTTTCCCGCCTCGCTTCTTGAGCCGACTTATCAGCGGCAGCGCGGGCGACTCCCGAATGTCATCCACGTTCGGCTTGTAGGCCACCCCGAGGATGAGGATTCGGGAGCCGTTCACGGGTTTCTTCTGCCGGTTCAGGGCATCGGTGATCTTCTCGATCACATACCCCGTCATGGAGGTGTTCACCTCGCCGGCACGCTCGATGAAATGGGCGGTGGCGCCGTACTGTCGCGCCTTCCAGGACAGGTAGAAGGGGTCTATGGGAATGCAGTGCCCTCCCCAGCCCGGCCCCGGATAGAAGGCGTTGAACCCGAAAGGCTTGGTCTTGGCGGCCTCGATCACCTCCCACACGTCCACGCCCATGGCATCGAAGACCACCTTCAGCTCATTGACCAGCGCAATGTTGACGGCCCGGTAGATGTTCTCGACCAGCTTGGTGGCCTCCGCCGCCCCGGTGGAGCCGACGCTGACGACCTCGGGGGCCACGGCGTCGTAAAGGGCGGCGGCGACCGCGAGGCTCCGCTCTCCGGCCGCACCAACCACTTTCGGTATCTCCGTTACCGTGTGCGTGGGATTGCCCGGGTCCTCCCGCTCCGGTGAGTAGGCCAGGTAAAAATCCTCCTCCACCCGAAGGCCCGTACGCTGCATCATCGGCAGCAGCACCTCCCGGGTCGTGCCCGGGTAGGTCGTGCTCTCCAGAATCACCAGTTGCCCTTTCCGCAGGCGGCGCGCGATCGCCTCGGCCGTGTCGCGCACGTAAGTCATGTCGGGCTCGCGGTTGTCGGACAGCGGGGTCGGGACGCAGATCAGAATGCAGTCCGGCTCCCGCAGGCGGTCGAAGTCGCAGGTGGCCTCGAAAGACTGGCTCTCCCGCAGCTCTCGTATCGCTTCCGCCGGAACGTGCTGGATGTAGCTGCCGCCCGCGTTGAGGGTCTCCACCTTCTCCGGGTCCACGTCGAACCCCAGCACCCGGAAGCCGGCGTCCGCAAATGCCCTCACCAGCGGCAGCCCCACGTAGCCCAGGCCAATAACGCCGATCAGGGCTTCTCTTTCCTCCACCTTCTGGAGGGTCCTCATATTCTGCCTCCTCAAGCCAGCAGACTTCATGCGCCCGGCATGCCCGGGCAAGGGACAACCAGCAACAGGACCACACCGGCCGCCGCAGGGCCAGGGGGTATATTGAGCACATGCCGTGCCACCGTGCCCTTCGCGATATCGCCCCGTTGCTGCCTCCCCGCCCGGTCGTCATGCCTACTTTACCCGTTATGGAGCCACACTTCCAGCAATTGCGGCCGGTCAACCGGCGACCCCGAGCCGCCCTGTGCGATCCAGCCGCAGGGGCGTGAGTGTTGAGAATCCTGGACGAATCGTCTTAAAAAATCAACACTCCGCCGCCGCCCCCGTGTGCCAGGACGCGCCGCCTTGACCCGCGCCGCCGGCTCAGGTGGCCCACCGTCCCATGCTGGGCGAACACACGCCTCTGGCACGAGCCTTGCCAACTGGTCTTACACGCCGGAGAATGGGCAACTGACGCGGGACGATCCGTGGGTTCGGCGACCCCCGACCCGTCAAGTCACGGAAGTTGCCCCGGCGGATCGGTTACACTGGGGCAGTGTTCGGACCGACAGGGGCCCGCAGGAACTGATACAGACCGGGAGGGTACTCATATGTGCGGGATATTCGGCTATGTGGGACCTCGTACCACCGCAACTCTCCTGCTGGAGAGCCTGAAGCGGATGGAATACCGGGGCTATGACTCCTGGGGTCTCGGCCTGGGCGGAACCGGGGACATCCTCCTCCACCGCGAGGCAGGGAGGATTCCCGCTGCTCCGCCCGATGCCCTGCAGGGACGGAAGGCGTCGGACTGCTGGGGCGGGATCGCCCATACCCGCTGGGCCACCCACGGAGCCCCTTCCGCCGCCAATGCCCACCCCCATACGGACTGCACCGGCCGCATCGCCGTGGTTCATAACGGCATCATCGAGAACCACTCGGCGCTGCGCCGGGAGCTGGAGTCCAAGGGACACGTCTTCAAGAGTGAGACGGACACCGAAGTGATCCCCCACCTGATCGAGGAGTCGCTGCACAACGGCAACGGATTCCGCGCCGCATTCCTCAGCGCGCTCAAGCTGCTGCAGGGGGCTTACGGAGTGGTCGCCGTCTTCGCCGAAGAGCCCGATCTCATCCTGGCCGCGCGGCAGGGAAGCCCCCTGGTCCTCGGCATCGGGGAAGACGAGACGCTGGTCGCCAGCGACGCGGCCGCCCTGGTCGCCCACACCCGGCGCGTCATCTACCTGAACGACGGCGAAGCCGCCTCCCTGCGCGCCGGCACGTGCGAGACCCACGACCTGGACGCGGCCCCCATCAACAAGCATGTTCAGGAGATCGCCTTCGACCTGCCCGACATCGAGCGGGGCGGCTACCCCCACTTCATGCTCAAGGAGATATTCGAGCAACCCGAGACCATTCGCAACGGCTTCCGCGGGCGTATCGTCCGCGCGGAGGGAATGGCCAAACTCGGCGGCGTGGACGAGGACCTGCTGCGCCGCGTCAAGCGATGCCACATCCTCGCCTGCGGGACCTCCTGGCACGCCGGGCTGGTGGGCAAGTACCTGCTGGAGAACCTGGCCCGCGTGCCCACGGAGGCCAGCTACGCAGCGGAATTCCGCTACGCCAACCCCGCAATCTCGCCCGACACGCTGGTCATCGCCATCAGCCAGTCGGGCGAAACCGCCGACACCCTGGCCGGTGTGCGGGAGGCAAAACGTCGCGGCGCCGAGGCCATCGGCATCTGCAACGTCGTCGGCTCCACCATTGCGCGCGAGTGCGGGCAGGGCGTCTACATCCACGCCGGCCCCGAGATCGGCGTCGCCTCCACCAAGGCGTTCACCGGCCAACTGGTCGTCCTCACGCTGCTGGCCATCCACATGGGCCGCATGCGCGGCATGGGGCTCCGCGACGCAATCCGCTACCTGGACGCCATCGAACTGTTGCCCCAACAGGCCGAGCAGGTGCTGGCATCCCACGAGAACCTCAGGGAGATCGGCCTCCAGTACGCCGACTGCCGCAACTTCCTCTACATCGGCCGGCTCTACGAGTATCCCGTCGCGCTGGAGGGAGCGCTGAAACTCAAGGAGATATCCTACATTCACGCGGAGGGCATACCCGCCGCGGAGCTCAAACACGGGCCGATCGCACTGGTCGAGCCCGACATGCCCACCGTCGTGCTGGGCGTGCAATCCGGCATCCTGGACAAGATGATGAGCAACGTCCAGGAGATAATCGCCCGGGGCGGACGCATCCTGGCCGTGGCCCGCGAGGGCGACGAAGAACTCCCCTCCCTGGCCGAGCACACCATCTTCGTGCCGCCCACCCTGGACCCGCTGGTCCCAATAACCACCGTGCTCCCCCTCCAGTTGCTGGCCTACTACATCGCCGTCGAGCGGGGATGCGACGTGGACAAACCGCGCAACCTGGCCAAGAGCGTCACCGTCGAATAAACCCCCGCGTGAGCGCGAATCAAACCGCCCGCCCGCAAGAGGAACGGCTTTTGCGTGTACTGCCTCTGTGGAGGTTAAGCTCGACCGAGGCAATACTCCCGAGGCCCACATCATGGAGCATTCCGCCAGACCGAATGCGCTTCCCCCCGCATCGAAGGAAGAACGCCGCCATCACACGGAGGGCGAGCAGAGGTCCAAACTGGACCGTTGGGCGGACATGGGCCGGGCCATCTGCTTTGCCATCAATCGCCGCCAACTGGAAAGAGACGGCTTCGACCTGGGCAATCGCCCCGGGTAGGACCTCGCCCGTGCAGCGCGCAGCGGTGGCTGGCCTGTCACACGGGACTGACCCACAGCCCCCCCCCCCAGCCCGACGTCCAGTTTTGTCAACACCGGTGCCGGGTTTTCTCAACACGCTGTGTCTAAAATCCAGACACGCGCCCGGCGGGACGCCGCGCCCCCGCGGAGAATGTCAGGGAATTCAAGGCAAACCTCTTTCCGTGCTTACGGGGGGCAAGGGGGCGGTCGGGAGCCGAAAGGGGGAAGAGATTCTCCGGGACGGACCGGCGCTCCGACTACGCGGCGGCGATGCGTATCAGTGCGTCCGGCTCCGTGCCGTCCTCGGGGAAAGCGGCCACGCCCACTTTCACCCGGTCGCGGGCGATCAACGCGTTCCTGAGCCGCGTGGCGGCGCACTCCGCGCCGTAGCGGTCCGTTTCCGGAAGGATGATGGCGACTATCTCGCCCTGCTCGTGGAGCTTCTGCATGCCGTCGCCGGGCTCCTCGGCGGGGCGCGTCCTCAGCGGTCGGTAGTTGCCCTCCGAGTCCACGCTGCCCACCACGTCACTGGCCCGCAGCGTCTCGGCGGTGCAGACCAGCGCCTCGAACACGTCCAGCCGGCCGGGCTTCAGCACCACCACGGAGAACGAGCGATCGTAGCGCTCGGCACGCTGCTTTTCCTGCATGAGAACGTGCGCGAAGGGAATCGGGGAATTCCGCTCGCTGATGGCCTTCACCTCATCCAGGAGCACGCGGGTGGCGCGGAGTCTCTCCTCCAATCGCAGAAAAGGCTCCTGACCCTCGGCCATCCTGTCCTCGGCATTCCGCCTGGTGCGATTCCGCAGTGCTTTTCGGATGCTGCGCATTCCGTCCTCCTGACCTCTGTGTCCACCCGTTACCTGGTGCAAGTGCCATGCCTTTCCTGCACTCAATCCAGGGGACGGAATGAGTCATCCGCCAGGCCAGGGCGGCTCCCTGCGCCTTCAGCATCGGATCGCGTTGCCGCTCCGGCCCCGCACAAGTACTCGACGCCCGGTTCATTAGCGGCGGTTTTGGATTCCGAATGGAATGGGCAGGACGTCCAACATGCGCATCGCCTGATTGACAGGCAGCACGTGACGGCGTAAACTCCCCCGGGTTCCCCCGGCTCGGCAGGAGGCCTTCATGCACGACCTGTTCACGCGCGCTGACCAGAACCCCCTCATCACCTGCGAGGACCTCCCCTGGGAGGCATCCGCCGTCTATAACCCCGGGGCCATCCAATACGAAGGCCGGGTCCTCCTGCTGGTGCGGGTGGAAGACCGCAAGGGCTTCTCCAGCATCCACGTCGCCCGCAGTGACGACGGCGTCACGGACTGGGACATCGACCCCTCCCCCCTGCTCGAGTACGGCCTCCCGCAGAACCGCTACGAAGTGCTCGGCTGCGAGGACGCCCGCGTCTCCTACATCCCCGACGACGACTCCCATTACATCACCTATGTCGCCTACTCCCCCGCCGGCTCCGCCGTGGGGCTGGCGCGAACCCGCTGTTTCCAGCGGGTCGAACGCATCGGACTCATCTTCAGTCCCAGCAACAAGGACTCCGTCCTGTTCCCCCGCAAGATCGCCGGTCACTACTGGGTCCTGCACCGGCCGGCCGCCGGCGACATCGAGCACATCTGGAGCGCACGCTCCCCCGACCTCACCCACTGGGGCCAGCCGCACTGCATCCTGGTCGAGCGGGGCGGCCCCTGGTGGGACGGCGTAAAGGTCGGCGCCGGCGCCCCTCCCATTCCCACCGACCAGGGCTGGCTGCTCATCTACCACGGCGTCAAGATATTCGGCGGCAACATGGTCTACCGGGCGGGCCTGGCCCTCCTGGACAACGACCAACCGCACAAGGTGCTGGCCCGCACCCCCGGTTGGGTCTTCGGCCCCGAGGCGCCCTACGAGGTCAGCGGCGTCATGCCCAACGTCGTCTTCCCCTGCGGGTGCCTGGTGCGCGGGGACGAGATGTGGATGTATTACGGCGCCGCCGACACCAGCGTCTGCCTGGCCCGGGCCAAGCTCTCCGAGGCCCTCGCCGCCGTCACCCGCCACGCCTGAACAATGCCGCCCGCCGCCACCCCGCCCCCGCCCGCGGCCGTTGCCTGTGTGCCGTTGCCTGTGTGCCGTTGCCTATCAACCTGTTGAAAAATGTAGCTCAGCCGCCCCCGGCTGAGAGTCCACAGGCGAGGGCG
>CAZNGS010000049.1:0-31688 GCA_964572825.1 uncultured candidatus Brocadiaceae bacterium
CGGGCTCCCAGTTTGGGGCCAACGGACATTTTCCGATCCCGAATGCCCCCCTCCATTTGACCCGGCCCCGGCGGGATGATAGCATTGATAGGTGATAGCTGGGAAATCATCTCGCCGAGGGAATGCCGTGAGCGATCCTCAAGCCGTCCGGGCCTCCGCCGATCCCGCCCTGCCCCTGTACGACGCGGTGCGGGCCGACCTGATGGGCAAGATACGGGACGGCGTCTATCCCCCGGGCAGCCGCCTGCCGGGCAGAAACGCCCTGGCCGATCAGTACGGCGTCGCCTACGGGACGGTGGACCGGGCCATCCGGGAGCTGGAGGAGATGCACGTGGTGCGGGTGCGCAACGGCGTGGGCTCGTTCGTCGCGCGCACGCCGATCGGGCGGTCGGAACCCGCCGGAACGTCCTCCTCCCGCCGGCAGGCCGCCGTCGTCAGCCCGAGCCCTTTCGATCTGCAGCTCCGCCGGCCGGCCACCCTGGGCATCGTGTCCAGCTTCTATCCCCCGGAGGCGAAGGACTGGCATGCCGTCGTGGTGCAGTCAGTGGAGCGCCTGTTTTCAAACGCGGGCGGCGCCACGTGGCTGTTCGACCGATGGCCCGAGTCCGAGGGGGCGGCCATCACTATGCAGAACGCCCTGGACCAGGCCCTTGCTCGGGAGGTGGACGTCATCCTCGTCGCCGGCGTCCACTACCCGTTGTCGGATGCCAAGGCCGCGGTCGGGTGGATGCGCCCGGGCTATCCTCCATTGGTCTACGTGACCTGGCATGCCGTTTCTCCCGCGCTGCCGCACGTCTATTACGACAACGTGGCGGCGGGCCATGCCGCGGCGGAGCACATGCTGGAGGCCGGCTACGACCGCATCGCCTACCTCTACCTCGAGGATGCGACCTGGGAGCGAGAGCGGCTGGAAGGTATCGAACAGGCCGTGGAACCCGGGCAGGTGCTGAGGGTCGGCCCGGCGGACGTGGACGCCGAGGAGCTGAAGTCCCGGCACGACGGCGGCGTCGCCCGCAGCCGCATCGCGCGGGAAGCGGTGAGCGTTTTTTTCGCCGACGAACCACGGGCCCGGCGTTGGGCCGAGGAGGGCACGCTGGGCATCGTGGCCTGCAACGACGCCGCCGGCCGCGGCGTGCTGGACTTCTTGGAGGAAGAGGATTTGGAACCGGGTCGCCGGGTGGGAGTCGTGGGGTTCGACGACACACCGATCGCCCAGCGATGTGGTCTCTCCAGCGTGCGGCCGCCCCTGGAAGAGCTGGCCGAGAATGCGGTGCGCACCGCCGTGCAGACGCTCAACGGGGGTCGGCCGCCGATCCAGGTATGCTGCCGCTCCCAGGTTATAGCGCGTTCGTCGTCACACCGTCCAGTGGAGAACTGACCGGAGAGCGATGGTATGAACATCCCGCACAGCCGAGTCGCATTGTGGCTGCGCCTCTGCGCTGCCACGCTTTTGGTGTGCGCTCTGTCCACACCGTCCGCAAGAGCGGCCGAAAAGGTATTCGGCGACCCCGAAGAGGTGACGAGCGGCCTGCTTCAAGAGAAGCTCCGGGGACCGCTTGGAGACGTGGACGAGGTCGTCTTTGCCGTCCACAGCGGGACCGGATGGCACTGGTACGAGACCTTCGGATACGTCTGTCAACAGCCGAACAGGAAGAAGTACGCACGGGGAGGACAGCTCTGCCGGCTCAACCTCCGCACCGGCGAGGTGAAGGTCATCCTGGACGATCCCGGCGGGTCGGTGCGCGACCCGTGCGTGCATTACAGCGGGGAGAGAATCCTGATAAGCTACCGCCCCGGCGGGGATGAGAACTACCACCTCTACGAGATCAACCCCGACGGCAGCGGGCTGCGGCAGCTCACGTCCGCCCCGCGCGACGACATTGAGCCGGTTTATCTGCCGGACGGCGGCATCATGTTCTGCTCCTCCCGCTCCAACCGCTGGGTGCCGTGTTTCACGACGCAGGTGGCCACCCTGTACCGGTGCGACGGCGAGGGGAGTAACATCCGCCAGATATCCTCCAACGTGGAGCACGACAATACCCCGTGGGTGCTGCCCGACGGGCGCGTTCTCTACACCCGCTGGGAGTACGTACGTCGGGGCGTGATGTCCTTCCACCACCTCTGGACGATCAACCCCGACGGCACAGGGCAGATGACGTATTACGGCAACATGCACCCGGCCACCCTGATGATCGACGCGAAACCGATTCCCGGCAGCGACAGGCTGGTCAGCATATTCAGCCCCTGGCACGGCGGTCCGGAGCACAACGGCACCGTGACTGTGGTGAACCCCGACCGGGGCCCGATCACCAGCCTGAGCTACGCTTACCTGCGCGATCGGAAGTTTTATCGGGAGGGCCCCGACGGAAACGTCGATCCCTATAGCGTCCTCAGCGGGATAAGTCCCCTGCCGGAGCACTTCACACCGAAGCACCACGACGTTCAGGCCAGTTCGGAGCAGAGGCGGCTCATCAAGCTGTGGCTGGACACCGGAGCCTGCTTCGCCGGGACATACGCCGCTGCGGGCAGCGGCATGGTGGGGGCCGAGGAGGAAGACCTCTGGTCCCCCACCCCGGAACCGGTTCTGCAGGCGGAGATCGATGTGCTCTCGCGCCGCTGTGATTCCTGCCACTTGAGCGGCGAAAGGCCCTCCCCGTTCAAGCAGAAGTGGAGCAGGGATTTTCCCTACAGAGCATTACATGACCGCTACAGCAACCTTTCGCACCCGGAGAAGTCCGTCGTGCTGCGGGCACCGCTGGCGAAAGAGGCCGGCGGCCTCGGGCTGTGCACGAGGGAGGAGACGGGCGAGCCGGCGAACGTCTTCCAGAGCAAGAGCGCCCCGGAGTACCAGAAGCTGCTCGGGGCTCTGAAGGCATCCGCCGAGCAGCTCCATACCATCAAGCGCTACACGATGGAGGGCTTCGTTCCCAACCAGCACTACGTCCGCGAGATGAAGCGATACGGGGTCCTTCCGGAATCCTACGAGCCGGGTGAGGACCACATCGACGTGTTCGAAGTAGACGACAGGTACTTCCGCTCCTTCTGGCACCGGCCCGAAGGATCGGGCGGAGACACCAGTGTGGCACAGCGAGGCAATGGCAGATGAAGACCA
Organism: uncultured candidatus Brocadiaceae bacterium; assembly: GCA_964572825.1. Classification (GTDB taxonomy): domain Bacteria; phylum Planctomycetota; class Brocadiia; order SM23-32; family SM23-32; genus CAYVBE01. Next base: position 3,113 of record CAZNGS010000049.1, read on the forward strand.
GCGGGAGAACGTGCAAGGCCACCGTGCGCTTGCGCATGCCGGACCTGCTGGCAGCGGCGGCGCTGATGCCGGGGTGCGCGGGCACCGGCGAGTGCCACGTGGTCCGGCGGCCGAACATGCGGGGGCGGAAAATGATTCTGGCTGCCCGGCCACGAAAGATACCGCTGCCGTGGCCGGCAGGGCCCGGGAAGTCCAGGACGAGAATACAGCAACGAAAGGAATCGAGTGATGAGTTCATCCAGGTCTGGTTTGGTCGCAGTGGTTGGTCTGGCACTATTGGTTGCGGTGTGCGCACTTCTCCTCGCGGCGCTCGCCGGTGCCACGGCGGCCGTGGGCGGCGAGCCGGCCCCGGTGAACCTCGAGCAGGAGGCGCACCGGGTGTTCGACCGCATGGTGCGGGAGTTCAGCAACCTGGGGGACATAGCCGGCCGTCGGGAGAGAAGCTTCCACCCCGCGGCGGCCCTGGAACGGGACGACCGCGACCCGGTGGATGTCATCCTGCGTCGCACGCAGGTGCTGGCGGAAGACGTCCAACGGCTCGGGCCCATCTACAACATCCAGCCGTACGTGCGTCAACTGGTCGCTCTCCAGGAGCGAGCCGCGGCGCCCGAACCAGAGTGGAAGAGCACCCGGCGGGAGGTTGAGACCGCCTACGGCATGAAAGAGCAGACCGTGCAGGTGCTGGTCAACGCCGAAGAGCGTTACCCGTTGTTCGAGGAGGCCTATCGGCTGCAGCGTAAGATCGCGCTCGCCAACCCGCTCCTGGACTTCAGCGACATCGTGTTCGTGAAGCACCACCCGGCCCTCTTCAGCCACATGTGCGACCAGTACTTCGGCATCATCCAGAACCCCGGAGGCGGGGTTTATGTGCTCGAGGACGCTTTCGGCAAGACGCCAAAGCTGCGGGACGTGCTCGCGGACGCCGTCTGCACTACGGGTCGGCTGAAGGGTCAGAAACTCACCCCCGGTTCCTTCGTCTCGCCGGAACTGAGCTTTGACCGCCGGACGATCTACTTCGCCTACACCGAAGCGGCGCAGCCGTTCCGGAAAACCGACGACCCCGAGAACAATCCCTACATGTACTACTCCAAGTACAAGAAGGCGTGGCGCATGGACAAGGACAAGTACCACTGGGAGAAGGAGAACGCCTTCCACCTGTTCAGCGTCAACGTCGACGGCACCGACCTGCGGATGCTCACGGACGGGGACGCCAACGACTTCGACCCCTGCGTGCTGCCCAACGGTCGGGTGGCCTTCATCAGCGAGCGCCGCGGCGGTGAGGGGCGCTGCCACCCTCGGCCCTGTCCCAGCTACGTGCTGCACTCCATGCTGCCCGACGGCAGCGATATATACCCCATAAGCTGGCACGAGACCAACGAATGGCATCCCAGCGTGACCCCTGAAGGGCAGATACTTTACACCCGCTGGGACTACGTGGACCGGGACGTGACAGCCGGCGAGCACACCTGGATTACCACTCCGGACGGACGGGATGCCCGCGCCGTGCATGCCAACTACAGCGAGGGGCGCGCCGGTCAGATCGTCTTCGAGCCGCGCTCCATACCGGGCACCGATTACTACGTGGCCACCTCCAGCATGCACCATTGTCAGAACTACGGGACACTGGTCATCTATGACAGGCGCGTCACGGACGAGAATGGCCCGTGGGTCTTCCTGACTCCGGACGAGGACACGGGCCACACCACCAGCGCCTACGCCACCGCCTGGCCGCTGGGCGAGAACTACTACCTGTGCGCTTACAGTCCGGACTCACCCCCGTTCTACCAGAACCGCAATCAGTGGCAGCCCCAGGAGGAGCCCGTCAAGCACGGCATCTACCTGCTGGATGCGTTCGGGAACAAGCAACTGCTCTACCGCGACCAGGAGATCGGCAGCATAAGCCCCATCCCCCTGCGTGCCCGGCCCAGGCCGTTGCGCATCCCGCACCGCACGGAGGTGGCGCTGCCCGTGGACATGCAGGAGCAGGCGCCCGCCGAGCCGAGCGAAAAGGCGACCGTTTCGGTCATCGATGTCTACGATTCCCTTCGACCGTGGCCGGAGGACCGAAAGATCAAGTCTCTGCGCATCATTCAGCTCTTCCCCAAGTCCACACCGCGGCAGGATAAGCCGGCGATTGGCTATGGGCAGATGATGAACGCGCGCGCGGTCCTGGGCAAGGTGCCGGTCGAGGACGACGGCAGCGCCCACTTCAAGCTGCCCGCCCGCAAGCCGGTCTACTTCCAGGCGCTCGACGAGAACGGCCTGGCCATCCAGAGCATGAAGTCGGACATCTACGTGCACCCGGGGGAAACGCTGAGCTGTCGCGGGTGCCACGAGCCGCGTGCGGAGGCCGGCCGGCCGCGGGCGGATGTGCCCCGGGCCCTTCGCCGCGAACCGTCCGCGATCGAGTTGGAGGTCAACCGGGGCCGGCCCATTACTTTTGCCTCGCTGGTCCAACCGGTCCTGGACGCCAGGTGCGTGGAATGCCACGCGAAGAACGCGGATGAGGCGCCCGGCCTGACGGGCGAGCGCGCCAAGGGCCGTTGGAGCGAAGCCTACGTCAACCTGCAGGAGCACGTCTGGTATGTGTGCGGCCGGGACAAGGAGCATCAGTTCGGCATGCGCTCCACTCCCGGAGAGCTCGGGGCTTACGTGTCGCCTCTCTACAAGATGCTGACGACCGGCAGCCACAAGGACAAGGTGAAGCTGAGCCGCGAGGAGTTGGCCCGCATCACCCTCTGGATCGACGCCAACGCGCCGTTCCTGGGCGCCTACCGGAAAGTGAATGAGCAGTTGGCCGGGGAAATCGTGCAGCCCATCCTGGAATGAATGAAGCGATATGGCGTGCTGCGGAGGGCCGCCTTTCCCGCGCCGACCCGCTGGCCCCCCGCCCGGTGGATGACCGTTAGCCCTTTTTCGCCCTCAGAGCAAAGTTCACAGATTGACCCGAACGAACAGCACGGGGAGATGAGATGTCTGGCACTGAGCACGCGCACGAGCGAACCCGCAACCCATGGGAACCCCTCGTTCTCGCCGCCGTCTGGACGCTCTGGTTGGTTGCCTCCACCGGTGCTGAAGCGGCGGAGCCCTGGGGCAACGATCCCTCCCACAACATGGTGCGGAAGGCGCGCAACCTGCCGGTTCATTTTGACGACGAGACGCTGATCTGGGAGATCGACACGGGGAGCAGACACCAGTTTCCGATGCCGACGATCGTCGGCGACAGGATACTGCTCGGCAGCGATGCCCAGGGCAACCCGAAGCCGCTCTGGAGTCAGGCAGTCCGTCACGGCGCCGCGTTCACCTGCTATAGCCTCGCCGATGGCTCGGAGATATGGCGTTTGATCGTCCCAGAGGGTGGCTACGGTCCGGGAACCTATGGCGTGTGCGGCATGCCCGTCGTTGAGGGCGACCGTGTCTATATCATGGCCATGCACGAGGTGTTCTGCCTCGACCTCGATGGGCTGGCCGACGGAAACGACGGGATGCAGGAAGAGTTGTCCCTCATGACGCGGGAGCCCTTCAAACTGCCCGAAGGAGCGGAAATGCCGACGGAACTGCCCGCGTGGGCGGCCGACGTTCTCTGGCATTTCAGCCTGAAGCCTTTCAACATCAGCGTCCAGGACGCCACGAGCTGCACGGTGATCGAGGTGGACGGCCAGATCTGGGTGAGCACGGCCAACCAGATCGGCTCCCGGGCCCGCAGCTACGCCCCGGGGGCGAACAAGCCCCATCTGGTGGTGCTCGACAAGGAGACGGGCAGGCTCATCGCGCGCGACCAGATGGACGTCCCCATCGTCTTCCACGGTGAGTGGTCCTCCCCGTCGCTGATCGAGGTGAATGGGGAGAAGGCCGTGATCTTCGGCGACGGTTACGGGGTGCTGCACGCCTTCGGCATCCCCGAACCCCGCGAGGACGGCAGGCCGGTCACGCTGGAGAAATACTGGAGCTTCGACGTGAACCCGCCCGAATACCGTTTCCTCGATGACGGGCGCGAGATCGTCTATACCGTGGATAAACGTCTCCAATTCAAGTACCCGGAGGGCTATTACACCGACACTGACCGCTACTTCATGTACACCGACGGGGGGAGGCCGGGAGAAAACCCCGACGCGCCTATCGGGTTCTCCTGGAAGAACAAAGCCGAAGCCGATGGAGAACACGAGACGATCACAGGGCCGTCCGAGATCATCTCCATGCCCGTGACCGTCGGCAATCGCATCTATGTTGCCATCGGCAGAGACCGCGCCTACGGCCTGAGCCGCGCTCCGGGACGCTTCGTCTGCCTGGAGCTCGACGACGTCCGGCAGGAGCCGCGCCTGCTGTGGGAGGACAGGGAAATCGGCCGCACGCAATGCTCCGCTTCGGTCGTGGACGGGCTGGTGTACATGGCCGACGGTCAGGGCACACTCAACTGCTACGAGGCGGACACGGGCAAGGTCCTCTATCGCTTCGACCTGGGGGCCAAAAGCATCAAGGAACGCTCGCAGATAGTGGCCGACGGCAAGGTGTACGTCTGCACCGACGGGAGGGACATGAAGGTATTGAAAGCCGGTCGCACCCCGGCTCTGCTGGCGGAGAGCAAACTGCGGAGGGCGGCCGGCACCATCGAGGCTGCTGATGGGCTGATCCTGATCGCGACAGCCCGGGGACTCATGCTTTACGGCCGCAGTGCGGACGGGTCGACTCGTAACACGACCACGCAGTGGAGCGATCCGGCGAATAACCATCGTAACAATTATCTGGGGGCCGCGGCGCTGCCGGAGGTACTGACCGACCAGACCAGGCTGTGGGAGGTCCCCATTACGGCCCGGTGGACCTTCGCCCGGCCAGTGGCCGCCGGGGGCCGGCTCTTCGTGGGCACGACGTTCGGCGCCGTGGAGGACGAGCAGTTGAAGGCGGGGGCGGGCGGCAAAGGCGGCGCGCTGCTCTGCTTCGACCATCGCACCGGCCAACGCCTGTGGGAACTGACCACGCCGGATGCCTACGGATGGGGTTACGGGGTCTGCTCCCCTGTGGTAGTGGACGGCGAGCGTGTCTATGTCCACTCGGGAATGGACCTTCTCTGCCTCGACGTCAAGGGCCAGGCGGACGGCAACGATGGGCCCTTCGTGGACGAACGGGAATACTTCCTGAACCGCAAGTGGAAAGGGGAAATAGTCGGAGAACCCCTCCAGGAGTTGAAACCCGGCTACGGCGACATCATCTGGCGATTCGACATAGGCGGACTCGGCGCGCAGACTCACGATGGTGGCTCCGGCACGCCGCTGCTGGACGGCCGGGTGGTCTGGGTTACCACCTCCCACAAAATGGGGCTGAAGCCGGCCCCCGCGTGGGCCGAGCCCGAAGAGGACAAGGACTGGAAGTACCGAAAGGCGCCCAACCTCATCGGACTGGATGCGGAAACCGGCCAACTGCTGGCCCGGGACGATCTGGAGATACCGCGCGTTTTCCACGGCCAGTGGTCCTCGGTTTCGATGGGCACGGTGAACGGGCAGAAACTCCTGTTCTGGGGCGACGGCTATGGTGTGCTGCATGCCTTCGCCCGGCCCGAGAGGCTGAAAAAGGGCGAGGTCCACATCCTGGAGGAGGTCTGGCATTATGACGCCAATCCCCGGGAGTACCGCTACGACCAGAACGGAGAACCCATCCCCTTCCCGCGCCCCAAGACCCGCAAGAGACCCGGAGTGCCGGGTGTGGTGGTGGGTCCCCTGCACATTTTCGCAACCCCCGTGTTCCATCAGGGTCGGGTCTACGTGGCCACAGGGCGTGACCGGGTCTACAACGCCAAGGAGAAAGGGCGCGTGCTCGGCCCAGGCATGATCTCCTGCGTGGACGCTGGCGCGAAGGGAGAGATCAAACCCGAAGACGTTATCTGGCGCTCCAGGGAGATCGGCCGCACCCAGTGCACGCCCTCCATCAAGGACGGCCTGCTCTACATCGCGGACATGCAGGGGTACCTGCGCTGCTTCGACGCCGAGACGGGGCAGTTGCTGTGGAAGGAAGACCTGGGGGCCATGGTCCTGGAGCGCTCGCAGATGCTGGCCGACGGCAAGCTCTACGTGAGCACCCGGAAGAACGAGTTTTTCGTCTTCAGGGCCGGTCGCGAGCCCGAGCTGCTCTGGAAGAGCCGCCTGCGCAGCATGGCCGCCACGCCGACGGCGGTGGACGGCATTGTGTTCCTCTGTACCCAGCGGAAGGTCGCCGCGTACGCCGGGAGCGAAAAAGTGACCGCCGCACCGGCACCGTCAGAAACGAGATAGCAGGGCAATGCCCGGACGTTGAAGGAGACCGCGATCTCCTCTGGCAGACGGGCATCCGCGTGGAGCCATACGTCTGCCGCTCCCGCCTGGAGCCGTGGCTCTCCTCTGAGAGACCGTGCTTCCGTAGGCGAGGGCCTGTCTGCGTGCCTGCCTGTCGGGCAGACAGGCGGCCACGCACAGCCAGGCACCCGTGCTACACGCGACACAGTGGTGCGCCGGCCCTCGGGCCCTCTTGGCGGAAACCACGCCCGCTCACCCATAGTCCTGGGACGACAACGAAAAGCCGATAATCGAATCGCCCTGCCTGCGACTACGATCCCTTCCACTCCGTGCTGTATTACGCGGACAGCGCCTCCACCTGCGTGGCCTGAACCGGGTGTGTTCCGGTTCTTGGGCCCGACCATGGCTGAGGCGAGGATGCCTCAGCTACCCAAACTGGATGGCGGGGATGGCATATATCGGGAGGGCGTTCTTCTTCCTTCGTCGAAAGCTCAGCCGGGGGCACACTTGACATCTCCGGAAAAGTATGTACCCTATGAGGGTGTGACTTGCAACCCATTTTCAAGGCCCGGGGCCGCTTCCGGTGTGCGGACTTCGCGCCTGCCACTTGCCGTTTCGAGGCACAGAAACGTCTGTCCGAGTGCAGAAGGGAGGAAGCCGAATGTACGAGCGTTACCATGACCCCGTGATCTTCCATCACACCTTTGACGGCATCGACCGGGCCAACCACATCGTTGGCACATATTACATGCGCGACGTAATGCCCGGTCAGGACTTCATCGATTACTTCTCACTCATCCAGTCCATGGCGCTGGAAGGCTCCACCGGCACCTGGCAGAAGGTGGCGGAGGACACCGAGGAGGTGCGTCGCAAGCTGAGCGGCAAGATGGTGGGCTACTTCGAGGTCCCCACCGACGATCCGCACCGGAGGGAGGCCGTTGTCCAGCTTGCCTTTCCCATCGACGCCTGGTCGGACAACGTGGCCATGATGCTGCTGAGCATCTCGGGCAACTGTTTTGCTTACAGCGACCAGATGCGGCTGCTGGACGTGTTCATCCCCGAGAACCTGCTGAAGAACTTCCAGGGTCCCAAGTTCGGCGTGCCCGGCATCCGCGAGAAGCTCGGCGTGCCCGATCGTCCCCTCTCGCTCCATATCATCAAGCCCAAGATGGGCATGACGCCCCGGCAGGTGGCCAACCAGTGCTACCAGACGGCCATCGGCGGCGTGGACGCGATGAAGGACGACGAGATGACCAGCGACGTCTACAACAGCACCTACGAGGACCGCCTGAAGGCCGTCCTGGACTCGCTGGCCAAGGCCGAGGCCGAAACGGGCAAGATGCCCATCTACTTCCTGAGCATCACCGACGAGCCGCCGCACATCTTCGAGAAGGCCCACCGGGCGGTCGAGTTGGGGGCCACGGGCCTGCTGGTTTGCTACTCCGCGGGCCTGCCGGTGCTCCGGCAGATCGCCGAGGACCCGGAGATTGACGTTCCCATCCTCGTGCACGGTTCCCACATGATCGCCGCCCAGCCGCGCATTTCATGGCCCGTCTTCGCCAAGCTGGCCCGCCTCTGCGGCGGCGACCTGATGCTGACGCCCACCTACTGGTCCAGCATCCCCATGGTCAGCCTGGAGGAGGGACTGCGCACCGCGCACGTGAAGCTCGCTCCCCTGGGCGATATCAAGCCCATGTGGCCGATGCCCTGCGCCGGGGTCTATCCGGGCCTGGCGCCGCTTCTGGTGGGCGAGTATGGACCGGACATCATCATCCCGGCCGGCGGCGGCATGCTCGGCCATCCCGACGGCTACACTGCGGGCGCGCGGGCCTGGCAGCAGGCGATAGCGGCGGCCATGTCCGACGAAGACCTGGTCAGCTACGCCAAAAAGCCCGAGAACAAGGCGCTCCGCAGCGCCCTGGAGAAGTGGGGTTACATCGAGCGGCCCGAGACTCCCTGGCTGCGCGTGGCCCCCAAATTCCATCCCAGGCGGATGAAATTCGAGGACTGAAGCCATCTCGGGGATACGTCTCCGGTCGAAGCCTCTACCAGAGAGGGAGGAACCACCATGCTGGCAAATCACCCGTTTGGCGCATGTCTGCCCACCTTCGGAAGCTGCGCCGACCGCTACTGCCTGAGCGGCTACGGACGCGGGGGCGAGAGCATGCAGGAGATGCTGGACCTGGCCACGCAGGTTGACGGGCTGGACGGGCTGGAGCTGGTCGGCAACTGGCACGTCAACGACGAGAACATCCGCGACGTGGCCTCTATGTTCGACGACCGCGGCCTGAAGATCTGCATGCTGGTGCCGGACCTCTGGACGCAGGCCAGGTGGGGCATGGGCAGCCTGGCCGCGCCGGACGCCGGAACCCGGCAGGCGGCTGTGGACGAGACCAAGAAGGTCATGGACTGGGCCGCGGAGCTGGGCTGCCCGTACATTGACGTGTGGCCCGGCCAGGACGGCTACGATTACTCCTTCCAGGCCGACTACTCGGCCGCGTGGGACTGGCTGCGCGAGGGCCTGGAGACCTGCGCCGACCACAACCCCGACGTGCGGCTGCTCGTGGAGTACAAGCTCAAGGAGCCGCGCACGCACTGCTTCGTCAATAGCGCCGCCAAGGTGCTGCTGCTCGTCCAGGAAATGGACAACGTGGGCGTGCTGCTGGACATCGGCCACGCCCTGGCCGCGGGCGAGAACATGGCCGAGGCGGCGGCGCTTCTGGCCCGGTTCGGGAAGCTCGACTACGTGCACCTGAACGACAACTACCGGAGCTGGGACGACGACATGATATTCGGCTCCGTGCACCTCGTGGAGGCCCTGGAGTTTATCTACTGGATTCGGCGGCTGGACTACCAGGGATGGCTGACGCTGGACGTCTTCCCTTACCGTGAGGAAGGTGTCGCCGCTGCCACGCAGTGCCGCGAATGGATCCGGGCGCTCTTCCGCGCCGTTGACCGCGTGGGATTGCAGCCAATACGCGATATCATTCGGTGCGGAGAGGCGACGGCGGCCGTGGCCCTTGTCCGTAAGGCCCTCAACGTTTAAACGGGACAGAACTCCGGGGAACAGGCCCATGGCGACACCCATCAGAGTGCCCGACCTGGGCACCACCGTCGACGAGGTCAGGCTGGTCAGGTGGCTGATCGAAGAGGGGCAGTCCGTGCGGCGGGGCCAGCCCATCGCCGAGATGGAGACCGATAAGGCGGCAACCGAGCTCGAATCGGTCGCCGAAGGCGTGCTCCTCAAACAGATGGTCCCCGAGGACACCGAGGTGGGGGAGGGGAGCGTTATCGCCTACGTCGGCGAGCCGGGTGAGAGCGTGCCTGTTGCCGAAGCGCCGGAGGAGGAAGAGCCGGGCCGGGAACCGAAGCCCTCTGCCGCGCCAGAGGTCGGCGAACGCCCCCGGGTCTCGCCCGTGGTCCGGAACCTGGCCCGCAAACTGGAGGTGAACCTGGGAGCAGTCGAGGGCACGGGACGTGGCGGGACGATTACCCGTGAGGACGTGATGCGGGCGGGCAAGGCGGTCGGCGAGGCGCTCTCACGCCGTCAGAGCGCCGTGGCACGGGCCGTCGCCCGAAGCGCCCGCGAGATACCGCACCTCCGCCTGCAAACCTCCGTGGACATGACGGCCGTGGAGCGCATGCGCCGCAGCGGCGAGTCGCGGGGCTGGAAACCCGGCTACGACGCGGTTTTCCTGAAGACCATGGCCGTCGCGCTGTCCGCCCAGCCGCGGCTGGCGGCGCGGATGCAGGACGACCGCGTGGTGCCGCCGGAGGGTATGCACCTCGCCGTAGCCGTGGGTGTGGGGTCCGACCTGTTTCTGCCCGTGATTCGGGACGTGGATACAAAGAGTCTCTCGACGCTCACCGAAGAGGTCTCGGACCTCGCCAGGCGAGCGCGCGAAGGGGAACTCAGAGCGGAAGAGCTCACCGGCGGGGGGATGGCTCTGAGCAACCTGGGCATGTACCCCATCGAGGCATTTGACGCTCTTATATTCCCCGACCACGGCGCGATGCTGTCCGTGGGCGCCGTGCGGAGGCGCGTCGTTCCGTTCGGTGAGGATATCTCGGTCCGGCCGATGGCGACGGTGCGGCTCGCCGCCGACCACCGCATAGTCAACGGCCGGCAGTGCGCCGAATACCTGTCCGTGCTCAAAGAGGCCCTCGAGGAAGGAAAACTGGAGTAGCGGAGAGACATACACATGGAGCATGACGCGGAATTCCTCGTATCGCTCTACCGGCAGATGCTGCTGATCCGGCGCTTCGAGGAGCGGGTGAAATACCTGTTCCTGGAGGGGATCATGCCGGGGACCATTCATCAATACAACGGTCAGGAGGCCATTGCGGTCGGCGTCTGCGCAGCGCTGGAGGACGGCGACCTGATCACCAGCACTCACCGGCCGCACGGCCACGCCATCGCCCGCGGGCTGAGTCCCGAGTCCATCATGCACGAGCTCTTCGGCAAGACCACCGGCTGTTGCCGCGGCAGGGGCGGCTCGATGCACGTGGGCGACTGCGAGAAGGGCATGGTGCCGGGCATCGCCATCGTCGGGGGAGGTGTGCCCATCGCCACCGGAATCGCCCTGGGCTTCAAGATGCAGGGGCGGTCGAACGTGGCGGTTTGCTTCATGGGCGACGGGGCGGTCAACGAGGGCGCCTTCCACGAAGGGGTCAACATGGGCTCCATCTGGTCGCTCCCCGTGGTTTACGTGATCGAGAACAACCGCTATTCGGCGTCGACCCCCATAGAAGACATGGTCAACGTCGAGAAACTCTCCGACAGGGCGTGCGCCTACGGCATCCCGGGCGTGACCATCGACGGCAACGACCCGCTGGAGGTTTACGAGACGGGGCGGGCGGCCGTCGAGCGGGCCCGTTCCGGCGAGGGACCCACGCTGGTGGAGGCCCTTACCTATCGCATCACGGGCCACTCCCGCCGTGACCCGTGCGACTACCAGCCGGAAGAAGAGCGGGAGAGGGCAGCGGAGCTGGAACCGCTCGGTCGCTTCCAGGAGAAGCTGCTGGCGGAGGACGTATTGGATCAGGACGGGTTGGACGAGATCGAGGACGAAGTGCAGGGAGAGGTTGAGCGGGCGGTGCAAACGGCCATGGAAGCGCCCGACCCCGCGCCGGAGGACGCCCTGAAGGGACTGTTCGTGTGACGCTCGAGAACGGGAAGACATGAAACGACTCAGCATAGCGGAGGCCCTGCGCGAGGGCCTGCGGGAAGAGATGACGCGCGACGAACGGGTCTTCTGCATCGGCGAGGACATCGGCATTCCGGGGGGATGGGGCGGCGCCTTCACCGTGACCCTGGGGCTGCAGGAAGACTTCCGCGAGCGGCTGGTGGACACGCCCATCTCCGAGGCCGGCATCTTCGGGGTCGCTCTGGGGGCGGCGCTCACCGGTCTGCGGCCCGTGGCGGACGTGCAGTACAGCGATTTCATCTTCTGCGCCATGGACCAGGTGGTCAACCAGATCGCCAAGATGCGCTCCATGTCCGGCTGCAAGGTCAGCGTGCCCATCACCATGCGCGCACCGGTCGGCGCCACCGGCCGCGGCGCCCAGCACGCCCAGAACCCGGAGGCGTTGTTCCTGGGCGTGCCCGGCATAAAGATCGTCTGCCCCGCCACCGCCTACGACGCCAAGGGCCTGCTGAAGGCCGCCATCCGCGACGACAACCCCGTGCTGATGTTCGAGCACAAGCTGCTCTACGGCTCCAAGGGCGCCCGCAAGGAGAAGGGCGCCTTCGACGCCTCCAGTGAGATTCCCGACGAGGACTACGTCGTGCCCATCGGCAAAGGCGTGGTCCGGCGCGAGGGCACCGACGTGACCATCATCGCCAACCTGCTGATGATGCACCTGGCGCTGCAGGCGGCCGACGCACTGGCTGAGGATGGGATAAGCGCCGAGGTCATCGACCCGCGCAGCCTGGTGCCGTTCGACTGGGAACTGGCCGAACAGTCGGTGATGAAAACCGGCTGCGCGGTGATCGTGGAGGAAGGTCCCAGGCGCGGCGGCATCGGCTCGGAGCTCGCGGCCGGGCTTTCCGAAAGGAGGAGCGACTACCTGCTGGCGCCGGTGCAGAGAGTTGCCTCCCCGAACATCCCGCCGCCTTTCGCCCCGCCCATGGAGGACTTTTACCGCCCCGGCGTGGACGACATAGTGGAAGCCGTGCGAAAGGTCACCTACGCGCCGGGATGATATTGGTTGCGACGATCCGCGACAGTTTTGGAGGAGTAGCCCGGTGCGTGAGCGGAATTGCGCGCTTCTTGCTGTCATTGCTGTCTTGACGTTTGCCCTGGCCGGTGTCGCCGGCGGGGAGTACTGCTGGCAAAAACCTCAAGCGAAGGTCCTGCCGCAGGGCGATCTGAAATGGGCGCCCGAGCCGTTCGAGTTCCAGCCCGGCGATTCCGTCCGCTACATAGACTACGAGAACGGCGACGATGACGCCCCCGGCACTTCGAAGGACAGCGCCTGGAAACACCATCCCTGGGACCGGGACGCCACGGGCAAAGCCGCTCAGGCTGCCGGACCGATCACCTACGTCTTCAAGCGCGGCGTGTTCTACCGGGGGTAGCTACTGGCCGACGAATCGGGAGACCCCGACAACCCCATCCGCCTCACCAGCGATCCGTCCTGGGGCGATGGGCAGGCCACGCTGGCCGGCTCCGTGCGCCTGCCGGCAGACTGGGTGCCGGCGACGAACGTGAAGCACCCCGAACGCCTGCCCGAGGCGAACAAGGCCTGGGCGCTGGACCTGAAGCCACTCGGCGTGCTGAATGACGAGAACAATATCCGCTGCATCCGGCCGAACGGCCGGGGCTACTGGAACCCGCCCGGCCCGCCGTTCACGGGCATTTCCCGACTGAACCCCGACGGTTCGACGGACACCCTCCACCTGGCCCGGGACCCCGACTGGCAACCGGGAAACGAGAACTTCGTCATTGACTACTGGCACCAATGGGACGGGCCGGTGCAAGTGGAGGTGGACGGCAAGCAGGGGAACGCCTGGCACGACGAACACCTGAAAGGCCACCCCGAGGATTACTTTGACGGGGGCTACCTCTGGTCGCAGTATGCCTGGTTCATGGGCACGCCCACGGCGCGCAAGATCGGCAGCAAGAAGGGGCCGAAGTACGCGCCGGAAGCGAGGGCGTTCGTCTTCGGCGCCATGGGCGGCATCAAGGCAAAGCTGCGCTACATGATTGAGAACCTGCCGCAGTACCTCGACACGGCGGACGAGTTCTACCTGGACGACTCCACCGGCATCCTCCTCTACCGTCCGCCCGCCGGCCGAAACCCCAACGAGATGCACCTGGAGCTGACGACCGACATGGGGCAGCTCAGCATAGAGAACCAGTCCCACATCGAGGTCTGCGGCCTGGACTTCCGGTTCGCCCAGGGCAGCACGATCGCCCTCTCCGGCAACTGCTCCGACATCAGCATCCACCACTGCATGTTCCGCGACTGCCGGCAGTTTGCCATCAAAGGCGGGGCCACTGGCCAGGGCGAGTACATGGACAGAGTCCGCATCGCCGACTGCAGATTCGAGAGGATATGGGAGACCGCCGTCGAACTCAGCAACGGCGGCAAGTTCGCGAGAGTCCCGGATTACGGCCTGCTGGGGCACGTGGATGTCCTGCGCAACTATATCTATGAAACGGGCATGCGCCACAACGGGAACGTGCAGTCGAACGTCCCCGCCGTCTCCCTGTTCTGCCCCACCACCGCGGAAGTGGCCGGCAACATCCTGAAACGCAGTTTCGGGTCCGGCATCGTCGTCTTCGGCGGCAAGGAGGGCGCCCTGGGTGGCAGCGAGTCACGCGCGCGCAACATACCCTTTATCCGCATCCTGGTCCACCACAACGAGACCGAGGACACGGCCCTGGCCGTCAACGACTACGGCGGCATGGCCATCTGGCAGGGAGGGCCCACCTACGTCTACTGCAACAACATCGGCAACTCCCCCGGACACATGCCCGCCGGCGTGTTCAACATGAAGACCTACATGAACCTCTCCTACCCCCTCTACCTGGACGGGGCCTACAAGATCTACTCCTTCAACAACATAATCTGGGGCCGCACCACGGACCCGGACGATACCTATCAGAACATGAACAGCGGCTACTTCATGGTCTTCGGCTTCTTGAACCACTTCGTCAATAATACCATCTACCGCCAGGGCAAGGGCATCGGCGGCAGCAGCGGCAACCGGTGCGACGTGATGGGCAACGTGATGTCCGAGATCAGCAAGCAGTTCCTGGCCAATAACCGCACCGGCGATCCGTCTCTCGTCGGCGGCGGGGACACCGCTGCCTCCGGGATACGTGGCGTGGCATCGCTCGCTTTCGCCAACAACGTGTTCTACGGCGAGGCCGACGCCGGCCGCCTTCTGGAGCAGAAATACGACGATGCGGGCAACCCCAGGTTCCCCGGCGTGCCGCATGACATTAAGGCGGATGAAGTCGACGTGATGGCCGAACAGATGCGGACTTTCCCCATCCGTTTCGGCCGGCTGGGCAAGGAAGCGTCCGAAAACCCGATCGTCGGCTCGGACAAGCCCGCCATTGACGACGGCAGCACGGATGTGGACTTCCGGCTCACGCCGGACTCCCCCGCGCGGGACTACGGCGTCACCTACTTCGTTCCCTGGTCGCTTTACGGCACCGTGGGCGAGTGGCACTTTACCGAGAACCACGCCGAGCCCGACACGGTGGTTGACTACCACTGGTACATGAGCGAAGCCCACATGCACCGGAAGCTCTACGAGCAGATTCCCACCTTCGACCTCTTTATCAGCGATGGCGGCCTGGATGATTTCGTGCCATCTCCCAGCGAGGACTGGACGGACGGCGCGCTGGAGTTCAACGGTCGCCGATACGCTTATCACCCGGAAGAACGGCTGCGGCAGGATATCGAGATCAAGATGCTCTCGACCGGCAAGTTTGCCGACAGCATACCCGAGGAGGACTGGGATGTAGACGAACCGTCGGGCGGGACCCGCGGGGGCAAACCTGTTTACGGGGAGGACGACTACGCCCGCTACCCGGCCGAGAAGCGCAAGACGCTGATCATCCGCAGGGAGGACCTCCTGGTCGAGGCCAATGTGCGGGTGGATGAAGGCCACACGGGCGGCGGCATTCTGGGCAAACACGACGGGGAGAGCGGATACCGGCTGTTCGTCAACGACGCGGGCGCGGCCGAGTTCCAGATCAGCTCCGGCGGCGCACACCGGTCGGTCGCCACCGCCCGCCCCATCAACGACGGGGAGTGGCACCACGTGCTGGCCGAAGTGGATCGCGAGACCGGCCGCATCACCATCTACCTGGACGGCCGGGAATCCGCCGCGCTGCAGAACTCCCTCCACCCTGACCTGTCGCTGGACAACCGCAGCGACTTCCTGGTGGGCAAAGCCCACGACGACACCGGTTACCTGGAGGGCGCGATTGACTACCTGCGCGTCTGCCGCGGCACGCTGGAAGACGCGCAGACCGACATCGCCGAACTCTACGAATGGCAGACGAGCGGCCCCTTCCTGCGGGATTTCCGCGGTCAGGCCCCCGTGGGCAGGCGCGACGCCGGAGCAATGGAAAGAACACAGTGAGGAAGAGGGAGATGGGGAAAACCAACTGGACGGTCATGGGGTTTATTCTCGTTGTCGCTACGATTACTCCCTGCGGCGCACGGGAAAGCACGGCTGGTTCCTATCAACGGCTCAGAGAGAATGGAGACGCCGCCGGGGCCGCGGTCCGAATCCAGCGGGCATTCTCCGGGGATGAAGTGCGCGCGCAGTGCGAGGCGTTGTGCCGGGCAAGCGCGTTCGATGGCGCTCCCGAATTCCTGGCCAAAGTTGTCGAAGCCCTGGGGGATCGGGACGAAGATGCAGTTGTGTTGGCCGCGTCGGAACTGATGTTCACCTGCGCTGACATGGCTCGCAGAGCCAGAGAATTCGACGCGTGCTTTCCCGACGCCCTGGCCGCGAAAGCACTCCCGCTGCTAAACCACGAGGCCATCTTCGTTCGCGGCATGGCTTCATGGGCACTCGCGACGCGCGTTCACCGCATGAACCAGACTCAGTGGGGCTATGACGACGATGTCCTGCCCCGTCGCAGCGGGGAGAACCCCTCGTGGTTCGCTCCGTGGCGCGAAGACTTCAGCCGTAACGCCCTGGAATACGATTATGTGCGCCAGGCTGTCGCCCTGCGAATACACCGGAGCCCCGCAGACCTGGTGGCCGACGCAGAGGCAGTCACGCGCCGGGCGCGTGGCTTGCTTGGCTACCTGTTGGCACAGGACGATGCCAGGAAGCGCCGCGACGCGCGGGCCTCCTTCGCCGAACTGGTTGACCTGGTCCGGGACATGCGCGAACGCGTTGAGGCCGGCGACCTCAGCCTCTATGAGGCGCAGCGCAGGTGGATCGCGGCCCGCCGCGCGGCGCGGGACCTGGTTATGCTCTCCCCCGAACTGCGGGTCGGGGGCGTGGTTTTTGCGACGTGGTTCGACCTGCACGTTCCGAACAACATCAACACCGGAGCAATGCCCCAACGCCAGAAGCCCGGCGGCGACATCTGCGTCAAGCGCGGCCTCGAGCCGTATGCAGACATCAATCCCCTGCTGAAGGGGCGCCTGGGGCCCGGCTCAGTGCGAGGCCTGGACCTGCACTGGGACGGCGACCGCGTGCTGTTCTCCTACAGCCGACAACCGTTCCAGAAGGTCCCTTATGGCTTCCTATCCCATCCGCCGAACCTCCACGAGATGGACATTGACGGGAGCAACCTGAGTCAACTGACGGATGACCCGTTCTATACCGACCAGGAGCCCTGCTACCTGCCGGACGGAGGGATCGCTTTCGTCTCGGACCGCTCCTGCCTGGGCAATCAGTGCGCGAGCGGAATCGGACAGGACAAGCGCGTCGTGAACCTGTATCGGCTCGACCGCGACGGGCGAGTGACGGCACTTACCAATAACAAGGACTTCGACCGTTTTCCCCACGTGCTGGCCAACGGACAGCTTGTCTTCACCCACTGGGAGTACCAGGAGCGGAACTTCTACGATCAGCACACCGTCTGGACCTGCCGACCGGACGGCACCTATGCCGATGCGTTCTACAAGCAGCATTTCTCCCGGCCCATGTCCATCCGCTACGTGCGACAGGTGCCCGACGGCGTGCTGGTTACCGCCACTGCACAGGGCCACCACGACTTTGAGATGGGGCCACTGCTGTTGATAGACCCCTCCATGGGCGTCAACAACCGTGATGCGATGAGGCTTATGACCCCCTATGCCATAGAAGGTGAGGGGGGCCTGGGTCGCCCCCGGCCCAAAGCCTGTGTCGAAGGGGGTGTACCCGATCTCGGAGGGCTCTACCAACACCCATGGCCGCTTTCCGAGAAGGGCTGTCTGACCTCGTTCGCTTACGGGCGAAGCAGGGACCATAACGCCGGCTTTGGGCTCTACTACGTGGACGTCTGGGGGAATCAGGAGTTGATCCACCGCGAGCCCGTCCTCTCGTCTGTCTTCCCTATACCGCTCGGCACCCGCACTCGACCTCCCGCGCTTCCCAGCATGGTGGAAGAACGGGCGGATGAAGCTACTTGCTTCCTGAGCGACGTATACGCCGACCTCCCCGGCGTGCCGCGCGGAGCCGTCAGACACATTCGGATCTCCCAGCGCCTCCCGTTCCCGTCACCCAACCAGAACGCCGCGGAGGGCTCGCCGATCAGTCACGGCACAAACCACCACAAATGGTTCCCGGGTAACGGGACCTATCGGCATTTTGCCCACTGGACCTGGGCTCCGACCCGTGTGATAGGCACGGTGCCTGTGGAGGCGGACGGCTCGGCCTATTTCCACGCGCCCGCGAACGTGCCCATCTTCTTTCAAGCACTGGACGAGAACTACATGGAACTGCGCCGCATGCGCAGCAATGTCGCCCTCCAACGTGGTGAGAAGCGGGGGTGTGTCGGTTGCCACGAGACCAAGGCCGTATCCACTCTCCCTGCCGGCCTGCAATACATGGCCGAAGCACTGGACCGCCAACCGGACCGTCCGACAGCGCCCCCCTGGGGCGATGCCACTATCCTCAACTACGAGAGAGACATTCAGCCCATCTTCGACAGGCATTGTGTGCGCTGCCACGGGCAGAAGGAGCCAGCCGGCGGGCTCGAGTTGACCTCCCGCCGGATCAGCGGCTTCATGCAATCTTACAGGTCCATCTTCGGCCTCAAGCCATCCGACCTGACTCCCATCAGGAATCCGGAGGTCCATCAGACTCTGAATCCCGAATCCGACCCCTCCACGATCCTGGGTGGTCGGCCGGCGGATGAGGTGATAGAGAAAATGCAGGAAAACCAATTCCCGGGCATGCTCGTCTCGATCTCGGACCGTATGTCGGGGGCGGAAGTCACTCGTCCCCTCCAGTTCGGTTCCCATCGCAGCAAACTGATCACACAACTGTTGACCGATGCGCAGCACCGCCGAGATGTGCACGTGAGCCCGATAGAATGGAGAAAACTGGTCGTCTGGGTGGATTCAAACGCCGTTTACCACAGCAGGTTGATAGACAAATCCCTGTACAGGTCGGAAGGTGTGCTCAAGGAAGTGGAGATGCTCCTGAGGTCTCCCTGGGATCCCGCAGCGGACGGGGCACTGTTTTGCGGAGCGCTCGCGCCCGATTCTCCCCGCAGGCCTTGAGGCCCCGGCAGGCGCCATGCCGGAGCAATGGGAAGAACGCACTGAGGAGGCGGAACATGGGTAAAGCCAGTTGGACGGTCGTAGGGTCTATTGCCTTTGTCGCGGCGGTCTGCTTCGCCGGCGCGAACGCCGAGTATTCCTGGCAGGAACCGCACGCGAAGGTCCTGCCGCAGGGTGATCTTCAGTGGGCGCCCCGACCTTTCGAGTTCGAGGAGGGGGGCTCCGTCCGCTACGTAGACTACAAGAACGGCGACGATGACGCCGCCGGCACCTCGAAGAACAGCGCCTGGAAACACCACCCGTGGGACCCCGCCGCCACCGGCCGCGCCGCGGACTGCTCCGGCGCGCACACCTACGTCTTCAAGCAGGGAGTCGTCTATCGCGGCGTCCTCCGGCCCGACGAGTCCGGGCAGCCGGGCGATCCCATCCGACTGACCCGCGATCCGGACTGGGGCCGGGGCGAGGCGCGCTTCTACGGCTCCGAAGCCATCACCGGCGGCTGGAAGAGAGGCGCCGACCATCCGCGCATCCCCGATGCCGGCAAGGTCTGGTACAGGGACCTCGACTTCCTGCCGCGCACGCTGTGGATGACGGAGGACGATCAGGTCACGCGCATTAACCTGGCACGCGACCCGAACTGGGCCGAGCCCGACCCGCAGGATCCCATGAGCGAGTGGTATGTCTGGGAGAATCCACGCTGGTGGACCGGCGAGCACCAGACCGAGATCGAGGGCCGCACCTACCACCTGGGCATAGATACGGACATTCTCACCGGGGACGCGGAAGACTACGAGGGCGGCACCGTCTGGAGCGAATGGGGCATCGTGATGGGCAGCCCTTACCCGCAACGCATCCGCAAATACGACGCGCAACAGAAGGCCGTCGCCTTCGGCGGACCCTGGGTCTGGTGGGCCAGCGAGAAGATCATCAAGGGCAACCGATACTACCTGGAGGACATGCCGCAGTGGCTGGACTCGCCCGGTGAGTTCTGGTTCGACAAGAAGGGCAACGGCGGCCGCCTCTACCTGCGCCTTCCCGGCGACGCCGACCCCAACGGCGTCACCCTCGAAGCCGGGCGCTACATCAACCTGATAGACGCCGAGCGGCTGAGTCACTTCGAGATCAGCGGCCTGACCTTCCGGTTCACCAACATCCACTGGGAATACGACATACCCCAGTGGGCGCACCCCGACCTGCGCGCCGGCGTGCTGCGCCTGCAGGGCAGCGGCGACGGGCTGGTCATCAGGAACAACCGCTTCGAGCACGTTCACCTGCCCGTGCGCATCCAGGCCGTCGCCGACGGCGGCCACGTGGGCTCGGTGCGGGTGACCGACAACGTCGTGCGCTACACCGGCCACGGCGCCTTCTGGATCGTGAACCAGGAGGGCAAGAAGCGGGACGCGCCGCGCGGGCAACTGGACAGCGTGGAGCTTCTGCGCAACAACCTCTACCACATCGGTTGGCGCAACCTGGCCGGCAACCATGGCCACGCCGTCTCCGTGCAGCAGTCCACCCGGACCCACGTGGCGGGCAACTTCCTGGACCGCATCGGCGGCTGGGGCATCAGCGTCTCCGGCGGCAAACGTCACCCGGGCGCCGACATACCGTTCGCCCGCGACATCGTGCATCACAACCGGGTCGAGGACTGCCTGCTGAAAAGCTGCGACTGGGGCGCGTTCTACATCACCCAGGGCGGGCCGCACTACATCTACAACAACGTGGCCATCAACCCCGTCGGCCAGATGAACTGGTCCGGCAAGCGCCTGGGCTACGCCTATTACATGGACGGCGGCTACAAGGGATACCTGTTCGACAACATCGCCGTGGGCCACGACGTGCCGAAAGGCCACGACCGCCGCAATGCCTCCGCTTTCCAGAGCATGATTAGCTTCCAGAACACCTACTTCAACAACACGGCCTATCGCTTCAAGATGGCCAGCCGCCGCCAGGCGCCGCAGGGCGGCCGCGAGAAATACCTGGGCAACATTTTCCAGGACATCGGCCAGTGGGTCTTCCGCCACGCCAAACCGGCCGACTCCCCCGAGGCCGCCAACGCCGCCCACCTGCCCGAGGACGCGGCTGAATACCTCTACGAGACCAACGCCTACACGCGGAATGTCCTGCACGACATCGCGGACAAGCTGGGCGTGTTCGAGGCCAACGGCATGCCCTACGGCGACCTGGGCTGCTTCGCGGATGCGCTGAACGAACGGAACGCGATGGTGGCGGACGTGGGCAAGGTCGCCCAGGACAGCCCGCTCCGCGCTCCCGACGAGGGCGACTTCCGCCCCGCCCCCGGCGGACCGGCCGTGGACTACGGCGTCAGGGCCTTTGTGCCCTGGAGCCTGCACGGAATGGTGGGCGAGTGGAACTTCACCCTCAACCGCAAGGACCCCGCCGTCGTGCTGGACGAACACTGGTACATGACGCCCTATTACGTCGAGCGTTCCATGTACCGCACCACGCCCCGCTACCACCTCACCGGCGTCAACATAGGCGCCGACAACTACGTGGACGGCCCCCTGGAGGACTGGACGGCCGGCGCCGTGAAGCTCAACGGGCAGGACCAGTACCTGATCATCCCCGACGAGGTCCTGGCGGAGCCCTTCCGCATCAAAGGAGAAGCGCCCAAGAAAGGCGGCTGGGCCACGGTGACCATGCCGGAGAAGATGATCCCCGGCGAACAGACGCAGATCAAGATCAAACTGTCCGAGCCGCACAAAGGCCAGAAGATAGCCGTCCACCTGCACTGGCTCAAGAAACAGGCATGGGGCGGCTTCAACACCTGGTGCGGCATGCCGAAGAACGCCGCCAACACGGGGCCGCACGTTTTCACCTTCACGCCCGAGGCCAAACCGGACCTGGCGAACTTCCAGGCGCTCATCTTCCTCAGCCCGGACGGCGACTGGAACAACCGCACCATGGCCGGCAAGG
Source organism: uncultured candidatus Brocadiaceae bacterium (assembly GCA_964572825.1). Lineage (GTDB taxonomy): Bacteria > Planctomycetota > Brocadiia > SM23-32 > SM23-32 > CAYVBE01. The sequence goes on from CAZNGS010000049.1 coordinate 25,006, forward strand.
TTGTCATCCCGAAGGTTGAAGAAGGCGCCGACACCGGCACTCAGACCGTCCAGCTCGGCGGCGGGAAGTCCAGCGAGCAGTGGCTGACCATCTCCGGCTCCGACCTGAAGAACCCCGATATCTGTGACACGAACTTCCTGGTCGAGGCATACTTCCGCACCGAACGGGGGGCCTCCGCCGTAATCTGCCAGAAGATGGACGACACCGGCTACGCCCTGACACTCGCCGAGGACGGCCGCCTGCAGTTCACCGTCCGCGGAGAGGGAGGCTCCGCATCGCTCAAATCCGACGAGAGCCTGGCCGACGGCGAGTGGCACCACGTGATCGCCGAGGCCGACCGCGAGGCGGAGGCGCTGACCATCTACGTGGACGGCATCGAGGCCGCGACAGGAAGCGGCATCGGCGACATCTCGCTGGCCAACGAGGCCGATTTTTACGTCGGCGGCACTCCCGACGGACGCAACCTGGGCGGAACCATCGAGTTCCTCCGCGTAGCCCAGGGCACCCTGGCGGACGCGCAGACGACCATCGGGGAACTCTACGAATGGCAGTTCAACGGCCCGTTCTTGCGCGACTTCTGCGCGAACGAACCGGTCGGCCAACGTGACGCAGGAGCAATCGAACTGAAGAACTGATCGGGAGACGGATAATGCGCAAAGCACGTGCAGTACCGTTGGCTTTGATCGTGTGCGTTCTTGCCGTGTGCCTCGGGGCCGTAGCCGCCGAGTATTCCTGGCAGAAGCCCCATGCGGAGGTCATCGAGACGGGCGATCTGGAATGGCAGCCGAAACCCTTTGTCTTCGAGAAGGGGCCTTCGGTCCGCTACATCGACTTCGAGAACGGCGACGACCGCGCCGCCGGCACGTCGAAGGACGCGGCCTGGAAGCACCATCCCTGGGACCAGAACGCCAGGGGCAACGCGGCAGCCTGCACGGGCGTGCACACTTACGTCTTCAAACGCGGGGTCGTCTACCGCGGCAAGCTGGTGACCCGCCAGTCGGGCAAGCCGGGTAATCCCATCCGCCTCACCAGCGACCCGAACTGGGGCAGCGGCGAGGCCGTCATCTGCGGTTCGGTTGCCGTGCCGAGCTTTGAGAAGGGCGCCCATCCCCTGATGCTGGCTCCGGAGGGCAAGGTCTGGCACGCCGACCTGGACTTCGCGCCGCGCCACGTCTGGATGGTCCGGAGCGGGAAGATCACACCCCTCAAGCTCGCCCGCACCCCCAACTGGGAGGTCAGCGACCCGGACGACGTGACCTCCGAGTGGTGGACGTGGGGGAAGAGCGAGCGCACCACGGTGGATGGCGAGCGGATGCACCTCGTTTCGTCCAAATACCTGACCGAGGACGCCGAGTATTACAAAGGCGCCTCCGTCTGGACCGAGTGGGGCATCGTCATGAACACCCCTTACTCCACCCCGATCGAGAAGTTCGACGAGGAGAAGAACGCGGTCGCCATCGAGGGGCCCTGGTACGGGGCTTCGGAAAGCATTCGCCACGGCGGGCGTTTCTACCTGGAGGACAGCCCCCGGTTCCTCGACGAAGCCGGCGAATTCTGGTTCGACAAGGAGGACGAGGGCGGCCGGCTCTACGTCTGGCTGCCCGGCGACACCGACCCCAACACGGTCCGGATCGAAGCGGCCCGCCACCGCACGCTCATTGACTCCCAGGGTGTCAGTCACCTGCACATCTCCGGCCTGACCTTCCGCTTCGGCAACGTGTGGTGGGACCTGGGAGCGCGGTTCTTCATGGGCGACGTCCGCACGGCCGGCGTTCGCGTCTGGGGTCCCGGCGAGGACATCCATGTGCGCAACTGCACCTTCGAGCACCTGACTACTTCCGTCCGGATGAAGGCCGTCGGCGAGGACGACGTTCTCAAGGACATCGTCATCGCGGACAACGACATCGCCTGCACCGACCACCAGGGGATGAAGATCGAGAGCGGCCACGCCTGGGGCAGCAAGCGTCCCCCCGTGGGCCGACTGGCATCTGTGCGCATCCTGCGCAACCGCCTGCGCCACATTGGCCTGCGGGCGTTGCGGCCGAAGGGCAACCACGCCGTGTCCGTCAACTTCCCGGAGCAGGCCGAGATCGCGGGGAACGTTCTGCACCGCTGCTACGGGGCCGGGCTGTTCGTGTTCGGCGGCTTGCCCAACGGCTTCAGCGGTGAGGCGTCCCTGGTGCGCATCGCCATCCACCACAATCGCGTGGAGGACGTGCTGCTGGCCTCCAATGACTGGGGCGGCATCGAGACCTGGCAGGGCGGACCTTTCTTCGTCTACGACAACGTGGTCGGCAACCCCGTCGGGCCCATGAACTGGGCCAACAAGACGTTCGGCCACGCCTACTACATGGACGGGGCGTTCAAAAACTACCACTTCAACAACATCGCCTGGGGCAAGCGCAACCAGCCGGAGGACGCCAACAAGTCCAACACCGCGGCGTTCCAGGAGATCCACAGCTTCCAGAACACGGTGTTCAACAACACCATCTACAAGTTCGAGAAGGGAACCCGTCGCCAGGCTCCCCAGGCCGGGCGCGACAAGTTCCTGAGCAACCTGTGGATGGACATCTCGGAGATCGTCTTCCGCCACAGCGACAAGCTGGGCGTGGACCCCAACGCCGCCCACGCTGGCGAGCAGGCCGAGCACTTCGCGTACGAAACCAGTGCCTACCGGGGCAACGTCCTCTACGACATCGGGGACAGAATCGGTGTCTTCGAGGCCGAAGGGGGCGACTACAAGAAGCTGGAGAACTTCTCCGAGGCGCTCCAGGAGAAGAACGCCCTTGCCCACGAGGCGGGCGTCATGGCGCAGAACCCTCCTGTCCGCGACGCTGCGAGGCACGACTGGCGACCCGGAGCCGACTCGGCCGTGCTCGACCGCGGAGCGAAGGTATTCGTCCCCTGGGCGCTCTACGAGGTCACGGGCGAGTGGAACTTCACCCGCAACAACCAGGACCCCACGCGCGTCATCGACGAGCACTGGTTCATGGCGCCGCACTACAAGGACCGGACGCTGTACCACACCGCGCCGCGCTTTCCGCTGCAGGGAGTCGGCATCGAGGCGGACGACTACGTGGACGGCCCGCTGGAGAACTGGACCGTGGGCGCCCTCGAACTGAACGGTCGCGACCAGTATCTGCGGCTCGACGATGTCCAGGCTGAAGGACCGGGTCTGCCCGAAACCAGCCCGGTCGAGTTCACGAAGAGCGACCCCGAGGGCTGGGTCGAGGTGATGGCACCGGAGAAGATCCGCCCGGGCCAGAAGTTCACCGTGACCGTGCGGCCCAAGACAGGCCTGTCCGAGGGCAACATGCTCTCCGTCCACGTACACTGGATGCGGAGCGGTGGCTACGGCGGCTGGAACGCCATCGGCCTGCCGCCCCGCGAGGTGAAGGCGGACAAGGAGACGTACGAATTCACCGTGAATCCCGTCTTCAAGACCGGCCTGGACTACTTCCTGCTGCACACTTTCACCGGCCCCACCACCGAATGGGGCGACAAGACGCACATCGCCACCGCGGCCATTCCCGCGGCCCCGCCGATCCAGCACTTCAATCCGGAAGTGAAGGCCGCGAACTTCCTGGTGGAGTGCTACTTCAAAGCGGAGCCCGGGGCCGAAGGCCTGCTGGTCGGCAAGATGGGCCAGCGGGGCTGGAAGCTGTCCGTCAACGAGGCGGGGAAGGTCGTCTTTGAGGTGAAAGCAGACGGCCGCTACGCCCGCACCGTCAGCGAGCAGGCGGTGGCCGACGATGAGTGGCACCACCTGGTCGCTGAAGCCGACGGCGCCGACCGCGTGTTGAACCTGTACGTGGACGGCGAGCAGGCCGCCTCCGCGAGCGGACTGAGCGGTGACGTGCGGATCGAGAACGCCGCTCCGCTGTTCGCCGGAGGCACTCCTCGCGGCGACAACCTGGCCGCGACCCTCGAGTTCCTCCGGGTGAGCCGCGGCTCGCTGGCCGATGCGCGCACGACCATCGAGGAGCTCTACGAGTGGGAGTTCAATGGACCGCAGTTCCGCGACTTCACCGGGCATGTGCCCGCCGAAGGCCGGCGTGACGCCGGCGCTCTCGAAAGGCGTTGATCTCGACGGCCGTGCGCCGCGCCATCAGAAGTACTTGTTGCGCTGGCGGTATTCCGTGGGCGTGATCCCCTTGTGGCGGCGGAAGAGCTTCGAGAAGTAGTAGCGGTCTTCCACGCCGACCATGCGGGCGATCTCGCCCACGTGGCGCCGGCTGGTGGCCAGTAGTTGGCATGCGCGCTCGATTCGCGTGCTGTTGATCCGGTCGGTGGGTGTCTGGCCCAGTTCTTCCCGGAAGTGCCGTGTCACCGTGGAAGGGCTGCACTGCAGGTGGTGCGCCAGGTCGCGGGTGGAGATGGGACGGTCCGCGTTTTCCTTGATGAAGTCTATGGCCCGCTGGACGAGCTGGGACAGCTCCTGGTGTTGGACCTCCCGGGAGAAGTAGTCGCCCAGTTCCGCCAGAACCAGCCGCGCCAGGTGCCGGGCCTGCCACTCCCGCCGCTCGCCCCGCGCATACCAGTGGGCGACGTAGTTCGTGAGGTCCCGTATGGGGCTTTCCTTGGACCAGTAGCCCGTCATAACCCCCTCCAGCCCCGGCAGGGGAGCGTCGCGCCGTTCGCCGCCCAGCTCTTCCTGCTCCCGTTCACTGCAGGCAATCCCCCAGCGGAAATCGCCGGAGTCGCACCGGAAGTAGGGCACGATGTGGCAACTGCACAGCACCATACTGCCCTCCGGGGCGGCCCGGTAGGTGACGCGGGCCTTCCAGGGCATGAATATTACATTTCCCCGTTGAAGCTCGTACTGCTGTTCGTTGATGACGGCCCATCCTTTTCCCCCGATGCATCGGAGAAGAAGGCGGCTGTGAATCGCGGGAAACTGTTCTTGTCGGGGGTCTTCCATGTAGAAGAACCCGCCCTGCATCACGATGGCGTTCTGGTAGCGGCTATCCATGGGACCCCCGGTTCAAGCCAGAAAGGAGGACTGTGCACGAATATTACAAAAAAAGCCCGTTGTGTCTATTGTCGGACAGCCCCTTTGCTCATATCATAATGGGACACTCGCCCTTCCGCAAAAACCAGGAAGTACCAGGCCATGGGTGCAGAGCGTCGCCCGAACATCCTGATCATCGTCACGGACCAGCAGCGCGCAGACACCATCGGCGCGCTGGGCAACAAGATCATCCGCACGCCCGCGCTGGACAGTCTTGTGCGCGCGGGGACGGCGTTCACGCGTGCTTACACGCCGGCGCCCATCTGCTCCCCGGCCCGCGTCTCCATGGCCACCGGCGTTCCGCCCCACGTGCACCGCTTTACGGATCACGACTGGTGGCACTGGGAACCGGAAGAGGGTCTGCCCAGCCCGGCCCCGCATGACGAGCCGTCCATGAAGCACGCCCACGATCAGGGCTACCAGACCTTCATGGCGGGCAAGCTGCACTACTCCGGACGCGGCTGGCTGACCGACGGGGTAGAGCAGTACGCCGGGCGGGAACCGGTGATCAGCCGGGAAACCGAAGTCCTGGGAAGCTACGAGCAGTTCCTGGCCCGCAGGGGATACCCGGCCTGGCTGCCTCCCAGCCGCGGTGTGGGCAGCGAGTACTACATGGTGCCCCAGGTCAGCAGCGCGCCGCCCGAGGACTGCCGTCCGTGGTTTCTGGCCGATCAATGCATCGACTTCCTGCGCCGCCGGGATCCGGACCGGCCGTTCCTGATGCACTGCCATTTCCCAGGACCGCACCCGCCAATCGTCAACCCGCTCCCGTGGGGGCTGCTGTACCGGGCGAACGAGATGGATGCTCCGCACCGTCCGGAAAACTACAAAGATTACCAGTCTCGAACGAACCGCTATCAGAACCGCTACAAGTGCAAAGAAACGGCCCAGGAGGACGACATCGGCTACCGCATCCTCAAGGCCGCCTACTACGGCGACATCACCTTCATTGACTACAACATCGGGCGCATCCTCGAGGCCCTGGGCGAGGACCGGGAGAACACGCTGATCGTCTTTACCGCCGATCACGGCGAGATGCTGGGCGACTACGGTTGTGTCGGCAAGCGCTGCATGCTGGACCCCGCGATGCGGATACCCCTCATCGTCGCCTGGCCCGGCCGCGTGCCCGCGGGCAAGGAGTGCCGCGCGCCCGTCTCGTTCATGGACCTGTTCTACACAGTGCTGGACGCCGCCGGCGTCGAGGGCGAGCGGCGCAGCGAAGAGGGACGCTCGCTGATCGAGACGGCCAACGACCCGGACGAGGAACGCATCGTCTTCAGCCAGTTCTCCAGCGGATGGTGCGGCCAGTACGGCGCCACCGACGGCCGCTGGAAATACGCCTACTCCGCGCCGGACGACCGCGAATGGCTCTTCGAGGTGACCGACGACCTGGCCGAAGGCCCCAATCGCGCCGGAGAAGCTGCAGCAGGCCGTGGACGTCCTGGGGCCCGGCTACGCGCGCAAGGTCACCCGCGATCATAGCCAGAGCCTCCACGCCGCTCACGGAGTCTGCGGCGGAAAATCTCCGTTCGAGGAGTGATCGGCGGAATCTGAGAACTGTCGTCAGAAGAGAGGTATCGAGAATGGGTGAAATCACACGACGTGAGTTCATCGGCGGCGCGGCGGCCCTGGGCCTGTCCTCGCTGGCAGTGCCGGCATTCGCCCAGAGCAG
>CAZNGS010000050.1:0-31591 GCA_964572825.1 uncultured candidatus Brocadiaceae bacterium
TGCTGTAGCTCAGTGGTAGAGCGCGTCCTTGGTAAGGACGAGGTCATGGGTTCAACCCCCATCAGCAGCTCCATCCGTTCTTTTCTCGACAGACGGCACGTTGCGGTGCGGGCGTGCAGCCGGGGCACTGTGATTGCAGGACGGGGGCGAGCGCGGGCAGCATCGAGATTTGCTTTACTGATGATACACGCACTGTTGGAGGAGCAAGCCAACCATGGCTAAAGAGGATTTCAAGCGGACAAAGCCGCACATCAACGTGGGCACCATCGGCCACGTTGACCACGGAAAGACCACGCTGACTGCCGCCATGACCCTCCTGCTCAGCAAGAGAGGGCTGGCGGAGTACCGGACATTCGACAGCATCGACAACGCTCCGGAAGAAAAAGAGCGCGGCATCACCATCCAGACGCAGCACGTGGAGTACCAGACCGACAAGCGTCACTACGCCCACGTGGACTGCCCCGGCCACCGGGATTACATCAAGAACATGATTACCGGCGCCGCCCAGATGGACGGGGCTGTCCTGGTGGTGAGTGCAGCCGACGGGCCCATGCCGCAGACCAAAGAGCACGTCCTGCTGGCCCGCCAGGTGAACGTGCCGGCCATCGTGGTGTTCCTCAACAAGACGGACCAGCTCGACGATCCCGAGCTGCTGGAGCTGGTCGAGCTGGAAGTCCGTGACATCCTTAACGACTACGAGTTCCCCGGCGATGAGATCCCCGTTATCTCCGGCTCGGCGTTGAACGCCCTGGAGAATCCGGACGACGAAGAGGCCATGAGACCGATCCAGGAAGTCCTGGACGCTCTGGACAGCTACGTTCCCGAGCCCCAGCGTGACATCGACCAGCCCTTCCTGATGCCCGTCGAAGACGTGTTCAGCATCAAAGGGCGCGGCACCGTGGGAACGGGGCGTGTGGAACGGGGAACCGTGCGTGTCGGCGACGAGGTGGAAATCGTCGGCATGACCACCGAGATCCGCAAGACCGTCGTCACCGGCGTGGAGATGTTCCGCAAGACGCTGGACGTGGGCCAGGCCGGCGACAACATCGGCGTTCTGCTCAGGGGCGTGGAGAAGGAAGAGTTGAGCCGGGGCCAGGTTCTGGCCAAGCCCGGCACGATCACCCCTCACACCCGGTTCGAGGGCGAGGTCTATGTGCTGACCGCCGATGAGGGAGGGCGGCACAAGTTCTTCCTGGCCGGTTACCGTCCCCAGTTCTACTTCCGCACCACCGACGTTACGGGCACGATCAGCCTGCCCGAAGGCGTGGACATGGTGATGCCCGGGGACAACGTGACCCTGGAGGTCGAGCTGATCACACCCATCGCGATGGAAGAGCAGTTGCGCTTCGCCATCCGCGAGGGCGGACTGACGGTCGGCGCAGGTGTGGTAACGAAGGTCCTGGAGTAGTGAGGCCGGGGTGATGCGGCAGTACGTGACGATGGAGTGCACGGAGTGCGGCAATGAGAACTACCGCACCTCCACCGAGACGGCGGGTGGAAAGCGGCTGGAACTGAAAAAACACTGTCCCACCTGTCGCCGCCATACCGTGCACAAACAGAAGCGGAGATAGCCGGCTCGGCGCGGCACCCCGTGTTGGCTCGACCCGGAGGCAGGCCAGTAGCTCAATTGGCAGAGCACCGGTTTCCAAAACCGGCGGCTGGGGGTTCGAGTCCCTCCTGGCCTGCCACAGTTGGGCCGGCGGGGCGCGCCGCGGACCGGCAGACACGATAGCCAGCACTTAACCGCCTGTTCTACCACCACGAATTTGACTGCCTATAGGCCAGGTCAAGGTGTTTACGCCCGCGGGGCAGCAGCGGGAGCCCTGACGCTGGTGGCCCTTTTCGCCAGCTACCGGCTCTACACCTGGGTGCCGCAGCGGGAGTTGTTCCAGGTGGCGGGCCTCAGTGTCAAAGAGGGCCTGCTCTGGGCGGCCGTGCTCTTCGTGGCGGCGGAGCTGATCATCTCCCTGTTCACCTTCGGGCCCACAACGGGCCTTCAAAGCGTGGACGGGAAGACGCATAAGCTGATCGACCTTCTGATCGAGACCGAACAGGAACTGAGCAAAGTTTCCTGGCCGGACAGAGAGGAGCTGACCCGCTCGACGACCGCCGTCTTGATTTCCATTGTGCTTCTGGGGGCTTTCCTGTTTGCCGTGGACTGGGTCGTCACCAAGGTGATGGGCGCTCTGGACGTGTTGCCCACATAGGCGGGCCGGACCAACCCCCACAGGGCCGGGGGGCCCGCTCACGGGTATTGTAGCCATAGAGGCGGAAGATCAGCCGGGGTCGAACTATGACAGAAACCACACAGAAGCAAGAAGACGATGCAAAGAACACGCAGTGGTTCGTGCTGCGTGTGCAGAGCAATCGCGAGGAGAAGGTGCGCGCCAGCCTGGTGCGCATGCTCGAGGTCAATGGGCTGACCGACCGGGTGCCACAGGTGCTGGTGCCCACCGAATCGGTCACGGAAATCCGCAACGGTAAAAGGCAGGTGGTGGAGCGTAAGCTGTTCCCCGGCTATGTCATCGTGGAGGTGGAGGTGGACCAACACCGCCGCGTTCCCCAGGAGCTGTGGCAGCAGATACGCGACACCAGCGGCGTCGGGGACTTCATCGGGGCGGAGCGGCCCTGGCCCATGCGGGAGGAGGAAGTCGCCCGCATCCTGGGGCGCGCCGAGGAAGTCGAGGCCGAGACGCCCAAGCTGGAGATCGACATCAAGGAAGGGGAAATGGTCCGGATCAAGGAGGGACCCTTCAAGAACACCGAGGGGTACGTCGAAGAGGTCAACCCCGCTTCCGGCAAGATCGAGGTCGTCATCAACATCTTCAACCGGGCCACCCCCGTGGAACTGGAATACTGGCAGGTACAGCCGGTCTGAACCCCCCGTGAGCGGCCGGCGCACCGGCGAAGGTGAGGAACATGGCCAAACGCAGACAACCCACAGCAACCATCAAGGTCACCGTAACCGGCGGACAGGCCAATCCCGCCCCCCCGCTGGGACCCGTGTTGAGCCAGCATCGGGTGGACATCGGAGGGTTCATCAACCAGTTTAACGAGCGGACGCGGGATCAGATGGGCGTTCCCCTGCCCACGGTGATCCGTGTCTACCGCGACGGCTCCTTCGACTTCGACATCAAGACACCGCCCGCCTCGTACCTGATAAAACGCGCGGCGGGCATCGCCAAGGGCGCGGAGAATCCCCGGACCGAAGTTGCCGGCAGCATCACCCGCGAGCAGCTCCGAGAGATCGCCGAGAAGAAGATGGAGGACCTGAACGCCGGCGACCTGGAGGCGGCCATGCGCATCATTGCCGGCACCGCCCGCAGCACCGGAGTGGAAGTGGAGGAAGACTGAAGGGCCGGCTTCACAAATCGAATTCGGCAGGACCTGAGCAGTCATGACCAAGAGAAGTCGAAGATACCAGAGATCGCGCACCCGGGTCGAGAAGGGCCGGCAGTACGGCCTGCAGGAGGCCGTCGAGACGCTCAAGTCCATGGCACAGGCCCGCTTCGACGAGACGGTGGAGTGCGCCGTGCAGCTCGGCATCGAGCCCCGCCACAGCGACCAGCAGGTGCGTGGGACCATCACGCTGCCCCACGGCACCGGCAGGGGCGTGTCCGTGGCCGCGTTTGCGGAAGGCGCGGCGGCCGAGCAGGCCCGAGAGGCCGGCGCGGACTACGTGGGGGGCGACGATCTGATCGAGAAGGTCGAGGACGGCTTCATGGATTTCGACGTCGCCCTGGCCGTGCCGGAGATGATGAGCCGCATCGGGCGGCTGGGCCGGTTCCTGGGCCCCCGCGGGCTGATGCCTTCGCCCAAGAGCGGCACCATGCGCGAGGACATCGGCCAGGCCGTGCAGGAGTTCAAAGCGGGCAAGATCGAGTTCCGCAACGACGCCGGCGGGAACGTCCACCTCCCCGTGGGCAAACTGTCCTTCAGCACCGAAGCGCTCGTTGAGAACGTGGAGACCTTCATCGATGAGCTGCTCAGGCTCAGGCCGCTCTCGGCAAAGGGACGATATCTGCGCAAGCTGTACCTCTCCTCGACGATGAACCCCGCCGTGCGTGTGGACATCGCCGAAGCCCTCAGCCGGAGCTGACGAAGATGCCCCACAAAGTCAAAGAGCTGATGGTCGAGGAACTGACGGAGCGGTTCGAAGACCTGGCCGAAACCGGATGTGTCCTGGTGGCTTTTGACGGCCTGGCGGCGGACCAGGCCGCAGCGGTGCGCAGCGTGATCCGTGCCGCCGGCGGAGAGATGATGGTGGTGAAGAACACCCTTTTCGCCATCGCGCTCGACAGGCTGGGAGTGGAGAAACTGAAGGCGCTGGTGGCCGGCCCCACCGCGGTCGTGCATGCCGAGGACCCCGTGTGCGCCGCCAGGGCCGTCAAAGAGGCCGCCGACGAACACCCCGCCCTGCGGGTGCGGGGCGGATATGCGGACGGAAAAGTCGTCGACGCGGCGGCCGTGGCGAAGCTTGCGGAGATCCCCGACCGCGAAACATTGCTGAGCATGATAGCGGGCGCCCTGCAGGCGCCGCTGAGAAGGCTGTTGTTCGGGCTGACCGCGAAGCAGCGGGCGCTGCTGAACGGGCTGGTGCAGCTTCGCGACAGAAACCAACAAGAGGGCGAATAAAGATTTTCTGACATACGGGAGGTCTCAAAATGTCGGACACAGCGGTAGAAGAAAGCGGCCAGTACCCGGAGAAGATCGAGGAGATCCTGGACACGATCAGCGGCTTCACGCTGCTGGAGCTCAACGAGCTGGTCGATGCCTTCGAGGAGCGGTTCGGGATTGAGGCGGCGGCCGCCGCCCCCATGGCCGTTGCCGCCGGGGCCGCCGGCGCCGAAGCCGAGGAAGAAGTCGAGCCCAGCTCCTTCAAAGTCGTTCTTCAGAGCTTCGGGGACAACAAGATCCAGGTCATCAAGGCGGTGCGCAGCGAAACAACGCTGGCCCTGAAGGAGGCCAAGGACCTGGTGGAGAGTGCACCCGCCACCGTCAAGGAAGCGCTGCCCAAGGAGGAAGCGGAGAAGTGCGCTGAGACGCTCAGGGAAGCCGGCGCCGAAGTGGAGGTCCAGCCCGAATAACCCGGAAGGTCCCAGATCGCGGGAACCAGTGTCTGTGGGTCGAAGCATGTGGCGCAACCAGTTGCCGGCCGACGGGACGGGGACAGTCTGTCCCGCCGCAACCCGACGCTCGTCTGTCACGGGGATGGTCCATCCCTGTCTCTTGCCATCTACGGGGTGATTAAAGTATGGAAGTACGCGATTTCTCGAAGATAGGCTGTGCGGTCGATATACCCGATCTGACCACGATACAGAGGCGCTCCTACGAGGAGTTCCTGCAGGCGGACGTTCCGCCCGAGAAGCGCAAAAGCGTGGGCCTGCAGAAGATAGTGGAGGAGACCTTCCCCATCGAGAACGAGGTGAAAGGCGTCCGCCTGGAACTGCTGGGCTACAAGCTGGGTAAGCCCCGTTACCTGCCCGAGCAATGCCTCCAGTTGAGGCTGACCTACGGGCGGCCTTTCTACATCCGCGTGAGGCTCCACAAGAAGGACGAGGTCATCGAGGAGGACGTTTATCTGGGCGAGATGCCCACCATGCTGGGAGGGGGCGAGTTCATCGTCAACGGCGCAGAGCGCGTCATCGTCAGCCAGCTTCACCGATCGCCCGGCTGCGATTTCTCCCGGGAGGTGGCCGGAGAGCGCGTGCTCCACGCCTGCCGCATCATCCCCCAGCGGGGAAGCTGGATCGAGATGGAGGTGAGGCGCCGCGGCTACCTGAGTTGTCAGCTCGACCGCAGTGGCAACCTGCCCGCCACGCTCCTGCTGCGGGCCGTGGACGAGCAGCACAGCACGGACGAAGATATCCTGAAGCTGTTCTACGACACCGAAACGATCAAGTTCACCGAAGGAACGGCCGGCAGCAAACTGCGCGAACGCGTCAGCGCCGTCACCATCTCCGTGGACGAGGAAGACGAGGTGAGCCTGGTCAAGGCCGGCGAGACCATCACCGAGGAGACCGCCCAGCAACTGGCCCAGGCCGGGGTGAAATCCCTGGAGGTGATCCCGGCGGACTTCGACCCCCTCATTCTGGATACCCTGGCCAAGGACCGCAGCACCGACCACGAGTCGGCCATCAAGGAACTCTACGGCAAGCTCCGGCCGGGCACACCGTTCACCTTCGAGAAGGCCAGGGACACCATCGAGGAGAAGTTCTTCGATCCGGGGCGCTACCAGCTCGGAGCCGTGGGACGGTTCCGGATGAACCGCAAGTTCGGCGAGGACGTGCCCCTGGAGGAGCAATGCCTCCGCCCCCGGGACGTGGTCAATGCCATCCAGTTCATCCTGGACTTGCGGGCGGGACGCGGACAGGTGGACGACATCGACCACCTGGGAAACCGGCGCGTGCGCACCATCGGCGAGCTGGCCAGCGATCAACTCCGAAGGGGTTTCCTCAAGCTGCGGCGCACCGTGGAGGACCGTATCAACCTGAAAGACCCCGAGAACTTCACGGCCAGAAACCTGATCAACAGCAAGACCGTCAGCGCCTCGATTAACTACTTCTTCGGGCGCAGCCTGCTCTCGCAGATCGTCGATCAGACCAACCCCCTGAGCCAGCTCACCAACGAGAGGCGTCTCAGCGCCCTCGGGCCGGGGGGCCTGAACCGCAAACGCGCCGGATTCGACGTGCGCGACGTCCACATGTCCCATTACGGGCGCATCTGCCCCATCGAGACCCCCGAAGGACCCAACATCGGCCTGATCACCTCGCTGGGCGTCTACGCCGGCGTGGACGAGTTCGGCTTCCTGGTCACCCCCTACCGTGTGGTGCGTAAGGGCAAACCCACCGACGAGATCCACTACCTGCGCGCCGACGAGGAGGAGAGAGCCTACATAGTGCCGGCGGACTCCGGTCTGCCGGACGCCGCAAGCGGCGACGAGGTGGTCGTGCGCCACATGGGCGACCTGCAGACGCTGAAGGCCGCGCAGGTGCAGTACATGGACGTCTCGCCCCAGCAGATCATCGGCGTCAGCGCCGACCTGATCCCCTTCCTGGAGCACAGCGACGCCAATCGCGCCATGATGGGCTCCAACATGCAGCGCCAGGCGGTGCCCCTGCTCAGGACGGAGCCGCCCGTGGTCGCCACCGGCGCCGAGAAGGCCGTCGCGCAGAACTCCGGCATGGTCGTGCGCGCCCGGGAGGACGGCGAGGTCAGTTACGTGGACAGCAGCCGCATCGTCATCGGCGATACCGTCTACCGCCTGAAGAAGTTCCAGGGCCTCAACCAGAAGACCTGCCTGAACCAGAGACCGCTGGTGCGGCCGGGCCAGAAGGTGAAGGCCGGCGAAGTGATAGCCGACGGCGCCGCCACCAGCGACGGAGAACTGGCGCTGGGCCGCAACGTGCTGGTGGCCTTCATGCTGTGGGAGGGCTACAACTTCGAGGACGCCATCCTCATCAGCGAGGACCTCCTGCGCACAGACGCCTACACCTCCATCCACATCGAGTCCTTCGAGGCGGAGATCCGGGAGACCAAACTCGGCCGGGAAGAGTTCACACGCGACATTCCCAACGTCTCCGAAGACCAGTTGCGCAACCTGGACGAGGACGGCGTCATCATCGAGGGCACCTGGGTCGACTCCGGGGACATCCTGGTGGGCAAGGTCGCCCCGAAAAGCCGCAGCGAGCTGACGCCGGAAGAGAAACTGCTCTACGCAATCTTCGGCAAGGCCGGCGAGGACGTGCGCAACGACTCCCTGACCGTGCCCAGCGGCAGCGAAGGCGTCGTGGTCGCCACGCAGAAGTTCAGCCGGCGCTCCTACCTGAGCAGCGAGGAAAGGGAAGAGCTGGACGCCAGGGTGGAGCAGATCCGCCAGCAGTACAACCAGCACATCGCAGACTTGTTCACCCAGGCCCTGGAGGCAATGCAGGAGCAGGTCGAGGGCCCGCTGGCCGACACCCACACCGGCCGGGTTTTCGAGGTGAGCGACGAGATGGAGCCCGACGACGTGGTCGCGCTCTACGAAGAGTTCACGCCCCAGACGCTGGACTTCGGCGGGGCGCGGATCAACAAGCAGGTCCGCGGGGCCTACGCCGAATACGCCGATCAGCTCGACAGAATGCGTGAAGAGCGGGACCGCAAGCTGATGGAGTACACCACGGGCGACGAACTGCCCAGCGGCGTGCTGGAGATGGTGAAGGTCTACGTCGCCTCCAAGCGCAAGCTGGCCGTGGGCGACAAAATGGCTGGCCGGCACGGCAACAAGGGCGTCATCGCCAAGATTCTGCCGGCCGAGGACATGCCCTTCCTCCAAGACGGCACGCCGGTGGACATCGTGCTGAACCCCCTGGGTGTGCCCAGCCGGATGAACGTGGGCCAGATACTGGAGACCCACCTGGGCTGGGCAGCCCGGGCGCTGGGCTTCAAGGCCGTCACCCCCGCCTTCGACGGGGCCACCGAGGAGGAGATCCAGGACTGCCTGCGGGAGGCGGGGCTGCCCGAGGGCGGCAAGACCGTCCTCTACGACGGGCGGACGGGCGAGCACTTCGACCAGAGGGTCACCGTGGGCTACATGTACATGATGAAACTGGACCATCTGGTGGAGGACAAGGTGCACGCCCGCGCCACCGGCCCCTACGCGCTGATCACCCAGCAGCCCCTGGGAGGCAAGGCCCGCTACGGGGGGCAGCGGTTCGGCGAGATGGAGGTGTGGGCGCTGGAGGCGTACGGCGCCGCCCACGTGCTGCAGGAGTTGCTGACCGTCAAAAGCGACGACATCGAGGGCCGCACCAAGATATACGAGTCCATGGTCAAAGGAGAGAACATCCTGGAGCCCGGCATCCCCGTTGCCTTCGAAGTGCTGTGCAACGAGATACGGGGCCTGGGACTGAACATCCGCCTGGAGAAAGAAACGCTTTAGAGACATCCGGCCGAGGGGGCGCCAGTCGCCCCCCGGCGGGGAACAGGACAGAGTCTGGCTTCTGATCGGAGGCCGTCATAATGCTGGAAACCGGTTACGAGCGTATTAACGAATACAAATCCGTCAGAATCTCCCTCGCTTCGCCGGCGGACATCCGCAGCTGGTCCTACGGCGAAGTCACCGAGCCGGAGACCATTAACTACCGGACCTACCGCCCGGAAAGGGACGGTCTGTTCTGCGAGCGCATCTTCGGCCCGCAGAAGGACTGGGAATGCAGTTGCGGGAAGTACCGCGGCATGAAGCACAAGGGGATCGTCTGCGACCGGTGCGGCGTCAAGGTGACCCACAGCCGGGTGCGGCGCCGACGCATGGGGCACATCAACCTGGCCGCGCCCGTCGTGCACATATGGTTCTTCAAGAGCATGCCCTGCCGGCTGGGCAACCTGCTGGCAATGAAGAGCACCGACCTGCAGAACGTGATCTACTTCCAGAGCTACGCCGTCACCGACCCCAAGGACACCCCTCTGGAGTACAAGCAACTGCTGACCGAGGAGGATTACCGGGAAGCGCAGTACGAATACGGGCAGCGCGCTTTCGAGGCGTCCATGGGCGCCGACGCGGTCAGGAAGTTCCTGGAAGACCTGGACCTGGACCAGCTCGTGGGCGAGCTGCGCGCGGAACTGAAGACATGCACCTCCAAACAGCGGCGCAAGCGCATCATCAAGCAACTGACCGAGGCCGAGGCCCTGCGCTCCAGCGACAACCGGCCCGAGTGGATTGTGCTGGACGTCATTCCCGTCATCCCCCCGGACCTGCGGCCCCTGGTTCTGCTCGACAGCGGCAACTTCGCCTCCAGCGACCTGAACGACCTCTACCGCCGGTTGATCAACCGGAACAACCGCCTGAAGAAACTGCTGGACCTGAACGCGCCGGACGTGATCATCCGCAACGAGAAGCGCATGCTCCAGCAGTCGGTGGACGCCCTGTTCGACAACAGCCGCTGCAAGCGCCCCGTGATGGGCAGCAGCAACCGCCCCCTGAAGTCCCTTACCGACATGATCAAGGGCAAGCAGGGCCGGTTCCGGGAGAACCTGCTGGGCAAGCGCGTGGACTACTCCGCCCGGAGCGTCATCGTGGTGGGCCCGGAGCTCAAGCTGCACCAGTGCGGGCTGCCCAAGCGGATCGCCCTGGAGCTCTACCAGCCCTTCATCATCCGGAAACTGAAGGACAAGGGCGTCGCGGACACCCTCAAAAGCGCCAAGAAAGAGCTGGAGAACCGCACGGACGAGGTGTGGGACGTCCTGGAAGAGGTCATCGAGAGCCACCCGGTGCTTCTGAACCGTGCGCCCACGCTGCACCGCATGGGCATTCAGGCCTTCGACCCCGTCCTGGTGGAGGGCAGCGCCATCAAGCTTCACCCCCTGGTGTGCCGGGGCTTCAATGCGGACTTCGACGGCGACGCCATGGCGGTGCACCTGCCCCTGAGCGTCGAGGCACAGGTCGAGGCCAAGACCCTCATGATGGCCCCGCACAACGTGTTCACCCCCCAGAGCGGACGTCCCATAATGGGCCCCTCGCAGGACATCGTCCTGGGCTGCTATTACCTGACGGTGGAGCCCCGCGCACAGCAGGAGGAGATCAAGAGCTTCTCCAGCTTCGAGGAGCTCCACATGGCCCACGCCCAGGGAAGAGTGCACATGCACACCCGCGTCCGGGTGCGGCCCGGCATCAAGAATCGGGTGATCGATCGACCGGACGCGGCGCCCAGACCCGTTGAAGGCCTGCTGGAGACGACCGTGGGCAGGGCGGTCTTCAACGCCATCCTGCCCGAACAGCTCCCCTTCTACAACTATGCCATGGCGGGTGGAGACCTGAGCCAGGTCATCCATGACTGCTACAAGGAGATAGGCCGCGAGGGGACCGTGCGGATGCTGGACGAGATGAAAGACCTGGGCTTCCATGCCGCCACGGAGGCGGGGATATCGTTCGCCATGGAAGACCTGCGTCTGCCGCCGGACAAGGACCGCATCCTCGCCGACACCGAGGGCATTGTCGAGAACATCACGGAGGCCTACCGAGAGGGTGCCATTACCGACATCGAGCGGCGCCAGCGCGTGATCGACGAGTGGAGCGCCGCAACGGACGCCGTGGCGGACAGGATGTTCGAGGAGCTGGCCAACGACGAGCGCGGCGGCCGACCCTATCTGAACCCCGTCTATCTGATGATGGAGTCCGGAGCCAGGGGCAGGTCCGAGCAGATCAGCCAGTTGGCCGGCATGCGCGGCCTGATGGCCAAGCCCAGCGGCGAGATCATCGAGCGGCCCATCAAGGCCAACTTCCGCGAAGGACTCAACGTGCTGGAGTACTTCAGCTCCACGCACGGCGCGCGCAAGGGTTCGGCGGATACCGCCCTGAAAACCGCCGAGAGCGGCTACCTGACCCGGCGCCTGGCAGACGTGGCGCAGAACGTGGTCATCACCGAGATGGATTGCGGCACCGCCAACGGCATTACCAAGGGGCCGGTTCTGCGGGGAGACCGCATAACGGTCCCCCTGCGGGACATCGTGACCGGCCGCGTGGCCAGGGACAACATCGTGGACCTGGTCGAGGATGAGGTGATCGTCAAAGAGAACCAGCTCATAACCGAGGACATCGCCCGCCGGCTCGAACAGCTGGACGAGCGTATGAAGATGCGCGTGCGTTCCCCGCTCACCTGCGAGTCCCGCAGAGGCGTCTGCGCCATGTGCTACGGAATGGACCTCGCCAACAAACAACTGGCCGAGCCGGGGCTGACGATCGGCATCATCGCCGCCCAGTCCATCGGCGAGCCCGGCACCCAGCTCACCATGCGGACGTTCCACATCGGCGGCGTGGCCATAGGCGGGGCCGAGGAGAGCGAGGTGACCACCAAGCGGGCGGGCTCCGTGCGCTTCGAGGACCTGGAGGTGGTCAGCGACCCGGACGGTCGCAGCGTGTCGATCAGCCGCCGGGGCGAGATCGTCATCGCGGACGAGAAGGGCCGGGGCCTGGAGCGGCACAACGTGCCCCTGGGGGCCGAAGTCCTGGTGGAGGAAGGCCAGCAGGTCAAGAAGAACCGCGCCCTGGCCACCTGGGACACCCACTTCACCCCCATACTCGCCGAGGTGGGAGGCAAGGTGCGCTACGAGGAGATCGTCCAGGGCAAGACCCTCCGGATCGAACGCGACGAGGCCCACGGCACCAGCCGCAGGGTGATCATGGAGCACAAGGGCGACATGCACCCTCAGATACTCATCGAAGGCCCCGACGGGGGCATTCGAAGCCTGCATCCCCTGCCCGAGAAGGCTATCGTCGAGGTGGAGGACGGCCAGGAGATAACCGCGGGCACCCGCCTGGCCAGGACCCTGCGCGAGGTGCGCCAGACCCAGGACATCACCGGCGGCCTGCCGCGCGTCACGCAGTTGTTCGAGGCCCGCAAGCCCAAGTCTCCCGCCGTGATGAGCGAGATCGACGGCCTCGTCACCGACATCGAGCGAAAACGTGGTCGCACCGTCATCAAGGTCGAAGACCCCGAGTCCGGCATAGAGTCCGAGCACACCGTTCCCGCCGGAAAACACCTCCGGGTGCACCGCGGCGACCACGTCTCCGCCGGCCAGCCCGTGGTGGACGGGCCGCTGGTGCTGGACGAGCTCCTGGAAATCTGCGGCGAGGAGGCCCTGCACGACTACATGCTGCAGGAGATACAAAACGTCTATCGCACCCAGGACGCCACCATCGATGACAAGCATTTCGAGGTGATCATCGGCCAGATGACCCGCCGGGTGCGCGTGACCGGCTCGGGCGACACCGAGTTCCTGCCCCAGCAACTGGTGGACAAGTTCGAGTTCCGTGACCAGAACGAAAAGGTGGTCCAGGAGGGAGGCGAGCCCGCCCAGTCCGAGCCCGTCATCCTGGGCATCACGAAGGCGGCGCTCAACAGCGAGAGCTTTATCAGCGCGGCCTCGTTCCAGAACACCACCCGCGTCCTCACGCGCGCTGCCCTGGCCGGCGCCATAGACCCGCTGGAAGGGCTGAAGGAGAACGTGATACTGGGGCACCTGATCCCCTCGGGCACGGGCTTCCCGGCACTGCGGGGCGCCAGATCGCAGCGAGTGGAGCTGGGCCAGGAGGCCCGGGAGCTTGAAAAACCGGCCGGCACGGGCTAAAATAAGATTCCTGTGTTTACACACTGCAGTCCTGTCGCTGAACAAGGAGAAGTCAAACTTACATGCCCACGATCAACCAGCTTGTCCGGAAGGGCCGCACCCGAAAGAAAAAGAAGCAGACCCGGCCCGCGCTGGAAGGGTCTCCCCAGAAGAGGGGGGTCTGCCTCTACGTGACGACCCGAACGCCCAAGAAGCCGAACTCCGCCCTGCGGAAGGTGGCACGGGTTCGGCTCAGCAACGGCCGCGAGGTCACCGCCTACATCCCCGGCGAAGGCCATAACCTGCAGGAGCACAACATCGTGCTCGTGCGGGGCGGGCGCGTGCGCGACCTCCCCGGCGTGCGCTATCACATCGTGCGCGGCACGCTGGATACCATGGGTGTGCCGGATCGCCGACGCAGCCGTTCGCACTACGGCACCAAAAAGCCTTCCTGAGGCCGCTCTAACGGAGAGATGCGCAGCCAATGATCACCGAATACGAATTCCCGGACCCCTACCTGAAGCCGGACCCCCGGTTCAAAAACAAGCTGGTCAGCAAGTTTATCAACTACCTGATGAAGCGGGGGAAAAAGAGCCGGGCCCAGGCCATCTTCTACAACGCCATGGACCTGGTGGCCGATCGGCTGGATGTGGAGCCGCTGGAGGCCTTCCAGACGGCCCTCTCCAACGTGGCTCCCATCATCGAGGTCCGCTCCCGCCGCATCGGCGGCATGACCTATCAGGTGCCCACGGAGGTGAGCGACAAGCGCCGGGTCGCCCTGGCCATGCGCTGGCTGGTCCAGGCCGCCCGCGAAAAGAAGGGCCGGCCCATGCACCTGCGGCTCGCCGACGAGATCATGGACGCCTACCACCGGCAGGGCACGGCCTACGAACGCCGGGAGAACACCCATAAAATGGCCGAGGCCAACCGGGCCTTCGCGCACTTCTCCAGGCGGCGCTGATCCGCCGGTCCACGGGCACGTTGCTCCGATCCGTACGGGGTGCGGAACCCCCCCACCCGATCGCCTGACTTCGAGACAGCTCCATCCCTGTTGGAGCGTGGATCAGCATGAGCACGGACCTGCACGACCTGCGCAACATCGGCATAGCCGCCCACATCGACGCGGGAAAGACCACCGTCACCGAGCGCGTGCTCTACTACAGCGGGCGCCTGCACCGCATGGGCAGCGTGGACGAAGGAACCGCCGCCATGGATTGGAAGCCCCAGGAGCAGGAACGGGGCATCACCATCGTTTCCGCCGCCACCTCCTGTTTCTGGAAGCTGCCCCGGGACGGCAACGATTCACCCCGGGAGGAACAGTTCCAGGTCAACATCATCGACACCCCCGGACACGTCGATTTCACCGTGGAGGTGGAGCGATGCCTCCGGGTGCTGGACGGCGTTGTCGTGGTCTTCTGCGGGGTGGCCGGCGTGCAGGCCCAGAGCGAGACCGTCTGGCACCAGGCAGAGCGTTACAACGTTCCCCGCATCGTGTTCGTCAACAAGATGGACCGCGTGGGCAGCGATTTCCTGCGCGTGATCGAGGACATACGGGAAAGACTGGGGGCCAACGCTATCCCCATCCAGCTCCCCCTGTGGCAGGGCGACGAATTCGTCGGTGTCATCGACCTTATCCACCGCCAGGCGGTCTTCTACGAGGAAGAATCCCTGGGCGCCCGCTACCAGGTGCGCCCCGTCCCCCACGAGCGCCGCGAGGAGGTGACGCAATGGCGGGGCCGCCTGGTCGAGGCCGTCTGCGAGGAGGTCGAATGGATGGCCGACAAGTTCCTGGCCGAAGAACCCATCACCGTCGATGACCTTTACCGGGGCCTGCGCCAGGCCTGCATCGCCGGGGACCTCCATCCCGTGCTCTGCGGCGCCGCCCTCCGGAATCGCGGCATACAGCAACTTCTGGACGCCGTCTGCCGTTATCTGCCTTCACCCGCCGACATACCCCCCGTATGGGGCACAGACCCTCGAAGTGGAAAAGAGGTGGAACGACATCCCGACCCGGGTGAGCCGCTGAGCGCCATCGCCTTCAAGATACAGGCCGACCGCCACGGAGACCTATTCTACACCCGCGTCTACAGCGGTGTGCTGAAAGACCGGTCGAGGGTCTACAACTCGAACCAGGACCGGATGGAGAACGTCACCCGGATCTACCGCATGCACGCCAACTCCCGCCAGCAGCTCCATCAGGCCGGACCCGGCTCCATAGTGGCCCTCGTGGGGCTGCGGAACACCGTTACCGGGGATACCCTCTGCGACCGGGGCGAGCCCATCACCTGCGAGCGCATCGAGTTCCCCGAAACCGTCATCTCGATGGCCATCGAGCCCAGGACCCAGGCCGACCGCAGGAAGCTGGATGAGGCGCTGGAGGAACTGGCCCGGGAAGACCCCACCTTCCACCAGGCGGTGGACGGTCAGACCGGCCAGTTGCTCATCAGCGGCATGGGCGAGCTCCACCTGGACATCATCCGCGACCGGCTGCTGCGGGAGTTCAACGTGGAGGCCCGCATCGGGGAGCCCAGGGTCTCCTACCGCGAAAGCCTCAGGGAAGCGGTCACCGTCCAGGAGACCTTCCAGAAGGAGGTGGAGGGTAACGCTCAGTTCGCCGCCGTGCAGATCCATTTCGAGCCGAACCGCGGCGAAGGGCTCCGTTTCCGCAACGAGGTGCCCAAAGAACAACTGCCGCTGCACCAGGCACACGCCGTGGAAAGGACGCTGACCAGGGCGCCGTCGGGGCCCCTGTACGGTTTCCCCCTGATCGACATCACGGCCACGCTTCTGGGGGCGGAGGTGGTGCCGGGCGAGTCCACGGAGCTGGCCTTCGAGGCCGCGGCGGCGGGCGCGTTGCGGCGCGCGCTGGAAGAGGGAGGCTGCGAACTCTACGAGCCGTACATGCGCCTGGAAGTCGTGACGGCTGAGGATAACCTGGGGGACGTCATCAGCTACGTGACCAGTTGCCGCGGAGCCATCCTGGAGATGCACCCGCGCGACTCCCTGCGGGTGATTCGGGCCGAAGCTCCCCTGTCCGAACTGTTCGGTTTTGCCACGCAGTTGCGTTCTCTCACCCAGGGGCGGGGGACCTACACGATGGAACCGTGGGAATATCGCCCGGTGCCCGAGGATATGGTTGACTTTGCCTGAGCGGACTCCTAATCTGCCCCGCTGGTTTCCCTTTCTGTTCTCGTCCGGAAGGCCATTTCCATGAAAAGACAGACCCACCGTGTGACCTTTGAGCCGGAGGGGCGCAGTGTCTTCGTCCTGAGCGGAACCAAGCTGGTGGAAGCCGCGGGACGGGCGGGGCTCATCCTCAACCAGCCCTGCGGGGGCGAGGGGACCTGCGGCAAGTGCCGGGTGGAGGTCCTGGCGGACGCTCCCCCGCCGACCGCCGCCGACCGTCGCCACCTGTCCGAGGAGGAGCTGGAGTCGGGGTGGCGGCTGGCATGCCAGCTTTCCGTCGAGGGGGACATCGTCGTTTCCGTTCCTCAACAGACCCGGTTCTTCGAGCAACTGGTTTTGACCGAAGGCGAAGGATGCAAATACCCCTTTGAGCCCAACGTGCGCAAGACACACATGGAAGTGCCCCCGCCTTCGGTCGAAGACCAGCGCAGTGACCTGGACAGGGTCAAAGACGCCATCGGCGACCGGATGCTGAAGGCCGACCTGTCACTCATTCGCGCCCTGCCGGGCATTCTCCGGGACGGTGCGGACGGCGTGACGGTCGTCCTGGAGGGGCGGGAGATCCAGTGGATCGAGCGCGGCAACACCGTGGGCGACGTGTGGGGCGTGGCCTTCGACATCGGCACCACCACCGTTGTGGGCTCGCTTCTGAACCTGGCCGGGCCGCCGGGCTCCTCCTCCGATGCCGTGGCCGCCCGCACCAACCCGCAGGTGCACTTCGGGGACGACGTGGTCAGTCGCATCAGCTATGTCGAGAACAACCGCAACGGGCTGCAGAAGATGCGCAAGAGGTTGCTGGCCTGCCTGAACGATATCCTCATCGAACTGTGCGAGACGGCGGACGCCGCGCCCGAATCCATCTACGAGATCACCGTCGTCGGCAATACGACGATGAGCCATATCTTCCTGGGGATCGATCCTTCGCCGATAGCGCACGCCCCTTACGTGGCCGTTCTGAGGGAGGCCGTGGACGTCAAGGCGCGGGAGGTCGGCCTGGACGTGAACCGAAACGCCAACCTCTACGTGCTGCCCAACATAGCCGGCTTCGTCGGCAGCGACACCGTGGGCCTCATGCTCGCGTCGGGAATGGCCAGGGGAGAGGAGGTGCGGCTGGCCATTGACATCGGCACGAACGGGGAGGTGGTCCTGGGCAACCGGGACAGACTGCTCGCCTGCTCCTGCGCCGCCGGCCCCGCCTTCGAGGGCGCGCGCATACGATGCGGAATGCGGGCCACCGAGGGCGCCATCAGCAAGGTGGCGATCAACGACGAGATCGAGGTGGCCGTCATCGGGGGGGGCGGGCGTGCCACGGGTATTTGCGGCAGCGGGTTGATCGACGCCGTGGCCACTCTGCTGGACGTCGGCATCATCGACGAAACGGGCCGCATCTTGAAGGCAGAACAGGCCTCCCCCGAGCTGCCGGAGGCCCTGCGCAGCTCGCTGGTCTACGTCGATGGACAACCGGCCGTGACCCTGGTGCCGGCGCGGGAAAGCAAGACCGGCGAACCGGTGCTGCTGACCCAACGGGACGTGCGGGAAGTCCAACTGGCCAAAGCGGCCGTCCAGTCCGGCGTCCAGGTGCTCGCCCGGGAGTTCGGCATCGCGGCGCACGAAGTCGTGCAGGTGCTGCTGGCGGGTGGGTTCGGCAACTTCATCCGGCGCTCTCACGCCAAGCGCATCGGCCTTCTGCCTTACGTGGGCAACGACCGCATCGAATTCCTGGGCAATGCGGCCTCCACCGGCGCCAAGACGGCACTGGTCTGCCGCTCATGCCGGGAAGAGGCGGAAAGATTGAGCCGCTCCACCGAGTACGTCGAACTGGCCAACCGGGCGGATTTCCAGCAGTACTTCAGCGAGGCGATACTGTTCCCGGCGGGGTTGCAGGAAGTCAAACGGCGGTAACACTGAGCGGCAGGGGCTTCAGACCTTCATGATGTCTTCGGTCTTTTTCTTCAGGGCTTCGTCGATCTTCTGCTCGTATTCGTCGGTCAGCTCCTGGACATCTTCCTTGGCCCGGTGGCAGGCATCTTCGCTGACGCCCGCTTCCTTCTCCTCGCGGTCGACCTGGCGGTTGGCATCCCGTCGGACGTTGCGCACGGCCACGCGGGCCTCCTCGGCCAGGGTCCTGACGCGGTTGGCCATCTTCTCCCGTCTTTCCTGACTCAGGGGCGGGACGGCCAGGCGGATCACCTTGCCGTCATTCTGGGGGTGGATGCCCACGTCGCTGGTCTGGATGGCCTTCTCGATCTCGCCCAGCGAGCTGGGATCATACGGCTTGATGACGATAAGCTGCGGGTCGGGCACGGCGATCTGGGCTATCTGCTTCAGGGGAGTGGGGGAGCCGTAATAATCCACTCGGATACTGTCCACCAGCCCCGCGCTGGCGGTGCCCGTCCGTATGCCCCTCAGGTTGTCCCGGAAGACGTCCACGGCTTTTTCCATCCGCATCTCGGCGTCCAGCAGGATGTCATCGATCGGCATTTTCCCGGCTCCCTATGAGAGTTCCCACGTCTTCACCGGCCGCTGCTCGCCGGATGTTACCCCGCACGGCGAAGTTGAAGACGCGCACCGGCAGGCTGTGCTCCATGCACAGAGAGACCGCCGGCAGGTCCATCACCCCCAGCCTGCGCTCCAGTATCTGGCGATAGGAGATGCGATCGAACCGCTCCACGTCGGCCTCCTTTTCCGGATCCCCCGAATAGACCCCATCCACCCGCGTGGCCTTCAGCAACAGGTCCGCGCCGATCTCGACGGCGCGCAGGGCCGCCGCCGTGTCGGTGGTCAGAAGGGGGTTGCCCGTGCCGCCGGCCAGCAGGACGATCTTGCCGTCCCGCAGGTCCTCCAGGCAGCGGTCGGGTTCGAAGGCGGTCGCCATGCGGGGGATGGCAAAGGCGCCGTAGTGGGTCACCGCCACGCCCCGCGCCTCCAGCATGTCGCGCAGAAGCAACGCGTTGACAACCGTGGAAAGCATGCCCGCGTAATCGGCCAGGATGCGGCCGCGTCCCTGCGGGCAGAAGGTTGCGCCCCGGATGACGTTGCCCCCTCCCACGACGATGGCCATCTGAGGGCGGCCCTGGCAGGCGGCGAGCTCGGCACCGATGAAATCGAGTGCCTCCTGCTGGAAAGGCGCCGGCCCGTCACCGGAAAACACGTTGCCGCTCAGTTTGAGCAGCACGCGTTCTGGTGCGGGGTTCCCTTCCATGGGGTCTCTCCCGGCTACTGCTCGCCCATCTCCATGCGGACGAAACGTCGGACCCGGATATTCTCGCCGAGCGTGGCAATCTGCTCCTTGATGTACTCGGCCACGGTCTTGGACTCGTCACCGATGTATTCCTGCCGCAGCAGGCACAACTGGTCGTAGAACTTCTCCAGCTTGCCCTCGACGATCTTCTCCTGGATGTGTTCGGGCTTGTCCGCGCATTGCTGTCGGTAGATTTGACGCTCGGTCTCGACGATTTCCTCGGGCAGCTCTTCGGGTCTGATCGCTCTTGGGGCCATGGCGGCCACCTGCATGGCCATCTGCCGGCCCAGCTCCTGGAAATCCTCGTTTCGGGCGACGAAATCCGTCTCGCATGCCAGCTCCACCAGGGCGCCCAGCCGGTTGTTGTGGTGCACGTAGGCGAAAATGGCGCCCTCGGTGGTCTCCCGGCCCCGCTTCTCCTGGGCCCTGGCCAGTCCCTTCTCGCGCAGCAGCGTGCGCGCCTTCTGCATGTTGCCCTCGGCCTCGACCAGCGCGCGCTTGCAGTCCATCAGTCCGGCGGACGTCTGGTCACGCAGCTCCTTCACCTGTTGGGCGCCGATACTCATGCTCTTTTTCTCCTGCGGTGCGATTATACTGGTTGTGCGCACAGGGGCTGGTTTTCTCTGGCGCAGGCCGGGCGGCTTCAGCTTTCCGCCGCCTGCCGGGTGGACGACTCGACTTCTGCCTCTTCTTCAGACGACTCTTCACCATCGGTCTCCCGGGCAGCCTCGACCTGTTCGGCGGGCTCTGCCTCCTCGGCTGCGGCAGGCTCTTCGGCCGTCTCCTCGGGGGCCGTCGCCGGTTCAGTTCCGGTCCTCTGCCGGCCCTGCAGGACCGCTTCCGACATGGTCTGGAGGAATATCTCAACGGCGGCGATTGAATCGTCATTGCCCGGCACGACCACGTCGATCTCGGCGGGGTCGCCGTCGGTATCGGTGAGGGCGATGATCGGTATCTCCAGTTTCAGGGCCTCCCGTACGGCGATGTGCTCGCGGGCGGGGTCGACGATGACCAGCAGGCCCGGCAGCCTGTCCATCTCCCGCACGCCGCCCAGGTTGCGCAGGATTTTGCGTTTCTCGCGGCGCAGGGCGGACACCATCTTCTTGCTGTACATGGCCATCTGCCCGGTTCGCTCCAGTTCCTCCAGCTCTTCCAGCCGCTCGAGTCGGCTGCGGATGGTCACGTAGTTGGTCAGCAGCCCGCCCGGCCATCTATCCGCCACGTAGGGCATCCCGCAGCGTTCCGCTTCGCGCTTCACCAGGGAAGCGGCCTGCTTCTTGGTTCCCGCGAAGAGCACGTACTGCCCCCTGGCCGCGATAGCCTTCGTCAGTCTTCGCCCCACGATCAAGCCGCGCAACGTCTCCCTCAGGTCGATGATGTGGATCAGGTTGCGCCGCTTGAAGATATACGGCTTCATGGCCGGGTTCCACCGGCTGGTCCGATGGCCGAAGTGGAATCCGGCTTTGATCAGCTCCCTTACGTTCAGGTTGTCCAAGCTTTTCTCCCGAAATGC
Organism: uncultured candidatus Brocadiaceae bacterium; assembly: GCA_964572825.1. GTDB lineage: Bacteria > Planctomycetota > Brocadiia > SM23-32 > SM23-32 > CAYVBE01. The sequence goes on from CAZNGS010000050.1 coordinate 21,027, forward strand.
ATATGCCGTTTGAGCGAACAAAACCAGCCGCCCACCCCGTAGCACCGCGCCGGCATATTGTGGTACGCGTAATGCCTCGTGGCGTGGGACAGGCCGAGGTACACCGGGAAAGCGCATGCCCGAAAGGCAGAACAAAAGCAATATACCCAATGGCCGCCCATCTGTCAAGCTAACCGGCCCGGCGATACTATCAAGAGTTCGGTGTAAAAACGATTGAGGGTGGTTGGACGAGCGGTGCCTGTGGGTGAACCTCTGCAGCATCTTGCGCCGGGAGCTCTTCGGCGGCAGCACGCACCGGTCCTTCAAGGGGAACCTGCTGCGGCGGGAGGGCAGATTGGCCGAGACAGACGGCCACTACCCCGCCGGCACGTGCCTGGACCTGGAGGGGAACGTCCAGTACATCTGCGTCTGGATGGGCGTGCCGCCGGACGAGAGCGCCCTGGCCAGTATCGGCAGTGACCGTCGCGAGGGTTCGCAGTCGGGCGCGTCTGCCCGGATGGTTCACCCCTGCCGGCCGTAACTGCGCTCTTTCATGGCCTCGTAGCCGTAGTAGGCCATCAGGTTGTCCAGCAGGACGATGGCGGCGTAGTTCTCCGCCACCGGCCATATGCGGGCCACGATGGTGGGGTCGCGGCGGGTGATGGCTTCCAGTTCCTTGTTCTCCAACGTGTACTTGTCGATGGTCTTCTGCGGCTTGTCTATGGTGGGGGTGGGCTTGACGGCCAGGCGCGCCACCACGTCCTGCCCGGTGGAAAGGCCGCCGATGATGCCGCCGGCGTTGTTGCTCTCGAAGACCACTTCGCCGTCCTCGGATCGCATTTGGTCGTTGTTCTGGCTGCCGGTCATGTCCTTGACGGCGAATCCGGCGCCGACCTCGACGCCCTTGACGGCCCCGATGCCCAGCATGCCCCCGAGCTGGCCGTCCAGTTTCTGGAAGACCGGCTCGCCGACGCCGACGGGCAAGCCCGTGGCGACCAGCTCCACCACGCCGCCGCAGGAGTCGCCGGTGGCGCTGATGCGGTTGGCGGCCTCGAGCATGTCATCGGCGCCCGCCGGGTCGGGGCAGTTCAGGATGTGGTGGACGCCGTATTCCTGGCGGCATTCGTCCGCGCTGAGTTCCGGCGCCGTGGCGCGGATTTCATCTATCTGTCCTTCAACTTCCGCCAGAACGGCCATCTTTTCCAGGAACCGCATGTCGGGCGTGATGCGCTGGTTGACATATATCTGTTGGTAGAACGGGTCGGTGTCCCGGCGCATCTGCTTGAAGGATTCAGAGCGCTGACGGGCCAGCGCATGGTCGGAGGTGTCGGCCGATACGCCGGCCAGCTCTTTGACGTAGCAGAAGACCTCGACGCCGCAGAGCTTGAGAATCTGCTTGGCAACGTTGCCGGCGGCGACGATGGTGGCGGTGTAACGACCGCTGAAGAACCCGGCGCCGATGGCGTCGTCGTCGGGACCGTATTTCTGGAACGATGCGTAGGAGGCGTGGCCGGGGCGGGGCGTGCGATTGGTGTCCTGGTATTCCTTGATGTGGACGAAATGGCGGTCGAGGTTTGGAATAAGGACCACCAGCGGCGTGCCGTTGGTGTGCCCCTCGTTGCCCGCGCCCTGCACCGTGTCGGCGGAATTCACGCCGGAGTAGACCACGGGAAGGTCGGGCTCCTTGCGGGGGGAGGACAGCTCGTCGACACCCGGCTTGCGCAGCAGCAGGTCGCCGTATATCTTCTGTTCGAGGACGGCCATGCCGGGCGGCACGCCGTGCAACATGGTTGTCAGGCCTTCCTCGTAAGACCCACCCGCCACGGTCACCTGAAAGATACGACCCATATGGCAGCCAAGCATCCAGAACCTCCTGCAGTTCTCCGGGATTGGATCGGAACCAGGAACGCGCGTGCATACACGCCGCGCCCGACTGCCCGCCGCCGGGCAATGGCGCGGACCTCCGGGCGCTACGGCGGTGGGGAACCTCGGCGCCGGAATGCCCGTCCGGCGCTCCGAGTATCTCCTCCAGCCTCCGCACCCAGGATAACGTCCGGCGCGGGGTTTGTCAAAACCCCGCCCTACAACTGGCCCACGGGAATGGGCGCGGCGGCCACCTTCACGTCCCGTCCCCGGGTCAGCTCGACCACGTGCTCCCGGGCCTCTTCGAAGGAGGTGAACGGCGCCTCGGGGTGGGCCTCCAGGTCGAATGTCAGGTCGGCGTTTCCGAAGGCCAGCATATCGACGCCGGGCAGGGCAAGTTCTGTTGCGTTCATGACGCCGTCCACGGATTCAAGCTGGAGGATCAGGATGCCGGTTTCGTTCCACCAGTCGGCGTATTCGCGCCTCTCCCGCTCCGGGCCATGCCCGTAGGCGTGGCTGGGCCACCAGCTCCGCCGCCCCACGGGAGGGTAGTAGAAGCCTTCGACGGCATCCCCGGCCGTGCGTTCATCCTCCACGAGTGGCACGATGATCGCCAGCGGCCCCATGTCCAGGTACCGCCCGCACAGGTAGGCCTGCCGTGGGTGCGGTATGCGCAGGAGGGCGGGCGAACCCACGTCCGTCGCCATCTGGCAAAACCGAACCAGGCGGTTCTCATCGAGCGGGTTGTGCTGCGCGTCGACGAAGGTGAGGTCGTATTCGTCCTCGCCGAGCTTCTCCTCCAGTTGTGCCCGGTCCATCTCCAGCGATCCGAACGCCACGTTCACCGGTTCGCCGGCGTGCATGCGCTGCTTGAGAGTTCTGTGCTCTGCCATGGGAGCGTCTCCAATGGTGGGCATTTCGTGGGCCCCGTCCGGTCGACCCCGTCAAGCGGGGGCCGGATCCGGCCTTCAGGCGTTCAAGCGCCAGAGGGCGAAGTTGAGTGCACCGGCATAGGTGACCCACAGGATGTACGGCACCAGCAACGCCCCGGCCACCCTCGATCGCCGCCAGAAAAGCACCAGCGTCGCAAGTATCGCCAGCCAGAGCAGGACGAGTTCTGCGAAAGCCAGCCCCGGCATTTGCAGGCGAAGAAGAGGGGCGACCAGGCGCCGTTGAGCAGGAGTTGGACCGAGAACGCCGTCAACGGCAGGCGCGCCCCGGCGAGGCCCTCCTGCTGCCAGACCAGCCAGGCCGCCACGGCCATCGTCAGGTAGAGAACCGTCCAGGCCGGCCCGAAAAGCCAGTCCGGCGGCGTCCACGCCGGCTTCTGCAGAGAAGCGTACCAGCTCCCCGTCCCCGAAGCCGTGAACACCGCCCCCGCGGCAGCGACTGCTGCCACCGCCAGCAGGAACAGCATCAGGCCTATCACCTGCCTTCTGGTTGTCATGTACCGCCCCCCTCAGACAGCATCATCAGCATACTGCGTTGCGACCCCGGGGGTCAACGCCATGCCCGCTTCATTGAACGCGTCCGGTTCGGAGCGACGCGGGGCTCCGGATTCCGATCGAGCGGCATTGATGAGGGCTGATCAGCGGCCGGGCGAACGCGGATGAACAGCAGAACGGCCGGAGCATTTCCGTGTCCGTCCGTGTTTGTCCCGCCGGTCCATGACAGGCGGCGGCTGCGCGGGGGCTACGAGATGAACGGTGGCTCGCCCTGCACGTCCCGGATGATGCCGCCGGCGCGGGCGATGTGCTCGGGCGTGCCCCACACGAAGATGCGCACGCTGCCTTCCGCGCCGGCTATGCCGCCGGCGCCCATGAGGGCCGCCTGCCCGCCGGCCATGTGGAGCTTCAGGGCTTCGATCTCGGTGAATATCTGTCCGTCCACGGGCCAGAGGGTGGGGCCTTCGCCCCGGTCGGCGACGCGAGTCAGGTCGCGATACAACTGGTGAAGGTCGCCGGGAATGTGCTTCTCCAGACCCACCGGTATGAGCAGGGTGGCCCGGCGGGCGACAACGGTGCCGACAGCCGCACCGATGGTGCCGCCGGTGGGATGGCCGATGAGGATGCCGGCCTGTTTCCGGTCGTAGTTGATGGCGTTGGCGCCCTTGATGAATACGTCTCCGGGGCCCATTTCGGAGACGATTTCCGTGGCGGTTACGCCCTCCTGAACCTCGCCGTGGCGCAGCACGACATCGGGCAGATTGCTGGCAGTGGTGGCAGAGTCGGCCCCCTGGGTTGGCCTGGTGACGCCGGTGCAGTATTGGGTCTTATCGAGCCCCCGCCCCAGCAGCTCTTCCGCCACGTAACCGTTGGTGGTGCCCTTGGCAATGGCGACGATGCCCCCGTTGAGCGCCCTCATGAGGACAGGCAAGCGCTTGAGGGAACGGGCAATGAGGCGTTTCGACTCCGCCACGGTCAGCACGAAGCTCTGCTGATGTTCCGGTTCGGGCATGGAATTCACTCCGATGCAGTGAACGGGGTGTCCGGCGCTCACGCGGGCCAGACACTGTCCAGGGACTCTTTGAGGATGCGGACGGCCTCGTGGCTTTCCAGCAGATGGAGAGGTTTGCCGATGGGCTCGGCCATAACCGGTCCGGTGTAGCCGATCTCGCGGAGGCATTCCAGGAAGCGCCGCGCGTCGATGACGCCGGTCTCGCCGGGCAGCCGGCGATCGTTGTCCATCAACTCATCACGGGACACACGGCGGGGAGCGTCGCTGACGTGTACGTCCACGACCTGCTCGGCTGTCAGACCCAGGATGGCGTCCATGCTGATGTCCGCGCAGTGGAGGTGCCAGCAGTCGGCCAGCAGGCCGACGTTGGCCACCTCGACGGCGTCCCACAGCTCCAGCATCTGATCGAGGGTGTGAATGGACTCGTATTCGGCGCTTTGCCGGGAGGTGGTGGGTCCGATGAACTCCAGCCCCAGCCGCACGTCGAATTCCTCCAGCACGGCGCAGACGGCCGTCACCCGGTCGCGCAGGAGGGCGAAGCTCTGTTCGTAGGGCATGGAGGAGCCCGGCGAGATCCACCGGACGCAACGCCTGCCGTTGGCGCGGCAGCAGAGGTCGGCCACCTGGGGCAGCTCTTCGAGGGCGGCGGCAAAATCGTCTTCGTCGGCGGTAAGCGAGAACGGCAACGTCCAGCCGGCCGTTTCCAGGCTGCGTTCTTCCAGCAACTGGACGACGGTTTCGGGGCCGGCGGACCTGAGGAAGCCCAGGTCGAGGTATATGCCCTTGAACTCATGGTGGGCGGCCAGCTCCACGGCTTCATCGAAGGGAGGAGTCACTCCCACCGCCTGTCCGCTGAAGGCAGCATACATGGTCCTGTCACTCCGTCCAAAGGTGAAACGGGCGCCTGCTCAGCCCTTGTTGTTTGTAGTCTGGTCCCTGAACATCTCCAGCAGCCGGAGCGTGACGGGGCCCGGCTCGCCATCCTTGATGGGGCGATTGTCGATCTTGACGACCGGTATGATCTCGGCGGCGGTGCCGGTCAGGAAGCACTCGTCGGCAACGTAGAGGTCGAAGCGGGTCATGTCTCGCTCCACGGTGTCGATGCCTGCCGCCCCGGCCAGCTCCATGACCACCTTGCGGGTGATTCCTTCCAGGATGCCGGCGTGGACGGGGGGGGTCTCCAGGGCGCCGTCCTTGACGGTGAAGATGTTGTCCCCCGTGCATTCGGCCACGTAGCCGTCCTTGTTCAGCATGATGGCCTCGCTGACGCCCGCTTGAATGCACTCGATCTTGGCCAGGATGTTGTTCAGGTAGTTGAGGGATTTTATCCGGGGGTTAACGGCGTTGGGGTGGTTGCGCAGGGTGGAGACGGTGACCAGCTCCAGTCCCTTTTCATACAGCTCCGGGGGATACAGCGCGATGCTGCCCGTGATGATAATGACCTGGGGGTTGGTGCATTTGTACGGGTCGAGCCCCAGGGTGCCGACGCCGCGGGTGACCACGAGCCGGATGTAGGCATCCGAGAGACCATTCGCTGCCAGGGTGTCCTCGATCGCTTGGGCGATCTCCTCCCTGCTCATGGGGATCTCCAGGGCGATCGCCCTGGCGGACGCGTAGAGCCTGTCGATGTGCTCTTTGCCCCGAAAGACCCGCCCGTTGTAAGCTCGGATACCCTCGAAGACGCCATCGCCGTAGAGCAGCCCATGGTCGTAGACGGAGATGCGGGCTTCTTGCTTCTCGTAGAGCTCGCCGTTGATGTAGACTTTCAGCCCCAACTGGCCCTCCTTCCTCTCGTGCCGTATCGAGGGTGCGCGGCAATCCCCACCATGCAGCCTGTAGCCTATACGGAGAGGAACCTTGATGCAAGCTACTTTGCCGAATCAGCCCTCAACGGGCCGTTAACGGCCTGCCAGGCGGCCGTCCCGCAGGTGCACGGTCCTGTCCCCCAGGGCTGCGATCCTCTCCTCGTGGGTCACGATGACTAGGGTGCAGCCGGTTTCCTCCTGTATGTCCTTCAGCAGGTCCAGGATTGCCTGTCCCGTGTCGGTATCCAGGTTGCCGGTGGGTTCGTCGCAGAAGAGGACCTCCGGCCGATTGACCAGTGCCCGGGCGATGGCCACCCTCTGTCTTTCCCCCCCGGAGAGCTGCGCGGGGCGGTGTTCGGTCCGATCCCCCAGTCCCACCAGCTCCAGCATGTGACCGGCCAACGCGCGCGCCTCACGCCGTTTCGCACGCCAGTCCGTGAGGCCGGCGTCCGCCAGGGCGGGCAGGGCGATGTTCTCCAGCGCCGTGAAATCCGGCAGCAGATGGTAGAACTGGAAGACGAAGCCGAACAGCCGGTTGCGCCAACGCGCCCGCTGCAGCGCCGAGAGCTCGCTCAGGTCCCTGCCCTCGTGCAGAACGCGGCCGTCGGTTGGAGTGTCCAGCATGCCCAGGATGTGCAGCAGAGTGCTCTTGCCGGCGCCGCTGGGCCCCACGATGCAGAGGATCTCGCCCCTCCGGACCTCGGCGTCCACCCCGTGCAGAACGCGCAGGCGTGTGCGCCCCACGCGATAGTCCTTCACAAGTCCCTCCGCCCGCAGGGCGACGCCCCGCCGCTGCGCCGTGTGGGCGCCGGCTTTGCTGGCCATGGTCTCTCCCGGAGGATCGAGAAACTGCTTATGCCGAATCCCGCAAAACGATATCATACGAGCCCGTCCGCGGGCTTTCAACGTGCCTGCCGATTCGACATGGTTCCACCTGTAGGTCTCCCCGCCCCCCAGCCCGAGCCGCCGGCTGCAGGTGCTCATGCAGGCCACGGTGACATCCGTCTCCGCCAACAGCGACCCGGCGATGGCCCTGGAGCCGCGCCCGAGCTCGCAGGTGGTACAGGGAACGCTGGCCGGGTTGGAAAGCATATTGGTCAGGGAGTGTTTTTCGAGCTACGATGCGCCGCAGCTCAAGAAACAGAAGTGCCACAGTCATCACGTGAAGGCGCTGTCGGAATCGATCGAGAAGGTCTCCGGAAGATCAAATCGCCACTGGAGGGACTCAAGCTAATGCTCCATGCGGCGATGGGCTGGGACGGGACGCTCGTGATCTCCGACGTGAGGCCCCGTTGCGAGACCTGCATGGAGGTGTCGATGGGGCAGAGGCGCATCCCGCCGGGAGGCACGGCGACGCTGGAGGTGAAATACGAGGCCCTCGACGTGGTGGGGGAGTTTACGCGGTACGTAGTGATCGAGAGCAACAATCCCTCCGACAGGCAGGTTTCAGTGATTCCCCGGGTTATTCAAGCGTTGTCAGTGCCGCAGATGCAACGAAGGCAAGCGCCGCTGTGTTCTTACACTGCAAGCGCAGGCTGACACAGCAGATGCGGTGCTGACGACGCTCCCGCAGGGCGAGGGCTGCGGCTTCGGCTGACGCACAGGCCTGAACCCCGAGGCGAATCGGTCAAAGGTGATCTAACGAGTTGCGTGTCGGTGTTCTGACACTAATTCCCGTCGTTCCCTCGTGAATAAGTCGGGGTCCTCCAGGGCGAAGTACTGCCGGAATTCACCGTGCAGCCCGCCGGGCTGGAGTTCGGCGAGGTCCGGGGGGAGCCGGTGACCAGGGGGCTGACCCTGAAAAGAAACTTCGGCGGCGCCCTGGAGGTGGGCGAGCCGAGGGAACTGCCCCGGTGGCTGGAGTTCGCGGCGCCAAAGGGCCGGATGGCGGCTCAGGGCGATGGACTTCCCCTGCGGGTGACGGTGCGACCTCCCCTGGAGCCCGGCGATCATGAGCTCAAGGTCAATCTCCCGGTCAACGGGGAGGTGCGGAAGAAGCTCCCTCTGACGGTGAGGGTCGAGTCTGCTCCGGCGGTCCGGCTGGTGGAGGAGGAGGTTTTCTTCGGGATGCTGGGGAAGGACGAGCGGGCCGGGAAGACGGTGGAGCTTCGCGTGCGGGACGGCGTCGGGGTGACGGGGCTGGAGGTGGAGTCGTCGCCGGATTACATCGAGGTGGAACTGGTCCGGGGACACGGGGATGAGCGAGCGCCGGCGGTGAAGTTCACGTTGCTGCCGGTGGAAGAGGGCGGCCCTTTCAGCGCCCACGTCGGGTTTCGGGTGATGTCCCACCGGGGGACGAAAAACATGGTCGTGAACTGCTACGGCATTCGTCCCAGCTGATGTATAGTGCGATGCATGCCCATCTCCTGTTTGGCCAGAAAACCCGTCGCCGAGTTTCTGCTTGATTAAGCAAAAGGCGTGAAAACTTTGTTCTCCTCGTGTGCCAGTCAGCGCTGTCTTTTCGCTCGAGGGCTTTCAGCAGCCTCACCGCCTGGGCCAGGGCATCCGTCGAGAGTGACCGCTCTTCCTTTGCCCGGTCGTACGATTCCTGGGCAAGCATCAGTGGCGTATGACCAGATGCCGTTTGCTTCGTCCAATCGGCGCCCTCCGCGACCAAAAGGGAAAGCACCCGGATCGAACCCTCATGTGCGGCGTAGTGAAGGGGTGTCCACCCCCGCACACTCTCTGCATCCACGGCTGCGCCACGTGCGATCAATATGCGAGCAGCCTCTCGATTGTCCGGCGGACCCGGAGCCCAATGCAAAGGTGTCAAGCCTTCGCTGTCACGCGCGTTGGGATCGGCGCCCCGGGCCAGCAACTCCAGGACAAGTCTGGGTGGACTACCCGTGGCGGCAGCGTAGTGCAGAGCGGTCACACCGCGCTCATTCGCTACAGATACATCCGCGCCGTGCTCCATCAGCAACTCGGCAGAGCGGACACGATTCAGGAACACGGCATACAATAAAGGCGTATAACCTTGTCTATCCCTGGCAGACATCCGCGCTCCTTTTTGCATCAATAGCGCAACAGCAGGATGACCCCACCCGACGGCTTGGTGCAGCGGTGTGCGTTTTCCGTCGTGTTGACCTTTAGATAGGTCAGGCCTAAACCACAGTATGAACCTCAACGTGAGCAACCGGTGGTCCTCGATCGCCCGCTCGACGTTCTCCGGGTTGAGATGGGGCTTTATAACGTTTAGAGCCACGTACGCACCCAAGACACAAAGCGACAAGATCGTGGTCAGTGTTACTATTCTTACCAACCACCGCATTGGCTTTGACACATTTGTCAAGAGCCCCTCTCCAGTCGCCGTTTGGAAAACAAGCGATCCTCCTCAGCCACAAGCTCCTTCAGACTGGTGCAGTCTCGTGCGAATCATTACATCTTGTACTGCACCCCTGAAACTGGACAGGTGCCTTATTCTCGGGTACCGTCCTGGATCGGGAGGAAGCAGTCATGGCCAAGAGACGGAAGTTCACCCCGGAGTTCAAGGCCCGTGTGGCACTCGCCGTGCTGAGCGGCGTGCATAGCCAGGCCGAAATCTGCAAGCAACACCACCTGACCGCAGGCCAGCTGACCCGCTGGCGAAAGCAGCTTGAAGCCAATGCCAGCCTGGCCTTCGGCGGTGGCCAGGAGCAGGAGCTGAAGGAGCGTATTGCCGAACTGGAGCGCATGGTCGGGCGCCTCACCATGCAGGTTGGGGTTTTAAAAAAAGCCTCGACGCTTCTGGACGTTCCGCCCACCAGCGAAGGGAGGTGGTGAGCACGATGCGAGCAGACTACCCCCTGAAGCTCCTCTGCGAGACGCTGGCCTGCAACCGCAGCAGCTTCTACTACAGGCCGCAGCGGGCCACCGACGAGCCGCTCAAAGAAGCCATCGCCCAGGTGGTCCAGCAGTGGCCGACCTACGGGTACCGACGCGTCACGGCCGAGCTCCGCCGGGAGGGATACTCGGCCAACCACAAACGCGTGCTGAGGCTCATGCGTCAGATGGGACTGACCGAACGGCCCCCCAGGCGCAAGGTCCGCACCACCGACAGCGAACACCCTTTTCCGCGCTATCCCAATCTGGTCGAGAACCTCACTATATACCGCCCGGAGCAGGTGTGGGTGGCAGATATCACCTACGTGCACGTGCGGCTGGAGCGGCTGTATCTGGCCATTTTGATGGATGTCTACACGCGCCGGCTGCGCGGCTGGAACCTGACCCGAGGCCTGAACGTCTCCCTCACGCTGGGGGCGCTGAAGAGGGCGCTGCGCTGCGGCACCCCCGAGATTCATCACTCCGACCAGGGCGTGCAGTATGCCTGCGACGACTACATCGCCGCCCTGCCCCCAGGGGTGCGGCTCAGCATGACAGACAAGGGCGAGGCCTGGCAGAACGGGTACGCCGAGCGGGCGCTCCGCACGATCAAGGAGGAATGCATCGAGCTGGAGGAGTATATCGACTACGCCGACGCGC